>NZ_CAJXKQ010000016.1 GCF_913055835.1 uncultured Marinobacter sp. | reverse complement strand
GGCCCACTGACCAGAATCACCCGGGCGCCTGCCTTCCGGGCCGCGCTCGCCAGGGCATACCCCATTTTCCCGGAACTGTGGTTGCTTATATAGCGCACCGGATCAATAGGCTCGCGGGTGGGGCCTGCCGTTATCACGACCGTCTTGCCAGAGAGCACGCCTGAGTGACTGTGATCGACGAGCGCGACTATGTCCTCCGGCTCCAACATCCTGCCTGGCCCCGTATCGCCACAGGCCTGCGCTCCCTGGGCCGGCCCCCATAATTCGATCTGGGGATCCTCTTCAAGAAGCCGGATATTTCTCTGGGTGCGGCCGTTGCTCCACATCGCCTGATTCATCGCTGGCACTACCGCAATAGGCGCCTCGGTCGCACAGCAGACGGTAGTTAGCAGATCATCCGCCATGCCCTGCGCCAAACGGGCAATAAAATCCGCAGAGGCTGGCGCAATCACCATTTGATCGGCCCATTTGGCCAACTCGATGTGCCCCATGCCAGCTTCCGCCTCAGGGTCCAGCAGGGAACTCCGAACCGGTTCACCACTGAGGGCCTGGAAGGTCAGCGGCGTCACGAAGGCTTCTGCGCCACGGGTCATAACCACTCGCACCTCATGGCCAGCCTTCTTCAGCTGACGCACCAGATCGGCGCTCTTATAGGCAGCAATACCACCGGTCACTCCCACAAGGATTCGTCTGGCGGCCATAGGGGCTCCGTTTCCGCATAAAATGAAAGGCTTATAAGATAGCATGCTCAGGCCGGAGCGACAGCCTGCCGGGCACGGCTTACGTTTACCGATTGTTACTTTTTAAAGTAACCTTTGTAACCCTGAGATGTCCGTCGCGGTGCAGGACGCGCCCCGGGCAGGAATCACCAACGCAAGGAAGCCAAGATGACCGACCCGACCTGGCCCACGGACGAGCGTCCGCGGGAACGCCTGCTCGCCCATGGAGCGCAGACCCTCTCCGACGCTGAACTGCTGGCCATATTTCTACGCACCGGCACAACCGGCATGCCGGTTATGGCACTTGCCCGTCACCTCGTTGAGGAATTCTCCGGGCTTCGGGGACTTTTGACCGCGTCCCAGCGCCAGTTCTGCGATGTAAAAGGCCTGGGGACAGCAAAGTATGCCCAGGTCCAGGCTGCCATGGAAATGGCCCGACGGGTCATGGATGAACCACTGCGCCAGGGCGATCCCCTTCGCTCTCCGGAAGATACCCGACGATTTCTCACCAGCCGGCTCGGCACCTATCCCCACGAGGTTTTCGCCGGCCTGTTTCTGGACAACCGCCATCGCGTCATCCAGTACCGTGAGTTGTTCAGGGGCACCATCGATGGCGCGGCCGTCTATCCACGGGAAGTGGTCCGACAGGCCCTGGAGGACAATGCGGCGGCCGTGATTTTCGCTCACAACCACCCCTCGGGCGTGGCAGAACCCAGCCAGGCTGACATTTCCCTGACCCGACGCTTGAAGGAAGCTCTGGGCCTGGTGGATATCAGGGTTCTTGACCATATGGTTGTTGGCCACGGTGAGGTAATATCGCTCGCTGAACGGGGACTGATGTAAACCGGTGCACGCCAATGCCGGAAAACTGGCCAAATTCCCAACAATTTTTTGCGTTGGGGGGCGAGTTCTGGTATAAAAGCGTCCCTTTCTGGCGGCGTCTGGCGAGCAGCGTTCAGTTTAGAGGCGCGAATGGGGGCGTAATGGCTCCTTAGCAACCAGAGACGCATTAAAAACGAATTCGTATTATTGAGACCATTGCTCAGGTCGGAGGCAAGTATGTCCAGAGTTTGTCAGGTTACCGGTAAGCGTCCGGTATCCGGTAACAACGTTTCCCACGCGATGAACCACACTCGTCGTCGTTTTCTGCCGAATCTGCAGAACCATCGTTTCTGGGTTGAGTCCGAGAAGCGTTTCGTGAAGCTGCGCGTATCCACCAAAGGCATGCGCATCATCGACAAAAAAGGCATTGACGCTGTGCTGGCCGATCTTCGTGCCCGCGGCGAGAAATTTTAAGGAGCCGCATCATGCGCGAGAAAATCAAGCTGGTTTCATCAGCAGGCACTGGTCACTTCTACACGACCAAGAAAAACAAGCGTAACACGCCGGAAAAAATCGAGATCAAAAAGTACGATCCGGTTGTCCGCAAGCACGTTGCGTACAAGGAAGCCAAGATCAAGTAATTGATCTGGCGACCTGAGAGAAACCCGGCCAGGTGCCGGGTTTTTTATTGCTCGAAAAAACCCGGCGCATGGCCGGGCTTTTCGGGTCTAACGTGTGGATATCAGTTCAGAACTTCAGGAGAGCACCCACAAAGAGAGTGTCTACATTTTCGTAATCGCCTGCATTGCGGTCCAGTGAGTTGTTGTTGTAACCGGCGTAGGCGCTGAAGTACTTCACCGGCGTGTAAACATACCCCAGACCAATGGTTTGAGCAGAGTCGCCTTCGGCAACGCGATCCGAGGCTTCCATCATATGGATATCCATCGCGTGACGACCTGTCTTGTAACCCAGCTTGACCAGGAAGAAGTCTGAATCCGGGTTTGCCGCGTCGTCATCACTGACAGTCGAGTATGCGCCGGTCACGTTAAATCCGCTGTCGTGCAACCACGACACCGAACCACCCAGAGTGTCTACCCTATCCGCCGCACCCCCAACGTCACGACTGGAATAACCAACCGCTGCAGACACCTTGCCACCCAGGTCACCGTCAAAACGTGCGCCAATTTCAGTGACGTCCTGATCATCGTTCTTGGTACCCTGACTTAATGCTACTTTGAGCGGTCCGACGCTTGGCAGATCGTATCGCACCCTTGTATAACGGCTCTCGAAATCCTGGTCGCTCATGGCTGCACCGAAACGGACGGTATCCGCAGGGTTGCTCTTTTCGACAAAACTCAGACCACCACCCATCAAGCCGGGATTGGCATAAGAGATTACCGCGGTACCCGAAAGGTCTCGTTCGATATTTCCGTTAGCCGCACCATCACCCTGACCAACAGAAGCCTTGCCAAAAGCACCGGCGACATAGACATTCAGGTGCCGCTCCGCGAACTCTCCGGAAATGGTTCGCTCATCCTCAGAAACCGCATTAGATGGGTTAACCTGGTACTCAAGCTCCACATGGGCGCCAACCGTCAGACCGGTATCGGCTACATCACCACTCAGTCTCACACCAGCCCGGCTGGCACTGTTATCGTTGTCGGCTGTATAGGTCTTGGTGCCAGCGGCCGAGTCAGTCACCATCACGCCGTAGTTGATCTGGCCGTATGGATCTACACTCACATTGGAGACTGACGCCTGGGCCAGGACACCTGTGGAAGTAATCCCGCAGGCAATTGCGACAATGGCAGAACGAAGTTTGTTTTGATTATTCACAGATTTGCTTCCCGATTTATTTTTAGTTGGACGGCAGGCCGCAAGAGCCTGCACTTCTGCGTGCCAGCCCGACCTGAAAAACAAGCTGGCACCGGGAAGACATTGGCAAGGTTTGCGCCAATTCTGCTGAATGGCTTAGTGCTACGGGAATGAGTCGATTTTTCAATTCATTAGACGACAGCGCCCGTTTTTTTCGAACGCTGGTTACCAGGCGTTTTGGGTGATATTCCACCCAAGTCCTTATGGAAAGGGGTGCAGCTCCACCCATCCAGGCATCGGGGAGTCCGTCTCGCGTCTGACTGTTGGCAACCAGAGTCAGAACTTCTCCAGATAACCCTCGGGTAACGCCACGTCCATGGCGATAGGCAGGTGATCTGACATCGGATAGCTGACCACTTCTGACCGTCGGATCTCCAATGAGGGACTCACCAGAATATGATCAAGGGCCTTCTCGGGCCGCCAACTTGGAAAACTGTGGGCCGTGTCTGGCAAGGGCACCAGATCGGTTTCCTTGAGGGGTGTCTGGGTAAGCAGCTGCTCCGCATGAGCGTTCATGTCTCCCATCAGAACCACATGCTGGTAATCAGCGATCAGCTCCCGGATGTAGCCTAACTGGCGTTGCTGGGCCGTCTTGCTCAGAGACAGGTGCATCAGCACCAGCACCAGAGGGTCATGCTCGGTGCCATAGCGGGCGATGATCGCCCCCCTGCCCGGGATCAGCCCCGGTAACTTATGCTCGGTAACGTCAAGGGGCCGGTACCGGCTTAACAGACCATTGCTGTGCTGGGCGATCTGACCAAGATTTCGGTTCAGCTGCTGGTACCAATACGGAATGCCGGCCGCTTCGGCCAGGTATTGCACCTGATTGATATAGCCGCTGCGCAGACTGCCGCCGTCGCACTCCTGCAAGGCCACCACGTCGTAGCTGCGCAGCAGGGAGGCAATCCGGTCCAGGTTTTCGATGCGGTTACGGTGAGGCAGTATGTGCTGCCAGCTCCGCGTCAGATAGTGACGGTAGGACGAGGTATTGATACCGACCTGGATATTGAAGGTCAGCAGGCGAATGTGTCGCTGTGGCTCGAACTCGGGAACATGCTCGGTTCCCGAGCAGGCACCCCTTGGCCCGCCGACCGGCTTCAGGATGCCATTCAACTGCTTTCTTAAATGCTTGTACATAGTGGCGGTCTCGACCGGCCGTCTGCTTGTTGTACTCGGCTCTGACGTCTTGGAGCGATTTACTCCACCTCGCCCCGCTCTTTGGCAACCAGGTAGTCCACCACGTCCAGAACATTCTCATGACTTCCGGCCATGGATGCACTGACCGTGTACTTGCCATTAACCAGCATAGTCGGTGTTCCGGTAATGCGCGCGCCGCGGATTTTGGACTGGGCCTTCTGCATGCGGGCATTCACACCGAAGCTTTTGTAGGTGCTGACAAATTCATCCGGATCCACGCCATAATCCGCAACGAAGTCCGCCAGGGCTTCCGGCGAATTCAGGGGGCGGCGCTCGCCAGCCAACGCATCGAACAGGGCGTCGTGCACCTTGTCCAGCTCACCCATGGCTTCCAGGGCATAAAAAGCATAGGCGTGAGGTTCCCAGTTTCTGCCGAGTGCCGCAGGAATCTTCACATAGTTGACGTAATCGGGCGCATTGGCCGCCCACTCCTCGATCAATGGCTTGAAGTTGTAGCAATGGGGGCAGCCGTACCAGAAGACTTCCGCCACTTCGACACCGGAATCGCTGTCGGTTCTTACCGGGTTATCCAGCCGATTGTAATGGGTACCTTCTTTCCACTCTGCGGCGTTGGCCAGGCCAGAAACAGACAGCGCCAACAGGAGCAGGAAAGCCGTTCTGAAGGATCGAAACATGAAAAATCTCCGGTTATCTGAATATCGTTTTGGAAGGATTATGACCCAGCGTACCTGAAAAGTTCCACAGGTCGGCAGTTACAGAAACGAAAGGCAACAAAAAACCCCGCACCAGGCGGGGTTTTCGGTACAGCCCGGCAATTTCAGTTCAGGCCGGAAATATAGCTGGAGACTGCTTCGATCTCGGCATCGGTCAGCTTCGACGCGACATCCATCATGATCGATGCGTTCGTACCGGCATCCCGGGAACCATCGCGATAGGCATTCAGCTGCTTGATCAGATACTCTGCGTTCTGACCACCGAGAGCGGGATAGCCGGCCGGCTCGTTGCCAACACCCTGGGGGTTATGACAGCCGGCACAGGCTGGCACTCCCGTCGCCATGTTGCCGCCACGATACAGGGCAGCACCCTGATCAACCAGATCCGGATCGGCCTGGCCAACAACCATGTCCTTGGAGTTGAAGTAAGCAGCCAGATCCTGCAGATCCTGGTCGTTCATGTTATCCAGAATACCGGTCATTTCCGCGATATTCCGCTCTTTGTCCTTGATCAGCACCAGTTGCCGATACAGGTATTTTTCGCCCAGACCGGACAGCTTGGGATAAGACCCCATAATGGGCTTGGCACCATTCTGGCCGTGACAACCGGCACATACCGCTGCGTTCTGTTCGCCCGCTTGAGGATCTCCCGCCCCGTGCGCCATTGCCGTGAGGCCAACACCGAGAACTACTCCTGCGATCAGTTTTTTCATGCTCGCTCCGCTTCTCTCATCTTTTAAGGGTATTCTTCGCTATGCAGCCGGCAGGCGCTGACCAGTTCAGGCTCAAAACCGGGGCTGACAGCGGTCGCGCGCAGCGCGCCGCCCGGAATTGGTGTAGCATTATACATTAATCCCTGATAACTGAAATCCAAAGGAAAGCCAACCGCTGTGGACCCTGATCTGACTCAAAAAAGCCTTTCTTTTAACAGCGCCCGATTTCTCATCAGCGCTTCCCGCCTGGATGAGTGCCCGCCGGATTTCGGCGCCGAGGTTGCCTTCGCTGGCCGTTCCAACGCCGGGAAATCCAGTGCACTCAATGCCATCACCGCTAACGGCAAGCTGGCCCGCACCAGTAAGACCCCCGGACGCACACGGCTGATCAACTTCTTCTCGCTCAACCGCGAGCACTGCCGCCTGGTCGACCTGCCCGGATACGGCTACGCCAAAGTATCCCGGGACATGAAAGACGACTGGCAACAGCACCTCGGCCACTACCTGAATGACCGACGCTGCCTGCGTGGTCTGGTCCTGGTCATGGACATCCGCCACCCTCTGACCGATTTCGACCAAATGATGGTGGATTGGTGCGAGCATAACAACCTGCCGCTGATGATTCTGGCCACCAAGGCAGACAAACTGAAATTCGGCCAGGCCAAAACCGCCATGCTGGGCATTGCCAGGGATCTGAAAACGTACACCTGCGTGGAGCATCTGATCATGTTTTCCGCGACCTCAAAGCGGGGCGTGGACGAATGCAGGGAGGCGCTGATCGACTGGCTGGAAGGTAACGCCGGGGAAGTGGACACCACCAACTGAGCATAAAAAAACCGGCCTGCCAGGTGACAGACCGGTGAAACGTCAGGGTTTGCGACGTGCTAAAACCTGAGATCGCACTCAGGAGACGCAAGGAATGTCCGAATTCCCAACGTCACCCTTTCTGATCAGTATGTTCGACGAAAGTTCCTGATCAGATCATTTTTTGACCAGATCTTCGGGTTTCACGTATACGCTCCCGCGCCCGAACTGTCATTGCCAGGCAGTGCCGGGCGATATTTTTCTCTCAGGGCCATCACGCGTTCACGGTAGGCCGGAGTCAGATAGGGGATCTCGAGGGTCAGGACCTGGTAGATGCCCTGCTTCAGCTCAGTGAGAGTAAGGCAGGCAGATTCCTCGGCTGCATGGGCCGTTTTCAGGAACGCCATCCAGTTGGTAATTACCAGCCAGACATTCAGCGACATGGCGGACCTCAGGTCTTCTTCCTGGGGTTCAATGATGCCCGCTTCCGCCAGCTTCTCGAAGATACGACTGATTGATGCCAGACACCGGTTGGTAAAGTCGCGATAGTCCTGCCGAAGTCGCTGATCGCTGTCCAGAAGATACTCCAGATCCCGGTGAAAGAACCGGTAACTCCAGAGACCGTCAAAGACCGATTCCAGATAAAAGGTCATGTCGTCCAGGGTCATGGCCCGGTCTTCCGGAATATCGAGATAAAAATCCACCAGCTTTTCGTATTCCAGGAAGATCTCGTAAATGATGTCGGACTTGTTGCGGAAGTGGTAATAGAGGTTGCCCGGCGAAATCGCCAGGTTTGCTGCTATGTGGTTGGTGGTGACGTTACGCTCGCCCCGTTCGTTAAACAGCTCCAGGCTGGAGAGCAGTATCTTGTCTCTTGTCTTCATAGACCCGTCGGCGTTTGTTGTTGTTCAGCTCACAGATGGCCTGATTCGCCACCCGCCTCCGCTTGACTCACTAGAGTATATACTCTAATAATACCCCCAGACGCAAATTGAACACTTTTTCGCCAGCCGTTCAATCACGCAAACAACAGGCCGCCGACCGACTCAGAGCGGGGCCAAAGAGGAGAAAGCATCATGGGAGCCACTGTCGTCCAGCTCACCGAGAGCAAGAAGCAGATCCAGCACACTCACCGGGTGTTTGAGGACCAGAAAAAGGCATTTCGCAATAATCCCATGCCTTCCCTCGCCGAGCGGCAGGAAAACCTTAAACGCCTCAAGCGGGTATTGCTTGGCAACCAGGATCGGCTTCTGGATGCCATAGACCGGGATTTCAGCTGCCGCTCGAAGGACGAATCCCTGATTGCCGAGGTAATGCCATCGATTCAGGGCATCAACTACACCCTGAAAAACCTCAGCGGCTGGATGAAGCCATCAAAACGCCACGTTTCCGTGCTGTTCCAGCCCGCCAGCAACAAGGTCCACTACCAGCCCAAGGGTGTGGTCGGTGTGATCGTGCCCTGGAACTACCCTCTCTACCTCGCAGTGGGCCCCCTGGTTGCGTCACTGGCTGCGGGGAACCGCACCATGATCAAGATGTCGGAATACACACCGCACACATCGGCGCTGTTCAAGGAACTGATCGAAGCCAGCTTCCCGGAAGACCTGGTCTCGATAATCAACGGCGAGGCCAACGTGGCTGCGGACTTTTCATCACGTCCGTTTGATCATCTTCTGTTCACCGGCTCCACGTCCGTGGGCAAGCTGGTGATGAAGGCGGCAGCAGAGAACCTGACGCCGGTCACCCTGGAACTGGGTGGCAAATCTCCGGCCGTGGTTTCTCCGGATGTGCCAATGGAAGATGCCGCCCAGCGGATTGCCTTCGGCAAGGCATTCAACGCGGGTCAGACCTGCGTGGCACCTGACTACGTGCTGTGTCCCGCCGACCGGGTGCAGTCGTTTGTTGACGAGTTCCGTGCCCGCTTTTCCGAGATGTATCCGAGCCTGCGGGACAACGACGACTTCACCGCCATCATCAATGAGCGTCAGTATGATCGTCTGCAAAGCTACCTTGAGGATGCCCGGGAGAAGGGAGCCGAGCTGGTGGAAATCAACCCGGCCCGGGAGAATCTCAAGGATGGCACCCGCAAGATTCCGCTGACGCTGGTTCTGAAAACCACACCGGACATGAAGGTGATGCAGGATGAGATCTTCGGTCCGATCCTGCCCATCGTCAGCTATGGCAGCCTGGACGAAGCAATCCATTACATCAATGATCGCCCGCGCCCCCTGGCCCTGTACTTCTTCGGATACGACAAGACCCAGCAGCAACATGTGGTGGATAACACCCACTCCGGCGGCATGTGCATCAACGATTCGCTGATGCATGTGGCCCAGGACGATCTGCCCTTTGGTGGCATCGGCGATTCCGGCATGGGGCACTACCACGGTCGCGAAGGGTTCCTGACCTTCTCCCATCACCGGGCCATTTTCACCAAGCAGAAATTCAACAGCGGCAAGTTTGTCTATGCGCCCCATGGGACGACCGCGCACAAGATGGTTTACAAGTTCTTTATCCGCTAAGGCCCATTTATGGGAGTCTGTCGAGGGCCGGTAGCCCTCGACGATTCAGCATTTTCCCCGCTATCCAAAAACAATAGCGAGAACACCCCCATGCAGAAACAGACCCCTGATCCGTCAGGACACCCTCAATTTTCCGATCTCAACCGCCGAAGCTTTCTCAAAACCGGACTGGGCGGCGCCCTGTTTCTGGGTACCGTCAGTGTCACCGCCGGGCTGAGCGGTTGCGCGACGCAGCCAGCAGGCCGTCTCAGTGCCGTTGGTACCCGGATGGATGCCAGCTATCAGTTCCGTTTTTTGACCGAGGATGACATTGCGCTGTTCGAGGCCCTGCTGCCCGCCATGATTGGCCCGGGTTTGCCAGAGCAGCCCCAGGCCAGAAACATCGCCATTGCCGGAACAATCGAGCGCATTGATGCCGGCATCCACAAGTTCGGACCGGCCAACCAGAAAGAACTGCGGCGGTTGTTTGATCTGCTGAACTTCGGGCTCACCCGCGTGACCGTTGCCAGGGTCTGGTCCAGTTGGCCAAATGTGACCACTGAGGAAGCGGATGCGTTTCTGGAGCGCTGGCGCACCAGCCGTATCGGGCTGTTCAACAATGGCTACATTGCCCTGACCAAGATCAGCAACGTGGCGTTTTACGGCTATCGGGATTTCTGGCACCTGTCCGGCTACCCCGGACCGCCGCAATACGCGGTGGACGCCTTACCACAATTCCAGAATGCCTGATTGCCAGCTGATCTGACGGAGCCAAACATGTCATTGACCGATCGTATTGCACGGGGCCTGGAATCAGGCTGGAAAGTCACCGATGGTGCCCAACTGACGGAAAGCCTGACCACGGAAGCCGACGTTGTTGTTATCGGAACCGGCGCCGGTGGCGGCACCACCGCCGAGATTCTGGCCAGCAGCGGATTGTCCGTAATCCTTGTTGAAGAGGGCCGGTTGTATTACCAGAAAGACTTCAAAATGGACGAGCAGACCTCCTATGCCAACCTCTACCAGGAAGGCATGAGCCGGGTAACCCGGGACGGGGCGATCGCCATCTTGCAGGGCCGCTGCGTGGGCGGTTCCACCACGGTGAACTGGACCAGTAGCTTCCGCACACCGGAGCCCACACTGAATTACTGGGCCGATCAGTTCGGACTGGAAGACCTCCGGCCAGACGCCATGGCGCCCTGGTTCGACGGTCGGGAAGAACGACATTCCATGTCCCCCTGGCAGGTGGACCCAAACGTCAACAACGACATCTTGCGCCAGGGCTGCGAGAAACTGGGCTACAGCTGGCAGATCATCCCCCGCAACGTGAAAGGCTGCTGGAACCTCGGTTATTGTGGCGTCGGCTGCCCGACCAACGCCAAGCAGGGCGCCCTCATGACCACCATCCCCGGTGCACTCGACAACAACGCCCGCCTGTTCCACAGCCTGCGCGCCGACCGCCTGGTCATGAAACAGGACCAGATCGACCACCTGGAAGCGTCTGCGTTCGCCGATGACGGCATCACCCCGACCGGCATCAAGGTCAATCTCAAAGCCAGAAACTTCGTGGTCGCCGCCAGCGCCATCGGCAGCCCCGGCCTGCTGCTCCGCTCCGACATCCCGGACCCGCACCAGCGAATCGGCAAACGCTCCTTCATCCACCCGGTGAACGCCACAGTCGCCCAGATGCCTCAGCGCGTCGATCCGTTCTACGGCGCGCCACAGTCCATCTACTCGGACGAATTCAACTTCAGCAACGGCGTCGACGGCCCGGTTGGCTACAAACTCGAAGTGCCGCCACTACACCCAGGCATGTCCAGCGGCGTCATCCCGGGCCACGGCGAAACCCAGATCAACAACATGGCTGGCCTGCCCCACATGCAGTCCGTCATCGCTCTGCTTCGGGACGGCTTCCACCCCGAAAGTCCCGGCGGTACCGTCTCGCTCCGCGACGACGGCAGCCCGGTACTGGATTACCCGGTTACCGACTACCTCTGGGACGGCCTTCGCAAGGCCTTCCACACCATGGCCGAAATCCAGTTCGCCGCCGGCGCCGAGAGAGTCCGCCTCATGCACCTGGATTCCGACTGGTACACCAACTGGACCGACGCCAAAGCCGCCATCGACCAACTCCCCATGGCCCCCCACCGCGTCCGCCTGTTCACCGCCCACCAAATGGGCGGCTGCGCCATGGGCGCAGACCCGGCAACCTCGGTTGTCAACGGCTTTGGCGAACACCACCAAGTCAGCAACCTCAGCGTCCACGATGCCTCGATCTTCCCAACCAGCATTGGGGCGAATCCGCAGCTGTCGGTTTATGCTTTGGCGGCCAGAAACAGCACCAGACTTGCACAAAGACTGTCTTGATCAGTGGGCTAACAGTGCCCGTCGGGGAGACCCGCACAGGGATAGCAGGGCCGGCTGGAAGGGCTGATCCGGGAATGTGAGAAGCCAGGGATGGCTTCGCTCAAGCGCACATGGATGTGCTCGTAGCGTTTCCCGGATCAGCCCTTCCAGCTGGCACCACCGCATAACCGACATGCATCTTCCAGTGTCCTGGCCGCCAACTACAGGTAGCCAAAAAATGCTGCTATCCTAGGCCCTTGCAAAGAAAGGAGCTGTGCATGTCCAAAGTCATCTACCCGGGCACCTTCGATCCCATCACCAACGGCCACACCGACCTGATCGAACGGGCCGGCAGAATGTTTGATGAAATCGTCGTCGCCATCGCCTACAACCCCAAGAAACAGCCACTTCTCGACCTCGAAGAACGCTGCGAACTGGTCCGGCAGGCGACCGCGCATCTCCCCAATGTCAGCGTCACCGGCTTCAGCAACCTGCTGGCCGATTTTGTCCGCGAACAGGGCGCCACCGTGATCCTCCGTGGTCTCCGGGCGGTGTCCGATTTCGAATACGAATTCCAGCTGGCCGACATGAACCGCCGGCTGGCTCCGGAAGTGGAAAGCGTATTCCTGACACCGGCCAACCACCTGTCCTACATCTCCTCCACCCTGATCCGGGAAATCGCCTCCCTGGGCGGCGATGTCTCGGAATTTGTCGATCCGGCGGTAGAGGCTGCCCTGAAAAAGAAATTCAGCTGAAACTCGCGCCACGAAAAAGCCCCGATCAACGGGCTTTTTTACGGCAGGAAACCAGACCTCAGAGCAACGGCGGCAAAGGGATCTCCACCCCGTTCACGTCGAGCATGAGATCTTTCATACTGGCATCAAGCACCAAACGGTCGCCTTGCTGAACCAGCAATCCCTGTTTGATCAAGGGCGCCAGCTGCATCTGGAATTCAGGGTACTCCTCGGCGAGTGCCAGCGGGAGACTGAGATCCATCTCCCCGGTCAGCTTCTGCATTACCATCAGCATCTCGCCCTTCTTATCTGCTGTCAGATCCGGATGGGAAATACTGGCGCTGCCCTCCACCACACCTTCCGGCGTGGTTATGGTCAGCTCCGGAAAACCAACGGAGAAGCCGGCAGCGGCGAGGTCACGCAGGGCCGTGTTTACCTGCTGCATGGCAGCCATCTGCTGTTCGAACTGCTGAGGACCACCGGCGGCCTCGCTGAGGGCAAGAGCCTGCAGTGATGACAGGCTTTCCGTCAGCCCGCTCCAGGCCGACACATCCAGCCCGGACAGTTCGAACACCAGCCGCTGGGGGCCATACGCCTCATCGGCCGTTGCAACTCTGGCAACCTCGAAAGCCATCCGCGAGTCCAGGCGCTCGCCATCATTGAGCGGCTCACTGCTGCTGCGAATCGAAATATCCTCGAGCGTAACGGGCGTTTGTGCAGTGGGAGTCACCGCAATCGAGTCCACCACTACTTCGCCAGAGCCAGTCCAGACCTCGCCCGATAGATGAGTCATTGTCTGCTCCAGGCGGAAGTCACTGACCCGAATATCCAAATCCTGGCCCGCCAGAGTCAGGGCCGGCCAGACCATCAAGGCATCCGCCTGCGAGCCCGAGTCACTGATCTCGACTCTTGCCAGACCGCCGCTCGAGGCCAGTGTCTCCCCGGTATCCGCGTCAGTTACGGTCATCTGGGGCGCTTCGAGCTCAATCACTGCGGTACCCCAGAGTCGGGTTTCCAGGGTCAGCCTTGGCTCTTCGCCAGAAAACCAGTCCGTGCCCCCTGATGCCCAGCCTCCCTCGGGTTCGAAATCCACCAGACTCCCGGTTACCCCATGAGTGACATCGGCACGATAGGCAAACTGCCGGGATTCTCCGGTTTCCGGATTCCTCAGGTTAACCGAACCTGTGAACCGGGCCCCGAGAATACCTCGATCGTAGTTATCGGTTTCCATGCGAAGGAACGGTTGGGCACTGTTCACCTCCGCCGTTGCCTTCTGCCACTGCTGTTCAGTCACGTACCCCACGACCCAGGGCAGGCCACCAGCCACAGCCAGTACACCAGCACCAGCGATCATCCATTTGGCGTTCAAACGCGTTCTCCAGTTCGGTAAATCAGGTCTTTCCGGTCAGCCGTTCCAGCAGTACCAGTTGGGAGGCCAGGCGCTCTTCATCGTCGCCGGGCTGGTTCTGGATATAGCTGCCATCCGGTTGCAGCACCCAGGACTGGCAGTTGTCCGCCAGGTAGGTATCCAGATCTTCCCTGACTCTGGCGACCAGCTCGGGGTCATCGAGGGGGAAGGCGGTTTCCACGCGACTGAGCAGATTCCGCTCCATGCCGTCGGCGCTGGAACAATAGACATCCGGGCGGCCGTTGTTGCCGAAGTAGTACACCCGGGTATGCTCAAGGAAACGTCCGATGATGGACCTTACCCGAATATTCTCGGAAAGGCCTGGCACCTCTGGGCGCAGACAGCAGATACCGCGGATAATCAGATCGATTTTCACACCCGCCTGGGAAGCGCGGTAAAGCGCCTTGATCAGCTGGATCTCGGTGAGCGCATTGAACTTGAAGATAATCCGGCCTTTCTCGCCATAGCCAGCTTCGCGCTCAATCAGGCTGAGCAGGCGCGAATGGAGGGTGAAGGGCGAGTGGAACAGCTTCTTGATTTTCAGGGCCTTGCCCATGCCAGTGAGCTGCTGGAAGAGCTTGTTAACGTCGTCACCGATAGACTCATCGCAGGTCATGAAGCTGTAATCGGTATACAGGCGGGCGTTACCCGCGTGATAGTTGCCGGTCCCGAGGTGGACATAACGACGCAGGCGCCCCTCTTCGCGACGGACAATCAGGATCATCTTGGCGTGGGTCTTGTAGCCGACCACACCGTACACCACGATTACCCCGGCTTCCTGAAGCCGGCTGGCCAGCTCCAGGTTCTCCGCCTCGCTGAAGCGGGCCCGCAGTTCGATAACAGCGGTAACCTCTTTGCCACGACGCGCGGCGTCTGCCAGGGCTTCAACAATTTCTGAATCGGCGCCGGTGCGGTAGAGGGTTTGTCGAATGGCCAGAACCTGGGGGTCCTTGGCGGCCTGACGCAGCAGATCCACCACCGGGCTGAAGTTCTCATAGGGATGCAGCAGCAGGATTGGACGCTTGCGGATGGCGTCGAACATCGATTCCTTGCTGCGGATCTGCCTGGGAATCGACGGTGAAAAACCGGAATAGGTCAGATCCTGCCGGTCTACCAGCCCACCGACAGCCATGAGGCGGGTCAGGTTGACCGGGCCGTGTACCTGGTAAAGATCCCGCTCGGTCAGACCGAACTCCTTGAGCAGGAACTGAACCAGCTCCTCTGGGCAGTTGTCGGCAACCTCAAGTCGCACGCCATCGCCGAACCGGCGGCTGAGCAGCTCACCGCGAAGGGCCGAGGCCAGGTCTTCAAGGTCGTCCTCCAGCTCAAGGTCAGCGTTTCGGGTCAGCCGGAACTGATAGCAGCCTTTCACCTCCATTCCCGGAAAGAGTTCATCGGCATGGGCGTGGATCATGGACGACAGGAACACCAGGTTGTCGCCACCGTTACAGACCTCATCGGGAAGCCGGACCAGACGAGGAAGCGAACGGGGTGCAGGCACGATCGCCATACCGGTTTCCCGACCAAAGGCGTCCTTGCCGTCCAGTTCAACAATAAAATTCAGGCTTTTGTTGACCAGACGTGGAAACGGGTGCGAGGGATCCAGCCCGATGGGGCTGACCACCGGCAGGATCTCTTCCTCGAAATAAGTGCGAACCCACTCCGCCTGCTCCGGTGTCCACTCCCGGCGACGGACAAAATGGATGTTCTCCTGCTCCATCTCGGGAATCAGTACATTGTTGAGGATGTCGTACTGCTCGCGAATGTACTCGTGGGCCACACGGCTGATTTCTGCCAGGGCCTGTTCCGGCATCATGCCATCGGCACCGACGGTTTCACGGCCGTACTTCATCTGCTGTCGCAGACCGGCGACACGGATCTCGAAGAACTCGTCCATGTTGCTGCTGAAGATGCAGCAGAAAATCAGACGGTTGATCAATGGGTGGGTCGTATCCAGTGCCTGCTTGAGAACCCGGTAATTGAACTGGAGCTGGCTCAATTCCCGGTTAAAGTAGTTTTCATTGGCATCCAGGTTGATTTCCTCACCAACCGGGGGCACGTCCACCGGCGCCGGCACACTCCGCTCATCCCCTGCCATCTGATTCTTCGCCGTATCCGTTGTCATGATTCCTCGATTCCAGTGTGCTCGCCGCTTCCGGCGAATGGCTTGCTTGATCTATCCGTGTTTTCGATCCCGCATCAGTCGGGCCGCGCGCACGGCAAAGTAGGTGAGGATTCCGTCGGCCCCGGCCCTGCGCATGGCCATCAGGCTCTCCATCATTACCGCATCGCCGTCCAGCCAGCCGTTCTGGGCCGCCGCCATGTGCATGGCGTACTCACCGCTGACCTGGTAGACAAATGTCGGAACCCGCAACTCCGTCTTCACCCGGTGCACGATATCGAGATACGGCATGCCTGGCTTGATCATCACCATATCCGCACCTTCGGACAGGTCCATGGCGACTTCATGCAATGCCTCATCGCCGTTGGCCGGATCCATCTGGTAGGTGGCCTTGTTGCCCTTGCCAAGATTGCCCGCCGAGCCCACCGCATCCCGGAAAGGTCCGTAATAACTTGAGGCGTACTTGGCAGAATAGGCCAGGATCCGCGTATTCACATGACCGCCGTTTTCCAGGGCTTCGCGAATGGCACCAATCCGCCCATCCATCATGTCTGACGGCGCCACCACATCGGCACCGGCGTCGGCATGGGAAAGCGCCTGATTGACCAGCGCCTCGATGGTGACGTCGTTTAGAACATACCCGTCATTGTCGATGATGCCATCCTGGCCATGGGTGGTGAACGGGTCCAGTGCCACGTCAGTAATCACGCCCAGCTCCGGATGGGCGGCTTTCAGGGCACGGACCGCTCTCTGCGCCAGGCCATCGGAATCCCAGGCCCCGGAACCGGAGAGGTTCTTTTTCTCAGCCGGGACGACCGGAAACAGGGCAATGGCCGGGATGCCCAATTCCACCAGTTCCGCCGCCTGCTCAACCAGCAGATCAATACTCAGGCGCTCCACGCCCGGCATGGATGGCACCTGTTCCCGCTGCCCCTCACCTTCCAGGACAAACACCGGATAGATCAGGTTGTCCGGCGTGAGCTGGTTTTCCCGCACCAGGCGACGGGAAAAGTCGCTGGCCCGGTTGCGGCGCAGGCGGGTGGCGGGAAACGCACGGGGAGTCGGAATCGGCACTGACAACCTCCTGAATGGCTGAACAAGATGTCTGATGGGCCGGCGCGGCATAGGCCGGGCGCCCTTTGCGCCATCATACACGGCCAACGCCGCTGGTTGCAGACTCCCTCAGCAGGATAAGGCGATTAAATGACAGACTGATTACCGGATCGAATCCAGCGCCTGGGCACGGACCCGTTCGGTTTCATTGAAGTGGCTGGCTCTGAGTCGCTCCAGCGCTTCCTTGCGTTCCGGCCCAGCCAGCCCCGAGGACAACAACCGGTCCCGCTCATCGGCGTAGGCCTGCCACCGGCGATCCCAGGCCTTTTGCTCCACCTCAAGTCGGGCGAGCCTGTCCGCCGCAGCCTCGCCGAAAACCTCCCGACGCCAGGCCGCAAGCGCTTGAGGATCATCTGCCAGCTCCCGGCGTGCCTGTTCATAGTCGGCAAAACGGCGGGTATCTTCCCTGGCCTTGCGGATGGGCTCTGGCAGGGAGGACTCGGCCTGACGCAGAGCTTCTGCCTTCTGCTCGTCAGTCAGACTGTCATTGCTCGTGATTCTGAGCTTTTCAATCTGAAAACGGTCCACTGCCTCGTCGTCGGCAAAGAAAGCGTCGGCAGTGTCAGCATCCAGCCAGGTACGGCGCAGGGCCTGGATCTCTGCCATCCTCCGTTGCATTTCCCCGGCGCCGAGTCCGGACACCTCTCCGTAGCTCTGTTCCAGATCAGAAACCGCCAGTTTGTATTCCAGATAGTTGCCAAGGGTTGTGAGGGCCTGGGATCTCGCCGGCTCATCCAGGACCGACAGAGCCGTCTCAATACGTGCCACCAGCTGTTGCAGCGATTCCTTTCCCAGGGCTGAAAGGAAATACTCGAACAGCTGCCGCAGGTGTGGGGTTGGGATGAGATTGCCAAGCCGGTCTGTCCGGGCCCACCCATCCGGCACTGATGTACCGGCCAGCGAGTCTGGCAACTGATCAGGCACATGGGCCGCGGGCGCCCTGCTCACCAGGTCCGATGGAGCAGCAACGCCCTCCTCCTGACCCATTGCAATCGACCGTTCTTCTACACGCACAGAAGTAGCGGTTTCGCCAACTCGGGCCGGATCTGCTCTCAGCAGCCAGAAGCTGCCAACAACTGCTATTATCAGTAGCAAAACAAGCAAAAGACGGGAATGGGACTTCATTACCAAAGGCGTTCCGGATCATCGGGTGACTGGCGATTTGCCCGGTCTAACGGCGCAAAATAATAATGAATAAGGATAAACGACGCTGACCAGTCATACCGAGACAGGGATCAAAAACGGAGCCGGGGCGGGGCGCCCCGGTCTACCGTGTCAGCGTTCAGAGGGAGCGGTTGTTAAAACCCACTTCCACCTTGCGAGGCGTGTCGGAGCGGAAGGATGTATCCACTTCCTGAATTTTGCCGCCCTGACTGAGGAACGCTTCGATGTCTGCCTGCAACTGTGCGCGAACTCGTGCACGGCCGGCTATGGAATGGTTGTCGTCACCGTCGCTGGTCCAGCTTCCGGACTGCTCCAGGTTGCTTTCGTCGAATTCACTCATGATCTTTTCTCCATCAACGAAAACAGATGGTCGAGTGCTGCGCCCCCGCAGGGAACCTCACTCCGTATCGACGAACGACCGCCTGCGGCTTCGTCTTGGCGTCTTTATAATCTGCTTTTGGTGACCGCGCTATTTACTGGCAACGACTTTTTTGTAATTTTTTGTATCCACAAGCAAGCGATTGAATTGAAAGTGGAAATTTTATATTCATCAGTTGACTAAAAAATTGACACAAAGAATGAATAATGATTCACTATTTACAGGGAGCTGGAATGGCCTATCGAGAAACGGAGAAGATGCGCCAGCGCAAGGCCGAGGCGCGTAAACGGATTGTGAACTGCACCTATCAGTGTGTGGCCGAAGGCGGTTTCAGAAGCGCCCGGGTTACCCGCATCGCTGGCCTGGCCGGCGTTGCCACAGGAACTATCTACCGGCATTTCGAGTCCAGAGAGGACCTGTTCGCCGAAATTTTCCGACTGGCGACTCAACGGGAAGTCGACAAAGTCGCCGAAGCTCTGGCGTCTGCCGGGAACGGGGCTGAGCGGCTGGAACGGGCTCTCAGACAATTTGCAGAGCGGGCTCTGAAAGGCCCGCAAATGGCCTGGTCACTGATCGCCGAACCGGTGGACCCGAAAGTGGAAGAAGAGCGACTGGCGTACCGCAAGGCCTACGCCAATCTGTTCGAGAAAGCGATCCGTGAAGGCATCGAAGAAGGATGCATCCCGGATCAGGACGCCCGCCAGAGCAGTACATGCCTGGTAGGCGCCATTGCGGAAAGCCTGGTTGGCCCATTGTCACCAACACAGACCAGCCAGGGAAACAGCGCAACACAAGACAACAATGACCCGCTGGTCAATTCCATCATCCGCTTTTGCATGCAGGGGTTGACCGGCACCAGGAGGTAGCCATGAACGCGCCGCAGCCCCGCCCGGAGATGCCCTTAAATGACCAGGTAGATCGCTACCTGGCGACTACCCACGAGGTCTTTAACCAGCCCCCGGCTCTGGAGAACTACAACCTGTTCGAGCAGGATCTTGCCCTGCAGGAAGCTGCCCTTCGGGAAGGCGCCGGCAAAGCCTCCGAAGACCTAAAGGCATTCGGAGCCCTGGCCGGGGCTGCTGAAACCATTGATCTGGGGTTTCGCGCCAACGCCAACAAGCCGGTGTTCAATACCCACGACCGCTATGGCCACCGCATTGACGAGGTGGACTTCCACCCCGCCTATCACGAGCTGATGCGCATCGCCTTCGACAATGGCCTGCACAGCAGTCCCTGGAGCCATCCGGGCCAGGGCGCCCACGTTGCCCGTGCTGCCAAGTACTACATGCATTCCCAGGTAGAGGCCGCCCACTGCTGCCCCGTGACCATGACCTTCGCCGCGATCCCGTCGATCCGTAAACAGCCAGAACTGGCGGCGGACTGGGAAGCCCGGATACTGGCCGACAGCTACGATCCCCGGAACCTGCCGGACAGCCAGAAAACCTCCGTGACCATCGGCATGGCCATGACCGAGAAACAGGGCGGCAGCGACGTGCGCGCCAACAGCACCAGAGCCTATCCGATCGGCGCAGGAGGTCCGGGCCAGGCCTATGAGCTGGTGGGCCACAAATGGTTCGTCTCTGCCCCCATGTGCGACGCCTTCCTGGTACTGGCTCAGACACAGTCAGGACTGTCGTGCTTCCTGATGCCCCGCTGGCGCCCGGACGGTACCAAAAACCCCTGGCAGGTCCAGCGCCTCAAGAACAAAATGGGCAACGTTGCCAACGCCTCCAGCGAAGCCGAACTGCGGGGCGCCCTGGCCTGGATGGTTGGTGAGGAAGGCCGCGGTGTGCCCACCATCATAGAAATGGTGGCCATGACCCGCTTTGACTGCATGATCGGCAGCTCCGCCGGCATGCGCCAGGCCATCGCCCAGGCCAGTCACCACTGCCGCCACCGCAGCGCCTTCGGCGCCCGGCTGATCGACCAGCCCCTGATGCAGAATGTCCTGGCTGACCTGGCCCTGGAAAGCGAAGCGGCACTGGCCTACACCATGCGCATCGCCCGGGCCCTGGACAACCAGGACAAAGAGCACGAACGCCTGCTCGCCCGCCTGGCCACCCCGGTGGGCAAATACTGGATCTGCAAACGCACTCCGAACCATGCCTACGAGGCCATGGAATGCATCGGCGGCAGCGGCGTGATGGAAGACTGCATCATGCCCCGGCTGTTCCGGGAATCTCCGGTCAACGCCATCTGGGAAGGCAGTGGTAACGTCCAATGCCTGGACACCCTGCGCGCCCTGCAAAAAGAGCCCGAAACCCTCGACGCCTTCTTCAAGGAAGCCGCCGAAGCCAAAGGCGCCGACCGCAGGTTCGACCAGTTCCTGGCGCAGCTGCAACACGACTTCGCTGACATCAGCGATTTCCAGTACCGCGCCCGCAACCTCGTCGACCGCATGGCTCTGGCCCTGCAGGGCTCGCTGCTGCTGCGCCACTCGGATGCCGCCGTCGCCGACGCGTTCTGTGCCTCGAGACTGCAGTCCAGTGGCGGCATGAACTACGGCAACCTGCCCTCGGGCACGGATCCGGCAGCCATTATCAAACGGGCAACGCCTGTAGTAGGCTAAAAGATTCCTGTTAACCAGATCTGTCGGATTACGCCTTTGGCTAATCCGACCTACGGTTAACTTTTACCCGGACAGTAGGTCGGATTAGGCGAAGCCGTAATCCGACATCTTTTCAGCCCATTTAAATCCTGGCGAACCAGACATGTCAGAAGCCCTGAGAAAACTCCTGCGGGAAGGCCAAACGCCCCAACAGCCGGTTATCACGCCCCACGTTGGCGTACTGACCCTGCACTTCCAGCTCTACGGCTGCGACGACCTCAAAGCCAAGCGCAAGGTTTTTACCGCCCTGAAGGCCGTCTGGGGCAAAGAACCCGACCTGGCCGTTGCCGAAACCGCCGACCAGGAGGCCCTCGACTGCGCCACCTGGACCATCGCGGCCCTGGGCACCTCCTCCCAGCAGATTACCCAACGCCTGGACCAGATCGAAAAAGCCATCGAAGAACGCGTGGATGCTGCCATACTGGACATACACCGGGAAATACTCTGACCGGACACCTCCGCACAGGAGCCGTATGGCGTAACCTGTTGTCAGGCCGTATACTACGCCCCCTCAGGGATGCCAGTGCGCCTGCCAGCGGCAAGTGACCAGAAACCAATGCCGGACAAGAATGCCGGCCGTATCCGCAGGGCATCCGGAACCGGCCCTTCGGATGACCACTGAGTGTGAGTGGCACCTATGACCGGAAAGAAAAAATCCGCCCAGGCCTCGGTAGAGGCAATGTATCGCGTATTCACGGTGCCCGAGGCGCCGGAATCGACGCTGAGCCGGATTGACCAGAACATCTCCAGCAATCTTGCAGGCTTTCTGCAGGAGCACATTGTTGCGGTTGAACGGGACCTCTCGGATGTGGAGAAAGACTTCTCCGACTACAGCATTCCCGAGAAGCCCGTCTTCGTATCTGAACAGGCCCAGTTCCTGCTCGACAAACTGGTAGCCAACTCAGTTCACACTGCCTCGCCGGCCTTTATCGGGCACATGACCTCAGCGCTGCCGTATTTCATGCTGCCGCTGTCGAAAATCATGATTGCCCTGAACCAGAACCTGGTAAAAACCGAAACCTCCAAGGCCTTCACGCCCATGGAGCGCCAGGTACTGGGCATGATTCACCGCCTGGTGTACCAGGAAGACGGCGCCTTCTACCGCAAGTGGATGCACGACCCCCGTTACGCCCTGGGGGCCATGTGCTCGGGCGGCACCGTCGCCAACCTCACCGCCCTGTGGGTAGCCCGTAACCGGGCCTTCCCGGCAGAAGGCAGCTTCCGGGGCCTGCACCAGGAAGGTCTGTTCCGGGCCCTGAAATATTACGGCTACGAAGGCGCCGCCATCGTCGTCTCCCGCCGCGGCCACTACTCCCTGCGCAAGGCCGCCGACGTACTCGGCCTGGGCCGCGAGTCCCTGATCCCAGTGGATACCGACGACGAAAACCGCATCAACACCGATGCCCTGCGGGACAAGTGCCTGGAACTGCAGCGCCAGAAAATCAAAGTCATGGCCATCTGCGGCGTGGCCGGCACCACCGAAACCGGCAACGTAGACCCCCTGGACGCCATGGCCGACATCGCCCGGGAATTCGGCGCCCACTTCCACGTGGACGCCGCCTGGGGCGGGCCAACCCTGTTCTCCCGCACCTACAAACACCTGCTGCGCGGCATCGAGAAGGCCGATTCCGTCACCTTCGACGCCCACAAACAGCTCTACGTCCCAATGGGCGTGGGCCTGGTGGTCTTCCGCGACCCGAGCCTCGCTAGCGCGGTGGAACACCACGCCCAGTACATCATCCGTAAAGGTTCCCGGGATCTGGGCAGCACCACCCTCGAGGGCTCCCGGCCCGGCATGTCCATGCTGATCCACTCCGGCCTGAAAATCCTGGCCCGGGAAGGCTACGAAATCCTGATCGACCAGGGCATCGACAAGGCCAAAACCTTCGCGGACATGATCGAGGCAGAACCTGATTTCGAGCTGGTCACCAGGCCCGAACTGAACATCCTGACCTACCGCTACTGCCCGGAAAACGTCCAGGAAGCCCTTGCCATCGCCGATCCCCTGCAGGCGGAAAAGCTCAACACCTGCCTGAACCGGATTACCAAGTTCATCCAGAAAACCCAGCGGGAACGGGGCAAGGCATTCGTCTCACGGACCCGACTGGAGCCGGCCCGTTACTTCAATTTCCCGTGCATCGTGTTCCGGGTGGTACTGGCCAATCCGCTGACCACCAAAGAAATCCTGGCAGACATCCTTTCGGAACAGAGAGAGTTGTCACGGGACGAGGGTATCGAGGATGAGATCAGCATCCTGCACCAGATGGCAGATGCGGTATTGAAGCAGGCGACGCCAAACGCCAGACAGGCTTGAGTACGGCGGCAAACGCTGGAGCCTGAAGAGTCGGCTGGGGGGACGTTTCAAAAACTGTGCGGAGCCAGGGATGGCGGAGCCAAGCGTACAGGGACGTATTCACAGCGTGTTTTTGAAACGTCCCGCCAGCCGGCTCCTCCCCGAGCTTTCAGGCCATGAACCTGGAGTAGATCAGTAAAGCGCCTCTTCATCATCCAGAACATCATGGATGATATCCAGAAACATCTTGTCCGCCTCACTCCAGTTCTCCGGAATCCGGATATTGGTGCTGGCACTGATCTCCCGTGCAATCAGCTCCTCGGCATTCGGCTGACCGCGATGCTTCCGAGCGATCTCCATGGATTTGACGGCAATGGTCGGATCGCTCAGAACCTTCTTGATAAAGGTCCTCAGCTCATCAATCATCTTCGCCTGACGGCTTTCAACGGATGAACTCATACTTCACTCCATGGACAAATAGGCTTGAGGGGTGAGACACCCCTTTTGAAAGATAGTATGACCAAACTCGGTTTATACAACCAGCCCGGTCAGATCAACAAGCCCCGGAGCGTAAAGAACAGGATGGCGGCCATGATGGCAGACGCCGGCACCGTGATGATCCAGGCAGCCGCAATGCGCACCAGATGCGAACGCTTCACCATTTCTTCCCGATAGATCTTCTTCAGGCGCTTGCGCTCTGACTTGGACAGAGGCACCTGCTTTTTCTTCTTGGCCTGCTTGAGCAGATTTTCCATCTCCTCAACCGAGGCATTGCGGAAATCATCCAGGAAAGGTTTCAGGCGCTCCTGCTCGGCCGGATCATGGTGCTCCATGATCTTGTGCAGTTGGGTTGCGTAGTTGGACTTCAGGTACTCCCTGAGGAAGCCAACACCGAAAACACCGCCAATGGCGATATGGGTGGAGCTGACCGGCAGGCCCAGTTGAGACGCAAGGATTACCGTCAGCGCCGCGGACAGGGCAATACAGAAGGCCCGGGTCTTATCCAGCTCGGTGATTTCACTGCCAACGGTCTTGATCAGGCGGGGCCCGAACAACATCAGGCCAACGGCCAGACCCAGGGCGCCCACCATCATCACCCACATCGGTATGCTCGCCGACATGACAACCGAATCAGCAGAAAGGGCGTCATTGATAGCAGCCAGCGGACCAATGGCGTTAGCCACGTCGTTGGCGCCATGAGCAAAACTCAACAGCGCGGCAGCAAAAATCAGCGGCCAGGTGAACAGGGAATTCACCCCCGCCGAGCTGTTCTCCATGGTCGATGCCATGCGGCCCACCAGGGTGCGCATAATGAAAAAGACGACGGCAGCGGCGGCAAGACCGATCAGTGTGGCCTCAAGAAAATCGACTTTGACGATTTTCTTGACGCCCTTGATCATCAGATAGGTTCCGAAAGCCCAGGCCATGATGGCCACCAGCCAGGGAACAAAGGTCCTGGCCGCAGGAATGACCTCTTTGCGATACAACACGGTCTTCTTGATCGCGAACAGGAACAGGGCTGCCAGGGCACCACCGAGAACCGGCGAGATTACCCAGCTGGCCGCAATCTTGCCCATCACTGCCCAGTCAGCGATACCCCAGCCACCGGCGGCGATACCGGCACCAAGAACGCCACCAACAATGGAGTGGGTGGTAGACACTGGCGCGCCCATCCAGGTAGCAAGGTTGAGCCAGAGCGCGCCAGCGAGCAAGGCGGCAGTCATCAACCAGACGAAAGCCCGACCATCTTCCAGGCTGGAAGGGTCGATGATGCCGCCCTTGATGGTGGAAACCACATCACCACCGGCGATGATCGCACCGCCAGCTTCGAAGATAGCGGCAATAATGACGGCCGCACCCAGCGACAAGGCCCCGGAACCCACCGCTGGGCCGACGTTATTGGCAACGTCATTGGCACCGATATTGATTGCCATGTAACCGCCAATAACCGCAGCGGCCATCAACAGCATACTGTTGGGCAATCCCTGGCTGAATGATCCGACAGTCAGCCATACACCAAGTAAGAAAAGCAGGCTGATGCCGACCCTGTATCGTTCCGTGGTAGGGCTGGTGAGAAGGGTATCCAGTAATCCGCTCGAACGGGCCATAACAGCTCAGGTCTCGTTTAGTCTGTGAGGATTGAGGGCGAACTCTGCCGCGCGGCAACTATAAAATTTTTGACATGAAAATGAAATAAAACGGTTACATTTCGCACAGAGTAAACACATCACAGACGGGACTGCAAAAATTCACTAACTTGACTCATAATTCCGACTAAAAGCGTCAAAATTACAAAAACAGCAAACAAGGTCTCCATGCCTCATTCAACTTCCTCCGGGCAGCTCGCTGCCGGCGAACGGGAAGAAGTCCAGGTCTCGCGACTGCTCACCTGGCTCTCGGCAACCGCTATCGCGTTTCTGATTGGCATCGGCGCCAAGGCCTGGTTCGCCGAGCACACGACCCATGCCTGGGTACTGTGGTCTTTTATCGGCCTGATTGCCCTGAACATGCTGTACTTTGCAATTACCGGCAACCGTGCCCGCCAGAAAGCCGGCATGATTGTTGTTGTCGGACTGCTTTTCACTTACCTGATTGCTTCCGGCGGGGAGAGCAACACCGGGCCACTCTGGTTCTACGTCTTTCCACCGTTGCTGTTCTACCTGACCGATCTGAAAACCGGCACAGCCGTTCTGCTGTTCTGCTACCTGATTGCAGTGGTGGTATTCCAGTTTCCCGGCCTCCCGCTGGTCTCTGCGGAGTACAGCATGGATTTCAAGATCCGTTTTTTCGCCGCCCTGACCTTCGAATCGATTTTCTGTTTCGTGCTTGAAGCCAGCCGCCTGAAGGCGCGCAATGAACTTCTGGCCCTTGCGGAAACCCATGAGCATGCGGCACGGACGGACGAACTCACCGGGCTTGCCAACCGTCGTGAAATGCAAAGCCGCCTGAACATGGAGTTTGCCCGCTACCAGCGCTCCGGGCATCACTTTTCCATTGCCCTGATCGATCTGGACCTTTTCAAACAGATCAACGACCGGTTCGGACACGATGCTGGCGACGATGTCCTGCGCGAGTTCGCTGGATTGATGAGAACAGTGATCCGCCAGGCCGATGTCGCGGCCCGATGGGGCGGCGAAGAATTTCTGGTCTTATTACCGGACACTTCCCTGCTGCAGGCCCTGACGCTTGCTGAAAGGTTGCGTTCTCAAGTTGCCAGGCATTCGTTCCGATTCAGGGATCAGGCGTTACCGGTGACCATCAGCGCCGGCGTCTGCTCAATTGCCAAGGCTCGCTCCCTGGATGACCTGCTCAAACAGGCCGACCTGAACCTCTACAATGCCAAGGAAGCCGGGCGCAACCGCATAGCTCCGCGGGTTCGAAGCCAGGAAACCGATGCCACC
Organism: uncultured Marinobacter sp.; assembly: GCF_913055835.1. Classification (GTDB taxonomy): domain Bacteria; phylum Pseudomonadota; class Gammaproteobacteria; order Pseudomonadales; family Oleiphilaceae; genus Marinobacter. The sequence continues at coordinate 53,437 of NZ_CAJXKQ010000016.1, read as the reverse complement.
CCCACTCCCGCACCTTGAGGCAGGAAAGCACTCCCGCTATGATCTTGCGCCACCGGACAACCCTTCAATCATTGCCTCGGCAACGAGCAGGAAACCTATGACATCAATCAGAATCCTGGTGGGCAGCGTCTACGGTGGCGCGCTCCTGACAGCCAGAGCCATCAAAAAGGAACTGGAAGGCGAGGGTCACCATGTGACCGTGCTTGAAAACCCCGCTGTGGATGACATTACCTCCAGTAACGACCCTCTTCTGGTATGCACATCCACGACCGGGCAGGGTGAAGTGCCAGCGAATCTGCTGCCTTTCTATCTGGCACTGCGCGATCAGCTACCCCAACAACCGGGCCGGCCGTTTGGCATTATCGTCCTGGGCGACAGCTCCTACGGTGACACTTTCTGTGGTGCTGGCGACCTGCTTGAGGAAGCGCTTTACGAAACCGCTGCCCGAAAGGTTGGGGAAACCCTTCGGATTGATGCCCTCGAAACCATGGAGCCGGAAGTCGAAGCGGTGCCCTGGGTCCGGTCATGGCTGGAGCAGATCTGAGCCCCGGCTACAAAAATTTGCCAAACAGTGATTACCGCCGACTTGAGCCGTCAAAGGCGACACGCCATACTCGTTTGGAAAATGACAAGCAAACGGTTCAACGTGGCATCCAACTTCTGGCTTCGTTTTCTGATAACGCTTCTGCTGTTATCGGGCCTGACCACCCCGTCCCTCGGGGCTGAGGTGTCGTATGTTCCGCAGATCGAGTATCTGCGCGTCGCGCCGGATGAAAACCTGACAGCCAGTGAAGCGCTTGCCTCCGACGACTGGCAAACGCTCGAGGAAGAAAGTCCGAATTTCGGTTATATCCGGGATACCGTCTGGCTTCGGTTTCCGGTGGCACACCCTGAAACCATCAATCTGCTGGAAGTTCGCTACTCACAGCTGGACAAGCTCACCTTTCACCTGCTGGAAAACGGACGCATTGCCCGGCGCGTAGCAACCGGGGATCACGTTCCTTTCGATCAACGACCAATACTCCACCGGCACTTTCTTTTTCCGTTTGAGCAGAGTATTGCCAGCCAGTACCGGATCCTGCTCGAAGTACGTACGGAAGGGGCGATGCAGATACCCGTCAAACTGTGGAACGCCCAGGCATTCTTCGAGCATTCCTCCACAGAGGACCAGATGCATGCCGTCTACTACGGCATCCTGATCACGGTCATCTTCTTTAACCTGTTTATCTTTGCCGCGCTGAGGGAACCGGTTTATCTGCTCTATGTGCTGTCAACGCTGGGTTACCTGCTGCTCATCGGCGCGTTGAACGGTGCCACATATCAGTTCCTCTGGCCACAAAACCCCGGCATCCAGAACCAGATCATGTTGATGGCAGTGCCTCTGGCGGTTCTGTTCACCCTGCTGTTCTCGCGCTCGTTCCTGAAGCTGCCTCGAACCGGCCCAACGCTCAACCGGCTGGTTGTTTTCGCAATATCCCTGAACGCAGCCGTTGCCGTGATGACCTTCTTCGTCGATTACAGCACCGGCAGCCGGCTGACCGTGGCCCTGGCCATTCCCAGCTGCCTGCTGCTCACCATCCTCGGACCGATTCAATGGTGGAAAGGAAATCCGCAGGCCGGTTACTACACGGTGGCCTGGGCGGCACTAACCCTCGGCAGTGCAATAACGGGTGCCAACAAGTACGGCTTGCTGCCCAACAATTTTGTGACCACTTACGGCATGCAGATCGGGTCAGCACTGGAGGCCATTCTGCTTACGCTGGCCCTGGCCGCGCGGCTTTACCAGGAAAGACAGGACAAGGTTGACGCCCGGGAAGCGGAGCTGAATGCTTTGGCAGCGCGGCGGTCGGCAGAGCTGAAGCTGATGGATCACGCCCTGCATAACCCCCTCACCGGCCTCCCCAATCGGGGCAGCCTGGAGATGATGCTCAACGATCTGATGCTGCGAAGCCCCGAGCGGCGTTACGGCGTCGCGGTCATCCACCTGAACAACCTGCAGTCGGTCACCAAGACTCTGGGGCACCGCAACAGTGACCGGATTCTGGAACTGGCGTCCAAGCACTACAATGCAGTGGTTCGCGAGCTACCGGGCGCTATGCCTGTGGAGCAGAGTGACCGGAGAAATTTCTACCTGGCATCACTGGACCCGCAGACGTTCGCCTTTGTGGTCGATGCCGATGCCACGGGCTCCGTTCCACGGGCGATACTGAAGTCACTGGAGGGCATACGCTATCCGATCGACTATCTGGGCATGCAGATTCCCCTGGACCCAAGACTCGGAGTGGCCATCTTCCCGGAGCACGGCACCGATGCCAACACCTTGATACGCCGGGCGGTGATCGCCGAAGGTTCGGATTCGGCCCGGGAGCGCGGCATCGCCTACTACAAATCCAAGAAGGACTCCTACAGCGCCGACCGGTTGACCATCGTGTCGGAGTTGCGACACGCCCTGAACACCAACGAGCTTGCTCTGTTCATGCAGCCCAAGCAAAGCCTGAAAACAGGCCGTATCGTCGGGATTGAGGTTCTGATCCGGTGGCCCGGCCGGGCGAAACCGATCCGCGCCGATGAGATTGTCATGCTCGCGGAACAGACCGGGCTGATCAAACCACTGACCCGATGGGTAATCGAGCAGTCACTGGAATTACGCTCACGGCTTTTGGAGCGCGGCTGGCCACTGAACATTTCCATCAATATTTCGCCCAATAACCTGAGGGAGCCGGACTTTCCCATCTTTGTCCAGCGCCTGATGAACAGCTATCACAGTCACCAGGGCAGCATTATTTTTGAGGTGACGGAAACCTCCATGATGCAGGACCCGGCGAACTCCCTTCGGGCGTTGAACTCACTCAGCGCTACCGGTATCCCGGTATCGATCGATGACTTTGGTTCCGGCTATTCATCGCTGTCCTACATCAAGCAGCTACCTGCCAGCGAGGTCAAGATTGATCGTTCACTGGTCACGGAGCTGACCACCGAGGCAGAAGACCGGGTGATTGTGCAGACCACCATTGATATGTGCCACAGCCTTGGCTATCGGGTGGTGGCGGAAGGTGTGGAGGATGAGGTAACCGCCAACCTGCTCAGGGACATGGGCTGCGACATGATTCAGGGTTACCTGCTGACACCGCCATTACCCTTCGATGAACTGATGACCTGGCTGGACCAGAATAACGTTCAGCCGGACCAAAGGAGACTGGGCTAGCCGGCTAGGACCTCTGACGAATCAGGGCTTCCTGGGTGGTGGATGCCACCAGCACGCCGTCCTGATTGAAGAAGTTGCCGCGATTAAATCCCCTTCCTGCCGAAGCGCTGGGGCTGTCCTTGTCGTACAGCAGCCATTCGTCCATGCGAAAATCCCGGTGGAACCAGATGGCGTGGTCCAGGCTGGCCACCTGCAGCCCCTTGCTCATGAAGGTCAGGCCGTGCGGGTTCAGCGACGTACCGAGAAACTGGAAATCCGAGGCGTAAGTCAGCAGGCAGCGGTGCAGCACGGGATCGTCCGGCAGATGCCCCTGGGCCCGGAACCAGCTTTGCTTGTGAGGCGGGCGCTTCTCCGGCTTCAGGGGATTGACCGGGTTCACCGGCCGTATCTCGATCGGGCGGTCGCGGGTCAGGATCGGCCGCATCTTCTCCGGCACCTGGGGCGCCAGCATTTCACCCCATTCCTGTTCCGAGCGCAGTGTTTCCGGGTCCGGCGCATCCGGCATGGCCAGTTGATGCTCGAACCCCCCCTCGGCCACCTGAAACGACATGGAACCGGTCAGGATTTCCTTGCCGTCCTGACGGGCAATCACCCGACGTACCGAGAAACTGCCGCCATCCCTGACGCGCTGGACCTCGTAGTCGATAGGCATACTCTGGTTACCCGGGCGCAGAAAATAGGCATGGAGGGAGTGACACAGGCGCCCTTCAACGGTTCGGCTGGCCGCCATCAACGCCTGGCCAAGAACCTGCCCGCCAAACACATTGGGAAAGCCCAGATCCTCGCTGTCACCCTGGAAATGGTCGTCACCGATGGGTGAAAGATCCAGCAACTCCACCAGTTTCTTGGTTACCTCAAGCATGCCTGCTCCTGTGATTTCGTTAGCACACGACGGAGTTTTCTACCGCAAGCGGCGAAGTTTCGCAACGAAAAGCCGTCGCCGGCTGAAAGAAAACAGCCCCGCGTTACCGGGGCTGTGGGAAGGGAGTCGGATTAATCAGCCGTGTATCGGCGGCACTTCTTTGGACAAGGCCTGCTTCTCCATGGCAAAGCTGCCGGTTACCGCAAACCCAAGGACATCGCCTGAGGGGCTCTTGAACAGCGCCTTGACGCTGGTGCCATCCTGCTCGGTTTCCCAACTGCCCTCGGCTTCGGACGGTGGTGGGCAGACAGCGGTAGGGCAACAAGGCGTCTTGATCATCACCGGCATCGTGCCGTAGCTCACCTCGGTTCGCTCACCAAGCAATGTTTTTGCGAGCGCGCGGGAACAGGCCATTAGCGGCAGGACGTAAAGCAGGACGTGGCCGTCCACTTCAGCGCAATCACCAAGTGCATAGACATCCGGCGCCGACGTCTCCAGCGCACGATTCACCACAATGCCTCTGGCTGTCTCAATGCCCGCAGCCTTTGCCAAATCGGTTCTCGGGCGCAGGCCGACAGCCGACAACACCAGATCGGCCTCCAGGGTCTCGCCATTGGAGAGGGTCAGGCTGACGCCGCCACCCTTGCGGTCGACCCGATTGACAACAGTGCCGAGATGAAAACCAACCCCCAGATTCTCCAGTTCCTGCTGGACGGCATTGGCGGCCGTCTCTGGTAGCAATCCAGGCATCACCTCCTCGGAGGGCGCGATGACATCAACCTCGTAACCGCCATTGCGAAGGTCGTTGGCAAACTCACACCCAATCAGACCGGCCCCCATGATCGCCACCCGTTTGCCATCGCCCAGGGCATTACGGAAGGCGCGGTAATCCATCAGGTCATTGATCGAAAACACATGCTCCTGACCATCACCATCGAGGCTAAGCCGGATCACATCGGCGCCCCAGGCCAGGACCAGCTTGCTGTAGGCAAGGCGTTCATCACCGAGAATCAGTTCGTGGGCGTCGGCATCAATGCCGGTGACCGTGGCAAAGGTCCGGATCTGGACATTCAACTGCTCCGCCATGGCGTCGGTACCGCCCTGGGCCAGCCCGTCGGCATCCTTACCCTTGGTAAAGCCGGTGGACAACATGGGTTTGGAGTAACTCACGCCATCGTCGGCGGTCACCATCAGAACCGGAGTATCCTTGTCCTGCTTCCGGATTTCCCGTGCCAGGGAATAGCCGGATAAACCGGAGCCAACGATAACGATGGGGGCTTGTTCAGTCATAACCGCGTTCCTGTACTTGACTAACCTTGGCGGGGGTCAACCTGCCGTGCCGGGTAATATCAGCCGATCTCGATCATCTCGAAGTCTTCCTTGCCGACACCGCAATCGGGGCAGACCCAGTCTTCCGGAACGTCTTCCCACTTGGTGCCCGGCTCAATGCCGTCCTCGGGCCAGCCTTCAGCTTCATCGTAAATCAGACCACAAACCACGCACTGCCACTTCTTCATAGGTTTTCTCCCAAAATCATACGGGCGCAATAGTAATTGTCGGACAATCATGCGCGCAAGTGTTTCGTTCGCATTACAGATACGAACGACTGTCGAATCAGGCCATCATACCCATCGCTCCGGAATTGACCAATGCCATTGCCGACGCCCCGGTTCCGGGTTTTCTGCCAATAGCCACAATTACAGATCTGACAGCAGGGATGGCCCCTCCCTTCTGCCGCCCCTCTCCGGTATAATCGCCGGTTTTACGACAGGACCGACCGATATGACCGATACCGTCGCCGAAATGAACCAGGTAATGGCCGAAGCCGACTGCCTGGTCGATGAACAGCAGGTACAGACTGCAATCGGCAACCTGGCCGACGATATTACCGCCCGACTGAAAGACCGTAACCCCCTGTTATTCTGCGTGATGAACGGCGGACTCATCCTCACCGGACAGTTGTTACCCCGGCTCCGGTTTCCGGTCCAGGCCGAATACCTGCACGCTACCCGCTACCGCCAGGAGACCACCGGCGGTATCCTCGAGTGGAAACTGCAGCCCGAAGCGGATATGAACGGCCGCACCGTTCTGATTATCGATGACATCCTGGATGAGGGCACCACCCTGTGCGCCATCGCCGACTACTGCCGAGCCCACGGTGCCAGTGAGGTACTGACGGCCGTACTTGTCGACAAGCAGCACGACCGCAAAGCCCGCCCGGATCTGAAAGCCGATTTCACCGGCCTGAACGTGGAGGACCGGTTCCTGTTCGGCTACGGCATGGACTACAAGGGCTACTGGCGCAATGCCCCTGGCATCTATGCAGTCAAGGGTCTCTGATATCGACAGCCGCCTGACCATCCCCCCGACGGACTGGTACCAATCGCTGACGGCCGCCGGCCTTCGCAACCCGGAGGTTCATGGGCCTGCCCGATATTGGCTGCAGGTAGAGGGCTCGTTTACACGGGCCCTGCAAAAACAATGCAGCCGCTCCTTTCACGTTGAGGTCCGCCGCGAGGGTTTTGCAGCGCCCACGCAGGAGGAGGCCCGACATCTCGGCATCCCACACCGCCAGTTCGCGTGGATACGGGAAGTCAGCCTGTGTGGTGATAACCAGCCCTGGGTGTTGGCCAGAACGGTCATTCCCCTGAACTGCCTGGAAGGTGAGGGGCGACGACTGTTGCACCTCGGAAACCGGCCATTGGGCGCCTACCTGTTTACCAGCCCCCACTGGCAACGGGGACCGCTGGAAACCGGCCTCTGCAAACCGGTCACACCTGGCCAGCCAGAACTGGCCCGGCGCTCCCTGTTCAGCGGCCACAACAGCTCCCTGCTGGTTGGCGAATACCTGCTACCAGCGCTGTTTCAGCGGAACACGCTTTAACCGGCCTCCTGCGACTGGCTATAATCGCTGTTCTCATTCAATTCCCAGAACACCAGACGGACGCACGCCATGCTGCCTGACGCTGTGCCAGAACCTATCCAGCGCCGACTGGCCGATTATGCCAGCCTACTCAGAATAGACCGCCCGATCGGAACCCTGCTCCTGCTGTGGCCGACTTACTGGGCCCTCTGGCTCGCTGGCGATGGCAGCCCCGGTCTCGGCAATGTCATTGTTTTCACCCTGGGCGTCTTCTTCATGCGCGCGGCTGGCTGCGCTATAAATGATTTTGCCGACCGCGACTGGGACAAACACGTCAAACGCACCAGGGACCGCCCGCTCACCGCCGGTCGGGTTAAACCCTGGGAAGCGGTAGCGCTGTTCGCCGGTCTGTGTCTGGTTTCCTTCCTGATGGTGGTTCTGTTCACCAACCCGCTGACTCTGTACCTGTCCTTCGGCGGTGCAGTGCTGGCGTTCATTTACCCGTTCATGAAGCGTTACACCCACCTGCCACAGCTGTTCCTGGGTGCGGCCTTTTCCTGGGCCATCCCCATGGCCTGGGCGGCGGAAGCGGGTGAACTGAGCCAGCTCACCTGGCTCCTGTTCACGGCCAACGTGCTCTGGACCGTGGCCTACGACACCCTGTACGCCATGGTGGACCGGGACGACGACCTGAAAGTGGGCATCAAATCGACGGCCATCCTGTTCGGCGATGCTGACAAGGCGATCATTGGCATGCTGCAAGCCATGGTGGTGCTGATTCTGGTGATGGTGGGCCACCGCGCCGAACTGGGCACGTTCTATTATCTGGGTGTCGTGGCCATGGCATGCCTGTTCGTCTACCACCAGTACCTCGCCCGCGAACGTGAGCGGGATGGCTGTTTCAAGGCCTTCCTGAACAACAACTGGGCCGGCTTTGCGGTATTTGCGGGCCTGGTGATTGATCTGATAGTGGGCTGAACCTGTCATATACTTGTAATACTCGGACGTTGTAATAGGGCAGCAACAAATCAAGGTCTGAAACAGGTTAACGCCCATGAATGGAAAAACTGTCCTGATCGTCGATGACGAGGCCCCGATCCGCGAGATGATAGCGGTGGCGCTCGAAATGGCGGATTATGACTATCTGGAGGCAGCGGACGCCCGGGAAGCCCATGCCCTGATTGTCGACAAACACCCGGATCTCGTGCTCCTCGACTGGATGCTGCCCGGCACCAGCGGAGTGGAGCTGGCGCGTCGTCTCAAGAAAGAGGAAGCGACCGCCGACATTCCCATCATCATGCTCACCGCCAAAGTTGAAGAAGACAACAAAATCCAGGGTCTGGAAGTGGGTGCTGACGATTACATCACCAAACCGTTCAGCCCACGGGAACTGGTTGCCCGCCTGAAGGCGGTCCTGCGGCGTGCGACACCACCGGGCGTGGACAGCCCAATCGAAGTGGAAGGCCTGACTCTGGACCCGGTCGGTCATCGCGTCACCACCGAGGAGGGAGCCCTGACCATGGGTCCCACCGAATACCGATTGCTTCAGTTCTTCATGACGCACCAGGAACGGGTATATACTCGCTCCCAGCTCTTGGACCAGGTCTGGGGTGGCAACGTCTATGTTGAGGAACGAACCGTCGATGTTCACATCCGCCGGCTCCGCAAGGCTCTTGGCGACCAGTACGATCATCTGATCCAGACGGTACGGGGAACCGGCTACCGTTTCTCGACCAGAGCCGCGTAAGTAACTCCGGCCAGCTGAGCATCAGCCCCGGAACGGACACAAGGCAGTTTTTGATGCAGCACAACTGGTCACGATACCTGCGCTACATTATCGGTGGCCTGATTGGCTCCACCCTGGTTGGTCTTTACTTCGGAGAGCCCGTCTACGGCCTTACCTTCGGGCTGATTGTGTACCTGTGGTGGACGCTGGTTCAGGCCCGGCGCCTCTACCAGTGGCTGGCCAACCCGAGCGCTACCGACGAGGCGCCACAAAGCATCGGGCTCTGGGGGGATATCTTCGACAACCTCCACAAACTGCACCAGAATCACCTGAGAACCCAGGACCGGTTAAGGGCCCAGATCAACCGGGTGCAGGAGTCCACCAACGCCATGCGCGATGGTGTGATCATGACCGACTCCCGGGGTGCCATGGAATGGTGGAACGGCTCTGCCGAATACCTGCTGGGCTTTAGACGCAATACCGACCAGGGGCAGTACATCCACAACCTGATACGCACCCCGGCTTTCAAGACCTACTTCGATTCCCGGAATTACCGGGAGCCCCTGGAGATCCATTCCCCGGCCAAGCCCCACATTCACCTGCAGATCCAGATCAGCCTGTTCGGTGATGATGACCGCCTGATCGTCGCCAAGGATGTGACCCGGCTATACCAGCTCGAACAGATGCGCCGGGACTTTGTCGGCAACGTTTCCCACGAGATGCGCACGCCCCTTACGGTGATCAGCGGCTACCTGGAAACCCTGGTGGACAACGCCGGGGATCTTCCACCGAAGTGGCGCCGCGCCATTAACACCATGGCCGCCCAGTCATCCCGGATGGAAGCCCTGATCACTGACCTGATCCTGCTGTCACGCATCGAAACCGGGGAACAGACAGTCAACGACACGCTGACCGACGTAGACCAGCTGCTGGCTCAGATCTGCCACGACGCCCGCGCGCTCAGCGGCGAAAAACAGCACGAGATTACGGTTCACATCGGCGACCACCGGCTACTGAAAGGCGATGAGAGCCAGCTGCGCAGCGCATTCTCGAACCTGATCTTCAATGCGGTGAAATACACGCCGGCGAATGGCCAGATCCACGTAGCCTGGTCCACCAACCGTGAAGGTGCTCACCTGTCGGTGAAGGACACCGGCATCGGCATTGATCCGGTCCACATACCCCGCCTGACGGAGCGCTTCTACCGGGCCGATCCCAGCCGGCACAAGGATACCGGCGGTACCGGACTTGGCCTGGCAATCGTCAAACACGTGCTGCTCAACCACGATGGCAACCTGGAGATTCGCAGCCGGATTGGCGAGGGCAGTGAGTTCATCTGTCACTTCCCTCGGGAACGACTGGTCGAGCGGGTACCGGAAAAGGCAGAGAGTTAGCGCATCCCGGCGCGGAAGCGTGCGACAAACCTCGACAGGTCTTCGAGTTTTTTCGGATCTTCATCAACAAAACGGATGGTGACGCTGACAAAATCCGTGTCCTGGCGTTTGTCCACCGCCTGCAACTGGTGCACGTAGCCATTGAGGCGGGCCATCTGGCCCTCGCCGGTCTCGATGTCCACTACCGCCTGGTCGAGAATCCCCGGAAACACCTGATCCCGCTTCGCGATGACCCGCACCTCGGTCAGGTTGATATCCTTGACCACCGATTTCAGGGTGCTTTCCGCAAAGCGCACCGATGCCATACTCATCGGACCACGGGACGGGGCCTGTTTGGGAGTTGCGGCAGGAGCGGCCTGTGAGGGTGATGAAGGGGTTGAAGCGGCGGGGCTATCCGCCACAGTTTCCGGCTTGCGGGTAAGCAGATTGGCCGACTCCTTGAAGGCATCGGCCGGACTGGCCATGGACTTGCCGCTCCGATCCATGGCCTCTTTCAGTTTGCGGCCCATTACCTTGATGATCTTCTTGCTCAACCCCTCGGGGCTGAACGGTTTGCCCAGATATTCGGAAACACCCCCCTTGACCGCTTCGATCACATGATCCTTGTCACCCCGGCTGGTGATCATGATAAAGGGAACATTTTCGTACTGGGGCTGCTGACGCATCCATTGCAACAACTCCAGCCCTGACATCTCGGGCATTTCCCAGTCGCACAGGATCAGGTCAAACGCGGTACGGGACATCAGCGACTGGGCCCGCCGGCCATTCTGGGCATCGGTTGTTTCAATCACCGGAAAACGCTGGCGAACGGTTCGTTTGACCAGATCACGTACAAAGCTGGCGTCATCCACCACCAGCGCTTTCAGCATTGCCATAGTTCAGACCTTCCCCTATCCACAACCCGATTCTATGGACCAACTATAGAACAAACACCCACGCCAGGAACCTGTCGGCAACAAAAAGACGACAATCCGCCGTTCCCGGGAACCGTCAGGTTAAAGAATTGTCACTCCACCGGGCCCCGGACAGTGTTTCTCCGGCTGGAAAACGCGCTAACATGGGCTCAGGACTATTCCACCACCATCAGCCTGATAGAGGTTTTGTGTGCTGACCAGACCTGCAAGGATTCTTCACCAGGGCGGCCTTACCCGCGGCTTGTTGTTTTCCGGTTTTCTGTCACTACTGTCACTGCCTGCCTTCGCCCAGGACAACGCTGAGGTCGAGCCGGCGGGGTTCGCTGAATGCAAGGCCCGGCTTCAGGAACAGGCCATTGCCGCCGGGGTCAGCAGCAAGACAGCCAGCGAGGTGATGTCCGGAGTCCAGCATCTGGCACGGGTAATCGAGCTGGACCGTCGTCAACCGGAGTTTACCACCACCTTCGCTGACTACCTGAACCGGCGGGTTAACGACGCCCGCGTCAGCAAGGGCCGCGAACTGCTGAAGGAACACCAGGACCTGCTCGCCCGGGTCACCCGCGAAACCGGCGTGCCAGCACCCTATCTGGTATCGTTCTGGGGCCTGGAAACCAACTTCGGTAGCTATTTCGGCAAGATGCCGGTGCCCAGCTCCCTGACAACCCTGGCCTGCGACCCCCGCCGCAGCACCTTCTTTACCGAGCAGCTGATCGCGGCCCTGCGCATCATTGATGAGGGCGCCATACCGGCTGACCAGATGGAAGGGTCCTGGGCCGGTGCCATGGGCCACGTGCAGTTCATGCCCACCGTTTTCCTGAAGCACGCTGTCGATGCCGATGGCGATGGTCGACGGGATCTGTGGAACAGCCTGCCGGATGCCATGATGTCTGCGGGCCGGTTCCTGGAATCCATGAACTGGAACGGCGACTATCGCTGGGGGCGCGAGGTGCTGCTGCCCGACAATTTCGATTATTCCCTGGCCGACGGGCGCCGCCTGCCGCTGGAAGAATGGCGAAACATGGGGATCACCGATGCCTTCGGCAATGCCCTGGCCCGCGAACCGATTGATGCCGCTCTGGTGGTGCCCGCAGGCCACCGTGGCCCGGCGTTTCTCGCCTATCACAATTTCCGTGTGATCATGGGCTGGAACCGCTCCGAGTTCTACGCCATCGCGGTGGGCCACCTGGCGGACCGGATTGCCGGTGCAGGCAAGTTGCAGAACCCACCACCGGAGGATGCGCCGGCACTGTCCCGCGACAACATCATCAGTCTTCAGCAAGCGCTTCAGCAACGGGGCTATGAGCCCGGCAAGCCCGATGGCATCATGGGCCCGGCCACCCGGTCAGCCATCCGGCAGTTCCAAACCGCCAACAACCTGGTGGCCGATGGTTATCCTGGTGAATCGGTTCTGTCGGAGCTCGGGGTACCTGCAAGCCAGTGATCCATTGCAGTGTCGGCGGCCTACTATTGCTGGTAACGAATTTGAAGCGAGACTGATCTGACATGGATTCCATCACCCAGGCCGCCCTGGGCGCCTCCCTGGCCGGCGCCGTAGCCGGCAAGACCCTAGGCCGCTCGGTTTTGCTGACGGGTGCCGTGCTGGGCACCCTGCCGGATCTGGATGTGGTGATCGACTACGGGACGGCGGTGGCCAACTTCACCCAGCACCGTGGGTTCAGCCACTCTCTGTTCATTCTGGCCCCACTGGCGGTGGCCCTTGCATGGCTACTCTGGCGCTGGAAACCGCAACTGAGTTTCCAGCGATGGCTTGCCCTGACGGGCCTGATCCTGATCACTCACCCGCTGCTGGACGCTTTTACCACCTATGGTACCCAGCTTTTCTGGCCCATCGGGCCACCGGTGGCCATCAGCAGCATCTTTATAATCGACCCGTTCTATACCCTGCCCCTGCTGGCCGGCTGTCTGTTTTTCCTTGCCCGGCCGCCGGCCAAGTCCGCAGTGATTGCGGGACTGGCTGTGTCCACCCTGTACCTGGGCTGGAGTGTCCTGGCCCAACAGGTCATTACCCAGCGAGTACAACCCGCGCTCGCGGAAGCGGGACTTGAAAGCCCCGACCTGCTGGTTCAACCCATGCCGTTCAACACCCTGTTGTGGCGTGCCACGGCTCTGCAGGGGGATCAGCGGGTGGAAATTGTCACTGGCTTCCTCGACGGTGATGCACCGTTGAATCTTGAATATTTCCCGCGCCGCCCCGATCTGGCGAAGGCAGTGTCGGACCTGCCCGAGGCTCAGCGTCTGGAATGGTTTACCCGGGGCTTTCTGGATTACGATCAGGTCGGCGACCGCATCACCGCCACCGACATCCGACTGGGCATCCCTGGCGCTCACCCTTTTACCTTCGTTCTCGCAACCCGCAATGGCAGCGGCATAGAACCTACGGCAAGCTTCCGGACTCCCCGACCCGATGTGAACACCGAAGCGCTGGGCGTACTCTGGTCCCGGATGACGGGAGAAACCCCGGTGCTCTGCCTGGCCAGCCTGAGCTCACCGGCACCGGGCAAACATTGCTGAATACCATGCGACTGGACCAGTTTATTGCCAACAGTACCGAACTCTCCCGAAAAGACGCCAAGCGTTCGATCAGCCGCGGGGAGGTGACGGTAAATGAACAAACCTGCAAGAGCGCCAACACACAATTAACCGGCGGTGAGCGGGTGGCATTGGCGGGAGCCCTGCTGGCTCTGCCGGGCGACCGCTACCTGATGATGCACAAACCGGCAGGCGTGGTAAGCGCGACAACCGACAGCGACCACCCCACCGCGCTCGACCTGTTGCCTGCAGACATCGCCCGGAACCTCCACATTGCCGGCCGCCTGGACGCAGACACCACCGGGTTACTGTTGCTCACCACCGATGGCCAGTGGTCCCACCGGGTTACCTCACCGCGGACCGATTGTCCCAAGACTTACAGGGTAACGCTGAGCGAACCACTGACCGACGCGGCGGCACAAAAACTGGAACTTGGGGTGGATTTGCACAACGACCCCAAGCCAACGCGACCGGCCCGGGTGAAGCTTCTGGAAGACCGGATCATTGAGCTTACGATTTCGGAAGGGCGCTACCATCAGGTCAAGCGCATGCTTGCAGCCGTTGGCAACCACGTTGAGGCACTGCATCGACTGCGGATCGGGCAGGTTGAACTGGATAAAACGTTGAGACCCGGTGAATACCGGGAGCTGACCAACGAAGAAAAAGACAGCCTGGCGTGACGTTCAGGTGCGTTCGAACCGCTGCGCCTTGAGATTCTTGCGCACTGCACCAGCCTCGAACACCTCACCATTCATGGCTATGTAGACTCCCGGCGGCAACAACTGCACCGCGGCCCAGGCAAACCCGACATTGAACACCGCATCGGTGCGGCGCATGCGGGCCGGCTGCATGGCGCCGGTCAACACGATGGTCTTGTCCTTGAGGCTGGCCAATACCGCAGCCGTATCTGCCATGGTATCGGTACCATGGGTAATAACGATTCGGTTACAGTCACATTCCCTGGCCGCCGCCAGTACCTGCTGGCGATCCTCATCATTCATCTCCAGACTGTCCTTGCGCATCAACTCCCGCAGTCGATAGCCCTCGTGGATATTCGACTCGGACAGCAACTCCGGCAGCAGGCTGTGCCCCACCTCGAATTCGCTGTTGGCATCGAAGTACACCTTGTCGATGGTGCCACCGGTGGTGAAAATCTGGATCATGGCGGGATTCCTTTCAGGGTCAGTTCACACTGACTGTGCTGTTACCTGCGGTCGCGTAGGCCGCGTTCTTTTCCTGTTCGTAGCGCCGGGCCGCAGCCGCCACGGAACCGCGGGCTCCGGTATCAAGCCAGCGCTTGATACGCCCGGCATCGCCAAGGGGCGAGCGGGTACCCAGCGAATCCAGCAGTACAGTCACCACTTCCTTGCCGTTCATCTTCGAAATCATCACCAGACAACGGCCGGCTTCGGACAGATAGCCGGTTTTGCTCAGCCCTACGCCCCAGCTATCGCGATGCACCAGGGCATTGGTGTTGCCAAACGACAGGCTGTAGCGGGGCTGGCGGAACTGCCCACGGAAATAACCCGTGGTGGAGTATTCCCGGATTTCCGGATAGTCAGCTGCGGCGTTTACCAGCTTCACGAGGTCCGCCGCTGTTGACAGATTTTCCGACGACAGCCCGGTTGGATCAACAAACCGGGTGCCAGTCATTCCCAAGGCCACGGCCTTGGCATTCATTGCCTTGATAAAGGCATCGAATCCGCCCGGGTGGCTGCGGGCCAGGGTGTAGGCGGCAAAATTCTCGGAGGACATCAGCGCAATGCGCAGTACATCTTTACGACGCATTTCCGAGTCGATGCGGATCCGACTGTAAGCGTTGGCGGCGGCGGGCGTATGCCGCTTCTTGAAGGTCAGCCATTCGTCCAGTGGCTCTCCGGATTCCAGAACAACCAGAGCAGTCATCACTTTTGTAACAGAGGCAATGGGTACGGACCGGTCGGCATTCTTGCCGAAAATCAGCTCGTTATCGCCAGCCATGGCAACCGCAGCATTCACTGATGCCAGGTTTGGACCAGCCTCTTTCGACGACGCTGAAGCGTTGATCGATGCCTCCTGCTGGTGAGCCTGGGACACCCCGGGCAGCAGCGCCAGCAAAAACACCCACCCGATGGTCAAACTCCGGATACCCATGCTTCAAAGCCCCTTCACTTGTTAACTGTCCGGGCAATCAGTGCCCCGTCAGCGGCGAATTATAGCAGCGATTGCCCGGCGCCATCGGATCATGGCAGATCGGTAATGGCCCCGTTGGAGGCAGAGCCCACGGTGCGAGCGTATTTTGCCAGAACGCCGCGAGTGAAGCGGGGCTTGGGCGCCTGCCAGGCCTGGCGCCGACGTTCCAGCTCTTCATCGGAGACATCCAGCTCGATCTGGTTACTGACGGCATCAATGGTAATGGTGTCGCCATCCTCGACCAGCGCAATCGGGCCGCCCTCAGCCGCCTCCGGCGTGATGTGACCAACCACAAACCCGTGGCTGCCCCCCGAGAACCGGCCATCGGTAATCAACGCGACATCACTGCCCAGGCCCTTGCCCATAATCGCGGAGGTGGGGCTGAGCATCTCCCGCATGCCCGGCCCGCCTTTGGGGCCCTCGTAGCGGATGACCAGCACGTCGCCGGCCACCACCGTGCCGTCGAGGATCCGCTCCTGGGCTTCCTCTTCCGAATGGAATACCCGGGCACGGCCGGTAAAGTGCGTACCTTCCTTGCCGGTAATCTTCGCCACCGCACCCGTTGGTGCGAGATTGCCGAACAGGATACGCAGATGGCTGTCGGCCTTGATCGGGTTATCGAAGGCATGAATGATGTCCTGCCCTTCCGGATAGGGCGCCACGTCGGCCAGGTTCTCCGCCAGAGTCTGGCCGGTTACGGTCAGACAGTCGCCATGGAGCAGCCCGCGGTCCAGCAGCATTTTCATCAGCGGCTGGATACCCCCGATGGCGACCAGTTCCGACATCATGTAATGGCCACTGGGGCGAAGATCCGCCAGCACCGGCACCCGCTTGCCAATCTCGACAAAATCTTCCAGCTCCAGGTCCACACCGACGGTGCTGGCCATGGCCAGCAGGTGCAGCACCGCATTGGTGGAGCCGCCCAGGGCGATCACCACGGTGATTGCATTCTCGAAGGCTTTCCGGGTCATGATGTCGCTGGGTTTGATGTCTTTCTCCAGCAGATTCAGCACGGCAGCCCCGGCACCACGACAGTCCGCAGCTTTAGTGTCTGATATAGCATTCTGGGCGGAGCTGCCCGGCAGGCTCATGCCCATGGCTTCAATGGCCGACGCCATGGTGTTGGCGGTATACATGCCGCCACAGGAGCCCGGGCCCGGAATCGCGGTTTCCTCGATCTGCTTCACTTCGATCAGATCCAGGTCACCACGGGCATGCGCACCCACGGCCTCGAAAACAGAAATGATATCGGTGTGGTTCTCACCGGGCATAATGGTGCCGCCGTAGACAAACACCGACGGCCGGTTCAGGCGCGCCAACCCCATCATGCATCCGGGCATGTTCTTGTCACAGCCACCGATCGCCACCAGGCCATCGAATCCCTCACAGCCGGCAACCGTTTCAATGGAATCGGCGATCACTTCCCGGGATACCAGCGAATACTTCATGCCCTCGGTCCCGTTGGCAATGCCATCCGATATGGTAATGGTATTGAAGATCAGCGACTTGCCGCCGGCCTCATCGGCACCGGCCGCCGACTCCTCGGCCAGTTGATTGATGTGCATATTGCAGGGCGTGAGGTTACTCCAGGTAGACGCAATGCCGATCTGTGGCTTTCTGAAATCCTCGTCAGTAAACCCGACTGCCCGAAGCATGGCGCGACTGGCTGATTTGCCAATGCCATCAACAACGGGGGCCGAATATTTCCGGCGCTTGTCCTGATTCTTGTCTTGCGTCATGAGAGTCTCCTTTTCAGATGCCTTATCCGACCAGACTCTCAGAAACCATGGCATTCGGCAACGTGCACGCAAGCGGTTGGGTGGAAGGCCTTGCCAAAATACGCTGTAAATACGTCCCTGTAAGCTCGGCTCCGCCATCCATGGCTTCGCACGATTTTGGCAAGGCCTTCCACCCAACCGCTTACCCCAAAATGGCTCACGGAAATATGCAGTTTCGACTGACCTGCATCAATGGCAGTGAACAGCAGTGGCTTTAAAATTCCGGGACACACTGACGCCATGGAGGCATCTAATGCCATTACCCATTCAAACAGCAGCGGTTAATCACGCCGCTTCGGACTGCCCGGATTTCCGGCGCTGGTGCGATGGTTATGGCGTCATCCAGCACAGTGAAGCCACGCAACATCAGGTCAGCGTACTGGCCGAGCACCTGGTTGCTGCCGGCCATCAGCCCGATGCTGCCACGGTCTATCGCAAGCTCGCCGACCTGGACAGGCTGACCAGTGCCGGTCTCTGGCTGGTGGTTCATATGACTTACGCCCGCAAGGTCGATGTATCCGGTCAGCCACTGGCATCCCAGGACTTCAAGACCAATCCGGAAGGCCACACCGGCGGCGCGCTGAACATGGTGCCGGCCTATGCCGGCTATCTGGCACTGAACAATCTGACCGGGCGCACCAGGAGCTGGCTGATGGGCCAGGGGCATTGTGTGGCAGCGGTGGATGCCCTGAATGTGCTCACCGGGAACCTTCACCCGGAGCAGGCTGAACGTTATCGGGGGCCTGACGGGCTCTCTACTCTGGTTTCCGATTTTTACAGTTACCGGCAGAAGCCGGACGGGACCATGGCCGCGCCCCTCGGTAGCCATGTCAATCCGCACACCGCAGGAGGCATTCTTGAAGGCGGTTACCTGGGTTTTGCCGAACTCCAGTATGCCCACATGCCCTTGCCCGGCGAGTCTCTGGTCGCCTTCCTCTCTGACGGAGCCTCCGAGGAACAGCGCGGGAGCGACTGGATCCCTCGCTGGTGGCGCGCCGAGGATTGCGGAGCCGTCATGCCGGTCATGATTGCCAACGGCCGGCGTATTGAACAGCGAACAGAGCTGGGCACCCGCGAAGGTCTCGAGCGTTTCGAAGCACACCTTGAGCATCGGGGATTTGTGCCCTTCCGTTTTGATGGCCGCGATCCTGCGGCCTTCGTCTGTGCCCTCTATGAAATGGAGCAGGCGCTTGTCACCAATGGCGAGGCGGCACTGCGGGGTGAAAGCAGCTATCCCGTTCGGGTGCCTTATGGCATTGCGGAAGCCCCCAAAGGGTATGGTTTCTACGGCGCCAGCAGCAATGCGGCCCACAACCTGCCACTGCCCGGGAACCCGCGCATGCACGCCCGCGCGAGGGAGCTGTTCAATGAACATGCAGCCAGGCTGTGGGTGGCTCCAAACGAGCTCCAGAACTGTGTCGCTCAGCTTAACCAGCACGCCAGGCAATCACGCCCCCTTGAGAGGGACCATGCCCTTGCAACCCGTAATCCGCCGGATCCGGTGATCCCCAGGTTACCGGCCAATCCGGACAGCTCTTCGCCAATGAAGGCAGTGGATGACTTTTTCCGGGCACTGGTGGCTGAAAATCCCGGGCTCAGGCCACGCGTGGGCAATCCGGACGAGCTGGCCAGCAATCGTCTCGCGGGTGTCCTTGAAGATCTGAAGCACCGGGTAAACGATCCCGAAAACGACCAGGAATCGGTTCACGGCAAGATCATCACCGCGCTCAACGAGGAAGCCGTGGTATCGGCCTGCCTGGCCAACAAGGCGGGCCTGAACCTGGTCGCCAGCTATGAGGCTTTCTGCGTGAAGATGCTTGGCGCCATTCGCCAGGAGCTGATTTTTGCCCGGCACCAGAAAGAAGTGGGCCGCCCCGCCCGCTGGCTTGGGCTTCCGGTTATTGCTACCTCACACACCTGGGAGAACGGCAAGAACGAGCAGTCCCACCAGGACACCACCTTCTGCGAGAGCATGCTGGCCGAGATGAACGACGTGTCCCGCGTCCTGTTTCCGGCGGACTACAACAGCACCCTGGCGGCACTGCCCTCGGTGTTCAGTGAAAGAGGCAAGATTACCTGCATGGTGGTTCCGAAACGGGAGCGCCCCTGTGTCTTTGACAAAGGGGAAGCGGAGCTCTTGGCCCGCCATGGCGCGCTCGTAGTAGACGAAGACACCTCCGCAGGCGAGCCTTTGCTGCTCATGGCCAACGGCGCCTATCAGTTATCCGAAGCCATACGGGCGTGCGAACGTCTGCGGGAGACCGGCACACCCTTCCGGCTGGTTTATATCCAGGAACCCGGCAGATTCCGCCAGCCAAGGGACACGATGGAGGCCCAGGCATGCCTTTCGGAATTCGAGAGGGAGCGACTTTTCCCCCATCGCATTCACCGACGGGTTGCCTTAACACACATGCGCCCTGAGATATTCCGGGGCCATCTCTACCCACTGTTCCCGGAACCATCACAGGCCCGGGTTCTGGGTTACATCAACCGCGGCGGCACCCTGAATGAGGCCGGCATGCTGTTCGCCAACGGTTGTTCCTGGGGCCATGCCCTGGCCGCTTGCGCCAGCGTCATGGACAAGCCACCCGGACAATGGCTCTCCAGTGCCGAACTGGCAGCGGTGGAGGGCAGGGGCGATCCCGCTGTCATTACCCGGGGGCTGCCCTGAGCAGGCGTCTTCTCAACGCCGTCTCGACTTCCAGAATCACCAGCACAGCCACCCCTGCTGCAGCTGCGAATCCCAGCATTTCAAGGCTAAGTGCCTGGGTGCCAAAGGTATCGTTAAACCAGGGCATATAGGTAAACAGCAGCTGTAACGCGATCACCATGGCAACTGCCAACAGCACGATCGGCGTGCCGAGCACCCCGCGCAGCGTGATCGATGCCGAATCCAGGTAACGCACCGCAAACAGATAGAACATTTCCATCGCAACCAGTGTATTGACCGCCAGCGTTCGGGCCGTGCTCTCATCGCCGTAGTGGTGGATGGCCCAGTACCAGGCGGCAAAGATCCCCATCAGAAACAGCAGGGACACAAACACCACGCGCCAGACAACAAACCCTTTCAACAGTGACTCCTCCCGGGCTCTGGGCATGCGTTTCATCACATCCGGTTCCGCGGGCTCAAATGCCAGCGTCATCGCCAGAACCACCGAACTCACCATATTGACCCAGAGAATCTGCAAGGCGGAAATTGGCAACGTAAGCCCCAACAACAGGGCCGTGATCAGGCTAATGGATTCGCCACCATTTATCGGCAGCATGAAGGCTATGCCTTTTTTCAGGTTGGTGTAGACCGTTCTGCCCTCACGTACGGCTGCGGCGATACTGGCAAAATTGTCATCCAGCAACACCACGGAAGACGCCTCCCGGGCCGCTTCCGAGCCCTTCACCCCCATGGCGATCCCGACATCTGCCCGCTTCAGTGCCGGGGCATCATTCACCCCGTCACCGGTCATGGCCACCACCCCGTGCAATGCCTGAAGTGCGGTCACCAGCCGCAACTTGTGTTCCGGGCTGGTCCGGGCAAAAACATCCACCTCGCCAACGAGATCGCGGAGCTGGTCATCATCCAACTGGTCCAGTTCCTTGCCAGTCAGCACCTGTTCGGTATTTTTCAGGCCCAGCTTGCGGGCAATAGCGCCAGCTGTAATGCCATGATCACCGGTAATCATTTTGACCCGGATTCCGGCATCGTGGCACTCTGCAATCGCCCGGATGGCTTCCTGCCGGGGCGGATCCAAAAGCCCGACCAGGCCAAGCAGCTCGGCGCCCTGTTCCAGATCCTCAATGGCCAATTCGCTGGTGCCCCGCTCTGCCGGTTTCCGGGCCAGGGCCAGCACTCTGAGACCATCCGATGCCATTTCTGTGATGACCTGCTCCCAGAAATCCCGGCGCAGCTCCCGGGCTTCTCCGGATTCGGCAACCTCGCCGACACACATATCCAGGATTCTCTCCGGCGCCCCCTTCAGGTAGACCAAGCTATGCCCGTGGTGATCATGGTTCAGGGTGGCCATGAAGCGATTTTCAGTATCAAAAGGAATTTCATCTTTCCGGGGCCAGTCGGCGGCACTGTTTTCAACATCAAAACCTGCTTTACGGGCGAACACGGACAGCGCCGCCTCCATAGGATCGCCAGCAATCCTGACCCTGCCTGAATCATGGTGTACGTGGGCGTCGTTACACAGGGCCGCCGCCCGGGCAAATTCGTCCAGCAGCGCACAGTCCGACGGCTGTCCCTGTTCGTCGTTCACCGCACCATCAAAGCTGTAGCCCTCGCCGGTCACCTCCAGCCGGGTCCCGGACAACACCGCCCGGGTGACCATCATTTCGTTCCTGGTGAGGGTTCCGGTTTTATCCGAACAGATCACCGACACCGCACCCAGGGTTTCGATAACCGGCATTCGCCGAACCACGGCCTGACGACGGGCCATCTGGCGCACACCAATCGCCAGGGTAATGGTGAGAATCGCTGGCAACCCCTCGGGAATGGCTGCAACCGTAAGGCCAACCACAGCCATGAAAAGTTCACGGAATGGCAGTCCGCTGAACACAGAGCCGCCAACAAAAATGGCAATGCCAGCAATAATAACGACGATCGACAGAATGCGAGCGAACCTGTCCATCTGTTCCAGCAAGGGGGTTTTCAGTGAGGTTGTCTGGGCAAGCAGGCCAGAAATCCGACCGATCTCAGTCCGGGCGCCTGTACGAACCACCACGCCGCGGCCAGTGCCGGTCGCAACCATGGTGCCGGAGAACGCCATCCCGGCCTGGTCCCCCAGGGGGGAATCGGAAGTCACCGCCTCTGTCGATTTTTCAACAGCCTCGGACTCACCCGTGAGAATGGCTTCATCGATTTTCAGGTTGTGGGATTTCTCCAGACGAAGATCGGCAGGCACCCGGTCGCCCGGTTCCAGCAATACCGTATCACCCGGTACCAGGTTCGCAGCGTCTATCTGATGCTGGCCATCGGACCGCACCACCCTGGCTTTGGGGGCAAGCATGTGGCGAATGGCCGACAGAGCCTGCTCGGCCTTTCCTTCCTGGATAAAGCCCACCAGGGTCTGGATAACAACGACGGCAATAATAACGCCCGCATCCACCCAATGGCCCAGGCTCGCGGTAATGACAGCAGCCGCTGCCAACACATAAATCAGGAAATTTTTGAGTTGCCGGCCCAACCTCGCCAAGGGCCCTTTTGCCCGGGCCTCCGGCAATGCGTTGGGGCCGTGACCGGCAAGACGCTGGCGAACCTCGTCATCAGACAGAGGCTCCTTTGCCTTCAGCCTTTGCCGGGCATCAGCAGGCTGAAGCACATGCCATTCAGGCTCCAGCTGCTGGTGTTCGCTGCCTTTCAGTTCCACCGATCCGGACATACCCCAAGAGCTCCCTGCCTCTCCAACAATGCCATTTAACCCCGGAAATCGCCGGGAATGACTTGCGCTGCATCAAGGACAGGATAGCTAATGGCCGGTCCGTCACCCTACACGGCGGTTACGGGCTCCACAGTGCGATTGCCCTGCCCGGGCAACACCTTGCGGGAGGCAGTGCGGGCCGCATCGATCTGGTAATCCTTTGACTTGATGGTGTCAACGAAATACCAGTCTGCTCTCGCCTCTTCCGGAGTGAAGGTAACCAGCATGTAGCCACGTTGATTCACATTCAGGTAGTCAAGATCATCCACCAGCAGACCGATGGCTTGTTCCGCACCCTGAATCATCTCATCCGGAATGCCCAGATACTCCTCCAGACCGGGTGATGTCACCGAGGCCGTGGCGAATTCCACGCCAATCTGGTCTCCATTAATGTCTTTCAGATTGTTGGCCCAGGCGTTATGGGTATCCCCCGCCAGCACCACGAGGTTCTTGTTCAGCGCCTTGGCAGTCCCCAGAACCACTTCCCGTTCGTACTGGTAGCCATCCCAGGCATCCAGGTTGTAGGGGGCAACAGTGTTGATGCGTGCCAGTTCCTCGTCAGTCAGGGACGGATCCCCCTGGAGCGCCCGGCCTTTGAGCTGGGCCAGTTCCGCCAGCTTTGCCGGCAGCCCGTCGAACTGCTCATTAGCAATCGCCACCAACAGCTCCGCGGGCAGATTCATTCGGCCCATCAGTACCTGTTGCCCCAGCACCTGCCAGGTCGCAGTGGAGAAGTTCAGGGAAGACTGCAGCCAGAGCAGCTGCTCCGCGCCCAGCAGCGTGCGGTTCTGACTGCCGACATCCGCAGTAAAGCGGGCGGCATCGAGGCCTTCTCCCGTGAAATAGTCCATGTAGTCCAGTTGCTGGTCACGCCCGATAATACGGGTATCCAGCATGTGCAGGTCCACCAGATTGCCGAACCGGAAGGTCCGGAAAATGGCTTCGTCGCTGCCCTCGATTACCGGGCGGATAGGCATCCACTCGAAATAGGCCTTGAGGGCATTGAGCTTGCGTTCTGTGAAATCGCCTTCGCCGTCATTATGATTTTCGGCGCCCTCCTCCCAGGTGTCGTTGGCCACCTCATGGTCGTCCCACACCACGATAAATGGCACTCTGGCATGGAGTGACTGGAGATCCGGGTCTGCCCGGTAAGCAGCGTAACGCCTGCGATAATCCACCAGCTCAATCAGCTCAAGGTTGTTGTTCTCCGGGAAGGTGCGGCCCAGCCCCTGTGCATCCTCTGCCGCATAGCTGCTGCTGTCGGAGCTGTATTCGTAGATGTAATCCCCCAGGTGCACCACGGCATCCAGATCGGTTTGGTTACTGATTTCCCGGTAGACGTTGAAGTAACCGGCCGGGTAGTTCGAACAGGACACCACGGCCAGTCTGACCGCATCAATACTGCCCTCCGGCAGTGTCCGGGTTACGCCTACCGGTGACTGACGATCGGTCGTCTGGAAGCGGTAATAGTAGGTTTGCCCCGGCGCCAGCCCACGCACATCCACCTTGACGGTGAAATCATGGGCTTCCGCGGCCTCCGCCGTGCCGGAATGCACCAGGTTTTCGAAATCTTCATCCGTCGACACCTCCCAGGCCACGCCCACAGGAGCGCCACCGTTCGCCGGCGCTGCCCTGGTCCAGAGCATGACACCGTCGGCAAGTGGATCACCACTGGCCACACCGTGAGTGAAGCTGATTGTTCGCTCGTCGGAGCTATCCAGCACACAACCTGCCAGGCCGGTGGAGACCACCACCGCGCCCATACCCATGGCTGATGCCTTCAGAAAATCCCGCCGTGTCAATCGTTTCATTGTTATGTCTTCCCCTGCGTTCATCCTTTGTAGCCTCGGCGTCCCGCAACCTTTGCCGCTACTACTCCAACTGAAGAACCTAGTCGGGCTTCGTTAAGAACGCATTGCCAAATTGCGACAGAGGGATGGCAAATCACGACAAGCGCCCGGTAATTGCCAGAATTCATAAAAAAGGGGAGCTCGTGGCTCCCCCTTGGCAGTCCGTTTGGTTTCGACCTATCCGCTTATAAATACAGGCCCGACGCCAAAGTTCCAGAGAATGACCGAGCCGACACGTGTGGATACCAGAATCACCAGAGCGACCGTCAGCAACGCCCCGGCGTACATGACAGCCCGTTCTTTCTCGATACCCATGACAATGGGCAGCCCGTCATACATGAGGTATGCCCCGTAACAGGCCGCCACCAGAAAGACGACGGCATTGAACCAGGGTACCGGATACAGCAGGGCGAAGCCCGCCAGGAAAAGAGGCGTGCAAGAGTATGCGGCCAAGGCAATGCCGTTTGAGGGCACATGCTCTTCCTTCGCGCCATAGGTTTTCGCCATCCAGTTAATGGCATAGCCCAGTGCGAAGACGCCGACCAGCATCGCCAGGTAGGTGAGCACGCTCAGCTGCATTGCACTGATCTCGGTTAACTTGATCAGCCTCTCATTGCCGACCGTCCAGCCAAAATAAGCCGTCGATATGTAAGCGCAGACAGGTGCAATGGCCGCCAGAATCAGGACATAGGCGACATAGACCCGGCGTGGTGTTTCATGTTCTTTTCGTATGGAAGCCCACTCTTCATCAGGATGGGTGAAGAGACCGAACGCATGTGACAGGAGCATGGACAACCCCCTTATTTGCTGTTGTTGGTATTGTGAAATACGGGATCCGGTGACTGTCAGATCAGCAACCGTTCCTTACACTTAACTATAGTCAAGAACAGCGATCAGGAAAGGGAAATTGATCAAAATCCAGTCCGACCTTTGAGGAGCCCAGTCACAGATCCTGGAAATCAGCGATTGACGGCAAGGCATCGAAAGCTCCGAACCGGGTTGCAGCAATGGCACCACACCGGGCTGCGAACTTCAGTGCCCGGTCGAGACTGGCCGGCTGGGCAAGCCACGTGTTGAGCCGTTCAGCCGTCACCCCATGACGGGCCAACTGAAAAAGAAGGCCGGCCACAAAGGCATCACCGGCGGCGGTAGTATCCACCGCCCGCACCTGCGGTGGAACGATTGTGAGCCGTCGTTGCTGCGTCCAGGCCTGAAGAGCGCCAGGGCCGTCAGAAACCAGGACCAACTGAACACCCTGATCACAAAGCTCTTCAACGAGGGCATCCTCCTGGTCACCGTAGAGCGCTGTCAGCTCTTCCCGGCTGAACTTGACGAGGTCCGCCTCCAGGGCAAGGGCCCGAATCTGCTCCGGTGCGCGTTCCGGATCCGGCCAGAGTGGTTTTCGGTAATTGACATCAAAACTCACCAGGCAGCCCGCCCCTCGCGCCCGCGCCACCAGGGCCAGGGTCGTTTCCGCAATGACCGGCTCAGTCAGGGTATTTGAACAGATGTGAAAGATGGGCTGGCCGGCGAGAGCACTGTCCGGCAGTTGTTCCGGCTCATACAGCAGATCCGCCGTGGCATTCCGGTAGAAGGAAAAGCTGCGTTCGCCGGCTTCATCCAGGGCGACCATGGCCAGCGCCGTATTGGCACTCTGGGTTTGCAGCAGTAGCGACGTGTCCACCCCGAACCCGGACAGGGAGCGAAGAATCTGGTTGCCAAAAAGGTCGGCACCGACCTGACCGGCGAACCCGGACCTGCCACCAAGCCGGGCCACACCGACAGCAACATTAGCAGGGGCGCCACCGGGCTGGGGAACAAAACGGAGTTGCCCGTCGACGTCTTCACCACGCATGTCGATCAGGGCTTCACCGAAGCAGAGTACGTCAAATGGCATCATGGCAGGCTCTTGTTCTGTATGGAGTGAGCGGATATCAGGGGCAGCTTTCACGTACCAGCAAACAGGTGGGCAGCAACACGTTGGCATCTTCCTGCTCACCCAGGAAAATCCGGGCGGCAATACGTCCCTTCTCGGCACTCTGCTGATAGACCGTAGTCAGCGACGGATGGATGTTGGCGCCCTCGGGAATACCATCGAAACCGACGATCCGGACGTCCTCTGGCACTCTCAGCCCCATCTGCAGTGCGGCCTGAATGGCGGCCAGTGCGATCCGGTCACTCATGCACAGCAACAAGTCCGGCCTGGGGCTGCTGGTCAGCGCTTCCCGGGCGGCCTGGTAGGCGTCCTCGTGGGTATTGGTGGGCGTGGACCAGATGCGTTCGGCGGGTACCTGGTATCCGGCGGCCTCCAGGGCATCGGTGTAGCCATGAAGCCGGCGCACGGAAATCGCCCTTGCCTCGTTGAACAGTTCCCGGTCGCGGATCCGGCAAACACGGTCGGTATCCACCAGACGAAGACCCAGAATAGCAATGTTTTCAGGGGGCTGCCGGAGCGCATGCTCGGCGCTTCGGCGGGCACCCTCATAGTTGTCAATGTTGACCCAGGTGCAGCCTTCGAGATCAAAATCCACCGCGACCATGGGCTTACCATGCTGGAGCAGGCGCTCGTAGGTGCGTCCCTTCTTCAGCCAGCCATAAACAATGAAGCCGTCCACCATGGATTCCTGCAGTCGACTCCGGTGTTCATCGTCGTCCTGACTGGAAAGCAGCAGCATGTTCATGTGGCGACGATCGAGGACCTCCGCGAGGCCATGCAGGAACTCGCTGGCCACCGGGTCCGTCAAACTGTAGGCCAGGTTATCTGCCAGCATCACGCCAACGTTGCCGGTCCGGCCGGTGCGCAGGCTTCGGGCGGCAGCGTTGGGTCCCATGTAGCCCAGACGCTTGCACTCTTCCAGAATCCAGCGGCGACGGCCTTCGGACAGCTGATCCGGCCGATTGAAAGCATTGGAGATGGTGGCTGTGGAAACATTCAGTTTCTCCGCCATCAGCTTTACTGTCAGACGCCTGGGCTTCTCCGTCACACTCGCTTCTCCCGCCCCCGGTTCTCAGATTTCACTGGGTTGCAGCCAACCGTTCGGCCGACTCCGCTTCTGCCTTGAAAGGGCCCAGGGCCCGCCCGCTGGCATCGAACACATGCACCAGCTCCGGCTCGGTGGCCAGCGACACCCGCTGCCCGGTCTGAACCTCGCAGGGCACCGGCTGGCGCACCACCATGAGCTCTTGCATACCGGGCAGCTCGACATAGACATAGGCCTCGTTGCCGAGATACTCAACGTTTACCACTTCCAGCCCGTGATCGGGTCCCGACAACGCCAGGGTGAAGTGTTCCGGGCGAACACCCACGGTCACCGCATCGCCATCTTTCAGGCTAGAGGTTTCGCGGTTGACAGTCACTTTGCCCAAACCCCGAATATTGATGGCAGTTGTCGGTGCACCGACTTCTCCGTCAATGCTGCCAGGCATCAGATTCATTTTCGGAGATCCGATGAATCCTGCCACAAACAGACTGGCCGGGGTCTCGTAAAGCTCGTAGGGCGTACCGACCTGTTCGATATTGCCGCCGTTGAGTACCACTATCTTGTCGGCCAGGGTCATGGCTTCTACCTGATCGTGGGTCACGTAGATCATGGTGGACTGCAAGCGGTCGTGCAGCTTGGCGATTTCCGTGCGCATCTGAACCCGCAGGCTGGCATCCAGATTGGACAACGGCTCATCAAACAGCATGATCTTGGGTTCCCGGGCCATGGCCCGGCCAATGGCCACCCGCTGGCGTTGGCCACCGGATAACTCCCGGGGTTTACGATCCAGCAACTTCTCCAGTTGCAGGACTTCGGCGGTTTTTTCCACCCATTCGCGGATCTTGTTCTTCCTGGCCTTGCCCAGCTTGAGGCCAAAGGCGATGTTCTCATACACCGACATGTGGGGATACAGGGCATAGGACTGGAACACCATGCCCACACCACGCTCCTTTGGTGACTGATCGGTGACCACTTCGCCGTCGATCTCGATATCGCCACTGGTGGGGTCCTCCAGCCCGGCGATCAGCCGGAGCATGGTCGACTTACCACAACCCGAAGGGCCGACAAAAACCACAAATTCGCCGTCTTCGATGCGCAGGTTCACGCACGGCAGAATCTCAATCTGTCCAAAGGTCTTGTTTATATTTTTCAGTTCCACGCAAGCCATGGTGGAGACTCCTCTGTTAGTCGCCCGGTCAGGGCCGGGCGCCGCGACGTTTTACAACTCTGCAAATAAAGCCTGATAGGGCGGCAGGACCAGGTCGCCGCCATCGATATAACCGGTGAAACCGTGGCCGGTTGCAACCCGGTCAATATCACAGGGCACCGGAGTGCGAAGTTCCCGGCCGGTGACATTGAGCGCAACCAGCATGGACTGTTCCTCTGTCTTTCGGACCCAGCAAAGCGCATCGCCGGTGTTCTCGATCAGCTCCAGCTCGCCCTGCACCAGTGCCGGCTGGTTCTGACGCCAGCGGATCAGACGCCGACTGCTGTTCAGGGTGGAGTCCGGGTTGTCTTCCTGACTCTGCACCGACAGCTCAAGGTGGTGGCGGTCGACTGGAAGCCAGGGCGTCCCGGTGGTGAACCCTCCATTGGCTTCCGGGGTCCAGGGCATGGGAGTACGGCAACCATCCCGGCCCTTGAACTCCGGCCAGAACTCAATGCCGTAGGGGTCCTGCAGTGCCTCGAACGGCACCCAGGCTTCCGGCAGGCCAAGCTCCTCGCCCTGATAAATACACACGCTGCCGCGAAGCGAGAGCAGCAGTGCCATAAGAACCCGGGCGTAGGCGTGGGGATCCTCCGCATGCTCACCCCAACGCGACACCACCCGTACCACATCATGATTGCTCAGGGCCCAACAGGCCCAGCCATCACTGAGGCCATTCTGGAACCGGCGCACCACATCGCGAACCCAGTCCGGACCATGCTGGTCTGAGAGCAAGTCAAATGAGTAAGCCATATGCAGACGGTGGCTGCCGTGGGTGTACTCCGCCATGCGTTCCAGCGGCCGGTCGTCACCGATCTCACCCACCAGGGTGGTGTCAGGAAACTCATCCATCAGCGCGCGGAGGTCTTCGAGAAACGCCAGGTTCTCCGGCTGACTGAGATCGTAGACGTGGCGTTGATAGGTATAAGGGTTCACACCCTTGGCCACGAACGTCTTGTTCTCACCGGCGGGAACGGCCGGGTTATTCTCCAGCCCCTGGCTGTGGTAGTAGAAGTTCACCGTGTCCAGGCGGAACCCGTCCGCGCCCAGCTCCAGCCAGAACCGCATATTATCCAGTTGGGCCTGGCGCACCGCCGGGTTGTGGAAGTTCAAGTCCGGCTGGCTGGCCAGGAAGTTGTGCAGGTAGTACTGGCCCCGGCGACTGTCCCAGGCCCAGGCACTGCCACCAAAAATGGACAGCCAGTTGTTGGGCGGGGTGCCGTCAGGCTTCGGGTCGGCCCAGACAAACCAGTCGGCTTTGGCATTGTCCCGGCTGGACCGGCTTTCCTCGAACCAGGGATGGTTTTCAGCGGTGTGGCTTAGCACCTGGTCAATGATCACCTTCAGACCCAGACGATGGGCTTCGGCCACCAGCGCCCGATAGTCGTCCATGTCCCCGAAGATCGGGTCGACCCCGCGGTAGTCAGAGACGTCGTAGCCGAAGTCTTTCATGGGCGAGGTGAAGAACGGAGACAGCCAGATAGCGTCCACGCCCAGGGAGGCGACGTAGGGCAGTTTCCGGGTAACGCCCTTGAGATCGCCAATTCCATCCCCGTTGCTGTCCAGAAAGCTGCGGGGATAGATCTGGTAGATAATGCCACCCTTCCACCAGGGCTGTGACTGGGTCATAAATACTCCTTGGTTAACCTTTCACCGCACCCGCCGTGAGGCCAGATACGATACGACGTTGGAAAATCAGCACCAGCAACACCAGCGGCACCGTAACGATGACCGACGCCGCCATCAGGTTGCCCCAGGGCAGCTCGTACTGTGAGCCACCGGTCAGCAGGGCAATGGCGACAGGCACGGTCCGCTGGTCATCGGTGAGAGTGAAGGTGAGTGCAAACAGGAACTCGTTCCAGGCGGCGATAAACGCCAGCAGGCCTGTTGTGGCCATGGCCGGCCACATCAGCGGGATAAACACCTTGAAAAGCGTGGTCATGGGCGAGGCACCGTCGACAATGGCGGCCTCCTCCAATTCCTTCGGCAGCTGCCGCATGAAGGTAGTCAGAATCCAGACCGTGAACGGCAGCGTGAAGATGGTGTAGGAGAAGATCAGCGCCAGCGGGTTGTTGTACAGGTCCAGCGCCCGGATCACCTCGAACAGCCCGGAAAGCACCGCCACCTGGGGAAACATCGAGACCCCGAGCACAATCATCAGTACCGCACTTCGGCCCCGGAA
The DNA here is from genome assembly GCF_913055835.1 of uncultured Marinobacter sp. Classification (GTDB taxonomy): domain Bacteria; phylum Pseudomonadota; class Gammaproteobacteria; order Pseudomonadales; family Oleiphilaceae; genus Marinobacter. The sequence goes on along the minus strand of NZ_CAJXKQ010000016.1, from coordinate 22,336 downwards.
CTGCACCCTGCCAAGGGCGTAGGCGGCGGTCAGGCCAAAGGCCATGGCAATGATTACCGTGGCGAAGGACACCAGTACCGAATTCCAGATGCTGCCCACGAAGGAGCCGTCACCGATTACCGACGCATAGTTGGAGAAATCAAAGGCGCTTACCCACCAGGTCACATCGAACAGCTCGGAACCGCTCTTGAACGAGGTCACGATCGCGTAATAGAACGGGAACACCGTAAACAACAGGATCCCTGCCAGCAGGATAGCGAAACCGGTTTTCGCGGCGATTTTCTTCAGCAGTTTGCGGTTCATGCCTCACCCCCGATCTGTTTGCGGCCGAGATAGAGATAGCTGATGGTCAGCAAAGCAATGATGAGGAACAGCACCGTGGAAGCCGCCGAGCCGTATCCGACATCCTGGAATTCCACCAGCTGCTGACGGGCGTACACTGACATGGACATGGTGTCCGCACTGTTGGATGTCAGCACGTAGATCACATCGAATACCCGCAGCGCATCAAGCACCCGGAAAATGATCGCGACCATCAAGGCTGGCAGGATCAGCGGCAGGGTCACCTTAAAGAACACCCGTACCGGATGAATACCGTCCACCTTTGCCGCCTCATAGCAGTCCGAGGGCAGCATCTGCAGGGCTGCCAGCGTTAGCAGTGCCATGAAGGGCGTGGTTTTCCAGACATCGACCATAATGACGGCCCACATGGACAGGTCGGCATTGGCCGTCCAGTTCAGTGGTTCGGCAATCAGGCCGAGGCCCATCAGCATTTCGTTGATGATCCCGAACTGATCGTGGAGCATCCATCCCCACATCTTGGCGGAGACGATGGTCGGCACCGCCCAGGGAATCAGGGTGGCGGCCCGGACCCAGCCCCGGCCACGGAACTGGGCGTTCAGGGTCAGCGCGATGATCAGACCCAGAACGGTTTCCATACCCACCGACACCACCGTGAAGAACAGCGTGTTCCAAACCGCATTCCACCAGGTCGGATCTGCCAATACGCCGTACCAGGCGCCATTGTCGTAGACCAGGTAGTTCTCGAAACCCACCAGGCCGTACTCGCTGATATTGGCGAAACTGGCATCGGTGAAGCTGAACCAGATGGTTCGCATCAGTGGCCAGCCCGCCACGGCAGCCAGCACCACCAGCATGGGGATCAGGAACAACCATGCTGCCCGCAGGCGCTGGCGGCGCACCCGGCTGGCTTGCCGTTTGGCGGGCATTGCACGGGCCGGCGAGTTGCCGCCCGCGGCCGTTTCTGCAGGTGCCGGTGTGGTATGAGCCATGGCCAGTTACCAGCCCCGGCGGCCAAGACGCTGAAGCTGACGCTCCAGAGCGTTCAACGCCTGCTCCGGCTCCGCCTCGCCAGAGAGCACCTGATGGGTGGCATTGAAGAACGCATTACTGACTCGACCGTAGCTTTCACCGGTCACAGAGGATGGCCTGGGCACGCCGTTCTTGAAGGTTTCGAACAGCTCACCAAAGAAGGGTACCGCCGCCAGCACATCCTCATCTTCATAGAGGTCGGGAATCGTGGGGTTATAGCTACCCTGAATCGCCCGGCGTTTCTGCTCCTCGTAGCTGGTCAGGAACCGGACCAGATCTGCCGCCTCGTCCTTATTGGCCGAGTAACGGGAGACAGCCAGTTGCCAGCCTCCCAGGGTTCCGGCATGGGTGCCCTGCTCGCCACCCCTGGGCAGCGCTACAACGCCGACCTTGTCCTTGACCGGGCTGTCATCGCTTTGCGCCAGGCTCCAGGCGTAAGGCCAGTTACGCATGTACAGCGCATTGCCGGACTGGAATACGCCCCGGGCCTCTTCCTCGGTGTAGTTCAGAACGCTGCGGGGGGAAATATCGTCAATCCAGGTACTGGCCAGCGCGAGCGCTTCCCGGGCCTGGGGATTGTTGATGGTGACATTGCCTTCGCCATCGACCACCGTGCCACCGTTATGGGAGGCAACCCACTCAAGTGCGTTGCAGGTGAGACCTTCATAAGCCCTGCCCTGCCAGACAAAGCCCCAGAAGCGGTCATTGCCCGCTTCACGCTCACCGGCCATCACCACGCGAGCGGAATCGGTCAATTGCTGCCAGGTTTTCGGAACATTCTGGTCATATTTATCCAGGAGATCCTTGCGGTAATAGAGCACGCCCGCATCGGTAAACCAGGGCATGGCCACCAGCCGGCCATCCACTGTGTTGTTCTGGACCAGGGATTCAAAATGGCTATCCTCGGCACCATTGGTGTACTCCGCAAGGTCCACCAGATGCTGGGCCAGCATGCCCGGCCAGACCACGTCAATCTGGAAGATATCAACGTCTTCGGACTGGGCAGCCAGCAGCTGTTGGTAGAGCGAAAGGCGTTCAGTCGCCGAGTTGGGCGTGGAAACCACTTTTACCTCATGACCGGTCTGATCCGCCCAGGCCTGGGTGCCTTCCTCACAAAGCTGCTTCTCGGCACCCACGGCGCCGCAGGAGATGGTGATGGTCTTGGCCTGCACGGTGCCGGCAAAAGCAAAAGCCGCCAGGCTGCCGGCCATCCACAGGTTACGATTGAATCTGGACATGTTAATCACCTCGGTTTGTTATTGTCGGTCTCAGAACCAGATTTCCATTTGCGTACCAAAGGTCCATTGACCACTGGTAAAGTCTGTTTCCGCATCACCCAGTGCGTCACCGCTGGCATAGCCATCGAGTTCGTCATCCCAGGTGGAGTAGCTGGCGAACACCCGGATCTCCGGTCGGTTCCAGAAGCCGCCAACCTGGGGTTTGAAGGTGGGGGCTACGGTAAACCGGGAATAGTCACCATCGACCGCATTGCGACCGGCATAGCCCAGCGGCGTGATATCCATGGTCTGCCAGGAAGCCTCGTACTGCATCTCGAAGTTGCTGCCGATCTCGTGGGCCAGCCGGGTATTGAACGTCAGCCACTGATACTCATCACCCTTGATGTAGCGGTCTTCGCTGGTTTCCGCCAGGATCGCGGGGGCAATGCGCCAGTTCTCGCTCAGGTAGGTCGTGCCGTAAATCCCGACTCGGGTACTGACCGCATCCTCATGCAAATCACCGTCGGCACCGATGTTCTTGGCCTCGGCGCCCAGGCCCTGGCCATGCATCACGGCTACTTTGAAGTTGCCGTCAGAAAGGCCGAAGAAGTCACCGCCATGGTAGGCCAGCATGGTATGAAAACCTGTGTCTGCTGCTTCCTGTACGCCACCCACAACACGGGTCTCGTTATCCTGGGCGTTGATACCGTTGAGCATCAGCTGGACATTGCCGAAATAGTTGTTGGCGGTAAGGATCAGGCTGTCAGTACTTGAGGTTTCAGTGGCTGTCTGCGGGTCGGACGGGAAGTCAATGAAGCTTCTGCCATAAAGCGAGAAATTGGATTTCACCGATTCGGTGAACTTCACATCGTAAACACCCGCACCAAGGCCAGCGAGAAAGATAAAGTCGCTGTCGAGCCAATGGATATCGAAGTTATCGCGATCAAACCGCTTACCGGCCCAGATGGCCGAATCCCGGAAGATCCCGGAAAAACCGGCAACATCGCTGAATTCTACATAGGCCTGGCGCACATTCAGGGCACCGTCACCGGCGGTCCAGTCGTTGCTGGAGGTGGTGGAGTCGGCAATCATCAGGCGGTAATGGGATTTGGTACCGTTTTCGGCTTCCTGCTTGTAGTTGAGTATTGCCTCAAGATAGGTGTCTGGCTCATTGCCAAGGCGACCCACTGCACCACCAACGGAACCGGCAGGTGTGAGGTAGGGTCCGCCCGGGGCACTCTGAAGGTCGCCATTCAGCAGCAGACCGGAGCGTGCGTAGGTGTTGAAAGAGAACCCCTCGGCACCTGTTGCCTGGGGCTCGACTTCGGCGAGTTTTTCTTCCAGCGCGGCAAGGCGTTCTTCCACACTGTCCTGGGCCTGTGCAGCCAGGGGCATCGAGGCCAGCAGGCCCAGAGAGACTGCAGCGGCCAGGGGATTACGGATTAGTGTCTTACCAGAATTCATCTGTCGGAACCTCGTATTGTTTTTGTAAGGTCTGTTTTTGATGCAAATTATCTGAAACTTAATGCATTAAGACAGCAACTCAAAAAAAATCGGACCTGGGTCCGGAAAGAGTACTTAAATGATTAAGTAGTGACCAAAGATAAAAGCACAGAATAGCTTCTGCAACCTTTCAGAAGACTTAATTTCAACTTAATTTACGAGGTTGGCGGCCGGCGGTTGCCGGCCGCCCGGAATCAGGAGTTGCGGGGATCAGTCTCGGCAACCCAGGGGTAATCCCTGCGGCTGTCACGATATGACAGAAGGCTTTCCACACCCGAGAAGTCCACCAGATCCCTGAAGTCCAGCCAGTCCACGAGACAGTACAGACAGATCGCCGGGTAATTCCAGGTTTCAAACTGAGCGTCCTCCACCATCGCCGCCAGGGTACGCAAGGTGGTCATGATCCGCTCACGCTGAAGGTTATAGAACATCCGGTCCTCACCGGTATCAATACCCGACTTCTCCGAGAGCAGCATGGTGACCGCCGAGTCATTGGCGCCATCAACCATCGTAAGCTGGTTTTCCTGGTCCCAGGTCAGCGGATCCCGGCCCTGCTTGGCACTGATGTAACGGGCGATGATCCGGGAGTCATAGATCTCCTGGCCGCCGTCTTCGAGCACGGGAATTTTCAGGGTCGGATTGTTGCGCCGCAGTTCATCCCGACCTTCACCATAGATATTGAGGTTGACGAACTCATAAGGCTCTTCATCCAGCAGGATACGAATGCGCCGAACGTAAGGTGAAGTGGTGGATCCAATCAGTTTCATGGTTTCTCCGAGGGTTTCACACTCAGGATCCCAGCAGGGATTCAGGGTTTGTGTATGGGTGCCCGGTTGCTTCTGCCACTTCCCTGTAGGTCACCTTGCCGGCAGCCACGTTAAGCCCGGCCCTGAGGTGTGGATCTTCCTTCATCGCACGGTCAGGCCCCTTATTGGCCAGGGCCGCCACAAACGGCAAAGTAACGTTATTCAACGCCAGTGTCGACGTACGTGCCACCGCACCCGGCATGTTCGCCACGCAGTAATGTACCACACCATCCACAATATACGTGGGGTCGTCATGAGTTGTGGCCCGGGAGGTCTCCGCACAGCCACCCTGATCAATGGCAACGTCTACAATCACACTTCCCTCCGGCATCCGGCGGATCATGTCTCGGGTAATCAGTTTGGGGGCCGAAGCTCCGGGAATGAGCACGCTACCGACAACCAGATCCGACTCTGTCACCGCCTGATCAAGGGTCTGGGCGGTAGAAAACAGTGTGGTGATGCGGTTGCCATAAAGATGGTCCAGCTGCCGCAATACGTCCATGTTGCGGTCCAGCACCGTTACCTGGGCGCCAAGACCCACCGCCATGGCAACGGCGTTCTGGCCAACAACCCCACCGCCAACCACCGCGACCCGGGCCGGGCTGACACCGGGCACACCGCCCAGGAGGACGCCGCGCCCACCCATGGCTTTCTCAAGACAGTGGGCACCAGCCTGGATCGACATACGCCCCGCCACTTCCGACATCGGCGCCAACAGGGGTAAGTGGCCCGCACGATCAGTGACCGTTTCATAGGCTATACAGGTGGCGCCAGACTTCACCAGATCATCGGTCTGCGCCTTGTCCGGAGCGAGATGCAGATAGGTGAAGAGTGTGTGTTCCGGCTTCAGCAGTGCCCGTTCCTCGGCCTGGGGCTCCTTGACCTTGACGATAAGCTCGGCAGTGTCGAAAACCTCCCTCGCAGTATCAAGAATGCTGGCCCCGGCCTGGCGATAGTCTTCATCGGAAAACCCGATGGCAACGCCTGCCCCGGTTTCCACGAAAACCTCATGATTGTGACCACACAGCTCGTGAACGGCAGCCGGCGTCATGCCTACACGGTATTCGCGGTTCTTGATTTCCCTGGGCACGCCGATTTTCATAGACAACCTCCAAGACAGTCCGGATTCATGAGTCATTGGATGTAGTGTAGTCAAAAGGTCCTATACTGGATTGGCAACTGATTGCATCGGTTTACCGGTTCCGGGCGTAGATTTCCGGACAAAAAGACAATCCGACCCAAAAGGAGCAGGACAGATTATGACAACCCTGAAAGCAACAGCGGCCGCAGCCACCCTCTCACTCACTCTGGCAAGCACGCAGGTAATGGCAGAAATGCAAACCAAGACCGTCGAATACAAGGTCGGTGAAACCACCTTCACCGGTTACATGGCCTGGGATGATGAGTTTGAAGAGAAACGTCCGGGCGTTCTGGTGGTTCATGAGTGGTGGGGCCACAATGAATTCGCCCGGGATCAGGCAGAGCGGCTGGCCGCTTCCGGCTACACGGCGTTTGCCCTGGACATGTATGGCTCCGGCAAGCAGGCGGACCATCCCGATACCGCCCAGAAGTTCATGCAGGAAGCGACCAAGGATATGGATCAGGTCAAGGCACGCTTCCTGAAGGCGATGGAAATCCTGCAGAATCATGAAAGTGTCGATGCTTCCCGCATTGCTGCACAAGGCTACTGCTTTGGCGGTGCGGTGGTCCTGAATATGGCACGTATGGGCGTGGACCTGGACGGCGTGGTCAGTTACCACGGCGCGCTCGGCAGCCCCATTACCGCGGAAGCCGGAACCGTTAAGGCCCGGGTCCAGGTATACACCGGTGGTGCCGACAAGATGGTTCCCTCAGACCAGGTCGCAGGCCTGGTGAAAGAGATGCAGGACGCGGAAGTCGACCTCACGCTGGTCAGTTTCCCGGGAGTGCTGCACTCATTTACCAATCCCGGTGCTGACAAGGTCGCCGAGGAGTTCGGTATGCCGATTGGCTATGACGAAGAAGCCGCAAACCGTTCCTGGGAGGGCACCATGCGTTTCTACGAGGCCATTTTCGCCGAATAAAACAGACAGCAGCCCTGAGTCACAGACCCGGCCTGACCGCCGGGTTTTTCTTTTTCAGAGGGAAGACGCGATGCTGTTCCGAACGTCCGTCATCAAATCGTCCAGCGGCAAAGCACCGGAAGCCATCGGAGGATGGATGACGATTTCAATCTCACCAGGGCTGAACGCCGCACTGCCCTTGGGCAAGCGCTGGTGAGAACCACAGATAGTTACGGGAAGAATGGGAAGCTGACCATCCTGGGCAATGACAAAGCCACCCTTCTTGAAGGGTAACAGCTTGCCATCCCACGAACGGGTACCTTCAGGGAAAATCAGTATGCTGGTGCCATCCGGAAGCTGGTCAACACCTCGCTTGATGCTCTCCAGCGCGTCGCTGCCCTTTGCCCGGTCAATAAAAAGGTTCCGGGAAGTCTCCAGAGCCAATCCGAACAGGGGCACCTTGCGCAACTCCTTCTTGATCACCCAGCGATATTGCAAACCAAGGGCAAGCACCAGCGCGGGCGGATCAAAATAGGAAGCATGATTGCTCAGAATCACATAACGTTGGCCCGGCGTGATATTTTCCTTACCACGCACTCTCAGACGGATGCCGCAGACTTTCAGGATGATCCAGGCGTAGATCTTGGTACCGTAAAATGCGGCGTCCCCCCGCTTTCCAAGCAGCGCAGCAATCACAATCGGGAAAAACAGAATCAGGGTGAGCAGTATGGCCCAGAACAGGATCCAGGCAGCTTTCAGCAGTCGGAGCATGTAATGATTCCTGGAGATCTCGACGTCAGGTTAAACGAGCAGCAGGCCGGTAAAGATTACACAAAGAGGGGATAATGACAAAAGCGGAGCATCATCCGATGCTTTTTCAGGCATTAAAAAAGGCAGCCGAAGCTGCCTTTTTGGCGGTTATTGCCGAATCCATCAGGGATTACAGGGCAACAACGTTCTCCGCCTGGGGACCTTTCTGGCCCTGGGTAACGGTGAACTCGACCTGCTGGCCTTCAGCCAGAGTCTTGAAACCGCTGCCCTGAATAGCGCTGTAGTGAACAAAAACGTCCGGGCCGCCTTCACGAGTGATAAAGCCAAAGCCTTTTGCTTCGTTGAAGAACTTAACAGTACCGGTAGTAGTAGACATACTTAAACTTCCTGAAATCAATCATATTATCTGCCGCCCGCACCTTCATGGTGTCAGGTCAGCGTTTTGCGGAAATACAGAACTCGCGGAATCAAAAACAGGACGGTCACTACTAACTGCGGAGGTACGTCTTATTCATGAAATGCTTTACTGAATCTTTCCTACGCCCTTCACTCTACTCCTGAATCCGAAGCTTGCCAAGGGTAATTTCGAGAATTTATGTAGGTAGTGGTACCCATCATCCCCGCACCAGGCCGAAGGTATAAATTCCCAGTGCAGTCATGAGGATGGAGCCGACAACGTGAGCCAGAATACCGGTGATCGCCATGGCCCATTTGCCTTCCTGGATTGCAGCAAACATCTCGAGGGAGAATGTCGAAAAGGTGGTCAGGGCACCGCACAATCCGGTTATGGCAAAGAGCCGCCATTCCGGTGCCAGCGTGGTGCCATGGCTGAAATAGCCGATCAGCAGTCCGACAAGCCAACCACCACTGAGGTTGGCAACCAGCGTCCCATAGGGAACGGCATGGTAGGTGGTGTTCAGCCACAAACCCAGGGCCCAACGCAGGTTGGCGCCGATCACGGCGCCAACGCTGACTGCTACAAAGGACAACCACATTTCAGGACAGTTCCCTGTCAGGCGGGGTTGTGATCAATCACAGACTCCTTGTTCAGGGCAAAGGCATTAAAGGCAAAGTCATCGACCGTCAGCATTTCCAGCACCACGTTTTCGTACTGGCGCATGAAATCGGCCTCTTCCTTGGTGTAAACACCGGCCTCGAGCGCGGCCTCGAAACGCTCTTCCGGATGCAATGCGGTCATCGGCAGCTCGCCCTTGGCGTAGGCCTTGGTTACCTTACGGTACAACTGCTCCGCCTTGTCGTAGTCTTTCAGCAGACCGTTGTAGCGGGCCACCGGATTCTCCACGGTACCCTCTCCGTCGGTGGTCCATACACTGGCGATCAGCTTGTTGCGAATCGGTGTGTCAGTAGAGATCGCACGGGCCAGCTTACGGGCCAAATCGTCATGGGGGCTGTCCCAACGGCGACCCAATGGCATGGTCACACCGCGCAGAACCAGTGCGACAGCACGGTTTGGCAGGTTCTGCAGGAATTCATCCAGTGCGTTCTCTGTACGATGCAGCAACAGGCTCAGGCTGTATTCCATCACTTCCTTCTCGCCCTCTACCGGCTGGGTCTCGTGCCAGTTCTTCAGCACCATGGAAGCAAGATACAGGTTAGACAGCATATCCCCCAACCGCGCGGAGATCAGCTCTCGCATTTTCAGCTCGCTGCCGAGCGTGGTCATCGCAGCATCAGAGCACAGACCAAAGGCCGCGCTGAAGCGGGCGACAGCCTGGGCATACCTGCGGCTGGCACTGTCGAAAGGCACGTCGGCCCGACCAAGCCCCAGGGCCTGGGTAAAGGCCCGGGCGGCATTACCAAAGATCAGTCCGGCATGGCCGAAGAAGGCATCGTCAAAAGCCTTGATGTCATCGTTATCCTTGGCCGCCAGCTCTTTGAGCACATAGGGATGACAGCGGATCGCACCCTGACCGAAGATCATCAGGCTGCGGGTCATGATGTTGGCACCCTCAACCGTGATCGAAACCGCCGCGCCGCTGTAGCCAATGCCCAGATAGTTGCGCGGGCCGAGTGTCACCGTCTTGCCACCGTGAACATCCATGGCATCGGTCAGCACGCCGCGCTGGAACTCGGTCAGGTGGTACTTCAGGATGGCCGATGGAACGGCAGGCTTCTCACCTTTGTCAATCATGTTGGCCGTGTGGTTGACGGCCGCCTGAGCGATATAGGTCTTGGCGCCGATCCGGGCCAGAGGCTCCTGCACGCCTTCCATGTCCGCAACCGGGGTATTGAACTGGCGGCGGATGCGGGTAAAGCCACCGGCGGTGCCAACGGAGTAGGCAGCTGCGCCGGCCGCGCCTGAAGGCAGCGTGATGCAGCGCCCCACGGACAGGCACTCAACCAGCATGCGCCAGCCTTGGCCGGCCATATCGACACCACCAATAATGTAATCCAGAGGAATAAAGACGTCTTTGCCCTTGATCGGACCGTTCAAAAACGGACTGCCAATCGGGCAGTGTCGACGGCCGATTTCCATGCCTTTGGTGTCCCGCGGGATGAGGGCACAGGTGATGCCGTAATCTTCGGTGTCACCCAACAGCTTGTCCGGATCGAACATCCGGAAGGCCAGGCCCACTACGGTGGCAATGGGCGCCAGGGTTATCCAGCGCTTCTCGAAGTTGAGCCGGATACCGACTACTTCCTTGCCATCCACCTTCTGTTTGCACACGATCCCGGTGTCTGGCAGCGAGGTTGCATCGGAACCGGCGCGAGGCCCGGTCAGCCCGAAACACGGGATCTCACGACCATCCGCCAGACGAGGCAGGTAATGGTTCTTCTGGTCTTCGGTACCATATTTGACCAGAAGCTCACCCGGGCCGAGTGAGTTGGGCACACCGACAGACACCATCAGTGATTCATTGGCAGCCAGTTTCTGCAGCACCGCGGTCTGGGCCTTGGCAGAAAACTCCAGGCCACCGTATTCCTTCGGGATAATCATGCCGAAGAACTTCTCTTTCTTCAGGAAGTCCCAAAGCTCTTTTGGAAGGTCCGCCCGCTCAACGGCAACGTCCCAGGCGTTGCACATGGAGATTGCCTGGGTGCACTGATTGTCCACGAAAGCCTGTTCTTCTTCGCTCAGGCCGGTATTGCGATTAATGAGCAGGTTATGCCAGTCCGGGCGACCGGTAAACAGTTCGCCATCCCAGCCAACAGTGCCCGCTTCCAACGCAACTTTCTCAGTATCCGAAACCTTGGGAGCGACTTTCTTGAACATCGAAAAGACGCGGGGAGTCAGCCAGCTCTGGCGGAAGCCCGGAAGCCCCGCAGCTGCCGTGACTGCGGCACCAATAAAGAGCAGCAGAGCCAGCCAGCCGGAGGCAAAGATCAGGGACAGCAGCCCGGTGACGGCCATTACGCCAATGGCGGAGGCGGCACCTGACTCGCGCCGCATCACAATCAGCAAGCCAGCCAGTGCCACTACAAACAGAATGAAAGTCATCATAGGTTCTCTCTGTCATCCATGGTTCGGAAAATTCGAAGACTACAATTCGTTACGTTTACGGTACCGCATCAGATGAGGGCTGACCAGCAAATGCCGCACAGTCAGCCAGTTACGACCATCACACCTTGTGTTATGCGGTCACGATCACACGAATGCCTTCCAGAGCCAGGCTGGCATGATCGATGGCCTCTTTCGCTGCCTTGAACTGATCGCGGAAGAAATCGATTTCTTCCTCACGAATCGCGGGGTTCACTTTCTGCAACGCTTCCAGCCTACGGATCTCCGGTTCAAAACTCGCCTTTAGCTGCTCAAGCGCCTGGACCCTCAAGGGCTCCAGGTGAGGCGCTGAAAGCCGCTCCGCGTGATCCACCATGGTTTCGACCTGCGGACGGATCTGCGGAACGATGGCCTGGGCCGTACGCCGGCGGATATTCGAGCACATCTCATTCAGCCGGTCGTGAGGAAGAGCACCCGACAGCTCCTTGCCATTGACGTCCACCAATAGACGCAACGGGGAGACCGGCAGGAAGCGGGTAAGCTGCAGGGCTTCCGGCGCCGGGCAGTGCACGGTGAACAGGGCCTCCATCAACAGCGTTCCGGCAGGCAGCGCCTTCACCGAGAGGCTGGCCAGCGCAGCCTTGCCAAGACCGGAACTGGTGACCGAGTCCATCACCCCGGTAACCATCGGATGCTCCCAGCTCATGAACGCCAGATCCTCCCGCTCCAGGGCATTGTTCCGATCCCAGGTAACGGTTATGCCGTCTTCCGGCAATTCGGCGACATGTCCGGCCTGATATTGTTCGCCGGGCCTCAGAATGTCGGAGTGATCGGCATGGTCTTCGACATCCACGCCCAGGATGTCAAAAGCTTCCATCATGTAATCCCGAACCCGGGCCTCGGCCTCTTCGTCTTCAATGGCGGCAATCAGGTTCTCTGCCACGTCCGGGCGACAGGAATTCAGTTCGATCAGGGCATCACGGCCGTTTTGCAGCAGCGTTTTCAGGCGCTTCGATTCGTCTGCGGAGGCTGTAACCAGCTCATCAGCCACATCAAGGTCGCCATCAATGGCCTGCTGCCACTGGGCCTGCAAAGTTTCCTGAACCGCGACACCTACGGCGCAGCTTTCGGCAAAGGCATTCAGGCCCTCGTGGAACCAGCGGAACTGCACCTCCTGACTGGTGCCACACAGGTAGGGAATATGAATATCAATGGCTTCTGTCTGACCGATCCGGTCCAGCCGTCCGATACGCTGCTCGAGCAGGTCCGGGTTGGCGGGCAGATCGAAGAGCACAAGGTGATGGGCAAACTGGAAATTACGGCCCTCGCTGCCAATTTCAGAACAGATCAGTGCCTGGGCACCCTGCTCAGTGTCGGCAAAGTAGGCGGCAGCCCTGTCTCGCTCGATCAGGCTCAGATGTTCATGAAAGGCGGCACTGCGAATACCTGCACGCAGCTGGAGATAATGCTCCAGGGCCATAGCGGTCTGGGCACTGGCACAGATAACAACGACCTTTGCTGGACGCAGGCCCACCAGCTTTTTCTCAAGCCACTCCACCCTCGGATCGTCCGCCAGCCACTGCTCCTCGGGCACCAGTTGCTCAGGGGTCAACCCCTGAATACCCGAGGCATGCCCTTGGTACATGGCCGGGCAAGGTAACGGCTCGGGTTCGGGACGGCGTTCGGGAAATCCCTGGATAGCCGCCCGGGTATTACGGAACAGCACGCGACCGGTACCGTGCCGATCCAGCAGAGCATCGATCACCGATTGCCGTGGGTTATCTCCGGCCAGCAACTGGTCCAGCTCTTCGCCCAACCATTCTCGCAACAGTTTCCGGTCTTCGGCGCTGATGTCGGATTTCTCGTCCAGGAGCCGACGGACCACAGCGTTGATCGTCTCGTACTGCTGCTCCTCTTCCCGGAAGGCATCCAGATCATGGAATCGGGCCGGGTCCAGCAGCCGCAAGCGGGCGAAGTGACTGGCAACACCCACCTGCTCCGGCGTCGCCGTCAACAACAGCAGGCCCCGGCTGACCGCCGACAGTTCCTCAACGATCCGGTATTCCCGACTGGCTTCCTCCGGGCTCCACTCAAGGTGGTGGGCCTCGTCCACGATCATCAGGTCCCACTCGGCCTTTCGGGCATCGTCCTGCGCCTTCCGGCTGTTCTTGAGGAAATCGAGACTGCAGAGCACCAGCTGCTCGCTCTCGAAGGGATTGACTGCATCCTCGTCGCCAAAAATATGGTTGACCAGGGCATCAACATCGCTTTCCTCATCTTTCAGGGCATCGTAGCGACCCTGATCCACAATCGAGAAACGCAGGTTAAAGCGGCGAAGCATTTCCACCAGCCATTGATGGGTGAGGGAGTCCGGCACCACGATGAGCGCGCGCCTTGCGCGCCCGGTGTGCAGCTGATAGTGCAGGATCAGCCCCGCCTCAATGGTTTTGCCCAGGCCGACTTCATCGGCCAGAAGTACACGGGGCGCATGACGCCGGGCAACCTCATGGGCAATATAGATCTGGTGCGGCAGGTGTTGGGTGCGAGCGCCGATCAGTCCCTGTGCAGGGGACGCCCGCAGGCGATTCATGTGCTGGAGGGTGGCATACCTCAGACGAAAGGCACCGTTGCGATCGAACTGGCCTGCGAACAGCCGCTGGTGCGGTGCGGAAAAGTTCACCGAGCCTGCGAGTTTCACCTCGGAAATTTCATGTAGATCGGTGCCATCGTCTGCGTGGTACATGAGCACACCACCAAGATCCTCGACCGCGCGAACGATGTACCGCTTGCCATCGAAGGTCTCGATCTCCTCGCCCAGTTGATAGATGATTCGGGACAGAGGTGCGTTATCAATCGCGTAGGTGCGCTCCTCATCGGCGGCGGGAAACCCGAGGGTCACCCGGCGCCCGGAGATGTCCGTGACGATCCCAAGCCCCAGGCCAGTATCACTGTGGCTGACCCAACGCTGACCAATACCAAATTCCGATGTATCCAAGAAACCTCCAGACAAATTACGTTCTTGTGGCGCCGTTCTCACGCACCCAGTAAGCCGTTGCACCGCAAACCGCTGCCGGCACCACAATCAGATTCAGCACGGGAACCATGGCGGCCAACGCCACCGGCAGACCAAAGCCGAACGCGGACAACCTCGTGTCACCGAGCAACCGACGCAAGGCCGGAAAACTGACCTTGTGGTTGTCAGCCGGATAGTCCACGTACTGCAGGGCCATCATCCAGCTGTTGAAAAGAAACCACAGAACAGCAGCAACCAGGTTAACAACCGGTATCAGGCCGATAATCAGCAGGCCGATGGCCCGGGGCAGGTAATACAGGATTTTCTGAACCTCACGCCAGAGCGCGCGGGGTATGTCCTTGATAATGGAAGCCCAGCTGTCGTCAGTGTTTACCTCCTGGCCGGTCAGGTGCTTTTCGGTCAGTTCGGCAAGGTAGCCGTAGAATGGAGAGCCAATGAGGTTGGCAACGATGACAAAGCCATAGGCGAGCATCAACACGATGACCGCACCGTAGAGAATCCAGAACAGCCAATCCAGCGCCTGGAGCCAGGCCCAGTCCGGCAGCCAGGCCATGGCGGCGGCGATCAGGCCGGCAAAGAGTTCCCCCAGGAAGAAGAACAGCAATCCGAAGAGCAGAATATTGATAACCAGTGGAATAATGACAAACAGCCGCAGACCGGGCTGACGAATCAGGCGGAACCCCTCACCCAGATAGCCCAGTCCACGAAAAAAATTTCCCTTGAGCATCGCTGGCAGGTCCTCCGCTTCAATGACAATGACGGGGCGCAAAGCATATCATGTTGATAACATTCCCACAGCCCGAGAACGCTCAGGGACTTCCCCGATGGATTCACTGAAACAACAACTGACCAGCCTGATGCAGTATCGCCCCCTCTGGCGAACAGCTTTTGTAGTTTCGGTGCTGGCGATCGGATTTCTTGCGACAACCGATAACCCTTACCCCATCCCTTCTTCTTCCAGCGACAAGGTAAACCACGTGCTTGCCTTTGTTGAGCTCACCATCCTGACCCGACTGGCCTGGCCGGACCTGCGGGCGATCTGGTTTGCGCCGGCACTGTTGGGTTTTGGCTTGGGCATCGAACTCATCCAGGCAAACCTGCCCTACCGGGAATTTTCCATGGCGGATCTGGCTGCAGACGGCATAGGCATTGCCATTGGTCTCCTTCCGTGGCCCGGCGTTCGCAAAATCGGCAAACCGGATCTGAGAAATTCGCCAGGATCTCTGTGAGATATCTCTTACAACAGCGTGAGATCTTGCGGTGATATCACGTGCGCATGGGTGCGAAACCCCCTTAGAAAAAACCTAACTCGCTGATAATTATATTTTATTGGGAAAGCCGACACTGACATCAAACGCAACGCGTGCACAGTTCACACGTTTGTCAGAATCCAATTGGTATAGTGTTTACATCAAGGATGACAGGGAAAGGGACGACGCACTGGATGCACCCCGGCATGGAATGCAGGGAGAGGCAAGGATACAGGGACGCCTCGCTTAAGGGATAACTATTCGGATAGCCGGCTCGGATGCCGGCACCACGGAGTGGCTCAAGGATCTCGCAACATGGCTGTTGCCCAATGCGCAAGGATGCGCCGACCTGTTCCGAGAAAGGGTAACCGTCTGGTTGCCCTTTATTTTTTTATAACCATCTCGCTCACCTCCCAGTCCTTTACTGGCCTCCTTCAGCCAGATAGATACGCACCTTGTTGAACTCCTCGAATTCGTTCAGATCCGGCCAGGTCCTGGCTTCAATCGTTGCCTGCCTCTGATAGGTGCTGTCACCCAACACTTTCATCCGGGAGTCGGCAAGCAAAACCCGCGGTGCCGCCTGTCGGAACACTTTGAGCAGCGGCCGGTTCTCGGGGTCATAGAGCACGTCTGCCGCTGTTACCACGTCCAGATCTTTCGGGCGATCTGCCCAGTCATGGCAAAGGCCAACGGACACACCGTTAAGGGCCGCGTTGGCACTCGCTGCATCCAGGGCCGCCGGGTCAATGTCACAGGCAATGGCTTCCCGAGCGCCGGCCATCGCCGCCGCCACGGCCACTATCCCGGATCCGGAACCAAAGTCCAGGACCCGCCTGCCCTCTACGTACCTGGGGTTGTCCAGGATCCAGCTGGCGAGCACCTGGCCGCTGGCCCAGCAAAAGGACCAGTATGCCGGCTCGGCAACCACCGCCTGAGCCTCCTCGTGGGATAACGGCCCCTCAAGCACCGTCGGATCAAACAGGTACAGGGCAATGCGTTTACAGCCGGCAGGACGGGAAACGGCCACCCGCCCCCTGGCCAGGGTTTTGCTCAGGTTCTTATTCAGGTAGTCCGCTGACATGGGTTATCCAGACTCTAATTTCGCGAAGGCGCCATTGTACCCCTGACCAACCCGGGAAACAGGCGAAGGTAAGCAGAAAAACCCCATTTCCGCTATACTGCCGCCTCCATCTGACAACTGGTTTAGCGTTGAAATGGCAAGCAGACCCGACACCGACGACTACCTTTCCCTGTTCCTGAACGATGTTCCGCTGATGGACGTCCGGGCACCGGTGGAGTTCAGCCGTGGCAGCTTCCCGAATACTGAAAATGCGCCACTGATGAACGATGAGGAACGCCACCGGGTCGGCATCTGTTACAAGGAAAAAGGCCAGGACAAGGCCATTGAACTGGGCCATCAGTTGGTGTCTGGCGACATCAAGGCCCAGCGCATCGAAGCCTGGAAGCGCTTTGTTGCCCGGCATCCCGAAGGTTATCTGTTCTGCTTCCGCGGTGGCCTGCGGTCCCGGCTTACCCAGCAGTGGATTCGCGACGCCGGCATTGACTACCCGCTGGTCAAAGGCGGCTACAAGGCACTGCGCCGGTTTCTGATCGATAGCCTCGAAGCGCAGATCGAATCCGGCGAATTCCGTATTCTCAGCGGTCGCACCGGTACCGGCAAAACACGTGTTCTGAAACGGCTCCCCAATCCCGTGGATCTTGAGGGCCTGGCTAACCACCGGGGCTCCAGTTTCGGGCGCCAGGTAACACCCCAACCCTCACAGATCGATTTCGAGAACCGGCTGGCCGTCGCCATGCTCAAAGCCCGTCATTTGAACGATGGCCCGGTATATCTGGAAGATGAAAGCCGCCTTGTAGGGCGTTGCGCCCTGCCCGAGTCGCTCAAGAATCGCATGGCCGAGTCGCCGCTGCTGATTCTGGAGCAACCCATGGAAGAGCGTGTGGCCATTATCCGGGAAGACTATGTTGAGGGCATGTTTGCGGATTATGTAAGCCGCGACGGAACCGACGCAGGCTGGCTGAATTTCCGGGACTATCTGCTCAGCGCCATTGACCGCATCCGAAAACGCCTCGGCGGTGAACGCCACAAGCAACTCCGCAGGCTGATGGAAGAGGCGCTCGAGCAGCAGGAGACCACCGGACGAACCGGCGCTCACGACGCGTGGATCCAGGCGCTGCTCGAAGACTATTACGACCCCATGTACGACTACCAGCTTAGCCAGAAAGAGGGCCGGATTCTTGTCCGTGGAGGCCCTGGAACCATTCTCGATTGGGCCAGTGAACGCTCAGTTGCGTAAACGACTGTCGGAATATTTTTCCTGCAATACACACCCCTGACATTTGTCTGCTATATAGAGAAGTAGACGAATCACGTTGTTGCAGGATTTTGTCCGTTAATCCGATACTTATGAAAAATACCAACGAACAAGGAGTCCTTTATGGAAGACCTATTTGGCGCTGAGGGCGGTGCCTCGGAACTCATGAATCAGGCCATGGCCCTGATCATGACATACGCACCGAAAGTCGTGCTGGCCATTGTCACATTGATCGTGGGCATGTGGCTGATCAATCGTTTTGTCGGAGTCCTCGACAACAAGCTGGGCAAGAAAGATCCCACCCTGAACAAGTTCCTCTGCGGCCTGATCAGTGCAATTCTCAAAATCCTGCTTCTGATCTCCGTTGCTTCCATGGTTGGCATCGCAACCACGTCCTTCATTGCCATTATCGGTGCGGCCGGTCTGGCCGTCGGCCTGGCACTGCAGGGCAGCCTGGCCAACTTTGCCGGCGGCGTGCTGATCCTGATTTTCAAACCGTTCAAGGTCGGCGACGTCATCGACGCCCAGGGCTACCTTGGCTCTGTCCGGGAAATCTCCATTCTCTACACCATTGTCGACACCTTCGATAACCGCCGGATCGTGATTCCTAACGGTCAGTTGGCTAACGCCAGCCTCACCAACCTGAGCGCCTATGAAACCCGGCGTTGCGACATGAGCTTCGGGATTGGCTACGGCGATGACATCGACAAGGCCAAGGCCGTCTGCAAGCGACTCATTGAGGAAGACGAGCGCGCGCTGAAAGATCCCGAGCCTCTTATCGTTGTTGGTGCGCTGGGTGAAAGTTCCGTTGATCTGACCGTTCGGGCCTGGACCAAGTCCGCTGACCTGTGGCCCTTCTACTGGGACATGCACGAGAAGGTGAAGAAGGCATTCGACGCCGAGGGCATCAGCATTCCGTTCCCCCAGCGCGATGTGCATATGTATAAAACCGACTGAGATTCGCGATCGGTTTCTCATTGATACATCCGGTTACTCGCAAACTGCGTAACCTCAACTAAGCTGACCATTAATGGCGGGGTTTAGCGACCCCGCCAAGCCATCGGGGCCAGGTAATCTGTCCTACACAGGCTCCGGAACGCTGTCATTGCTGGTAGGAGGTTGTCACTATGCCGGTACAGCAGTTGAAGGAATTCCTCGATGAGGCAGGTGTGGAATACATGTGCCTTTCTCACCCCCCTGCGTTTACCGCCCAGGAACTGGCCCACCACGTCAAGATTGCCGGCGACCGCGTCGTAAAAACGGTGATCATCGAACTGGATGGCAAAATGGCGATGCTGGTGATGCCGGCAACCTGGCGAATCCGCTGGGACAGACTGTCCCGCATTCTGGACACTGACTTTATTGACCTCGCGGATGAACAGGAATTCAAGGACCGCTTTCCGGATTGTGAAGTAGGCGCCATGCCTCCCTTCGGTAATCTGTTCGGCATGACGGTGTATTGCGCGGAGGCACTGACCGAACAGCCCGAGCTGGCCTTCGCCGCGGGCAGTCACAGCGAATCTGTCCACATGAAGACCGCCGATTTCCTGACCCTGGTCCAGCCGATGGTACTGAACCAGGGCTTCAACAAACCCGGGGCCCAGAAACCCGCCTGGCTGGTTAAGGGCCGTCGCCGGCCGGACGAGACCACCGAGCCTCGGATATCCGGAATGGCAGGGTACTAAGGGTTTTCCTGCTGGCTTGATCCCGGTCTCTTGTCTGGTTGCCGTCATCGCGTAAACTGGGGGCATCAGACAGGAAACCGATATGACTCAAGCCTTTGATATTGTGGTAGTTGGTGCCGGCATGGTCGGCGCTGCCCTGGCCACTGGCCTCGGCCAGAATGGCTTTCGCGTTGCCCTCGTTGACCGGGCCCCGCCGCCTGTATTCGACCCCGACAGCGCACCGGACATCCGGGTCTCTGCTCTGAGCGCCGGCAGCGAGCGCTACCTCCAGAGCCTGGGTGCCTGGGACCACATTCTCGGGATGCGCGCCACGCCCTATAAACGACTGGCCGTGTGGGATGAAACCCGCTACCCATTACAGAACCTGGTGCCCCGGAAACTGGCCGAAGTTCAATTCGACGCCAACGAACTTGGCGCCCCCCATCTGGGACACATCGTCGAAAACTCGGTCACCCAGCAAGCCCTCTGGCAAACTGCCGAAGCCTGCCCCCAGGTGACCCTCCTTCACGGCCAGGGTGTTGCCTCGCTGGCCCAGTCCGGCGACACAGCCACCGTCACCCTCGACGACGGTCACGAACTGGAAGCAACCCTCGTCGTCGGGGCCGACGGCGCCCACTCCCGAATCCGCGACCTCGCAGGCATCGGCACCACCCGTAACCAGTACGACCAGCAGGCAATGGTTGTCTCGGTTCGATATCAGGGTCCGGTTGAAGACATTACCTGGCAGGGTTTTCATCCTTCCGGCCCCCGCGCTTTTTTGCCCCTGCACAGCGCTGGCCCGCAACACCCCGGCGAAAGCTGGGGCTCGCTGGTCTGGTACGATTCACCCGAGGAACTCGCTCGACTGAAATCGCTGGACGACAACACGCTGATGAGCGAGATCCAGTCGTCTTTCCCTGCGAGCCTGCCACTGCTGACCCACATCGACAGCAAGGCATCGTTCCCCATTGCCCGGCAACATGCCAAACACTACCATTCCGGGCGCGTGGTTTTGGCCGGCGATTCCGCCCACACCATCAACCCACTGGCTGGACAGGGCGTAAATCTCGGCTTCCAGGATGCACAGGCCCTGCAATCAGCCCTTAAAGAGGCCAAGCGAGCAGGTGACGATCTGGCCGCCCCGAAATGGCTAAACCTGTATGAACAACAACGCCGCCCGGCGAACCGCAGAATGATGCTGACCATGGATGTGTTCTACCATCTGTTCAGCAACCGGATCCCGCCGGTTCATCTGCTGCGCAACCTCGGCCTGGGCGCCGCCCGCGCCCTGCCCTTCGCCCGCAACCGGGTGGCCCGCTATGCCATGGGCATCGACGAGGAACTGCCGGCCGCAGTCAGGCAGATAACATCCCGGATTCCGGGCCTGAATCAGCTTTAACACCGAACAACAATCCCAAGGACAATCCAGAAGGAGTCACCATGTCAGAGACGATTTTCACCAAGATCATCAACCGCGAAATCCCCGCGGATATCCTCTACGAAGACGACCTCGCCCTGGCGTTCAGTGACATCAACCCGCAGGCGCCGGTGCATTTCCTCGTCATCCCGAAAAAGGCCATTGCCACGATCAACGACATCACCGAAGGCGATCGGGAGCTGGTTGGGCATCTGTATCTGGTGGCAGCGAAGATTGCCAAGGAGAAGGGGTTTGCCGACGACGGCTACCGGGTTGTCATGAACTGCGGGGAAAACTCCGGGCAGACTGTGTTCCACATCCACCTTCACGTGCTCGCTGGCAAGCCGCTGGGCTGGCCTCCGTATACCGACAAAATGAAGCAGGCCTGATTTTTAGACTTGGGTGGAGGGCCGGCATGTGGTGGGGCTTTCCGGGACCCGCTCGAGCCGTCCCTGGTCGCTTGACTTTCGCCATCCATGGCGAAAGACAGTCCCGGAAAGCCCCACCACACGCCGTCCGGCCAGAGTCTCACTACGCCTGCAAGCAAACACCAAAGATTACTGAGGCGAACTGGAGAGCAGCACCCAGCTTCGGGCAAGTGGGCTGGTAGTGCTGTTTGGGACTATCTTTCGCCATGGATGGCGAAAGCTAAGCGCGCATGGATGCCTTGAGCGTGTCCCAAACAGCACTACCAGCCCGCTTGCTTCCTCCCAAGCAAAAATCAGCGGCCAACGACTTTCTCAGCTTCCTCCACCGGCGTATGACGAACGTCCTCGCCTTTGACCATGAAGATCACGTTCTCGGCAATGTTGCACGCGTGGTCACCTACCCGCTCCAGGGCACGGAGCACCCACATCACGGACATGCACCTTGAAATGTTGCGGGTATCTTCCATCATGAAGGTCAACAGGGTACGGGCGGCGGCCTGATATTCCTCATCGACGCGCTTGTCTTCCTTCATGATCCGCAGGGCCTGCTCGGAGTCCAGGCGCGCAAAGGCATCCAGGGCATCGTGCAGCATGCTAAGCACATGGGTGCCGATGTGGCGGACTTCCACATAGCCGCGCGGAGCCTGGCCTTCTTCCTGCAGTTTGATGGCCAGTTTGGCGATTTTCTTGGCCTCGTCACCCACACGCTCCAGATCGGCGACCATCTTGATGACCGAAATAACCAGACGCAGATCCCGGGCCGTCGGCTGCCGACGGGCGATGATCAGGGTGGCTTCCTCGTCGATCTCCACTTCCATCTTGTCGACTTTCTTGTCGTTGGCGCGGATCTCGTCGGCCAGATGGCCATCGCCATCCACCAGCGCCTGAATGGCGTTCTCGACCTGGGCTTCTACCATACCGCCCATTTTCAGGAACTCGGTCTTGAGCTCCATCAGTTCATCATTGAACTTGTGGGAAATGTGATCCCCGTAAACGTCATCCTTCTTTGTAGGCATACTGTTCTTCTCCAAAATTCCTCAGGTCCGGAATCAGCCGAAACGGCCGGTGATGTAGGA
>NZ_CAJXKQ010000015.1 GCF_913055835.1 uncultured Marinobacter sp. | reverse complement strand
GGTGCAGCTTCCCGGGACACGCTGTAAATACGTCCATGTACGCTTGACTGCAGCATCCATGCTGCAGACAGTCCCGGGAAGCTGCACCCGCCCCACCCTTCAAACTGTATTCGGGGAGTCTGATGAACTCCCCCTCCGCTCCTGGCACCAACGACACGGCCCGGAGCAACTAAATTAAAAGTTATCAGGCATCTTGGCCTTGGCCCGCGCTGCTTCGCGGGAAATCAGACCCTTCTGAAGCAGCCGCTCGAGGCACTGATCCAGAGTCTGCATGCCGAGGGAACCACCGGTCTGGATCGACGAATACATCTGCGCGATCTTGTCTTCCCGGATCAGGTTCCGGATCGCGGAGGTGCCGATCATGATTTCGTGCGCCGCGATCCGGCCACCGCCCATTTTCTTCATCAGGGTCTGGGAAATAACGGCCTGCAAGGACTCCGACAGCATCGAGCGAACCATGGACTTCTCTTCCGCCGGGAACACGTCGACCACCCGGTCAATAGTCTTGGCGGCGGAGGTGGTGTGCAGCGTGCCGAATACAAGGTGGCCGGTTTCCGCGGCTGTTAGCGCCAGCCGGATGGTTTCCAGATCCCGGAGCTCACCAACCAGGATGATGTCGGGGTCTTCCCGCAGGGCTGAACGCAGCGCTTCGTTGAAGCCCAGGGTATCCCTGTGAACTTCCCGCTGGTTGACCAGGCACTTCTTGGAGTCGTGTACAAATTCGATGGGGTCCTCAATGGTGAGGATGTGCTCGTAACGGGTGTCGTTGATGTAGTCCATCATCGCCGCGAGGGTGGTGGACTTACCGGAACCGGTGGGGCCGGTTACCAGCACCAGCCCACGCGGTACGGACGAGATATCCTTGAACACCTGGCCCATACCCAGGTCTTCCATGGTCAGGACCTTGGAAGGGATGGTCCGGAACACTGCACCGGCGCCACGGTTCTGGTTAAAGGCGTTAACACGGAAACGGGCAACACCGGGTACTTCAAAGGAGAAGTCGGTTTCCAGGAATTCCTCGTAGTCCTTGCGCTGCTTGTCGTTCATGATGTCGTAGATCAGCCCGTGGACTTCTTTATGCTCCATGGGCGGCAGGTTGATGCGGCGAACATCACCATCAACACGAATCATCGGGGGCAGGCCGGCAGAGAGGTGCAAGTCAGACGCACCCTGTTTCGCCGAAAAGGCAAGCAGTTCAGTAATATCCATAGGAATCCTCGGAAGGCTTTTTCTTTTATCCCGGTAGCTTCCGCCCGGCGAGGCCCCGGCGCGGTTCACTTGGCATTTCAGTGACCTGCGGGTAACGTGTCACCGTACAAGTGACAGACCGAGCGTGGCAATCTCACACTATGAGCAGCATAGCAGACAACATCGGGAGCGTAACCCGACGCATACAAAAAGCAACATTGCAGGCCGGGCGCGAGCCGGGGGCCGTGCATCTGCTCGCCGTGAGTAAAACCCGACCGCCGGAAGATCTGCGGGAAGCCTTTTCGGCCGGGCAGCGTGCCTTCGGTGAGAACTACCTTCAGGAAGCCCTGGAAAAGATCGAGGCGCTGTCTGATCTCGAAGACCTGGAGTGGCATTTCATCGGCCCGATCCAGTCCAACAAGACCCGGCAGATTGCCTCTGCCTTCGCCTGGGTGCACAGCGTGGACCGCCTCAAGATCGCCCGCCGTCTCAGCGAACAGCGGGCCCCCCAGTTGCCACCATTGAATATCTGCCTACAGGTCAATATTAATGAAGAAGACAGCAAATCCGGCTGCACTATTGAACAGCTGCCGGATCTGGTGGCGGAAATTGGCGAATTGCCAAACCTCAGTCTGAGAGGACTGATGGCAATTCCGGATCCGGATCAGCCCGAAGCAGGATTGAGAGCCAGTTTTAGAAAGCTGGCCAATACCCTCAAGCAACTGAAGGCAGATCATCCAGACGCGGGCCCGCTCGACACACTGTCCATGGGCATGTCCGGCGATCTGGAAGTCGCGATTGCGGAGGGCGCTACCTGGGTACGGGTGGGCACTGCACTTTTTGGCGAACGCCCAGTAAAGAGCTGAACCGACCGGTTCCTGCTATGATCAGGGCCGGACGTTTAAACGATCAACCGGGGAGTTAACCTTGAGCACATCACCAACCATTTCTTTTATTGGCGCCGGCAACATGGCCAGCGCCATCATTGGCGGTATGCTGGATAACGGCTATCAGGCCGGCAATATCTGGGTGAGCGCGCCGGATGACGCGCACCTGCAAACGATCCGCAAGCGCTTCGGCGTAAGCGTAACCACAGACAACCGCTACTGCGCCCAGCTGGCCGACATGGTAGTCCTGGCGGTGAAACCACAGGTAATGGCAGATGTCTGTCGAGACATCGCGCCAGTGGTTCAGAATACCCGCCCTCTCATGGTCTCCATTGCCGCCGGCCTGACAGCCGATACTCTGGATGGCTGGCTCGGAGGCGGCTTACCCATGGTTCGGGTGATGCCTAACACACCGTCCCTCGTCGGCAAGGGGGCCGCGGGCCTGTTCGCCAACAAGGAGGTGAAAGACAAGCAGAAGAAGATGGTGGAATCGGTGTTTGAAAGCATCGGCTCGGCCCTCTGGGTTGAGGACGAAAATCTGCTACATGCCGTTACCGCCCTCTCCGGCAGCGGCCCGGCCTATTTTTTCCTGATGCTCGAGGCGCTTGAAGAAGCTGCCACCGAAGCTGGCATTGCCGCCGGAACCGCAAGAGAGCTGGCCATCCAGACCATGGCAGGAGCCGCCGAGATGGCCGCCCGAAGCGAGCACGACCCGGGCCAGCTCAAGCGTAACGTGATGTCTCCTGGCGGAACCACCGAGCAGGCCATCAACACCTTTGAAGAGGGTGGCATGCGTGACCTGGTGGCCAAAGCCTACAAGGCGGCGTTCAAGCGCTCGGAAGAAATGGCCAAAGAACTGGCGGGCAAACAGTAACCGATAACGGAGACACGGCTTCATGCTGGCAGACATTCTGATTACCATCCTGCTGATCGCATCCACCTTCTACATGACCATTGTGCTGCTGCGGTTCCTGCTTCAACTGGCGCGGGCAGACTTCTATAACCCCATCTCCCAGTTCGTGGTCAAGGCTACCAACCCGCCGCTGCGTCCACTGCGTCGCTTCATCCCCGGCTGGGGCGGCGTTGATGGTGCCTCATTGGTTCTCGCGGTCATCATTCAGGGCATCACTTTCTTCCTGATACTGGTTGCCCTGAACGGCGGCATCCCCGCCGTTAATCCGGTTACCCTGCTGGTATGGGCCGTCCTGAACGTCCTGGACCTGATCGTAAAAATCTACTTCTGGTCTGTTATCGCCGTGGTAATCGTCAGCTGGATCGCGCCCGGCAGCGGCCACCCCGCGATTCAGCTGGTTGCCCAGATCACAGAGCCGGTGATGCGCCCGGTGCGAAACATCATGCCTTCCATGGGCGGACTGGACCTGTCACCCATCATTGTGTTCCTGATCCTGAACGTAATTTCGGTGGTGATAGAGCACATGAAAATGGCCGCCGGCCTCGGCTCCATCGGTCTGGGTATGTAAACCCCGTCTCAAATATACACTTTGTAACACTTAGCCACGAAATCCATAATTCCGGGGCTGCAAACTCAACCTTATGTTTTTGCGGCCCTTTTTTGTTATATTCATTAGGCCTCAACCAATCCCTCCAGCTACTGCCCACCGCAAACATAGATAGAACAGGATAGTATTAACGGTAATTAATCCGTCACCCGTGAGCACTCCGTTTTGCCCGGGATACCCGGAAGTCGCGCAGAAGGAAAATCCGATGAACCAACAGGGAACTCTGTCGCAGCAGGTAGAGGCTTATCACAACTGGAAAAAGGAGCTGATCCGGCAGATCGGCCGTTACCGGCTGTGGCTGCAGGATAACAATCTGTTTTCCGACGATGTCAGCACCCGCATCCGCCATGGCCTGGAGCTGCTGATCGAGGATGAGCTCACCATTGCGTTTGTCGGGGAGTACTCCCGCGGGAAAACCGAGCTGATCAACGCCCTGTTCTTCTCCGAATACGGCCAGCGCATGCTGCCCTCGCAGGCAGGGCGCACTACCATGTGCCCCACCGAGCTGTTCTTCGATCGCAGTGCCAACGAGAATTACCTCCTTCTGCTGCCCATTGAAACCCGGAACGGCGACCTGTCCCTGCAGCAGCTACGCAAGCAGCCGGAACGTTGGGTCAAACATGAACTCGATGAGCGCGATCCCGAAATCATGCGCGAGGTGCTGGCCGAGGTTGCCCGGGTGAAAAGCGTACCGCCGGAGGAGGCGCGGAAGCTCGGCTTCGACGAGGATATGCTGGAGCATGACCGCAATAATCCTGGCAACGTTCTGGTGCCCGCCTGGCGCAACGCGCAAATCAGCATCCGCCACCCTCTGTTCGAGCGCGGGCTGCGCATTCTCGACACTCCGGGCCTTAATGCTCTGGGCTCAGAGCCGGAACTGACCATCAGCATGCTGCCCCGCGCCCATGCCGTCATCTTTGTGCTCAGTGCCGACACCGGTGTGACCGCCAGCGATATGACCATCTGGAAGGAACACATCGACACCCAGCACGCGGATCACCGCGCCGGTCGTTTTGCCGTTCTGAACAAGATCGATGTGCTCTGGGATGACCTTCAGGGTGAACGCCACACCAAAGAGGCCATTGAACGCGTGCGCGGCTACACCGCCGATCACCTGGGGATGCGCCAACATGATGTGATCCCGGTTTCCGCCAAACAGGGGCTGGTTGCCAGGGTCAGGAAAGACAGCGACCTGTTTGAACGCTCCAATGTCGGCCAACTCGAGCAGTTGATTATCCAGCGCATCCTGATGCACAAGGAACAGCTGATAACCCAGAGCCTGATCAATGACCTTCTGGGCATGCTCCAGAACAGCCAGGCGGCGATGCAATACCGCCTGGAATCCCTGGAAGAAGAACTCCAGGCCTGCGGCGGTGTCACCATGGACAAGGCGGCTTTGAGCCGTTTGGCCGAGCGAGCCCAGAAAGACTACGACTTCTATTACAAGAAGCTGATCACGCTGCGCTCGAGCCGGCGCCTGATGGACTCCCAGGGTGACCTGCTGAAAAAACTGGTAAGTGAGGATCGGTTCGAAGCCCACGCAGAGCGTATCCGTACCAGTATGTCGAAGAGCTGGACTACCGCCGGCATGAACCGCGCCATGGACCAGTTCTTCGAATTGCTTGAAAGCGACCTGACCAATCTGTTGAGCGAAGGGCACCTGGCCGAGAAGATGGTCGGCGCCATTTACCGCCGCTATAACGAAGACAACAGGGCCCGTCATCTTGAGCCCATCCCGCTCCGGGCCGGGCGTCACGTAATCGCCATCCGGGAGTTGCGCAAGAAGGCCCGACGCTTCCGTATCAGCCCGAAAAATCTGCTGACGGAGCAATCGGTTCTCGTTCGCCGTTTTTTCAACGTCATGGTGGGCGAAGCCCGCACCCTGCACGCTCGCGTGCGCCATGACGTTGAACGCTGGCCGTCCGAGGCCTTGTTGCCGATCATGCAGTACTCCATGGAACAGAAACAGCTGCTGGAGCACCAGATCCGGCGCCTTCGCGACATGGTTCGTAACGACCGGGACAGCCGGACCGAGCGCCAGCGCCTCACCAACACCATTGCTGATCTGCGCAAACAGCTGGAATTGGCCGATGCCATGCAACGCCAGATCCGCAAACCGGCCCCCACCCTGATCCAGCAAAAAGTGGTGAACATCTCCGGGGCCGTCTGAGGTCCCGTCAGAGCAACTATTCAGGCGGTTGCAGCCATCCCGCCCCGGCTTTAAACTGCTGGGCTGGCGATGGCGTTGTCATTGCTTTTCCAGACACTTAAGGACCGAACCAGGAACCACTCGCGCCGATGCCTGATACCCTGCCTGCGGATTCTGTCGGGATTGTCACCCCGCAGACCTATCATTTCGACGCTCCGATCGATCTGGCCTGCGGCCAGACCCTGGAAAACTATGACCTGGTGGTGGAAACCTACGGCATCCTGAATGCCGATGCCAGCAACGCGGTCCTTATCTGCCACGCCCTGAGTGGGCACCACCATGCAGCCGGCTATCACTCGGCCGAAGACCGCAAGCCTGGCTGGTGGGACAGCTGTATCGGCCCCGGCAAACCCATCGATACCGACCGTTTTTTTGTTGTCAGCCTGAACAACCTGGGGGGCTGTCACGGAAGCACAGGGCCGAACAGCATCAATCCAGAAACCGGAAAACCCTTCGGCCCGGAGTTTCCGGTGATTACCGTGGGCGACTGGGTCAAGAGTCAGGCACTGCTGGCGGACCGGCTCGGCATCCAGTGCTGGGCGGCCGTCGTTGGCGGTTCCCTCGGCGGCATGCAGGCTTTGCAGTGGAGCCTGGACTACCCGGATCGCCTGCGGCATGCCGTGGTCATTGCCTCCACACCCCGGCTGACCGCCCAGAATATAGCCTTCAATGAAGTGGCCCGGCAGGCCATCACTTCCGACCGGGAATTTCACGAAGGACGCTATTACGACTTTGATACCGTTCCGCGGCGCGGCCTGATGCTGGCAAGGATGGTGGGACACATCACCTATCTGTCCGATGCCTCCATGGGTGAAAAATTCGGCCGCGAACTTCGCGATCAGGCCTACAAGTTTGGTTACGATGCGGAATTCCAGGTTGAGAGCTACCTTCGCTATCAGGGCGAGCGATTTTCTGAGTCTTTCGACGCCAATACCTATCTGCTGATGACCCGGGCGCTGGACTACTTTGACCCGGCCTACGAGTTCGGCGGTGATCTTTCGAAAGCGCTGGCAGCGGCCAGTTGCGAATACCTGGTGTTGTCGTTCAGCACCGACTGGCGCTTCACGCCCGCCCGTTCCGAGGAAATGGTGAACGCCATGATTGCTGCCCGCCGGAAGGTCAGCTACGCCGAGGTGGATGCGCCCTGGGGTCACGACGCGTTTCTGATTCCGACCCCCAGATACACCGACATTTTCAACGCTTACATGGACCGGGTAGCACGGGAGGTCGGAGCATGAGACCAGACCTCGAAATCATCCAGCAGTGGGTTCAGCCCGGCCACCATGTTCTGGACCTGGGCTGCGGCGACGGCACCCTCCTCGACTTTCTCCAGAGAGAACGGGGCGCCAGCGGCTTTGGCCTGGAAATCAACCCGGAGCACATCACTACCTGCATGGGCAGGGGGGTGGCGGTAATCGAACAGAACCTGGACACCCAGGGATTGGGCAATTTCGATGACGGCAGCTTCGATATCGTCCTGATGACCCAGGCGCTTCAGGCGGTCCGGCGCCCGGACAAGGTGCTGGATGAGATGCTCCGGGTTGGCAGCGAAGGCATTGTGACCTTCCCGAACTTTGCTCACTGGCGACTCCGCTGGGGGTTGACGTTGAGCGGACGTATGCCCGAATCCGAGGCACTGCCGTATAAATGGTATAACACGCCCAACATCAGGCTGTGCACCTTCAAGGACTTTGAGGCTCTGTGCCGGCAAAAGGGCATCCGGATCAAAAGCCGTCGGGTGGTGGACGGCCAGCACCAGAACAGTTGGCTGGCGCGCCTGTGGCCGAATCTGTTGGGTGAGATTGCCATTTACCGAATCACACGGGAGACATAGTGATGATTGCGAAAACCTTCTCCACATTCCGCAACCTGCTGGTAATTGCTCTGATTGGCCTGTTCAGCCTGCAGGCACAGGCCGGTTCGAAAGATTTCGGGGAGTACACGGTGCTCTGGAGTGTTCTACCCAGCACGTTCCTCGCTCCTGAAGTCGCCAAGGCGAACAATCTCCAACGCAGCAAGGGCATCGGAATCGTCAATATTTCCATCATGGAGGAAAACGAGGACGGCTCCATGTCTCCGGTGAGTGGCCAGGTGGAAGGCAAAGTCACCAACGATGTCCAGCAAGTACGTTTTCTGGCGTTCCGCCGCATCCAGGAGGGCGATTCCGTGTACTTTATCGCCGAGTACCAGTATTCCTCCGGGGAGTTGATGACCTTTAATGTTACCGCCCGTCCGACCGGACATCAGCAGGACCTGGCGGTGCGGTTTGCCCATACACTGTTCAGCGATTAGGCCGGTATGACCAACAGACTTGTGATTGCCAGCAATAACAAAGGGAAAATTGCCGAACTGACTGAGTTGCTCTCCCCCCTGGGCATGGAGCCGGTTGCCCAGGGCGATCTCGGCGTTGGTGAAGCCGAGGAGCCGGCGATTACCTTTGTTGAAAACGCGATCCTCAAGGCCCGCCATGCCGCCCGGGAAACCGGGCTTCCCGCCCTGGCGGACGACAGCGGGCTGGCGGTGGATGCGCTCGGAGGCCGGCCCGGCGTCCGCTCCGCCCGATTTGCCGGCGAGGAGGCGAACGACCAGGACAATGTAAATGCCCTCCTTGAGGCCATGGCGAACGTTCCGGACGGGCAACGGGATGCTCAGTTTCATTGTGTGCTGGTGTACCTGCGTCACGCCGACGACCCGACACCCATCGTTTGCCATGGCCGTTGGCCGGGATCGATCCTCAGATCACCGCGCGGCGATGGCGGCTTTGGCTATGACCCGGTATTCCTGGTTCCAGAGCATGAGTGCAGCGCGGCCGAACTGTCCCGCCCCGAGAAAAGCCGCATCAGCCACCGCGGACGGGCCCTGAAAATCCTTATGGAACAGCTCAAGGCCGAGGCCTGACCCCGTTGAACGACGTGCAGACCGGGAAAAGTCAACAGCCAGCGGCGGTTCGGCCGCCGCTGAGCCTGTATATTCACGTGCCGTGGTGTGTGCGAAAGTGCCCCTACTGTGACTTCAACTCCCACGCTTTTACCGGGACCCTACCCGAGTCCGTCTACCTGAAGGCCCTGCTCGAAGATCTCGATCAGGACCTGGGGTTCGCCACCGACCGACCGATAGAAACCGTGTTCATCGGGGGTGGCACCCCATCCCTGATGAGCGGCGAATTCTACGACCGCCTGTTCCGGGAACTGCGGGCAAGGCTCACCTTTGCGCCGGATGCCGAAATCACCCTGGAAGCCAACCCGGGAACACTGGAAGCCGGCCGTTTCGAACTCTTCCGGAAGGCGGGCATCAACCGCCTGTCCATCGGAGTCCAGAGTTTCAATCCCGAACACCTCGAAGCCCTGGGGCGCATTCATGACACCGGTGCCGCCCACAGGGCCATCCAGACCGCTCGCCAGGCCGGCTTCGACAATTTCAATATCGACCTGATGCACGGCCTGCCCGGCCAGACCCCGGAGCAGGCCCTCAATGACATCGAGACCGCCCTGGTCTACGAACCACCGCACCTGTCCTGGTATCAGCTCACGCTGGAGCCAAACACCGAGTTCTACAGTCGGCCTCCAGATCTGCCAGACGACGATCATCTCTGGGACATCTACCGCCGAGGGTCTGACCTGCTGCACCTGCGGGGCTACCAGGATTACGAAGTTTCGGCCTGGAGCCTTTGCGGAAAGGCATCCCGCCATAACCTGAACTACTGGACGTTTGGCGACTATCTGGCCCTGGGGGCCGGCGCCCACGGCAAAATCAGCCTGGCCGATGGCAGTATCCGTCGATACTGGAAGACCCGCCAACCTGAAGCCTACCTGAACCGGATCGGCAGCCGCACTGCCGGCACCGATGTCATCGCGACGGAAGATCTGCCCCTGGAATTCATGATGAATGCCCTGAGGCTGAAAGAAGGAGTGGATGAAAGCCTTTTTTCCAGGCGAACGGGTTTACCCCTGACCATAGTTGGAGTAAAACTTGAACAACTACGAAATGAAAAGCTGCTGGTAAGCGACCGGCTCCAGGCAACCAACCTGGGCCAGCGATACCTCAACAGCCTGTTGGAGCGTTTTCTGTAATGGACTCTGCACCCGGAGTGGCTGCCTTTCCGAGAAGCCTGAAAGCAAGCCTGGTGGTGGCTGCCGTGCTGCTGTTCGCTTTGCTTATGGTCAACCAGCCACTGCAAACCGCTTCCGCCCCCCAAGGTATTGTCAGCTACCAACTGGCCGGTACCGCCGATCAGGCACACGCCATTTTTCGCAGCTGGGGAAGCGACGGGGTTGCCTGGGCAAAGGTTTCACTCTGGCTGGACTTCCTGTTTATTCCCGCCTACATGCTGGCCCTGATACATCTCACAAGGCATTTCACCCGTGATAGACCCGGTATTCGTGAGCGGGTCGGGGCCCGATGGGTACGAGCCCTTTTCGCAACCGCCGGCCTCAGTGATGGCGCCGAGAACATCCTGTTGCTGAACAATTTCAATCCACCCACCGACGAAATGAGCCTCTCCGCCACCCTGTGCGCGCTCATCAAGTTCACGGCGCTCACCCTCGGCATCGCCGGACTGGTGATTATCCGGGCGTCCAGGCGCCATCCCCTGGCGAATCACTGACGCGATTCAAAGGCTGTCAGTTGGTGCGGTAAAACAACAGATCCCAGACACCATGCCCCAGGGTCTCGCCACGCTTTTCAAACTTGGTGATCGGACGGTCGTCAGGGCGCGGTGAGTACCCCCCGGACTCCTGAGTGTTGGCAAAGCCCTCGGACTCGCTCATCACCTCGAGCATGTGCTCGGCGTAATTCTCCCAGTCGGTCGCCAGGTGCAGGATGCCACCCACCCTCAGCTTGTGACGGACCCGCTGGACGAACTCATGCTGGATCAGTCGACGCTTGTGGTGCTTTTTCTTGTGCCAGGGGTCCGGGAAGAACACCATCACCCGGTCCAGGCAGGCATCCGGCAAGCAAAGATCAATCACATCGTTGGCATCGATACTGTAAATCCGGACGTTTTCCAGGCCACGATCCTCTATCTCCTTGAGAAGCGCACCAACACCGGGCTGATGGACTTCAACGCC
The DNA here is from genome assembly GCF_913055835.1 of uncultured Marinobacter sp. Lineage (GTDB taxonomy): Bacteria > Pseudomonadota > Gammaproteobacteria > Pseudomonadales > Oleiphilaceae > Marinobacter. Next base: position 80,713 of record NZ_CAJXKQ010000015.1, on the reverse strand, counting down.
GATAAAATCCTGCTCGGGAGCCGCTTCAGCCATCTCGGCAAGGGATCGGCCCATTCCGAAACCGATTTCCAGGTTAAGCATGTTGTCCCGGCCAAAGACCTCCCGCGGATCGATCATGCCGTCTTCGCGGCTCAAGCCATACTTCGGCCAACTGCGTTCGAATGCCTTTTTCTGGCCTTCCGTCATCCGGCCCTGGCGCAAAACAAAACTACGCACACCGCGGCGGGTGGTGACCGGCGAATCAGCGGCCTCTTTGGAATCTTGCGGTTCTTTCTGGTCTGTCATCTGCAATCCTTAACCGCAGGCAGCGGGTCATGGTTAACGGAATTTGGCACTAGTTTACCAGAGTGTCCCGGCTCAGGCGGAAACCACCGAGTTACGACCCTGTTGCCGATCCAGTTGCCGGTAGCCCAGCGCCTCGACCAGGTGGTTCTGCCCTGGCTCCCTACAACCTTCCAGATCCGCCAGCGTCCGGGCCACCCGAAGAATTCTGTGTAACGCCCGGGCGGAGAGCCCCAGCTTCTCCATGGCACCGGTGAGGAGCTCCTCACCCTGCCGGTCCAGTCGGCATGCAGCCTGCAGCTCGCGCCCTGACAGGGCGGCATTCAGGCAACCTCGCTCTGTCTGACGGGCTCTGGCCGCCAGAACGCGCTCCCGGATCGCGGCGCTGGTCTCGCCGTCCCCGCCCTGGCGCATCAGTATGTCGCCACCCTGCACCGGCACCTCCACGTGCAGATCAAACCTGTCCAGGAGCGGGCCGGAAATTTTCGATCGGTAACGCGCAACCTGTTGCGGCGTACACTGACACTCGATGGTGGGATGACCACTATAGCCACAGGGGCACGGGTTCATTGCCCCCACCACCTGAAATCGGGCTGGGAAATTCACCTGCCGCGCCGCACGGCTGATCGAGATCTCACCGGTTTCCATTGGCTCCCGCAACACTTCGAGAACCCGACGTTCGAACTCTGGCAATTCGTCAAGAAAAAGTACGCCCCGATGAGCCAGGGAGATTTCCCCGGGCCGCGGGCTGCTTCCGCCACCCACCAGGGCAACTGCCGATGCGGTATGGTGAGGCGATCGGAAAGGTGGCTGCCGCCAGCCCCCGGAACGGACGGGAAGCCCGTATACCGAATGGACGCTGGCAACTTCCATGGCAGCAGCATCATCCAGCCCGGGAAGAATGCCCGGAAGCCGACTGGCGAGCATGCTCTTGCCGGTTCCGGGCGGACCGAAAAACAGCAGGTTGTGACCACCGGCCGCAGCCACCTCCAATGCCCGCCGGGGAACTCGCTGACCGCGAACGTCCGAAAGATCCGGCACCTCGCCCTCGTTAACCGGCGGCTGCTCCAGGGAAGACCTGGGCACTGGCACCAGACGGGCGCGCCCACTCAAATGCTCACACACCGCCAGCAGGTGACCGGCAGCCAGCACGTCACCCTGGCTGGCCAGGGCCGCTTCCTCGGCATTGCCGTGGGGAACCAGCAGGCTCCGCTGATCCTTCCGGGCAGCCAGTACAGCCGGCAATACACCTCTGAGCGGCCGCAATGCACCATCAAGGGACAATTCGCCGAGAAATTCGCAATCAGAAAGACTGTCCGCCGGGATCTGGCCAGAGGCGGCCAGAATGCCCAGGGCAATGGGCAAATCAAACCGGCCACCCTCCTTGGGCAGATCAGCGGGCGCGAGATTAATCGTTATCCTGCGGGCAGGAAACTCGAAACCGGCGTTCAGCAGCGCGCTTCGAACGCGCTCCTTGCTCTCTCTTACACCGGTTTCAGGCAGTCCCACGATGGAGAGCGCAGGCAGGCCGCCTGAGAGATGGACTTCAACGGTAACGGCGGGGGCTGACACGCCAATGGAGGCGCGGGAGTGAACAATAGCAAGCATGACGACCATCCATGGTAGTAGGGGGATACGCTTGCCCGGCATCCTGCCGGGCGTCTCCGGGATTTATTGTTTCTGAAGGGAATTTTCCAGTTCGGCCACCCGCTTCTCGAGTTCGTCCACCTTTTCACGGGTCTTCAGCAAGACCGCCTGCTGAGCGTCGAATTCTTCCCGGGTAACCAGTTCCAGACGGGATAGAACAGCCATCACAGTGGCCCGGGCCTGGGTTTCGAAATCTTCCCGGGCAGCACGGGCCATATCGGGGACGAACTGGCCAAACTGACCCTGCAACTGGGCAAAAATATCCTGTGGACCTTTCACACATCACCTCACAAATTGCTGGAACATCCGGCTTCGACTAAAAGACAGGGCCTGTTGCCGGTTTGCGGGAGTGTATCACACCGCAGCCCCTGCCATACTGTAGGTGGTCAACCCTATAATGGGGATGTGACGGCCAGGAGGCCGCTCCAATTTGGCTCACTGGCTGGCTGCCCGCTTCAATTTGGTGCACAAGTTTGCGCCATTCTGGTACGCGGATATCGTAGCCTATTGTTTTTAAATTATTTTTTTGCGTTGGCATACCCGATGCTAAAGCTCTCGTACGCAATCCGCACAATTGGTGTGCGAGGTGGCAGCATCCCGAACTCAACAATCGGCCGACGGGCCCTCACTGTTGGGACGGCTTTACCAAGGAGAAAGCAATGAAACTTGTGACAGCGATCATCAAGCCTTTCAAGTTGGATGATGTCCGTGAGGCACTATCCGAGATTGGCGTGCAAGGCGTAACCGTCACTGAAGTCAAAGGCTTCGGTCGGCAGAAAGGCCACACAGAACTCTATCGTGGCGCAGAATACGTGGTGGATTTCCTGCCCAAGGTGAAGGTTGAGGTTGCCATTGGCGACAACCTGCTGGACCAGGTTATCGAGTCCATCACCAAGGCAGCCAACACCGGCAAGATTGGTGACGGCAAAATCTTCGTGACTGAACTGGAACAGGCCATCCGGATCCGGACTGGCGAAACCGGCGAAGAAGCGGTCTGAACCAGCTCTGATATTTCGAACAGCCAACGCAAAAAATTTATAACCTGAAAAGCCTCGTGCGGAGGGCTTCATATGGAAAGCAATCTAAATCACATTTTTGAACTCCAGTATGCGCTGGATACCTTCTACTTCCTGATCTGCGGTGCCCTGGTCATGTGGATGGCCGCTGGCTTCGCCATGCTCGAAGCCGGTCTGGTGCGTGCCAAGAACACCACCGAGATCCTCACCAAGAACGTTGCCCTGTTTGCAGTTGCCTGCACCATGTACCTGATCGTTGGTTACGACATCATGTACGACGGCGGTATCTTCCTGAGTGGCGTAACCACGGTCGCGGAAATGGACGATGCAGCCATTGCCGGCGTCATCGCTGCCTCCACCGAGGCCGGCTTCGCCGAAATGGGCGAGTACAGCGGTGCGTCTGACTTCTTCTTCCAGGTCGTCTTCGTTGCAACCGCGATGTCCATTGTGTCCGGTGCCGTGGCCGAGCGTATGAAGCTCTGGGCCTTCCTGGCCTTTGCTGTTGTCATGTGTGGCTTCATCTACCCGATGCAGGGTTCCTGGACCTGGAACGGCGACGCGGTCTTCGGCATGTACGAGCTGAGCTACAGCGACTACGCCGGTTCCGGTATTGTTCACATGGCCGGCGCGGCCGCTGCCCTGGCCGGCGTACTGCTGCTGGGCGCTCGTAAGGGGAAGTACGGTGCCAAAGGCGAGATCCGTGCCTTCCCGGGCGCCAACCTGCCCCTGGCCACTCTGGGTACCTTCATCCTGTGGATGGGCTGGTTCGGCTTCAACGGCGGTTCAACCCTGAAGCTCGGCGGCATCGGTGTTGCGAACGAAGTGGCTAACGTGTTCCTGAACACAAACGCCGCAGCGGCTGGCGGTCTGATCGCGGCCCTGATCGTCGCCCGCCTGATGTTCGGCAAGGCCGACCTGACCATGGCCCTGAACGGTGCTCTGGCTGGCCTGGTTGCCATCACCGCCGAGCCGGCGGATCCGTCTCCCCTGCTCGCAACCATCATCGGCGCCATCGGTGGCACCCTGGTTGTGTTCTCCATCGTGACCATGGACAAGCTGCGCATTGACGATCCGGTCGGTGCCATCTCTGTACACGGTGTCGTGGGTATCTGGGGTATCTTCGCGGTTCTCCTGTCCGACGCAGACGCCACCTTCATGGGACAGCTGGTTGGTATGCTCACCATCTTCGTCTGGGTATTCGTTACCAGCCTGATCGTCTGGAACATCTTGAAGGCCGTCATGGGCATCAGGGTTTCCGAAGAAGACGAGTACGAAGGTGTGGATCTGTCCGAGTGCGGTATGGAAGCCTATCCGGAGTTCGTCAGCGGCAAGCAGTAATCGCTGACAAGAGTAACGCTAAAGGGGCGCCATCTGGCGCCCTTTTTTTGTCTGCCGATTGTATACCTAACCTTCTTCCGGGCGGACCTCGTCTTCCAGTGCATCCACCATGAACTGGGGCATCGCCAACGCGCCCCGATGCACTCCGGCATTGTAGTAACGAGTCACGAACGGCCGGTTATTGGCGTCTTCCTCGCGGAAATAGCGCACCGGATTTTCCTTGCTGGCCATGGTGCAACTCCACCAGCCAGTGGGGTAGACCGGTTGCGGGAACGGCAGGGTCTGTACGTGCTCGAATCCGGCCTTGCGCATGTCCTCGTGAATGCCCTTGATGATGCTGTCGGTGTGCAGCAGCGGTGATTCGCTCTGCTGGACAATAATGCCCCCCTCACGCAGCGCCAGCATGGCATCCCGATAGAAATCCAGGGCAAACAGCCCCTCGGCCGGGCCGACAGGATCGGTGCTGTCGATAATTATGAGGTCGACACTGTTCGGCTCAATGTCCCGCATCCACTGGATGCCATCCCCGAAGAAGAAGTTGGCACGCGGGTCGCTGTTCGCTTCGCACAGCTCCGGAAAGTACTTTTCCGACATGCGGGTTACCCGCTCGTCGATTTCCACCTGCCAGGCTTCCTCAACGCCCGGGTGTTTGAGCACTTCTTTCAGGGTGCCACAGTCACCGCCACCGACAATCACCACTTTTCTGGGGTCCCGATGGGTGAACAGGGCCGGGTGTGTCATCATCTCGTGGTAAAGGAAGTTATCGCGGGTGGTCAGCATCACGCAGCCATCCAGAACCATCAAGTTGCCAAAGGTCTCGGTCTCGTAGATTTCCAGTTTCTGGAACGGTGTCTGCTCCTCGTGGAGCTTTTTCTTCACCTGCAGGGAGAACGCGGTCCCCTGGTCCTGGAATACCTCGGTAAACCAGCCTTCACTGAGTGCTGTCATGTCTTGCCTCCCGCTGTGGGCCATGGGCTGAATTGAAAGGGCGTATTGTAGGGGCGCCCCCTCGTGAGCTAAAGCGATAAACGCGGTGAACGGCCAAGTATTTTCCGCACCGGGTGCTTTTAGCCCGGAGTGGGAATCCATACAATGGCGGCCAGTGTTTCCTGACAGGATAGCAAGCATGAGCGAAGCCAGCGCCACCCCGGCCCACAAGGTATACAACATCGCCCACTGGAGCGATGGCTACATCGGTGTCGACGACCGTGGCCAGGTACTGATCCGTCCGGATCGCGGCCGCAGCCAGGCCCGCATCAACCTTCCGGAATTGACCCGAACGCTGACCGATTCCGGTGTTCAGCTGCCGGTCCTGGTGCGCTTCGTTGATATCCTGCACGACCGCGTCAACCAACTGTGCGGCGCTTTCAACAAGGTTGCTGACGAACACGCCTACCGGGGTCGTTATACGGCAGTCTACCCGATCAAGGTAAACCAGCAGCGCCGGGTGGTCGAGGAACTGCTTGCCGCCGAGCCGGCCACCTCGAAAGGGCAGATCGGGCTCGAAGCAGGCAGCAAACCGGAGCTGATGGCAGTGCTGGCCATGTCACAGCAACCAGGATCGGTGATCGTCTGCAACGGTTATAAAGACCGCGAGTACATCCGCCTGGCCCTGATCGGCCAGACCCTGGGCCATCGGGTGTTCATTGTGGTAGAGAAAAAGTCGGAACTGCCACTTATCCTGGAGGAGGCGAAAGCCCTGGGCGTGTCGCCACTCATCGGGGTGCGGGCACGCCTGGCCACGATTGGCAAGGGTAACTGGCAGAACACGGGCGGTGAAAAATCCAAATTCGGCCTGTCCGCCAGCCAGGTTCTCGATGTGGTCAACACCCTGCGAGAGGCCGGCGCCCTGGATACCTTGCAACTTCTGCATTTCCACCTCGGCTCCCAGATCGCCAATATCCGTGATATCCAGACCGGACTCCGGGAATGTGCCCGCTTCTACAGTGAGTTGCGACAGATGGGCGCACCGATCGGCACGGTGGATATCGGCGGCGGCCTGGGAGTGGATTACGAGGGCACTCGCTCCCGCAGCAGCTGCTCGATGAATTACAGCGTTTACGAGTACGCCTACAACGTGGTGCATGTTCTGCAGTCCGAGTGCGATCGCCACGGCATTCCCCACCCGGACCTGATCAGTGAGTCCGGCCGGGCCCTGACCGCGCACCACTCCGTTCTGGTGACCAACGTGATCGACCACGAGGCACCGGAAAACCGGACACCGCAACAGCCAGACGAGACAGCCTCGGCCCCGCTGCACGATCTCTGGCGCGACCTTGAAAGCCTGCAGGACGCCAACACGCCGCGCTCACTGGCCGAAATCTACCATGACGTGCTGCATGCAATGGCCGATGTTCATACCCAGTTTGCCCACGGCGTGCTCTCCCTGCAGGAACGGGCAGATGCCGAAACGCTCTACACCCGCTGTTGCCGGCTGCTTCGTGATCAGCTGGACAGCAGCAACCGCGCCCATCGGGAAATCATCGACGAGCTCAACGAAAAACTGGCCGAGAAGCTGTTCGTGAATTTCTCCCTGTTCCAGTCACTGCCGGATGTCTGGGGCATCGATCAGATCTTCCCGGTCATGCCGATCAATGGCCTGAATCGTCCACTGAACCGACGCGCGGTGATCCAGGACATCACTTGCGATTCCGATGGGCGGATAGACCGCTACGTAGATGGCCAGGGCACCGAGACCACCCTGCCCCTGCCTGAAGAAAAAACCGGTGAGCCTCTGCTGATGGGCTTCTTTATGACCGGCGCCTATCAGGAGATTCTGGGCGACATGCACAACCTGTTCGGCGACACCCATTCTGTGGATGTCCGCCTCAGGTCAGACGGTGGCCATGACATCAGCGAACCCATCACCGGTGATACCGTGGCCAAGGTGTTGCGCTACGTGAACTTTGCACCGGATGCCTTGATGGATGCCTACCGAAACAAGTTCGCAGCCTCCACCCTGGCACCGGAAACCCAGTCGGCGCTGCTGGCGGAACTGGCCGCCGGGCTGGATGGCTACACCTACCTGGAAGAATAGCCAGCGTCAGGCTCTCTGGTGCTCCCGACGCCAGGCGCTCGGGGCAAGGCCTTCCCATTTGCGGAAGGCCCGGCCAAAGTTGGAAGGATCACTGTAGCCGAGGGCATCGGCAATCTCGTCGATCGTTAACTCATTTCGTCGAAGCAGCTCCAATGCCCGGCGATGGCGCAGGGAATCCTGCAGCTGCTGGAACCGGACACCCTCGGCTGCCAGCTGCCTGCGTAAAGTCCTTGCGGACACCTGCAGGTGTTCGGCCACCTCCTCGAGTGCCGGTAGCCGTTGGCTCCGCCCTGTCTCAAGCAGGCGTATAACCCGTTCGGAGACGGGCGTAGCGCCCTCAATGAACCGCATTTCCTCCTCGCACTGGGCTTCGGCAATCCGACGAGTCACCGGATTGGACAGTGACATGGGCGAATCCAGAAAAACCCGCTTGAACCGCAGCTGGTTCACTCCGCTGCCAAACGTGATCCGGCTGCCGAACAGCTGTCGATAGGCCGTTGCATCTTCAGGCTCCGGAAAATCCAGAAGGCAACGGCCTCCGTCCAGAAGCCTCTGGCCGAACAGCAAAAGATTCACATCCATCAACGAGGCCATCACCACATCAACGTTGAACCGGTACAGATCCTCAATACTGTGGGCCAGGTCCAGCTGGATTACGGCCTCATGGCCGTCCACGAAAAAGGACAGCTTCATGTAAACGAAACGGATCTGGAAATACTTGATCAACACCGTGAGCGCCTGCTCGAGAGTGTCGCAACTGATGGCGGCCTGGGCCAGGGAACCGTGGGTGGTGAACTTCAGTCGTTTGCCGTACTCGAGCCCCAGGGCCAGATCGCCGCTTTGAAGCAGGCTTTCGCGACACAGGGCGCTGAACTGATCAACCGTGATGAAATTCTCCGGGTGACCCAGCATGGAAGGCCGGATACCGGAGGCCGACAGAAGTCGGGACCGCTGCAAGCCTCGATCCTCCGCCAACTGGCAGAGAATATCCGCATAGTGCGCCCGGATGACGGGCAGGTTTCCGGTAATGCCGGGTGCATTCATGGGGATGGCTGTCTTCCGGTATCGGTGTATTGCTCAGACTAGACCGCTCTGCAGTTTCCGGCAATCACCGGCGAGACGACCGGCAACCGTCGCTGGCGCCAGATTTCTGCATCTTTTTTCCAAACGTGCTGATCCACTGAATAAACGAATCCGTAAATTCAGTCACTGACAAACCCGGGACGAGTGCATAGAATGATGACCAGAACAAGCTCAAATCATGCGACTGTCAAGGAGCGTCCGGTGACCACACTGGATCAGAAGCCAGCCAGTTCCGAGGGCCGGAAGGACCCGTGGAGCCAGATGCTGCAAAAAGTGGGCAAACACCAGGATCGCGAGGCGTACCACGCGCTGTTCGAGCATTTTGGACCGCAGATCAAGTATTACGCCATGGCCAACGGCCTGGCGAGCCACGCGGAAGAGCTCGTGCAGGAAGTTTTTGTGTCAATCTGGAGACGCTCTTGTCTCTACGATTGGCGGAAGGCAGCTGCATCAACCTGGATTTTCACCATCGCCCGTAACCAGCGCATTGACATGCTGCGGAAAATGCAGCGCACGAGTGCTGAAATGCCGGTTGAGACGGAAGATCTCTGGCAGATTCCGGGCGAAAACGAAAACGAGCCTGTCACCTCTTTGCACCGCCTGATGTCCGAGAGGCGAATCCGGGAATCCCTGAGCCATTTGCCGGAAGAACAGATTACGGTGATTGCCAAGGTATACATGGAAAACAAGTCGCACCAGATGGTTGCTGATGAGTTGGACATACCGCTCGGCACCGTGAAAAGCCGGGTTCGCCTGGCACTGAACAAACTGAAAGTGATTTTGCAGGACCAGAACGTATGACACGGCACCATCCCGACAGCCTGAGCCTGATGGAGTACAGCGCAGGTAACCTGAGCGAGCCACATGCTCTGTGCATCAAGCTCCACCTGGACAAGTGTTCCCATTGCCGCAGTCGTGTGGACACACTGGACAGTCTGGGTGCTGTGATGATGGAGCAGCAGCCGAAGGTAACGGTCTCAGAAGGCATGTTTGATAACATTCTCTCAAAGATCGACAGCGAGCCGGCAGACGAGCCAGCCGTGCCGGTGATCCCAAGAGTAAGCGCTTTGCAGAAGTTGCTTGGCGAAGATCTCAATAGCTTACCCTGGAAACGGCAGCTTGGAGATGTAAGCGTACTGGACATTACCGACCGTTTCCCAGGCCAGAAGGAACAGGTGGTACTGCAAAAGCTGGCCGCAGGTGGCAAGGCTCCGGCCCACACCCACCGTGGTGAAGAGACTACCATTGTGCTGCAGGGCGCCTTTGCCGACCAGAAAGGCGTGTTCAATCAGTGGGATTTTGTGGTGCTGACCGACGAAGATGAGCACAAGCCGGTAGCGGTTGGCTGCGAAGACTGCATCACACTGTCTGTACTCAGCGCCCCGGTGAAGCTGACCGGCACGTTTACCCGGATGCTCAATCCGTTTATCCGGTAACCGGCCAAGGTTGGCACTGGCGTGAGCTGAGTAAGCAAAGGGGCGATAGATCATCGCCCTTTTTTTGTGGCTGCTGCGAACGCACACCCCATTACCAGGGTAGCTCAGAGCCATCCCAGCTCAGGAATCGCCCGTTATCCTCCTCACCTACTCCATCAAGTACCGCAAGCAGGTTGGCCGCGGTTTCCGATGGCGTGTGCACCTTCAGCTTGGCCAGGGACTGACTGAACGGCTCACTCAATGCCGACTCGGTGGTGCCCGGATGCAGGGACACGCAGGCTATCGGCTTGCACCGGCGGGGCAGCTCGATGGACAGGTTGCGCACCAGCATGTTCAGCGCCGCCTTGGAGCTGCGATAGGCGTACCAGCCGCCAAACCCGTTATCGGTAATCGACCCGACCTTTGCGGAAACAGCCGCCACTCGTTTGAATTCCCGATGCCGAAGCCAGGGTAATAGCGCCTGCGTGAGCAACCCGAAGCCGGCTGCGTTCACCGCAAATGCCCTCGCCAAACTCCCGGCGTCCAGATCCTCGAGACGCTTCTCGGGGAACATGTCCGCCCCGTGGAGCAAGCCGGCAGCATAGATAAAACCATCAACGCCTTCCTGTTTGCTCAGTAACGACTCCAGGGCCTCCGAGACAGCTGCTGGCGACGCGCTGTCCTCGGCATCCCATGGCAGCACCGTACTTTGCTGATGAGTCCGCAAGAACTCCGACGCCTTGCCCGGCTCACGACATAACCCGATCACGCGCGTCTGCGAATCCCGCTCCACCAACCGGGTCGCCAAGGCACCCCCAATTGCACCGGAAACCCCGGCAATCACCACTCGTTTCATGAGACACCTCCTCTGTTGTGGAGGACATACGAAAATTCTTTCCGGCGGACTGCAAAACGGTGAACCGACACATTTAAACGATCGTATGAAACCAGTGTTCAAATCATCCTCCGAGCCCTGTCGCCACTGGCAGGACTCCAGAAAAAAGTGAACGTAGGAGAGTATCCATGCAATACCAGGCTCCGGCGAATGACCTTCGCTTTCTGTTGTTTGATGTATTGGGCGCAGACCGGCTGCACGAGCTGGAGAAATACGCCGATGCCACCCCGGATCTGATTTCTGCGGTCATTGACGAGGCCGGCAAACTCGCTGCGGAAGTCATCCAGCCCACCAACCAGGCGGGCGACCGGGAAGGATGTACCTACGATCCCGAAACCCGTTCGGTGAAAACACCGGATTGCTTCAAGGATGCCTACAAGAAATTTGTAGAAGGCGGCTGGACCGCGCTGGACGCGCCGCTTGAATACGGCGGCCAGGGCCTGCCTCACACCCTGAAGTTCGTGGTAGACGAGATGGTCTGTTCCACCAACCTGTCATTGGGCATGTACCCGGGCCTGACCCACGGCGCCATCAGCGCCCTGCATGCCCACGGCTCCGACGAACTGAAAAAAATCTACCTGGAGAAGCTGATCTCCGGCGAGTGGACCGGCACCATGTGCCTGACCGAACCCCAGTGCGGCACCGATCTGGGTCTGATTCGCACCCGAGCCACGCCCAACGAAGATGGCAGCTATGCCATCGAAGGCACCAAGATCTGGATTACCGGTGGCGAGCACGACCTGGTGGACAACATCGTTCACCTGGTTCTGGCCAAGCTGCCAGGTGCGCCGGATACCACCAAAGGCATTTCGCTGTTCGTGGTTCCCAAGTTCCTGCCGGAATCCGGTGAGCGCAATCCTGCCTTCTGTGGCGGTCTTGAGCACAAGATGGGCATCAAGGGCTCAGCCACCTGCGTCATGAACTTCGAGGGCGCCAAAGGCTGGCTTGTCGGCGAGCCAAACGACGGCATGCGTGCCATGTTCACCATGATGAACGAGGCTCGCCTGATGGTGGGCATGCAGGGCCTTGGCCTTGCGGAAATGGCTTACCAGCAAAGCCTCGGCTTCGCTCGTGAGCGCCTGCAGAGCCGTTCCCTGAGTGGCCCGAAGAACCCGGACGGCCCCGCCGATCCGATCATCGTGCACCCGGATGTGCGCCGGATGTTGATGCGCCAGAAGGTCCTGAACGAAGGCATGCGCGCCCTGGCCCTGTTTGCCGGACACCAGCTGGATCTGTCGGTTGCCCATCCGGATGAAACCGTACGGGAATCCGCCGATGATCTGGTTCAGCTCCTCACCCCCGTTGTGAAATCCTTCCTGACGGACGAGGGCTTCAACAACGCCAACACCGGCCTGCAGGTACTGGGTGGATCCGGCTTCACCACCGACTGGCCGCTGGAGCAGCTGGTGCGGGACGGGCGGATCGCCCGGATCTACGAAGGCACCAACGGCATTCAGGCCATGGACCTCGTGGGCCGCAAACTCAGCCTGAAAGGCGGTCAGCTGGTGCGTACCCTGTTCGGCACCCTGAGCGGATACCTCAAGGACAATCCGGGGGCGCCGCACCGGGAAGAACTGAAGAACGCCATGAAAGCGCTGGAAACCGCCACCATGTGGCTGGCCAGCAACGCGCCGAAAGATCCGGAGCAGGCGGGCGCCGCCGCCACACCCTATCTCCGGCTGATGGCGCTGACAGTCATCGGTTACCTCTGGTCCCGGATGGCCAACGTCGCCAACGAGCAGCTTGCCGCCGGCGAAGGCAACAAGCCACTGCTGGAGAGCAAGGTTGTCTCAGCCCGGTTCTACTTTGAAAAACTGCTGCCGGAAGTCGACTGGCTGCTGGGCGACATTCAGAGCGGCAAGGACAGCCTGATGGCGTTTTCGGACGACCACTGGGCCGCGTGATCCCGACTCCGGCCAGATGTCAGACACTCTGGCCGGAAATGACCGATGAATGACAGCTTGTGACCTTCAGCGCGACACTCTGAAAATTGATAATAATCACGTTGATTAGTGTCTCTGAACTAGTCCTGCCCAGCTTCCCGTCGAACTGGGCATTTTTGAAAGCCACGCCCTGCGTGGCTTTTTTTATGGAGTTTTTTTGTCTGTGCGGTCACTGAGTTACAATTGCGCTCTTTAATTTTGTCCGGCTTTTGAACGGGCCAACACGGGGGCACCATGAACGCCGACGATTACGCTTTCCGCTTTGGCGGAATTGAACGACTCTACGGGCGCCGTGCCCTGGAAGCCTTTCGTCACGCGAACGTAGCGGTGGTCGGCCTTGGCGGGGTTGGGTCCTGGGCAGCTGAAGCCCTTGCCAGAAGCGGCGTTGGCAGCATTACACTGATTGACATGGACGATGTCTGTGTGTCCAACACCAACCGACAGCTCCATGCCCTTGAAGGCCAGTATGGGCGTACCAAGACCGATGCCATGGCAGACCGGTTGCGGGCGATCAACCCGACAGCAGACATTCGGGTGCATTTCGGTTTCCTGACGACAAAGAACGTCAGCGACCTGATTACCGGGGATATGACCGGGGTTATCGACGCCATCGACAGCGTCAAGGCCAAGGCCGCTCTGATTGCCCACTGCCAGCGCCGGAAGATTCCTCTGGTGTGTGCCGGTGGCGCCGGCGGACAGATCGATCCCACCCAGATTCAGGTGGCGGACCTCAGCAAAACCACCCAGGACCCACTGTTGGCCAAGGTACGAAACCTGCTGCGCCGGGAATACGGCTTTTCCCGGAATCCGAAACGTCGCTTTGGAATTGAAGCCGTATACTCCCTGGAGCAGCTGACGTATCCTGCCGGAGACGGTGAAGTGTGCCTGCAGAAACCGGCCACCGACGGCCCGGTGCGACTGGATTGCGCCTCCGGCTTTGGCGCCGCCAGCCCGGTAACCGCCAGCTTCGGTTTTTTTGCGGCCTCCCGACTTCTGAACCGGATTGCCCGACGGGCCAACCAATAGATCAACGGACCTGAAACCATTATGCCAGTCAGTACTGTCCTGCTTCTTGCCAGCATTGGCGTTATCTCACTTTTCTGCCAGTGGCTTGCCTGGCGCGTGCGCATGCCCGCGATCCTGTTCCTGCTGGCGGGTGGCATTGCGGCCGGACCCGTTCTGGGCTTCCTGGCTCCGGAAGTGGTGTTTGGCGACCTGCTGTTCCCGGTTATCTCCCTGGCCGTCGCCATCATCCTGTTTGAAGGCAGTCTGACACTGCGTTACGAGGAAATCCGCGGCCATGGCAAGATGGTCCGCAACCTGATCCCGGTGGGCTCCATTGTCACCTGCATCATCGGTACCCTTGCCGCACGCTGGCTTCTGGATGTCTCCTGGGCTGTCGCACTGCTATTCGGCGCCATTTCCATCGTCACCGGCCCGACGGTCATTGCACCGCTGCTACGCTCAGTACGACCGGATTCGAAACTGGCGAATATCCTGCGTTGGGAAGGGATTATCATTGACCCGGTCGGGGCACTTCTGGCGGTTCTGGTGTTCGAGGGCATCGTCTCCTGGGGCCAGGGTAACGTGTTTGGCCACTCGCTCTATATCTTCGGCAAAACCCTGGCGGTGGGTTTCCTGATCGGTGCCGTTGCCGGCTACCTCAATGGCATTGTTTTGCGCAAGCACTGGATACCCCAGTACCTGCATAACGCCGGCACACTGACATTCATGCTCGGCGTCTACGCCATCTCCAACGAACTGGCCCATGAGTCTGGCCTGCTGACCGTGACCGTCATGGGCATCTGGATGGCCAACATGAAGCAGGTACCCATTGAGAGTATTCTGGAATTCAAGGAATCCCTGAGCGTTCTGCTGATTTCGGCGCTGTTCATTATTCTGGCAGCGCGGGTAGAGTTTGCCGCTATTGCCGAGCTGGGTTGGGGCCTGGTGGCGGTACTGGCGCTGCTGATGCTGGTAGCACGGCCCCTGAGCATTTTCCTGTCCGCCATCGGCACAAGCCTGAACTGGCGGGAAAAGCTCTTCCTGAGCTGGATTGCCCCCCGGGGCATCGTTGCCGCGGCAGTGTCAGCGCTGTTCGCCTTCCAGCTGCAAAAGCTTGGCTATGAAAGTGCCGGGGCCCTGGTACCCCTCGTATTCATGCTGATCATCGCCACCGTCACCCTGCAAAGCCTGACCGCACGGCCGGTTGCCCGCTTGCTGAAGGTTGCAGAACCGGCGGAATACGGCTTCCTGATTCTCGGTGCCAACCCGGTGGCCCGGATGATCGGCAAGGCCCTGAAAAAGTATGAGGTGCCGGTGACCCTGGCCGATACCAACTGGGAGAACGTCCGCCAGGCGCGCATGGAGAACCTGCAGGTCTACTTCGGCAATCCAGTGTCCGAGCACGCGTCGACTCACCTGGATCTGACCGGAATCGGCAAGCTGCTGGTCATCTCCCCCTACAAGCACATGAATTCCCTTGCCACCTACCACTTCCTGGACTGGTTCGGAAACAAGTGCGTGTTCAGCCTGGCAGAAGGTGACCAGGACCAGAAGGCCCGACACCAGACGGCCGAAAAAATACAGATGACCCGGGGCCTGTTCGATGGCGTCAGCTACGCCAAGCTGGCCAGTCTGGTCAGCCAGGGCTACACGGTGAAGACCACGCAACTGAGCGAAGAGTTTGGTTACGAAGAGTTCCTGAACAAATACCAGAACCAGGCCCTGGTACTGTTCACTTTCGACAGCAAGGAACATGTCGCTCCGGTTTGCAGCATGAAAGACCTGAAGCCGGAAAACGACTGGATCCTGATCAGCCTGGTACCACCCCAGGCCAGGAAGGAACGCAAGGAGAAAGAGGGGGAACAGCCTTCAGCTAGTGGGGAACGGCCTTCAGCCGGCGAGGATACACCGGCCGAAGAAAACCCTTCATCGACAATCTAATACCAGCTTGCCGCGCACGTGCCCACCTTCAAGCAGTTCGTGGGCCTGCGCAACATCCGCCAGCGCAAAGGCCTTTTCTATGTGCACCTTGACGTCGCCGTCCTCAATTAGTTCGGCAATCTCATCCAGGTGAAAGACATCGGGGCGAACAGTCATGCCATGGGCGCGTAATCCCATCTCCTCCGCGGCGCTGATGATTTCATCGGCGGTAACTGTGGGGATGGTAACGAGGACGCCCTGCTCGCCGAGAGTATGCAGCGAGCGTTTGCCGGTATCACCACCGACCAGATCCAGCACCACGTCCAGGCCGTAGCATTCTTCGCCGATGTCCGTGGTGCGGTAGTCAATCACTTCATGCACCCCGAGTTCCGCCAGGAAGTCGCGGTTACCGGCCGAAGCCGTGGCAATGACATGAGCACCGCGCTCCAGCGCAAACTGAACGGCGAAATGCCCAACGCCTCCCGCCCCGGCGTGAATCAGTATTTTCTGTCCGGACTCCAACTTCGCCATTTCAAACAGGGCCTGCCACGCGGTCAAAGCCGCCAGGGGCAAAGCTCCCGCAGACACCAGGTCGAGCTCTTCCGGCACAATGGCCAGCTCATCAGCCGCCGCCAGGGCGTATTGGGCATAGCCGCCACCGCCGGCCGGAAATCCAACCATGCCCATCACCCGATCCCCCGCCGCCAGGGTGGTCACGTTGGCACCAACTCCGACAACCTCACCGGCCACGTCGTAACCTGGCGTCCAGGGCAAGGAATTCTCGATCTGCCGGGCCGCGAATCCCAATCCCTTTCGGGTTTTCCAGTCAATGGGGTTAAGCCCTGCCCCGTGCACTCTCACCAGCACCTGATCATCCCCGGGAACGGGCACGTCCGCCTCGACCACCTGAAGGACATCACGTTCACCGAAGCGATCGTAGATCACCTGGTGCATCGTGGCTTCAGCGTTCTGATCAGCAGTATTTTCCATGGGGATCTCCGGACAACAGGTTAAACGGGATTGGCTTTTATCAAGACTAGCTGAAGTAAAGCACAAAAGAGCTCGGGGGACCTAAAGCCCCTTGCCTCCGGCCACCACAGCGGAACCGAGGATTTCGGCAAACTCTTTCGGCGCGCGGGCGGGCCGCTGGCTTTTCATATCGACACAGGCATGAGTCGAGACCGCCCTGACCAGGGTTTTACCATCCGACGGACGCACCAGCTGGAACTGCCGGGCGGAGCGGAAACGACCATCGTAGTCGGTCAGCCAGGTTCCCAACACCAGCTGGTCTCCAGTATTGGCCGACGCCAGGTAATCGATCTCCGTACGAGTGATGGCCATCGCCTTGCCGGTTTTCTCGTGCAGCGACCAGGTCATGCCCAGACTTTCAATGTGGGCCCAGCTGACATCCTCCAGCCAGCGCACATAGACAACGTTGTTGGCATGTCCGAGCCGGTCGGTATCCTCGGCCTGTACCGTTATATCAATCGTGAAGGGCTCCGGAAGATCCCAGGCAATGTCTTGGTGCTGCATCAGTTGCTCTCTCCGAGACCGGGAATGGCCTGCAACGGTAGCCGACCAATACGATCATTGTGAAGTGAACCAAAGTACAGGTTGCCATCATGGGGATTGACCGAGGTAATTTCCTGAAGATGGGTTCCCCGGGTGTCGTGAAGACTGGTAATGACCTCGCCGTCCCTGTCGAAGGCGATCACAAAGCCATATTCCTGTGGGGCAGGTTTCAGGCTGTCCGGGAGCTTCGCCACCAGGTCCTTGAGCCAGGGCCGTGGGTGCATGGCATCCACTTTCGGATTACGAAGGGTAGGAAACGCCACCCAGTAGCGCCCCTGTTCATCCACCGCCAGGTTATCTGGAAAACCGGGAAGATTGTCGGCAAACACCTCTGCCTGCCCGGCTCTGGGCCCATGAATCCAGTATCTGAGGATGCGGTATTTCCAGGTTTCATTCACCAGCACGTAATCACCTTCCGGAGAAACCGCAACGCCATTGGCAAAATGAAGGTTGCCCAACAGGACTTCGGCCTTCCCGGTTTTCGGAGAGTAGCGCAGCAAGCGGCCATGGGGGCGCATTTCCAGCAGATCCAGCAGGTATTCCGGCTGATGGAACTTCGAGCTGGCATCGGTGAAGTAAATTCGCCCGTCATCGGCAATATCAACATCATCGGTAAAGCGGAACAGCGTTCCTTCAGCTTCCCGGGCCAGTACGGTAATCCTGCCATCGGGGCTTATGGACAGCAGGCCTCTCCAGGCATCGGCCACAATCAGGTTCCCCTGACCGTCAAAAACCATACCCAGAGGCCGACCGTCCGTCGACAACCAGTTTTCGACCCGGCCATCCGGGAAGACCCGCACGATGTAGCCATCCTGGGTCCCGGTATAAAGCACACCATCATCGCTGATGGCCGTATCCTCGGGGCCATACACCTGGCCTCGGGCCAGAAGATCCGCCAGTCTCAGCCGTTCATTCGGCGCAAAAGGCCCGGTAAGGGGCGGCGGCGAGGGTGGACTCCAGGCTTTGCTGTCAACAGGAGACGGTGTCAGCAGGAAGCTGCCAAGTAGCAGAAAAACAACCAGCAACCCCACCATCCATTTCATACACTCTGCCCGCCTGTTGTTATATCAATTCCGTGTGTCAGCGATGGAGTTACCTTAGCAGACCGGCCGGCGGGCAGGAAAATACCCGACACGGCCCCGGTCACTCATCGGCACTGAGGAAACGGCGGCACAGGGCGGCAAAAGAGTCGGCTTTTTCAGCATGCAGCCAGTGGCCGGTCCCCTGGATAATACGCAACTGCGCCCGGGGAAACAGTCGCTGGATATCGTCCCGGTGCTTCTCCTGGATGTAAGCGGAATCCGCGCCCTTGAGAAACAGCACAGGGCCATCGAACGGGCCATCGCCCTCGGGCGCCCTGGCCAGGTTCCCATAGCAGGCATCGATAACGGGCAGGTTGAGCCTCCAACGGAACATTGGCCCATCTTCCTGCTGCTCTTCCCTGGGAATCCGCTCCAGGTTCTTGAGAAGAAACTGACGCACACCGGGCTCTTCGACAAAATCGGCCATCAACCTGTCTGCATCCTGGCGGGAGCGCACACCTGTAAGATCGATACTGGTCAACCCTTCCAGAATAGCGTCATGGCGCGGTTTGTAGTTGACCGGCGCAATGTCGGCCACGATCAGCCTGTCCACACGCTCCGGGGCCTGCAGGGCGACCTGCATCGCTACCTTGCCGCCCATGGAGTGGCCCAGCAGACTGACCTTGTCCAGGCCCTGTGCATCCATGTAGGCAAGTACATCGCCCGCCATGGCCGGATAATCCATGGTGTCGGTGTGGGGAGAGCTGCCATGGTTGCGCTCATCCAGCGCATGGATCTGCCATTGGTCTTCCAGACGGCGAGCGATGCCACCGAGGTTATCGAGGGATCCGAACAGCCCGTGCAACAGGATCAGGGGCGGGCCTTCGCCGGTAATGCGGTGATTCAGCGCAACAGTCATGGGCAGTCAGTCTCCGGATTGGTCTGCATTCTCAAACCGGATACATTACCACTGCCAGTCTTTCGAGCAAGTGCCGGTATTGACGGTCATTTTCCAGAGACGAAAAAAAGCCGGGCAGAGCCCGGCTGGAAGGTCATAGACGTTAAGCCTGAGAAATCAGCAATAGAAAATGCTGTTCAGGTACTCGGCGAGCTCAATGACGTTTTTGCGTTCAAGCTCGGTATGCGGTACGAAGATTTCCTGTTCCATAAAATACCTCCTGATTGCCTCTCCATTGCTTCAACCTGATACCCTGATGCTATCGTTAAACCCAGGCGTGACCGTTGACAGGCGGTTGCATACACTTGACATTTTGTATCAGTCATCATGACAGGTCGTTAACTATCAGGCCGTATAACGTGATATCCGCCCAACCCGAGCCCGCCAGCGCTCCCCTGGTGGCTGCCTCAAGCACACTGGCACTGGTCCATTACCTTGAACGCCAGGGCGTATTCAATGCTGCGCGCGTTGAACAGCTGACCGGGCTGGCGCTGGCGGAACTCACTGACCCGGACAGGCGTGTGCCAGCTGATGCCCACTACCGGCTCTGGGAACACGCAGAGCTTGTTACGGGGGATCCCGGCGTTGGCCTGCATGCAGGGCAGTTGGTGGACCCGGAACGAATGGGGCTGGTCGGGCATGTGTTTTTCAACTGCGACACACTGGGAGAAGCGGTAACCCAGTATGTGCGCCTGCATCGGCTGATCAACGAGTCGGTATTCCTGAGCTTCGAGCAGACTGCCGACCAGGCCATCCTTTGCTGGCAGCCGGACAGGGCCGAACACTACTGCCGTCAGGATATGGACCGGACCCTGGCCGCAGCCATCACCCGCACCCGACACTTCATTCATCCGGGTATCCGCGCGGAATGGGTGGAGATCGCTCACCCCGCTCCCGAGTATGCTGACGAGTACGAGAAGCTCCTTGGCGGTCCGGTCCGATTCGATTGTGGCATTACCCGTCTGGCATTCAGTAGCCGGCACCTCGGGCACCCGATTCCCCGCCGTAATCCCTACGTCTATTCCGCAGTGTTGAAACAGGTCAATTCCCTGTTGGCCAGGCTGCAGACCCGGCGCTCCTTTGGCCGCAAGATCCGCCGGCTGATTTCGAAACAGATGGCTACCGAGAGAATTGATGCCGACACCCTGGCCCGCCAGTGCCACATGAGCCGCCAGACCCTTTATCGAAAGCTGAAAAAGGAGGGCCTGAGCTTCCACGGACTGGTAGAGCAGGTCCGCCAGGATAAGGCGCTCAGGTATGTGGCGGCAGACCAGTACGCCCTTGGTGAGATTGCCTTCCTGCTTGGCTTTTCTGAACTCAGCGCCTTCAGCCGGGCCTTCAAGCGCTGGACCGGCACCTCGCCGGCCGAGTACCGCGCGCGGCATCTGGCAACGTCCGGGACAGAGAGCCAAGGTCCGGATTCCGGCAATGGAGAGCGATGATGGACGAACTGTCTCTGGTTGCGATTGCGGTAGGGGTTGTCTACCTGGGCGCCTTCGCCTGTATCTATCGCATTCTGCTTACCTACCGCACAACACAGGGCGCCATTGCCTGGGTGATTGCCCTGATCGGCCTGCCGTACCTGGCCGTGCCCATGTTCGTGCTGTTTGGCCGCCACCGGTTTGGCGGTTACGTGAAGGCCCGTCGGCTTGGTGACGAATCCCTCACCAACCTGCTGAACAGGTTCGAGCAACAAACCACCTCCATTCCGATTCCCACCAGAGACCGGTTTACCGACGAGCTACAGGTGCTCTGCCGGCTCGGCCGTCAGCCATTCACCGACGGTAATCGATGCACCCTGCTCAGGGACGGTGAGGCTACATTCGAGGCCCTTTTCGAGGCCATGGAAGATGCCGAGCACTATATCCTGCTGGAATTCTACATCGTGCGCTCAGACCGGATTGGCCGCCGGATCAAGTCCATTCTCGAGCGCAAACTTGCCCAGGGCGTGGAAGTCTGGTTCCTGTACGACGACATTGGCAGCGTCTGGCTGCCGCGCAACTACCTGAAGCAGCTTGCCGCCGCTGGCGCCCGGGTGGCTTCGTTCGGGAACGGAAACATCCGCAGGCGGCGGTTCCAGATCAATTTCCGTAACCACCGCAAGCTGCTGGTCTGTGACGGCAAAGTCGGCTTTGTGGGCGGCATCAACCTGGGGGACGAATACCTGGGCACCGCCATGGACCAGGAGCCCTGGCGCGACACCCATTGCCGGATTGAGGGCCCGGCAGTCACCGGCCTGCAGCTGGCCTGGCTGGAAGACTGGAACTGGGCCAGCAACGATTTCCCCAGCCTGGACTGGGCACCGGCCAATAACCAGCCGGGCAACGACGAGGTACTGATGCTGCCAACCGGTCCGGCCGACACCTGGGAAACCTGCACCCTATTCTTCCTGAACTGTATCAACAACGCCCGGAACCGTCTCTGGATCGCCTCGCCCTACTTCGTGCCAGATTTCCAGATCATGAACGCACTGCAGTTGGCGGCGCTTCGTGGAATCGACGTGAGGATCCTGATTCCGGAGAAATCAGACAGTCGCCTGATCGGTCTGGCCGCCTACTCCTACCTGGTCCAGGCCTGCAAGACCGGGATCGGCATCTATCGCTACCAGCCAGGGTTCATGCACCAGAAAGTGATCCTGGTGGATGACCGCTATGCAGCGGTGGGAACGGCCAATATGGACAACCGCTCCATGCGGCTGAATTTCGAGATCACCGCCATTACCACAGCGCCGCATTTTATCCGCAGCGTGGAATCCATGCTGGAACAGGATCTGGACAGTTCCCGCCTGATGACCGAAAGCGACTATAAGGACCGCTCGATCCTGTTCCGCCTGGCTTGCCGTGCCGTCCGGCTGCTTGCACCTTTGCTCTAGACCTTCCGATCACTGGCTCCGGAATACCCGATGTGCGACTATGCCTACACGATTCAGCCAGTACGCAGTAGCGACAGATCATCATGAATGCCTTTAAACCCAGAGAAACACTGACCGAACAGGTCGCCCGCCATATCGAGAACCTGATTGCCTTTGGCCAGCTCCGGTCCGGAGAACGGATCTACGAGGGTGCCATGGCCAAACAGATGGATGTCAGCCACGGGTCCATCCGGGAAGGGCTTCTGTTGCTGGAAAAGAGGCATCTGGTTCGTAACGTTCCCCGCAAAGGTGCGTTCGTCACGCCGCTGGACGAGTATTTCGTCCGCAGCCTCTACGAAACCCTGGAACTGTACCTGACCCACACCGGGCGCAAGCTGGTCCGCAACTGGCAGGCTGATGATATGGCCAGGCTGGAGAACCTCTATGACCAGATACAGGCCTGCTACAAGAAAAACGATCTGATGGCCTTCCTGGAACTGGGTATTGAATACACCAAGGCATCGCTGGCCTATGCCGACAACTACTTCATTGTCGCAGCCATCGATGACCTCTGGCCGTCGGCCAAGCGCTGTGCGTTCGTCGCTTTCCAACAGGGAGGCAATCAGGTGCTTGAAGACAACCTGTCGCACATGGAGCAATCCATCAGCGCGATCAAGGATCGGGATGAAGAACGCCTGGCGGAGATACTGCACCGCTTTGCTCTGCAACAGTGTCAGCAGGTTCTCACCGCCATCGAAAAGACCGGCAACAAGACTGCTTGAAAGCCCTCAGTAGAACAGCTGGGTGAAGGAAAAACCGATGTTGAGGTAAGCCGTCCAGTTGTCCTCGTTGTTGTAGGCGGCGGCCAGCTGAACCGGCCCGAGAAAGGTATCCACGCCGGCGAACACACTGGAGGATTTCACCGAGCTGTCCCAGCTTGCCGCATCCAGCGAGGGCCAGGCGTTACCCGCCTCGAACCCGGCGCCCACAAACCAGGGCAGCAGTGGTCCACCAAACGTCTGGCTGGCGTAGGCGGAGACCATCAACGCGTTGTCTCCGGTAATTTCACCGGGCGCGTATGCCGATAAACGCCGAAATCCGCCCAGGCGGACCGCATTTTCAATGCCCGGCGAACCCTTGGTTACCGCATGGGCATACACCAGCCCGGTCAGCGTCAGGCCTTTCCAGCTCTCGGTACCCAACACCAGGCCGGTTACCGAATCGAACTCCCGGTCGGATCCCAACCCTTCCCGTTCGAAACGTCCCCGAAGGCCCGCAAAACCGCCCGCCCGTGGGAAAAACGTATCATCCAGCGAATCATGAACCAGTTGCAGTGCTATGCCACCCTGATGCACGGACCCCTCCGGCGCCACCGGCTGGCCGATCTGCTCATCCACCGTGGCATAGCCCCGGGCATAGATCAGACGGACCTCGGCATTGCCGCCAATTTCCATGCCCAGTGCCAGATCCGCTTTTCGGAAGGTCACGTCCACCTCAGCAATACGCGTGCCCGAGGCATCAAACTGGCTGAAGGTATCCCGGGAATATTCGCCACCGAGCACCAGGAATCGCTCATAGCCGTAATCCAGTGGTTGATACCACTGGCTCCGCAGCCAGGGCTCCGTGCCAAGCTGAACACCGGTCTGCCATTCCCCACCCAGCTCATTCAACTCGGTCATGCGAAGGGATGAGGCAAGGTTGAAACGGGTTTCCCCGTCGAAGTTGTCCTCATAGTTGAGTCCGAAAGACAGGTAGTTGGGGCCCCAACTCTTCTCCTGGACACGTATGGTCAGGACCGTTCCTTCAGGCGACGACGACGTGGAATACGACACGATTTCATAGTAACCGAGGCCATAGATCCGCTTGAGATCAGCCTCCAGCTGCCCGGTATCCAACGGCTCGCCGGTTCTCTGTCGGATTCGCTCCTTGAGGAAGTCGCGGGCCAGCCGACGACTGTCTTCGATCTCGATGCGAGAAATGATACCTGCGCCTGCGTCTCTTGCCGCCACACGGTCCCGCCAGGCCGCCCACGCCTTCCGGGAAACCGCAAGTGGGCGTAGTTCGACACCGTGTCCCCTGGCCGTGCTGGCGCCCAGTTCAAACAGTACCGGAGCATCGTAGAAATCGGCCGAGGTGTAGCCTTCCAGGTCCGGGCGTATCAGCACATCCCGATCCGCAAGCAGATCCAGCTGTTGATCGGTGTTTCTCCGGGTCATGATGGTTGTGAGCTGACCAACCACGGAAAATGCACCCCGCAGTTCGTCGGTCTGCATCAGGCTGTCGGTAATATCTATGGCGATGATAACGTCAGCACCCAATTCCCGGGCGACGCTGATTGGCAGGTTATTGGCGACGCCGCCATCTACCAGCAACCGGCCGTCGCGCTCCACCGGCGCATACACACCGGGAATACTCATGCTGGCCCGGATGGCCTCGGACAGGTTGCCATCACCGATCACCACCTGCTCGCCGGTCTCCAGATCCGTGGCAACGGCGCGGAACGGAATGGGAAGCCGGTCAAAGTCCTCAACCAGGGCGGCGTTGTGGGTCAGTTCGTTGAGGATGAAACCAAGATTCTGGCCGGCAATCAGTCCACCGCCGACGTGCAGGCCATCGGCGCGAACACCGATGCCCGGAACCACCGGAAACCGCCAGTCATCCTGCTTCCGCCGAACCGGCTTGTAGACCCGGCCGGGATCGTCCCGAAAGCTGGAAAGCCAGTCCATTTCGATAAAGCGTTGCTCGATGTCACTGACCGGCATACCGCTGGCATACAGGGCGCCAACCGCGGAACCAGCGCTGGTGCCTACCACCAGGTCAATCGGAATCCGCATCTCCTCCAGCACCCTCAGCACGCCCACATGGGCCATACCCTTGGCGCCACCGCCACTGAGAACCAGCCCCACCCTAGGGCGCTCCTCCGCCGGGGCCAACGGTGCCAGAAGAAACAGGATCGCGGTCAGCAGCCAGAGCCCAACCCGGGGCCAGCAGTTGTGCTGAGTCACAACTGGCTCATTTCCGCTCAGGGGAGTCGTCGTCCGCCAACGAGAGGTGGGATACATCAGGTATCATCGGGGGTGGCAGGTCACGCTCCACACCCAGGTCGCTGCCAGGCGGGGCCAGGCTCCACTCGTCCAGATGCTGGAACATTGGGGGTTCCACTTCGGTCTTCTCGGCCAGGGTGACTCCGACGGGGTCCAGACTCAGACCAGAGCCGGATAGAATCGTATCCACCTTCTCGCCAGCCACCGGCAGGCGATCGCCCGGCTCTGTTTCGGGAACCCCGCCAGCTTTTGTTGCCGCCGGAGATGCAGCGGGCGCCGGCTGCTGACGCGGCTGGTTTGCCGGGGCCGCAGGCCTGGACTGAGGTGCGGTATCGGCCGCAGGCCGGGCGTCAGCCATCGGCTGCACGTAGGCGACCATGCCGTGCTTCTTCAGAACCGCCCGGTACTTCTCGGCCTGAACCTCTTCCAGCTTGTTACGAATAACCACCGGCTGACCACTGAACATACGGTCGACCTGCTCGAGAGAGGCCTTGAACAGGGTGCGGGCGTTATTGCGCGCGGTTTCCAGATCCGTTCCGGGAACGCATTCCCCTTTAAAGACAAGCTGAAACATGCGTTTTCCTCTTAACGTCCACCTTTCTCACATCATAGTTGATCGTGTCCCGCATCGGGAGCCCAGGACACCGCCCGTCACTGTATCGAGAGTGCAAACAATTGAAAAATTAATGTCACATATCACGCAAAATGCGACAGACTCTGCAATAATCAACGGTAACCAAACTTTACACTTGGTTACAGATTAACCGGATTGTCACCAGGGAGTGGCCTCCAATGACCATCAAACATTCGCTTCACATCGCTGCCGCGGCCCTGATGCTTTCGGCGCCCTTTGCTCATGGTGAAAACCTCGACGTCCTGATGAGCCAGGTGTTCCCGGAAGCCCAGGCAACCTATATCGGTTACGAGAGCGTTGAGCGACAGGATATTCCTGCCAGCGCCGCGGTCGACCGCAAGTACCTGATTGTGGACTTCCGACTGGCCTCCACTGAAACGGCCTCTGAACAGCTTCAGGCCAGCGTGCACAAGGTCTGCATGACCCTGCTGAAAGACCGCGACCTGATCCGACAGCTATCAGATTCCGGGTACGATATGGTCTCGGTTGCTTTCGACCGTCGCTCGCAATTCGATTGCCTCTGAGACACCCCCACTTTACTCCTCGCGACCGAGCAGTTTCGGGAAGGCCTCAAGGGCGCTGTTGACCGCATCCAGGTTGAACGCCTCAACGTCCGCTAGCAGCTTCTCCCCGTAGCGCGTCACGGACCGGGAGCGGAACCGCTGGCCCCAGGCCAGCACCCGCCGGGCGAAATCCTTCATCTGTTCCGGATCGCCGCTTTCTCTTACGGTTTCCCATTCATCACCGAAATCCGCTGCCAGCTGTTCCCTGAGCCAGCCCCGTTCCTGCATGCTCAGGGTCTGGGCCAGAAGCCGGTCTGATTCCTTGGGCGCTCCCTCATCTTCTGCCTGTTCACCGGTCGCCTCGACCCGCGGCAAGGTCACGGTAAAGACTGAACCGGTGCCCGGCTCACTCTCCACCTCCAGCTCACCGCCCATCATCCGGGCCAGCTTCCGGCTGATGGCTAACCCGAGGCCGGTGCCGCCGTAGCGGCGCGTGTTCTGCCCCTCCTGCTGCTCGAAGGCATCAAAGATCCGCTCCACCTGATCCTGAGGGATTCCGATACCACTATCACTGACCGTGACGACCAGTTTGTAGTACTGGCGCTCCGCGACTTCTGCAGTTTGCTCCGTTCCTTCGGTCCGGTTCTTCAGCGGCTTCGCCGTAGCCCGCACCGTCACACCACCGTCATGGGTAAACTTGATGGCATTGCCAACCAGATTAAACAAAACCTGCCGAAGCCGGGTCTCGTCCAGCATCATGGCAGCAGGCATGTGTGAATCGACACTCACTTCCAGAGTGATGCCCTGCTCTCTGGCGCGCAGATCAAAGATGTGACGAACATCGTCCAGAAGACGGCGAACAGACACTGCGGAATAGTCCAGCCTCATTTTTCCTGCTTCAATGCGGGACAGGTCCAGTATGTCATTGATCAGCATCAGCAGGCTGCGGCTGCCTGCCCGGATAGCATCCAGATAGTTCCGCTGCTGTGGATCGGTAACGCTGTTGCTGAGCAGATCACTGTAGCCGATCACCGCGTTCATCGGCGTGCGGATTTCATGGGACATGTTGGCCAGGAACTCACTCTTGGCCAGGCTGGCAGCTTCCGCTTCACGGGCAAGACGTTCGGCTTCCAGTTTGGCGGCGCGCAGCTCATCCTCGCTCCGGCGCAGGGCGTTCTCGGAACGAATGCGCTCATCCACTTCCCGGGACAGCTTCCGGTTCCAGTACAGGAAGATCAGCACCACCAGGATGGCAATCAGCACCACCCGGCGCACCACGGTATAATCCGTTTCCTGCTCAATATCCAGGTGGATCCAACGGTTGTAGATGGACTCTGTCTCGCTGGCTTCGAGGCTGCCCAATGCCTTGTTCAGCACCCGGTGCAGCTCTGGACTGTCCTTGCGTACCGCCAGCCGAAGATCGTATTCGTACGGGGTGATACTGGTAATCCGGAGGTTGGAAAGACCCAGCCGGGCCACGGTGTAACTGACCGCCGGAATGTGGGTAACCATAACATCCAGATCCCCGTTGGACAGTGCCAACAGCCCTTCCTCCACGGTCTCCATGGGGTAGAGGTCCAGATTCGGATGGTTGATCAGCAGATAATCGTGGGCCGCCTGCCGGTTCACCACACCCACCCGCTCGCTTCGAAGCTCGCGAAGATCGCCGATAAAACGCCCATCATCCCGGATGGCGAGGGCGATGGGTACGGTCAGGTAGGCCCGGGTGAACAGAAAAGCATCTTCGGTTCGCGGTGTGCGGGACAGTCCGGGGAGTATATCCACCTCACCCGATCGAAGCTGCTCTTCGGCATCCATGCGACTCGCGACCACCGACCGGCTAAACCGAACATTCAGTTGGCTTTCGAGCCGCGTAAGCAGATCCGGAACCAGGCCGGTGGGCCGGCCATCCTGGGTATATTCGAACGGCGGCCAGTCCGAGCGGAAGGCAACCTTCAGATCAGGATGACGCTTGAGCCAATCAATATCCGATCCGGACAACTCCAGCCCGCTGCGCTCCATCGCCGGCTGGTCGACCTGCAGCCATGACTGGCGGATGGTACGGTGCTCATTATGGCTGATGGCGGCAATGGCCTTGTTCAGCACCTGATAAAGGCGATCACTGTCAGTATCCACCCGCAACACCACGTCCACCGGACTGCCGTCGAGCAGCACCGACAGACCGATACCGTTTACCATGGCCGACTGCAGATAATCGGAAACCACAGGCACCGGCGCGAGAAAGGCATCGGCCTGCCCTGAAAGAATCTGCCCAACGGCTTCGCTGACATTAGTCACCGGAACCGGCGTAAACTCTTCAACCGGATCAAGCATGGGGTACTGGTTGGGGTCGCCGGCGATCACGGCAATTCGGCTGCCTTCCAGATCTGCCAGGGTGCGAATGGCAGCATCGCCAGCACTGACGAACAGACCATAGGTGAGGGACATCAGAGGGTCGGTGAAGCGTTTACCGGGAACCACCGGCATTCCTGGCATCCGCGTGGTCAGAACCGCATCGGTTGCCAGCTCGCTCTGAACCGGGCCAGTGCCTTGCCCTGTTGCCAGAACAACGGGCTCCATGGTGACACCAAGCTTTTCTGAAAGCCGGGCAAGGTAATCAATGTAGGTCCCGGCAAGCACGCCGTTACCGGTATCAAAAACCAGCGGCACCTGATCACTGCGAAGACCGATACGGAAGCGGTCCTGCTCTGCCAGCCAGCTCAGTTCCTGTTTGCCAAGCACGGGTGCCGGCGAAGCTTGCGGAGGCTCCGCCCGCACGGGGGATTGAAACAGCGCCAACAGGCAGCATAGTAAAAAGGCAAGGGTAACCTTCACTGGATATCCTTCAGGGTTCCGCTACATTTCAGGGAACAATACCTGCAAACGCCATTGATTTCATTCAGGCAAACCGCCAATGGGAGACGAATATCCATGGACACCAGCAAACACACCCTCAGCACTCTGTTCGAGCAACTTGGCCTGGCGTCCGACGCCAAAAGCATTGAGGATTTTGTCGCCAAATATTCGCCCCTGCCAAGCGAGGTTGCGATCCAGGATGCGCCCATCTGGTCCGAAAGCCAGTCTCACTTTCTGGAAGAGGGCCTGGAGGAAGACAGCGACTGGGCGGAAGTGATCGACGAACTGGACGCCATGATGCGTCACTGAGGGTCGGCACTGTCGCCGATCATCACCTGATCGCGGCCCGCGTCCTTGGCCTGATAGAGGGCGCGGTCAGCGCGGTCAAACACCGACTCCTCGGTGTCGCCAGCAACGAAGCCCGCCAAACCAGCGGAGAAGGTCACGGTGACCGGCTCACCGCGAAAATGAAACGGCAGCTTGCCCACATCCTCGCGCAACTTATCCACTACCGTCCTGGCGTCTGCGGGCTCGGTTTCCGGAAACAGCACCACAAATTCCTCGCCGCCAAACCGGGCCACGAAATCTGTAGTGCGCAAACGCTCCCTGAACTCCCTGGCAACCAGTTGCAGCACCCTGTCCCCGGCCTTGTGGCCATAGGAGTCGTTGATCCTCTTGAACAGATCAATATCCAGCACGCCCACGGTCAGTGAATGACCATAGCGTTGCCAGCGGTTGTACTCGAATGAGAGGCGCTCCTGCCAGGCTTCACGATTGGGCAACTCGGTAAGCAGATCGGTCATGGCGCGCAATCGTTCCTTTCGGACCTGTTCCTGCATTTGCTCGGAGTGGGCCTCCATGGCCGCCACTTTCTCCTGCATCGCCTCAAGCTGCTCGGAAAGCGCACGCTCCCGCTCCGATTCCTGGGTCCGGAAGCGGCCGACCGCCTGACCGATGGACTCAAGATGACGACTGACCGACTGCTTGAGGTCCTGCAGGTTATCACTGTCCCGCAATTGCTGCCCTACCCGCTCAATCTCCTCACGGATTTCCCGATCAAGGTGTTCGGAGGCATCCAGCCGACCAGACTGGGCCGAGGACTGGGCGGCAAAGTGCTCCCGCAGTAACTCCAGACGTTCATCCAGACGCTTCAGGAAAGCCTCGAATTCACGTTTGCTGCGGGTTACCGCGGCAATCACCAGTTCTGCCACGTGGTTCAGCCCTTCCCGCAATTCGTCCCAGTCGTTACTGGCAAGCAGGGATTGCTGTAATGCTCGGGCCCGGGCCTCGGCCGCAGGCTCGAGGGAAACCTGGGTAAGCATCTGACCTAACAACTGGCCTACCCGGCGGGCAATGCGCAATCTCTGGGCGTTGTCTTCAATATCCTGAGCATTGGCCGGGGTGGCCTCCGATTGTTCAGGACTTCCGGGCAGTGATTCGGTGGCAGCCTGCTGTTGTTGCTGCTCCTGCCGCTCTGCCTCTCGCGACTTGCGGGAGAAAAAAGAAGGTTTTCTGTCGTTGCTGGACTGGCGTTCGTCAAGAAGCGCAACCTGGCGATCAATCTGGTCCTGCAATTCCTTCCAGGCATCCACATCCACCCGGTTCTTTCGCAGATCCTTGCGGATTCTCGCCAACAGACGATCCAGCTCCGGGGTCTGGCCTTCGGATGCAAGACTGGTTCGCACCAACATTCTCTCAAGGGTGTTCCGTTCCGCCTTCCACTGCTTTTCCCTGTTATCCGCAGACTCGAGCTCCTGAAGGTACTTTTCCTTCCAGGACTGATCCGATGCCATGGAATGCTCCCGCTTACCCTTGCTGTACTGTTGATGATCGCGAATGTCGTGCCTGCCCGTTGAGGGCATCAGGCGCTCTTGTCGCCGGTCTTGCCATGATACTTATCGCGACGCGCCCTGGGGTGACTCTGGTCATAAACCCGTGCTAAATGTTGAAAATCAAGATGAGTATAGACCTGGGTTGTGGCAATGTCGGCGTGCCCCAGCAACTCCTGTACGGCCCGCAAGTCACCACTGGATTCAAGCATGTGGCTGGCAAAGGAGTGTCGCAGCAGGTGTGGGTGGAGCTTCTGGTCGGCGCCGCGACTGATCCCCCACCGGCTAAGGCGGGCCTGGATGCTTCGGTGGCTGAGTCTCTCGCCCCTCTGGCTGACAAACAGCGCGGTTTCCCCGTCATTGGCCAGCGCACCCCGGTGTGACAGCCATGCCTGAATGGCCGTGACCGCCTTCCGGCCCACCGGAAGCAGCCGTTCCTTGCCGCCCTTACCCTGCACCCGGACTTCACCGCCACGCAGATCGACGGTATCCAGATCCAGGCTCGCCAGCTCCGCCAGGCGCAATCCCGAGGAGTACATCAGCTCGAACATGCATAGATCACGGACCTCCAGGGGATCATCCGGCTGGCCATCCAGTAGATGATTCAGTTGGTCCACGTCCGCCACTCGAGGTAAACGACGACCACTCTTCGGGGCACGGATATCCAACGCCGGATTATCCGAGGCCAGCCTCTCCCTGAGCAGGAACTGATAGAACCGACGGGTCGCGGAGAGGTGCCGGGCAATGCTCCGGCCGGACAAGCCCTCCCGACTGAGAGTCGCCACATAGCGGCGCAAATCGTGATTGGTCACCCGCTGCCAGGCGGTAAGGCCATTCCGGCTGACCCAGCTTGCCAGACGCGAAAGATCGCGCTGGTAGCTATCGCAGGTTCTGGGAGAATGGCGTTTTTCAGAAGCCAGGTGCCGGATGAAATCCGTCAGCGGCCCTGAGAGTTCTTGGGGCACTGCCGGGGGCTCCGGAACCTTCGACACTCTAGCGGGACTCCGTCGCCATATCGGTGACCGGCGCAGCTGCGGTGTGGCGCTGCACCATCGGGGGCAAAAGCCGGCTGAGGGTATCGCTGATGTAACTCAGAAACAGCGACCCCATGCTCTGGTCAAAATAGCCCGGCTGGCAACTGCCGACCGCAAACACGCCCACCAGCTCATCGTGCCTCAGCGGCACCAGGGCCACCGAGGCAATCGGCTCTTCCCGGTCCGGGAACAGGAATTCACGTTCGCTTTCACGGAACTGGCCACACACAGCCCTCTCGCCCTCCAGCAAGCTGCCCAGCCGATCGCGGGCCACGGATGGGCTCACCACATGCAGCGCGCCCTGGGAGGCCTCGGGCAGTTCGAGATCGGTGAACAACAGCACGGAGGCCGCGTCGAGCCCGAAATCACCGCGGATACTGTCGTCAATGGCCGCGGCCATGTCGTTGAGGGTCCGGGCTTCAATCACCTGCATCAATAAACGCTTGCTCTTTTCGAACAACCGGTCGTTGTGGCGGGCGATGGACACCAGTTCCACCAATTCCCGGCGCAGGGTATCCCGCTGCTCGCGGAAAAGATGGACCTGGCGCTCCACCAGGGAGATAGCCCGGCCACTGTCATGGGGCAAGGTCAGGCTGCGCAGCAGTTCGTCCTGGTCGAGAAAGAAATCGGGATTGGCTCGCAGGTAGTCCGCCACCTCTTCCCGGGTGAGCTCACCGGCCTTCTGGCGGGCCGTTTGTTCTGTCATGGAGTACTCCTGGCTGTCAGGATCTTTGTTTATGGGGGCGACCGCTTCTGCGGCGGCGACCACCAGATTCACCCGGCAGCCTTAACTGCCCCTCAAATACGCTGGTTGCAGGCCCTTCCATCATAACAGGGGTCCCTTCACCCTGCCATTCGATGACCAGTTTGCCACCCCGCAGCTCGACTTCCACACGGGAATCCAGCAGCCCCCGCAGGCAGCCGGCTACAACGGCGGCGCACGCGCCACTACCGCAGGCCAGGGTCTCACCGGAGCCCCGCTCAAACACCCGGAGGCGAACATGGGTGCGATCCAGAATCTGCAAAAAACCGATATTGGCCCGGGACGGGAATCGGGGGTGTCGCTCGAGCTTGGGGCCCAGGGTTTCCACGGGCGCCTGGTCCACGTCCTCAACCAGTAGCACGCCATGGGGATTGCCCATGGAAAGGGCGCTCAGTTCCACCGTCTGGCCGTCGACGTCCACTGTGTAGACATCCTTGCGCCGGTCGGCGGCGAAGGGAATGGCCGGCGGATTGAACTCGGGCACGCCCATGTTGACCATGACCATACCTTCGCGCCCCACCCGAAGCTCAATCACACCCTTCGCGGTCTGAACCCGAATCACCTTCTTGTTGGTTAGCCGCTGATCACGGACGAATCGGGCAAAGCAACGGGCACCATTGCCGCATTGTTCCACCTCGGAGCCGTCCGCATTGAAAATGCGATAACGGAAGTCGACATCCGGCAGCCCGGGCGGCTCCACCACCAGCAGTTGGTCGAAGCCAATCCCGAAGTTCCGGTTGGCCAGTTCCCGGATCATCTCCGGTCGTAGACGGAACGGCTGGCTGATGGCATCCACCACCATGAAATCGTTACCCAGCCCGTGCATCTTGGTGAATCGAAGCGTGGGGCCCTGACTCCGGCGTTGCTGTGTCATTTCCTCGCCCCCGCTCATTCAGGAAGGCAGCTCTCGGGTGCGAGCTGGTCTTCGAGAGTTTCACGGCGACGAACCACGTGCACCTGGTCGCCATCGACCATCAGTTCCGGCGGCCGGTTCCGCGTGTTGTAATTGGAACTCATCACGAAGCCGTAGGCACCGGCGGAACGAACTGCCAGCAGATCCCCGGCCTGGAGACGGAGGTGCCGGTCCTTGCCCAGGAAATCGCCGGTTTCACAGACCGGACCCACCAGGTCCCAGGCCTTTTCCTCACCATCCTGATGCGGCTTGACCGGGATGATCGCCTGCCAGGCGCTGTACAGGGCGGGGCGGATGAGATCGTTCATGGCGGCATCAATGATGGCAAAGTTCCGGTGTTCGGTGCACTTCAGGAACTCGACCCTGGTGACCAGGATGCCGGCATTGGCGGCAATGGAACGGCCGGGCTCCAGAATCAGCTCCAGCTTCCGGTCACCCAGGCGCTCGGCCAGCGCCTTCACGTAATCCGACGGCTGCGGCGGCTGCTCCTGGTTGTAGGTGACACCCAGGCCCCCCCCCATATCCAGGTGATGGATGTGAATGCCCTGCTCTGCCAGGGAATCAACCAGCGCCAGCACCCGGTCAAGAGCATCCAGGAACGGGGACACGCTGGTCAACTGGGAGCCAATGTGACAATCCACACCCTTCACTTCGAGATTCGGCATACCTGCGGCACGGGCGTATACCTGGGGCGCTTCGGCAATATCAATTCCGAACTTGTTCTCTTTCAGCCCCGTGGAAATGTAGGGATGGGTACCGGCATCCACATCCGGATTCACCCGCAGGGAAATCGGCGCCTTTACGCCGAGTTCTCCCGCCACAGCGTTGAGCCGGTCCAGCTCGGTATCGGATTCCACATTGAAGCAACGCACGCCCACCTCAAGCGCCCGCTTCATTTCCCACTCCTGCTTGCCAACGCCGGAGAACACCACCCGCGACGGATCACCACCGGCCCGCAGTACCCGCTCCAGCTCGCCCGCCGACACAATATCAAAGCCGGCACCAAGCCGCGCAAGAACGTTCAGCACTGCCAGATTGCTGTTGGCTTTTACGGCATAGCAAACCAGATGCGGGTGATCCCGCAGGGCATCGTCATAGGCCCGGTAATGCCGCTCCAGCGTGGCGCGGGAGTAAACATAGGCCGGTGTACCAAAACGGTCGGCAATGGCAGAGACAGGGACATCCTCGGCGTAAAGCTCGCCGTCGCGGTAGTTGAAATGATCCATGAGTTTCCTGATTCGTTTAACGGGGCCGGGAGGCCGGTGCGCTAGTCGCGGCTTTCTTTTCGGTCCGACTGGTCCCGGGCCGAATCCGCCCCGGAAGTCGTCGAGGCGGCCTGGCTGTCGCGGTACAAAGGACCTTTCTGGCCACAACCGCTCACCAACAGAGCCAGCATCAGCATCATGATCGGCAGAGTCCACGCTCGCATATCAGCTTCCTACCCCTGAGTTCACTATGGGCGCAGTATACCTGACACCCGCCCCGGGCCGCGAGGTCAGCGCGTCTTTGCCAGGTGCCGGTTCAGAGAATCCTCCAGCTCAGACCGGTAATAAAGGTACTGGCTGGTCTGGATATCCTGCTGGTACACCCGGGGGTCGAGGTCATGGGGCAGATGGACATCGGTCAGATACACCGGGTAAGCCTCGTCACTCTGGCGCAGGGACCGAATGTAGTGGGCCACCGCCGGAATGAGCTGGTCGCCGTACTCCTGGACACAAAACTCCTGATCACCACAAAAGATATCGAAGCGCAGGCGGCTGCCACCTTCGTGGATGCCCACGGCCTGTACCTCGAACCCGGGCAGCGGCACACCCGAATCCGATTCCGGCCGGTATTCGGCACGCCAGGTCCCGTCGCGCCGGACAATCTCGTAACACTGGACGCCCGCCACAACGCCAGCGGAATCGGTATGACGCAGCAGCCGACGCTCGATCAGGTTATCGAGAAATCGCAGTACCGGCACAAGCAGGTGTCGGCGGCTGGTCACCGCCTGCTCCCAGCTGAACACCGAGCCCAGCTCGTCGACAACCCACAGCCGGGCCCGGTCGCCCTGAATACGGTAGAACACCTGGATGTTATCCGGTTCGCTGGCCAGGCAAACTGCCCGCAGGGCCGGCTCCTCCTGCAGAGCATAGCGATCGAACACCACCGGCAGGTACCGTTCCTGGGGCAATGCCAGGTGTGCCATCAGCGCCTCGAAGCTCTCCAGGGCGACGAATCCGGGCTCCAGGCCATTGAACTGAAGCAGGAAGTAGCGTCGATCCATCTCGATGACATAGCGCAGCGGATGTGGGCCAGTACCCCCGGCAAAGAAGGGGCGAAGCACATCAGCAAACAGTTCCTGGACCCGGCGGGCGATGGCCGAGCCGTGACCCCGGTTGTGGCAGTGCACCTGAACACCGGGCAAGTCAGCCGGGTTTGCTGCTACCGAGGCCAGGACATTCTTGAGACACTGGATCAGGGTATCGCCGGCGGCGTAGTGCTGAAGGCTCACCTCGTGCCAGCTGTTGAAGGTAATCTGGTCGATGCTGATCACCAGGTTCTCCCGACCACCACTGAAGCCCAGCGAATCGTGTCGGGAGCTGAGCTTGTGAAGCCCCTTTTCCGTCAGGTGTGCCTGGGGATCGACGCCCACGTTCACCAGCAGCAGATTCCTTAAGGGCCGCACACCCCTGGACAGCGCCTCCCGCTCCGCAGGCGGAACCGGAAATGGCAGGAACGCAGACAGGGCGTCCAGCATTTCCCGCAATTCGCTGACCGAGGCAATGCTGGTACCGGCACGGACATTCAGCCGGGTCGAGCGGGTCAGAAGGCCATTGCAGTAGCACCAGACCATCAGTTCCGCCAGATTGCCAGAACGACGGATAACGGGCTGCCAGAAAGCATCCGCAGGGTCTTCGAGATCCCGGTACAGCAGCCATCCGTCCGCATCCCCACCCTGCTCCGACTGATGGTGAAACGCCAGATTTTCCTCCGCCAGCGACGGTGCCAAACCCGGGTTGATCTGTTCAATCTTGCCAGCCTTGCGCTGAAACGCTGCATAGAGCTTGCGGCCCAGCAGGTTGATATCGTTGGCACTGATGGCGGCACGCTGGCCATGCTCCCTGGCCATTTTCGAGAGCAACCGGTAACCATGGGTCAGCTCGTTGACAATGGTTCGGCGCAGGGTGGTGACATCCTCGGCCCGCCAGCGCTGGCGCTCATCCAGCTCCGCCAGCGTATTCTCGGACCAGCCCCAGCGTGTTACCAGTTGCCGCAACAGACGGGCGCGCCACTGCTCTCCGGAAGCCTCGGACCGGGTCAATGGCAAACCGGCTTTCAGGTACAGACTCCGCCGGATCAGGTCCAGCCTCGAGGCCACTTCCGGACCAGCCAGCCAGCCTTCGAGTCGATCGTAAAGCATGACGTAAGGGTCGAGACTGTCCGCATTGGTCTCGCCCCGGAAAACAGCCCGCTTGAACTCGCTGGACAACAAGGCCTCGCCGGTCGTCCGCGCGTAACATTCAATCAGAAGAAGTTTGAGAATGGACTTCCAGGGCGCATCAATCCCCTTGTACAACTGCCAGACACCGGCGCCGAGAAATTCCGCCTCGGGGATCGCCGGAACCGGGCCAAAATCAATGTAGTCCTCCGCACGCACAAACCGGAAATCCACCAGCCTGCGCATACAGTCGTCGTAATTTTCTTCCTGCTCCGGAGGAATCAGCCACCACATGGGCCAGGCACCGGCAAGATGAATGCTGGTGCGGTAGAACTCATCCAGCAACAGGAAATGCTGGGCACTGCCACAGTTCTCACCAGTTACTTCGGCCCGCTGACGGCCTGCACGCCAGTCCGAGGCACAGAACACGAAAACGTGGAGTTCCACACCAAAGGATTCCGCCCAGCGAGTCAGCTTGGCAGCCTTGCGCTCAAGACAGCGGATTCCCCGCTCCGGCAAATCGCTACGGTGGCAGAGCCAGACATCGAGATCGCTGGCCACGGAATGCCCCAGGGTTCCAGGGCTGCCCATCAGGAACATGGCGTCCAGATCCGGCCAGCGTTTGCCCTCATCCTTCAATGAGAAGGTCCTCGCCAGCCGCCGTGCCGCATTGATAGTGGCCGGTGACGGCTGGTAATTGCTCAGACCATAGGGGCAGTCGCTGTCCAGGTAACCGGGCAATGCCGGATGATTGAGATGAAACACCAGGGGCAGAATTTCCAGCACCATCTGCTGGCGATAGGACAAGGCCGAATGCGCGCGGTTCCAGCGCTGCTGATTGACCAGCAGAAACCGGTCCCTCAAACGACGGAGGGTCTTGCGATCTATTCCCTCCTCAAAGTCGAGGGAAATCGGGGCAACGTGGGCGGTCAAGGCGGCTCCGCAGAGAGGTTCTTTTCAGCATCAGTATGAGTATGATGTCGGCATCGTGGCAAAACCTTTAGAAAAATAAAAGCCGGAGAACGCGCGAGGCCTAACTGTTGTGAAAGAATTCATCATCCGCCGCTATCGTTCGGAACAGTCACCGGTCTCCGAACGCCAGACCGCTATACGCATCGACGATGAGGGCAAAGTACTGTTCGCCGACCGCCAGGCCGAGGCAGTGCTCGGTTACGATGCCAGCGAACTTGAGGGCCAGCCAGTGCACCTGATCCTGGCATCACGACAGGACGATCCCTTCGCACCGGCCAACCGCCACCGCATTGAACGCGGCCAGAATGTTCTGGTCACTTTCCGGCACAAGGAGGGTTTTTTCTACACAGCTTCTCTGAGCCTGCGACTCGTCATGCGGGACTCCGACAAGGCGGCCAGCGCCACAATAACCCTGTGCGACAGTTCGACCAGCGATTCCCGGTTGTTACGGGGGGCCGAGAGCAGTGCCGGTTTCGGGATCTGGGAACTGGATACCCAAACCAATGAGATGACCTGGACCGAGGGAATGTTCCAGCTTCTCGAGCTGAGACCCGGCGCCGAAATCACTCCCGAGCAGGCGCTATTCTACTGCCAGACTGGACAGCCCAGGGTGCGAGCCATGTTCCGACGCTGTCTCCGCTCGGGTGAATCGTTTTCCCTGGATCTCGACATTGTCACCTCGCGGCAGAACCCGCGGCGGGTGACTCTCAACTGTCGGGCGCTGAAGCAGGGGGGCAGGATTCCCCGACTCGGAGGCACCCTGGTGGACCGGACCGCCGACATGCAACTCGAAAGGGCCCGGCAGCAGGCGGCTACCATGCTCGAAGCCACTACCAGCGCAACCTCCGATCTGATTGTCGCCGTCGATGCTTCGTTCAACCTGCTCCACTTTAATGCCGCCTGGGCCAGACAGTTTTCCGAAACCTTCGGACGCCAGCCCGAAGCAGGCGATAACCTGAGCGACCTCCTGGAGGAATTTCCCAACGAACGCAGACTGATGGAACGGCTCTGGCACCGGGCTTTCGAACGCGACAGTTTCGTGGTTGAGATGCCCATGGCCCAGCAGTCCCGGGAACTGCCAGTGCATGAATTCCACTACCAACGCCTGACCAACGCGCAGGGCGAAATCACCGGCGCCGTGCACGTGGCCCGTCGCATTGAGCCGAGGCTGAACCACGCCTCCAGCGAGGAATACCGGATACGTCACGACCCGGTCACCGGCCTGATGAACCGCAAGGCGTTTATCGCCCGCGTACTCAGAACCCTGGAACAGAAAACCCATCGCGAATCCTGCGACAGCCTGCTCTATCTGGACCTGGATGAATTCGAACGCTTCAACGATCTGGCTGGAAGCGGCACCTGCGACCGCTACCTGCGGGAACTGGCAGGCAATCTGGGCGTGCGCGTTCGCCAGCGCGATGCCCTGGCCCGCCTTGCCGGCGACACCTTCGCACTCCTGATTGAAAACTGCCCGGAAGCCCGGGCCCGCAAGATTGCCCAGGAAACCCTTAACCTGATCGGGGACTTTGTTTTCGACTGGCAGGGACACAGGCTCCAGACCACAGCTTCCGGTGGCCTACTGATTCTCGACAGCGACGCCCCCGGAGATCCGGAACAGCTTCTGAGCCAGGCGGCCGACCTCTGCCATACTGCCAAAACGTCCGGCCGAAACCGGGTCCATGCTGCGCGGGCCATTGCCCACCAGACCGACGAATCCACCGCCAGCAAACGGGTCGAGCAGATCCGCGAAGCGCTGGACAACCACAACCTGATTCTCGAATACCAGGCCATGAGACCTGTGGCCAGCCCCACCTGGGGCGACCATGTGGAAATACTCTGCCGTATTCCACCAACCGCGGACGATGAAGCGGCGCTGAAGCCCGATGACTTCCTGCCCATCGCCGAACGTTTTGACCTTGCCAAACGGCTGGATCGCCAGGTGATACGGCAAACCCTGGACTGGCTCGGCAACCAGCCTTTGCTGGAACCTCGGCTGAAGTATTGTGGATTCAACCTGTCGCTGGCCAGCGTGCTGGATGACACCTTCGCTGACTTCATGGCGGATGTCCTGCGCCAGTCACCGTTCGACCCGGGCTGTTTCTGCCTGGAAATCAGGGAAGCCCATGCCACCCAGTATCCCGATGACGTCGCGGTGCTGTGCGATGCGCTGCATCGCGCGGGCTTGCGCGTCGCCCTGGACGGCGCCGGCGCATCGGTGGAAAGCTACAGCCTGGCGGCGAGATTGCCGGTGGACATCATCAAACTGGATCGGAGAATGGTTCAGCAACTGGAAGAGGACCCGGTGCAGCAGGTGATGCTGGAAGCCCTGCACCGGATTGCCGAAGCTGCCGGCAAGGTCACCGTCGCCACCTTTATCGAGAGCGATGACGCCCTGCGAAAGGTCCGGACCCTGGGCATTCACTACGGCCAGGGCTACCGGCTATTCCGTCCGCAACCGCTGGACGAACTCACTCCCGCGGCAGTGGACCTGACCACGGGGCGGATCGGCGGCTAACCGCTCCACCCCGTTGCGGGGCTCGAATTCAGCCCAGTTGGGCCCGAGCCCGACCGACAGCTGCGCGAACCTGGTCCGGCGCAGTGCCGCCCAGGTGATTCCGGGCCTGCACCGAGCCTTCCAGGGTCAGCACATCAAACACATCGGCGCCGATGTGATCGGAGAATTGCTGCAGCTCTTCCAGCGTCATATCAGACAGATCACGCCCCTCAGCCACACCGAACGCCACGGACTTGCCAACGATTTCGTGGGCATCCCGGAACGGGACGCCTTTCTTCACCAGGTAATCCGCCAGATCGGTGGCGGTGGAGAAACCGCGCTTGGCCGCCACCCGCATGTTGTCGGCCTTGGACCGGATGGCCGGAATCATGTCGGCGTAGGCTTTCAGGCAACCTTTGATGGTATCCACGGTATCAAACAGCGGCTCCTTGTCTTCCTGGTTGTCCTTGTTATAGGCCAGCGGCTGGCTCTTCATCAGGGTCAGCAGGCTGATCAGGTGGCCGTTGACACGACCGGTCTTGCCCCGAACCAGTTCCGGCACATCCGGGTTCTTTTTCTGGGGCATGATGGACGAGCCGGTGCAGAACCGGTCCGGCAGATCAATGAAATCGAACTGGGCGGAGGTCCAGAGCACCAGTTCCTCGCTGAACCGCGACAAATGCGTCATCAGCAGTGCGGCAAAGCTGCAGAACTCGATGGCAAAGTCCCGGTCGCTGACCGAGTCCAGGCTGTTCTCGGTGGGCCGGTCGAAGCCCAGCAGCCTCGCTGTCATCGCACGGTCAATGGGATAGGTGGTGCCGGCGAGCGCCGCTGCGCCCAGGGGCATCACGTTCACCCGCTTGCGGCAATCCTGCAGACGTTCGGCATCCCGCACCAGCATTTCGTACCAGGCCAGCAAGTGGTGCCCGAAGGTGACCGGCTGGGCAGTCTGAAGATGGGTGAAGCCTGGCATGATGGTGTCCGCCTCACGCTCGGCCAGGTCCAGCAGGCCCGCTTGCAGGCGCTTCAGCTCCTGGGCAATCACGTCGATTTCGTCACGCAGGTACAGACGGATATCGGTGGCCACCTGATCATTGCGGCTGCGGCCAGTGTGCAGCTTCTTGCCCGTGATACCGATACGGTCGGTCAGGCGCGCCTCGATGTTCATGTGCACGTCTTCAAGGCTGACCGACCACTGGAAATTGCCGGCCTCGATGTCTGCCTTGACGCCTTTAAGGCCTTCGATGATCTGGTCCCGCTCCTCGCTGGTGAGCACGCCCACTTCGGCCAGCATGGTGGCGTGGGCAATGGAGCCGGTGATGTCGTGATGGTACAGGCGCTGGTCAAATCCCACGGATGCGGTAAATTTTTCAACAAAGGCATCGGTGGGTTCACTGAAG
Source organism: uncultured Marinobacter sp. (assembly GCF_913055835.1). GTDB lineage: Bacteria > Pseudomonadota > Gammaproteobacteria > Pseudomonadales > Oleiphilaceae > Marinobacter. The sequence continues at coordinate 38,866 of NZ_CAJXKQ010000015.1, read as the reverse complement.
CGTCCGCCCCAGGGTTTTTCAGAGCTTGTGGTCTGGTCAGACTTTTTCTGATCCGTCATGGTCTATCTTTCCTGCTGACAGCCCGGCATCATCTGGCGGGAACTGGGTACATTGAACGTGGCGGGAGTATACCATTCTGACCCGGGTAAAGGAGACACCCCGTAACGGGGACAAAGGTGTGACAGAGAGCGAGTTCTTCGTTCCGGACCTGTGCCGGGTGAGGGCCGTGTTCCTGTTGCTGGTCACCAGCGAACTGCTGGTTCTGGTGCTTGCCATCGTGCAGGCGGAGCGGGGCTGGATCGACTGGAATTACTTCGGGCTGTTGTCGCTGTTCGTGCAGTGGACCACCCTCACCAGTGCCGCCCTGATCTGCCTTTTGCGCACCCGGCTTGCACGGATGTCTGTCTCCGGTGCGACCACCACCATCGTCGCCATTGTGCTGCTGGATGTGCTGGCGTTCAGCCTGTTTGCCGACAGCGTACTGCACCCCCAGGATGGCGTGGCAGTGTGGCAGGGCGTGGCCAAGAAGATGCTGCTGGCGTTGCTGATCGTGCTCATGGTTCTGCGCTATTTTTACCTGCAGCACCAGTGGCAACAGCAGCGGGAAGCGGAAATGCAGGCGCACCTGGCCTCGCTCCAGGCCCGCATACAGCCCCACTTCCTGTTCAACAGCATGAACACCATTGCCAGCCTGATCGCGGTTAACCCTGAACGGGCGGAAGATGCGGTGCTGGATCTGTCGGAACTTTTTCGCGCCAGCCTTCGCACCGGCGACCAGTTGATCCCGTTGTCCAGGGAACTGGAACTGTGCCAGCGCTACCTGGCCATAGAGGCGCTGCGCCTGGGTGACCGCCTGAAGCTGGAATGGCAGATTGAGGATGGCCTCGAGCAACAGGCCATTCCCCCACTCACGCTGCAGCCCCTGGTGGAAAACGCTATCTACCACGGCATCCAGCCCCGCCCGGACGGTGGCACCGTAAGGATTGAAGCCCAGGCCAAAGGCGAGTTTGTCTATCTGCTGGTCCAGAACCCGAAGCCGGATCAGAATAACCAGCAACACGACGGCAACCGCATGGCACTGGCCAACATACAGTCCCGGCTCCGGGCGCTGTTCGGCGAGCCGGCGGTGTTAAAACACAGCCACCAGAACGATGTGTATACCGTTACCTTGAGGTTGCCGCGGCAAAAGGCTGGCGAACAGAAAGTCCGCAAGCAGTAAACTCATGACCAAGAGAATCGAGACCCGCCATGACTGATGCCCGCACTGTCCTGATCGTCGATGACGAACCCCTGGCCCGGGAACGCATCCGCCGTTTGGTGGAGGCGCTCCCGGGGTATCGGGTCTGTGGTGAGGCGGTCGACGGCGATAGCTCATTGAAACAGGTTGCAGAACTCGAGCCGGACATCCTGTTGCTGGACATCCGCATGCCTGGCATGGACGGCATGGAGGCTGCCAGCCGTCTGAGCCAGCTGGCAAATCCACCCGCCCTGATTTTCTGCACCGCCTACGACCATTACGCCATCCAGGCTTTCGACGTGCAGGCCATTGCCTACCTGCTCAAACCGGTTCGCAAGGAGGCATTGGCAGATGCCCTGGCCCGGGCCGGCAGGGTCAACCGGGTACAGCTGCAGGCACTGAACGGCCAAGCTGCCCAAAGCCAGGAGCAACTGGCAGTGCGCACCCACCGGGGCACCGAGCTGATCGATCTGTCGGAAATCCTCTACTGCGAGGCGGATCAGAAGTACGTCACCATCCACCATGCCTGGGGTGAAACCGTGTGTGACTACACGCTGAAGGAACTGGAAAACAGCTACCCCAGCATTCTACTCAGAATCCACCGGAACACCCTGGTGGGGGTCCGCTTTATCCAGGCACTGAGACGGACGCCGGATGGCCACAACCTGGTCGCTCTGAGGGACGGCCGGGGCGAGCTGCCGGTCAGCCGCCGCCATGCCAGCAACGTGCGCCAGTGGCTTCAGGAGCACCAGCCCGGCTGAACCCCCGGCGCTCCCAAAGGTGGTAGCCGCGGGACTTTTCTGCCGCCACAAGGTAACCTTGGCGGACATTTTTTTCGAACCGACAGTGAGTGTCATGTCCAAACGTACCCTTCGCATTGCAACCCGCAGCAGCGCACTGGCGCTGTGGCAGGCGGAATTCATCAAGGCCGAACTGGAAAGGCTGCACGACAACATCACCGTGGAACTGGTCAAGATAAAGACCCAGGGTGACAAGATTCTGGACGTGCCCCTGGCCAAGATCGGCGGCAAGGGCCTGTTCGTCAAGGAACTGGAAGAAGCCATGCTGGACGGCCGGGCCGATCTGGCCGTGCATTCCATGAAAGACGTACCCATGGAATTTCCGGAAGGCCTGGGGCTGGTAGCTATCTGTGAGCGCGAAGACCCGACCGACGCCTTTGTCAGCAACCATTATGACAATGTTGACGCCCTGCCCCATGGTGCCGTGGTTGGCACCGCCAGCCTGCGCCGCGAGGCCCAGCTTCGGGCCTATCGTCCGGACCTGGAAATTCGCGTGCTGCGCGGTAACGTCAATACCCGGCTGGCCAAGCTGGATGCCGGCGAGTACGAGGCCATTGTGCTGGCCAGCTCCGGCCTGAAGCGTCTGGGCTTTCACGACCGGATTCGCTACTGCCTGCCGGACACCGTCTCACTGCCGGCTGTTGGCCAGGGCGCCCTGGGCATTGAATGCCGGGTGGATGACCAGGATCTGCTGACCATGCTTGAACCCCTGAAGCACAAAGACACCTGGGATCGCGTCACCGCCGAAAGGGCTCTGAACCGTCGGCTGGAGGGCGGTTGTCAGGTGCCAATCGCGGCCTACGCGCTGCTTGAGGACGACGATACGATCTGGCTGAGAGGCCTGGTGGGCGCCGTGGATGGCACCCAGATCTTCCGGGTGGAAGGCCGTGCGCCGAGGGCCGAAGGCGAACGCCTCGGCCGGGAACTGGCCGAGGATCTACTGGCTCTCGGAGCCGACAAGGTGCTGGCTGAAATCTATGGCCACACACCCACCTGAACCCGACCTGAACGGCCGGCGAATCCTGATCTGCCGGCCCGAACCTGAGGCCTCTCGTCTGGCGAACCGGTTTCGTTCGGCCGGCGCCGATGTAAAGATTCTGCCTCTGATTGACCGGGAACCTCTGCCGGAAACGCCCGAGCGCCGCACTCTTATTCTGAGCCTGGATGAATTCTCCCATGTAATCGCCGTCAGCCCTTTCGCCGCCCGCCTCTTGCTCGAAGAGGTGGATACCTGGTGGCCCCAGCTGCCGATGGGCATCCGCTGGTATGGCGTGGGGGCTGGAACGGCGGCGGTGCTTGCAGAGCACGGGCTCAGTCCACGCCGTCCCCCCGAGGGCTGGACCAGCGAAGCGCTGCTGGCACTGCCGTCACTGCAAAACCTCCAGGGTGAGAAGGTTCTGCTCGTCCGGGGCGAAACCGGGAGAGAACTCATTCGGGAAACGCTCGAATCCCGGGGCGCCCGGGTTACCCTCCTGCCCCTGTATCGCCGGTCTCGCCCGGACTACTCTCCGGAGCTGATCCGTGCAAGCCTCGACACCTTTGCTCCGGAAGCCATCGTCGCGCTGTCTGGAGAAACCTTGAACAATCTCATCGCACTATGTGCGAATAGCGGCCATAATCTATACGATAGGTTATTGATTGTTCCCGCAGATCGGGTTGCCGAACAGGCCCGGGCAGCGGGATTCCAAAATCCGTGTATACCAGGAAGCCTTGCCGATAACGACATCGTGGCCACGGTTGCAGCGCAACTTGCCGGCCGGGACGGTGGCTCCGGAAAAGCCAAGTAAGGACGCCCGTGACAGAGACAACGAATCAACTGCCCGCAACCGTTTCCAAGGAACCGCCCGCTCGCCAGAAACTCTGGCCGGTATGGCTGGTCGCCATTCTCGCCCTGATCATCGCAGTTGCCCTGGCGCTCTGGAGCTGGCAACAGTGGAACAACCATCAGGCCGTGATGCAGACCCTCCAGAGCCTGCAACAGGACACCGCGCAGCTTGAAGATCTTTATGGCGACCGGGGCAGCCAGCAGAGCCAGCGCCTGCAATCCCTGGAAGAGAAGCTGGCAAGCCAGCGGGAACTGATTGCCACCCAGCAGCGCCAGATCGACCACAATGCCCGTGAACTGCTGGAAGCCGGAAACCGCACGCGCACCGACTGGCTGCTGGCCGAGGCGGAATACCTGCTGCGCATTGCCAACCAGCGGTTGATGATCGAAAAAGACATTCGCGGCGCCATGTCGGCCCTGGAAGCGGCTGATGAAGTGCTGGCCGAATCCGACGACATCGGGGTCTACCCGGTTCGCCAGCAGCTGGCCCGTGAAATCCTCGCGCTCAAGGGCCTGACCGGCGTGGACCGGACCGGTCTCTACCTGAAGCTGGAAGCGGCCATCGACAGCATTCACCAGCTCACCGACCAGGCCCTGATCAGCGAAAATGCGCCCGGCTTTATCGTGAACGCCGGAGCGGAAGAGGACTCCGAGGCCGGCGGCGAGCCCGGAGCACTGGCGCAGGCCTGGAACAAGGTGAAATCCACCCTGATGCAGGTGGTGGTTGTGCGTCGCATGGACGAGCCGGTAAAACCCCTGCTGTCCCCGGACCAGAGCGCCTATGCCAGACTCAACCTCCAGCTCATGCTGGAAGAGGCCGAAATGGCGGTATTGCGGGGTAATCAGCCGCTTTATGAGCGAGCGTTGACCAAGGCCAGGACCACCATTGATGACTGGTACAACGCCAGCAATCCCCGGGTCGCAGCGCTGAGTGACACCCTGGCGGAGCTGGCAGAGAAAAACGTGGATCCGGAGCTGCCGGATATCAGCCAGTCCCTGGACCTGCTCAAGGAGCGGCTGGCCGGGCGCCTCAATGCCAATAACGGCAATGATGAGGAAAACACCGGCGCTGGCAATGGAGGCGATGATTCATGATTCGCCTGTTACTGATCGTCCTGCTGGCGCTGTTGATCGGCACCGGCCTGTCCCTCGGGTTGCAGTATGATCTGGGGTACATCCGGATTAGCCTGGGCCACTACCTGATCGAAACCAATTTCTGGGTTGGTCTGGGTGTAATCGTTGCCCTGATTGTCCTGACTGTCCTGACCATCAACCTTATCCGCAGGCTCAGAACCAGCACCGGCCTGGTGGCTGGCTGGATAGCCCGTGGCAACGAACGTCGCGCCCGGCGGCGGACCACCCAGGGGCTTCTGGCGCTGGCCGAGGGCAACTGGCCCCGGGCCCGCAAACTGCTTACATCCTCCGCCAGCCATGCCGACACACCCCTGATCAACTACCTGGCCGCTGCCCAGGCGTCATTCGAATCCGGTGATCATGAGGCCGTGGATGAATTGCTGCGCAAGGCTTTCGACAGCACCCCCGGTTCCGACATGGCCGTCGGCATCACCCAGGCCCAACTGCAACTGGCCGGCAACCGGCTGGAGCAGGCCCTGGCCACTCTGGTTCGCCTGCGCAAGCAGTCGCCCCATCACCCGTTTGTTCTGAAGCTGCTGAAGAACACCTACCTGCGCCTGGAAGACTGGCGCGAATTGTCCAGGTTATTGCCCGAACTGCGAAAGCGCAGCGTGCTTCCGGAAGCGGAGCTCAATGATCTCGAGCGCCAGGTGTGGCACAACCTGCTGGAGCGTGCCGCTGAGGATTGCCGGCGCCAGCAGAAACAGGACCCTGACGCATCGCTGGAACCGCTTACCAGGCTCTGGGACGAACTGCCGGGCTTCCTGCGTCGCGATGAATACACCATCCGGGACTACGCTCGCCTGCTGGCCAGCCTTGGCGACGAGGCTCAGACCGAAACCCTGTTGCGCAAGGTGCTGCGCAATCACTGGAGTGATGAGCTAATCAACCTGTACGGGCGGGTGAAAGGCCAGAAGCCGGATGAGCAATTATTACTGGCGGAACAATGGCTGAAAGACCGACCGAACAATCCCGAACTCTTGCTGGCCCTCGGCCGGCTGAGCCTGCGCAACGAACTCTGGGGCAAGGCCCGGGAATATTTTGAAACCAGCCTGCGGCTCAAGCGAAGCCGGGAAGCATTGGCGGAGCTGAGCCGACTGAATGCCCACATGGGCGAGGAAGAGGCCAGCGTCAAACTGCTGATGCAGGGACTGGCCAAGGATAACGGGCTGCCGGAACTGCCGATGCCGAGGGCCTGATTCAGGTCCTTGGCGCGTACTCCAGCACGTCAGAAAAGAACGCAGCCTCGGGCAAACCCGCCTCTACCAACGCATCCATCAGCGTGTACACCATGGTAGGCGAACCGCTGGCGTGGACCTCCACATTCTCCCAGTCCATACCGGAAGCGAGAACCGCTCGAACCAGCTGATCGTGATGGCCGGCCCAGTCATTGTCTTCGTCATCTCCCACTACCGGCAGGAAGGTGAAGCGCGGCCACTCGTCCTGCCACTGCTGTGCCAGGGCGCGAAGATACATATCCTCATGCCGACGCACCCCCCAGTACAGCTTGACCGGCTGATCGTAGGACGTTTCACGGAGGTAATCCACCAGGCTTTTCATCTGGGCAAAGCCGGTGCCGGCGGCCACCAGCAACAACGGCTTCGTTGGCGCTGATGCCAGACACGCCTTGCCGTGAGGCAGCTCAACGGTCACTTCACCACCGGACGTCAGGGCATCAATGACTTTTTGCGCGGACACCCATTCCGGGGTCGCCTGGATATGCAACTCGATATTCTGGGCCGACGGGCTGCTGGCGATGGAAAAATAACAGGGGTCTGCATCGGGCAGGTTGACCGACAGATACTGCCCGGCATGAAACGACAACTCCCGGCGCCGCGGAAGCTGCAGCTCAACGCGATAGACATCGTGACTGATGGAACGTACGTCCACAACTTTTGCCTGAAACTTGCCAGGCTGATTGTTTCCAGCTGCCATAACGGCGGGTATCTCCAGTTCCAGGTCCGTGAGCGCGATACTTCGGCACATCATCAAGCGCTCGCCGACCTCTATAGTCTGTTGGTTCCGGGTATTTAGCGCACTGCCGGCCAGTAATCGGGCCTCGCAGATTTCACATACCCCATTGCGACAGGCCGAGGGCACATCAATGCCGACTTGTGCAGCAGCGCCGAGCAAATCTGCACCGGGTTCCGCTGTGAAGGCAATACCCGAGGGCAAAAGCCGCACCGCCCGTTGTTTACTGCCCTTATCACTCGGGGCGGGATGCCGTACTTTCAATGCCCAGGGTATCCCACATTTCGTCGACGCGTTTCTTGACGTCGTTTGTCATGGTGATGGGTTCGCCCCACTCACGGGTGGTTTCGCCAGGCCACTTGTTGGTGGCATCCATACCCATCTTGGAACCCAGTCCGGAGACCGGCGAGGCGAAATCCAGGTAATCGATGGGCGTATTCTCCACCAGCGTGGTATCCCGGGTGGGGTCCATCCGGGTAGTAATCGCCCAGATTACGTCTTCCCAGTTGCGGGCATTCACATCGTCATCCGTGACAATCACAAACTTGGTGTACATGAACTGCCGCAGGAACGACCATACCCCCATCATCACCCGTTTGGCATGGCCGGGGTACTGTTTCTTCATGGTCACCACTGCAAGCCGGTAGGAACAGCCCTCTGGCGGCAGGTAGAAATCCACGATCTCCGGAAACTGCTTTTGCAGAATCGGGATAAAGACCTCGTTCAGCGCCACACCGAGAATCGCCGGCTCATCGGGTGGACGACCGGTGTAGGTGCTGTGGTAGATCGGATCCCGGCGATGGGTGATCCGTTCTACGGTGAACACCGGAAAGTGGTCCACTTCGTTGTAGTAACCGGTGTGATCGCCAAACGGCCCCTCCGGTGCCGTGTCATCCGGATAGATGAAGCCTTCGAGCACAATCTCGGCACTGGCTGGCACCTGCAGATCACTCAGACCTGCCTTCACCAACTCGGTCCGGCTGCCACGCAGCAGACCGGCAAAGGCATATTCTGACAGGGTATCGGGCACCGGCGTTACCGCCCCGAGAATGGTCGCCGGGTCAGCGCCGAGGGCCACAGCCACAGGATAGGGCTGGCCCGGATTGGCTTTCTGGAATTCCTGGAAATCCAGCGCGCCACCCCGATGACTCAGCCAGCGCATGATCAGACGGTTACGGCCAATCACCTGCTGCCGGTAAATGCCCAGGTTCTGGCGCTCCTTATGGGGCCCGCGAGTAATCACCAGCGGCCAGGTCACCAGGGGCCCGGCATCACCAGGCCAACAATGCTGCACCGGAATCTGGTACAGATCCACCTGGTCTTTCTCGATAACCACATCCTGGCAGGGCGCGGACCGAAGTACCTTGGGACTCATGCGCATCACCTGCCGGAACAGCGGCAGTTTTTCGATGGCATCTTTGAAACCCTTGGGGGGATCCGGTTCCTTGAGAAAAGCCAGCAGCTTGCCGATGTCCCGCAGGGCCGTGACGTTATCCTGCCCCATACCCAGCGCCACCCGCTTCGGTGTCCCGAACAGGTTGGCCAGTACCGGCATGTCATAGCCCTTGGGATTTTCAAACAACAACGCAGGACCACCTGCCCGCAGAGTACGGTCGCAGATTTCGGTCATTTCCAGATGAGGGTCGACTTCAACGCTGATCCGTTTCAGCTCGCCCAGCTTCTCCAGCTGGTCGATGAAGTCTCGCAGGTCGTTGTATTTCATCGGTTACTCCGTTCAGATATGCCAGTACTACGGAGGTCTTTGTTCGCTGGACTGCTTTTTTCGGAGTTAGAACAAGGTGGGGACCTGCTTTCCCAGACACGCCGTGAACCCATCCCTGGGGGCTTGGTCTTGCCATCCATGGCAAGACACAGTCTGGGAAAGCAGGTCCCCACCTCGTTCTTCAGATCACCAGTTATTCGCCAGGCGCTCTGATTGGAGAGACATCAACGACGCTTCATGGACTGGAAGAACTCGTCGTTGGTCTTGGTGTCCCTGAGCTTGTCCAGCAGGAACTCGATGGCGGCAGTGTCGTCGTCCATGGAGTGCAGGAGCTTGCGCAGGATCCAGACCCGCTGGATGTCCGCCTCACTCATCAGCAGATCCTCACGGCGGGTGCCGGAGCTCCGAATGTTGATGGCCGGATAGGTCCGCTTCTCGGCAATCTTGCGATCCAGATGGATCTCCATGTTGCCGGTTCCCTTGAACTCCTCGTAGATCACCTCGTCCATCTTGGAACCGGTGTTGACCAACGCCGTGGCAAGAATGGTCAGGCTTCCGCCCTCTTCCACGTTACGGGCCGCACCGAAGAAACGCTTGGGTTTTTCCAGGGCGTGGGCGTCAACACCACCGGTCAGGACCTTGCCTGAGGACGGGATCACCGTGTTGTATGCACGAGCCAAACGGGTGATGGAATCCAACAGGATGACCACGTCCTTCTTGTGCTCCACCAGGCGCTTGGCCTTTTCAATCACCATCTCGGCCACCTGCACGTGACGGGCGGGCGGCTCGTCAAAGGTGGAGGCGATGACTTCGCCGCGCACGGTGCGCTGCATCTCGGTCACTTCCTCTGGGCGCTCGTCAATCAACAGCACCATCACATGGCACTCAGGATTGTTGCGGGTAATGGACTGGGCAATGCTCTGCATGAGCAGTGTTTTACCGGCCTTGGGCGGAGAAACGATCAGGCCACGCTGGCCCTTGCCGATGGGTGCAACCAGATCCAGTACCCGGGAGGAGAGATCCTCGGTACTGCCGTTGCCGGCTTCAAGCTTGAGGCGCTCGTCCGGGAACAGCGGCGTGAGGTTCTCGAAGAGAATCTTGTTACGGGCGTTGTCCGGCTTGTCGAAATTGATCTCGCTGACTTTCAACAAGGCAAAGTAGCGCTCGCCGTCTTTCGGCGGGCGAATCTTGCCGGCAACCGTGTCGCCCGTGCGCAGGTTGAAACGGCGGATCTGGCTGGGGGAGACGTAAATGTCGTCAGGCCCTGCCAGGTAGGAGGCATCGGCGGAACGGAGGAAGCCGAAGCCGTCCTGCAGAATTTCCAGTACGCCGTCGCCATAGATGTCTTCGCCGCTTTTTGCGTGCTTCTTCAGGATGGTGAAGATCACATCCTGTTTGCGCGAACGAGCCAGGTTATCGAGGCCCATTTCTTGCGCAATATCGAGCAATTCGGGCACGGATTTCTGCTTGAGTTCAGTAAGATTCATAGTTTGTTGGATTTTCAGGAATGGAAGTAAACGAGTATTGGAATGACAGGGGCGCCCCTGAACGTATTGATCGTAAAAAAACACTGAGCTTGGTGCTGGCCAGTTGGAGCAACCGGTGTAGATGGAGTCCGGAATTAAGGTACTGAAGCCAGAGAGTGGGAACAACCGTTCGCCGGGCAAGGAGGATCATCGGCCACCTGACTGGCGAATGTCAAGTGCACTGCACAAATTAACGACAATTTCACGCCAAACCAGCCACAACCGGCCTGTGGCGCCTCCCCCTGATGGGTTACTCCCTTCCATTGGAAGCCCGTGATGGCGATACTGGCGTATAACCATTTTTCCAGGATTCGGGAGCCCATCCATGAGCAGTATACCCAGTACCGAAATGAAACCCCTCAACGTTGCCCTGCTGACCGTATCCGATACCCGTGGGCCTGAACAGGACACGTCCGGGCAATACCTGGAGGACAGCGTGGTTGCGACTGGCCACAACCTCGTTGCCCGCCGGATTCTGCCTGACGACGTGTATCTGGTGCGGGCACTGGTATCGAACTGGATCGCCGATTCCCAGGTGCATGTCGTGATCATTACCGGTGGCACCGGCCTGCTTGAACGGGACAGCACACCGGAGGCAATCAGGCCGTTGCTGGACAAAACCGTAGAGGGCTTCGGCGAGGAATTCCGCCGTCTGTCTGCCGCCGAGATCGGATCATCAACGGTCCAGTCACGGGCGATGGCGGGCATGGCAAACCATACGGTCATTTTCTGCCTGCCCGGCTCAACCGGTGCCTGCCGGACCGGATGGGAAGGCATTCTCCTCAGCCAGTTGGACAGTCGTCATACACCGTGTAACTTCTCGGGGCTGGTCCTTCGCAAACCGGAAAAGCCCATGCAGCGACTCAACGAAGTGATTGGACAGCGCGCCAAGCGCTGAGGCGAGAAGACACCCTGATCGGAGTTCGGATTTGATGGCAAACCCAAACCTCACGCCACTGGAAGATGCCCTGGACCACCTGTTGTCAGAGGCCCCGGTGGTAGCGCAGATTGAAACCGTGGCCCTTGCCGACGCACTGGGCCGGGTTCTTGCCGAGAACCACTATGTGCCGGCCGATGTGCCGCCAGCAGACAACAGTGCGGTGGACGGCTACGCCCTGCGCAAACAGGATCTTCATGGCGACCAGCCTGTACCCGTGTCGGCACGGATTCCGGCCGGTGCAGCGCCAGAGCCCCTCAAACCCGGTACAGCTGCACGCATTTTTACCGGCTCGGAGATTCCCGAGGGTGCCGATTCGGTGGTCATGCAGGAGAGGGTGGAAGTGACCGACGCCGGCATCCTTGTGCAGGCAGAGGTAGACCAGGGCCAGAATATCCGACGCCGGGGCCAGGATCTGACACGGGGCGAGCTGGCCCTGAAAAAAGGCACACAGGTGCGCCCCAACGAGATGGGGCTGCTGGCTTCCATGGGAGTTGCGCGGGTTGCTGTTCTGGCAAGGCTGAGAGTTGCCATCCTCTCGACCGGCGATGAGCTTGTGGATCCTGGCACGCCACTCGGGCCCGGACAGATCTACAACAGCAATCGCTTTACCCTGATGGGACTGCTCTCCGAAGCGGGCTGCGAGGTGGTACTGTGCGAGACTCTGCGGGACAAGCGCGAGGCGACCCGGGAAACGCTTCTGCGTGCGGCAGAATCCGCCGACCTGATTATCACCAGCGGTGGCGTATCCGTGGGTGAGGAGGATCACGTGCGCGCGGTGCTGGAGGAGTACGGCAGCCTGTCGCTCTGGAAAATGGCGATCAAACCCGGGAAACCTGTGGCTTTTGGCGCCATCGGTGGCACGCCGGTACTGGGATTGCCCGGAAACCCTGGGTCTGTACTGGTGACCTTCCTGATGGTGGGCATGCCCTATATCCGGAAACGGCAGGGGCGGAATCCCAAAGCCCTCTCCGGTGAGCGGATACCAGCCGACTTTGCCATTTCCTCGGCGTCGGTGCGCCGGGAATTTGTCCGGGCCCGGAAAGAAACCCGCGGATCGGAGCCGGTGGTGGCCGCCTTCTCCAATCAGAGCTCCGGCATCCTGAGCTCTACCTGTTGGGCGGACGGCCTGGCCGTGGTACCCGAAAATACCACGGTAAGTCCCGGCGACCTGCTAACCTACTACTCGTTTGCGGAACTGTTGAGCTGACCATGAGTGATAACACGATTACGGTGCGTTTCTTCGCCCGCCTGCGCGAGGAGCTGAAAACCGAACAACTGGCTATCGAAGCCAGGCCCGGCCTGACAGCGGGCGATGTGCTGGCAGAGCTGGCGGATAAGGGCGGGCCCTGGAGCCAGTTGCAGGGCGACCAGCCCGTGATGATCGCAATCAACCAGGCCATGGCGAAACCGGGTTTCGAGGTAAAAGCCGGCGATGAGCTGGCCTTTTTCCCGCCCGTCACCGGAGGTTGAGATGATTTCGGTCCAGGCTGAGGATTTTGATGTTGCCGCTGAATACGCGGCCCTTCGAGACAGCGGTGCCGGCACCGGCGCCATTGCAACCTTTACCGGACTGGTACGGGACAACGGCGACCTGCAAGGCGTCTCGGGGCTGTACCTTGAACACTACCCCGGGATGACGGAACAGGTCATCCAGGGGCTTATTGATGAGGCCTCGGAACGCTGGGATGTGCGCAAGGCAAGGGTTATCCACCGGGTGGGGCGGCTGGCGCTTTGCGACCAGATTGTCTTCGTGGGGGTGTGTAGCGCTCACCGGGGGGACGCGTTCGCGGCCTGTGAGTTCATCATGGATGCCCTGAAAACCTCGGCCCCATTCTGGAAAAAGGAGATTACCTCGGGCGGCGAGCACTGGGTGGAACAGAAAGAATCCGACCTGGCCCGCTCCGAAGACTGGAACTAACCGGCCATAAAAAAACCGCCCGGGAGCCTCGGCTCAGGGGCGGTTTCCGGTGACCCGACTGCAATCAGAGATTGCTGTCCAGGAAGGCCGCCAGCTGGGATTTGGAAAGTGCGCCGACTTTGGTGGCGTCCACATTGCCGTTCTTGAACAGCATCAGAGTGGGGATGCCACGGATGTTGAACTTCGGCGGGGTCTGCTCGTTTTCGTCAATGTTGAGCTTGCAGACTTTCAGCTTGCCGTCGTATTCATCGGCAATTTCTTCAAGCACCGGCGCAATCATCTTGCAGGGACCGCACCACTCAGCCCAGTAGTCCACCAGCACGGGAACGTCGGACTGAAGTACATCCTGCTCAAAAGAAGCGTCGGTTACATTTACGATATTTCCGCTCATTACCTTTTCCTGATTCATGCACTACTGCTGCACAACGGCATTTCCCGGGGAGATCACCCTACCGGGCGCAGGTGCTGTTGACTGACGTTGAAGGCTGACCAGGTTTGCAGGCAGCCTTTCACCCAAATCACGGTACGCCATACTTTACGCGATTGATCCGCCGGATGTGAAGCGGTATGAACCGATACACGCCTGACCCGGGTCAAATAGGCGGTTTTCCGGTTACTGACAGGCCTGAGGGATTTCGCTTATAGTACCCGGCACGTTCATCTCAAAAGGATTCCGACCACGTGACGGCCGCATCCACCGCCGAAAACGCTGCTTCCTCACCCGAGGTGCTGGCAGCCATCGACATGGGCTCGAACAGCTTCCACATGGTGGTTGCCCGACTCGTGCATGGGGAAATCCGGACCCTCGAGAAGATGGGAGAGAAGGTGCAGCTCGGGGCCGGGCTGGATCAGTATAACCGGCTGACCGAAGATGCCCAGGAGCGGGCCCTGGCCTGCCTGGGGCGCTTCGCACAACGGCTGAAGGGCATGCCGCCGGAAGCGGTGCAGATTGTTGGCACCAACGCGCTTCGCGTGGCGCGCAATGCTCACCAGTTCATGACCCGGGCGGAAGAAGTACTGGGCTACCCGGTAGAGATTATCGCAGGCCGCGAAGAGGCACGCCTGATCTACCTGGGCGTTTCCCATACCCTGTCTGACGATATCGGCCGGCGACTGGTCATCGATATTGGTGGCGGCAGCACCGAGTTTATCATCGGCCAGCGGTTCGAACCCCAGGAGCTTGAGAGCCTGCACATGGGCTGTGTTTCCTTCCGGAACCGCTATTTCCCGGACGGCAAGATAACCAGGCGCCAGATGGACAAGGCGGTGACCCATGCCGAGCAGGAACTGCTCAATATCCGCCAGCACTACCGTTCGGTGGGTTGGCAGAGCGCGGTGGGCTCATCCGGCTCGATCAAGGCCATTGCAAGCGTCCTGGCAACCCTGAAAATTACCGATGGCACCATCACCCTCGCCGCCATGCAGGAGCTTCGCAAGCGCCTGGTGGATATGGGTAAAACAGAAAAACTGGGAGACCTGGGTGTTCGCTCGGATCGCCAGAGCATTTTCCCGGCCGGATTCGCCATCCTGATGGGGGCATTCCAGTCATTGGGCATCCGGGACATGTCGTTCGCAGACGGCGCCCTGCGAGAAGGCTTGCTCTACGACATTGTCGGGCGAATCCAGCACGAGGACGTCCGTGAGCGGACCATTTCCGCCCTGCAGGAGCGGTACCATGTGGACCAGGAACACGGCGCCGCCGTTGAGGAAACGGCCGTGGCCGCCTGGCAGCAGGTGGCCGATGCCTGGGGGCTGAACACGGCAGCAGATGAAGAGGTCCTGCGCTGGGCGTGCCGCCTGCACGAGATCGGGCTGACCATATCCCACAGCCAGTATCACAAACACGGCGCCTACCTGTTGCGATACTCGGACCTGCCCGGCTTTACCCAACAGTTCCAGCGGGACCTCGCCACACTGGTGCGCGGCCACCGACGCAAATTCGCTTCCGCTATTTTCGAGGGGCTGGATCCGGAAGACATCGCAAGGCTGCGTTACCTGTGCGTATTGGTTCGCCTGGCGGTTCTGATTCAACACCCACGCAATATGGAATCACCTCCGGATTTCATCCTGACCGCCCATAAAGACAAGCTGGTGCTGGAGTTTCCGGCGGGCTGGCTGGATGACAGACCACTGACCCTGGCCGACCTGGAAAACGAGCGGGATTATCTCGCCAAACAGGATTTCGTTCTGGAACTGAACGGCGGCTGATGGCATTCAGCCGCTCAGCTCTGACTCCAGGGATTCCACTTCTTCGCTGACTTCAAGCCACTGGGCCTCCACCTCTTCCAGGCGGGCGGTGGCGGTGGCCTGTTCTGCCAGCAGTTCTTTAAGGCGTGTTTTGCCGCTGTCGTCATAAAGCCCCGGATCGGACAGCTGCTCCTCCAGAGCCGACAGCCTCTGTTGAAGCTGCTCCATTTCCTTTTCCAGGGCACCCTGCTTCTTGCGATAGGGGCTAAGCTTCTGGCGAAGGGCCGCCTCTGCCCGCTTGCGTGCCTTACGGTCATCGGCACTCTCTCCCACTGCCGCCACCACCTCGGCAGTCTCTTCGGCAGCCTGCTGACCGGCTGGCTGTCGCCTGGGCGCTTCCGTATCGTCTTTCCGGCGGTCCGCCAGCCAGCGCTCGTAGTCCTCCAGATCACCCTGGTATTCCGTCACCCGACCATCATTGACCAGCCAGAACTCGTCCACCGTATTTCTCAGCAGGTGCCGGTCGTGGGACACCACCACAATGGCGCCTTCGAAGTTCTGTAGTGCCATGGTCAGGGCCTGGCGCATTTCCAGATCCAGGTGGTTGGTGGGCTCGTCGAGCAGGAGCAGGTTCGGTTTCTGCCAGGCAATCACCGCCAGCGCCACCCGGGCCTTCTCACCACCGGAGAATGAGCGAATGGCGCTCAGGGCCTCATCGCCGTGAAAATCAAATCCACCAAGGAAGTTCCGGATACTCTGCTCTGACGCTTTGGGCGCCAGCCGCTGCAAGTGGAGGAACGGGCTGGCATCCAGATCCAGCGACTCCAGCTGATGCTGGGCAAAATACCCGATGGCCAGATGCTCTCCGCAGGTGCGATCCCCGGACATCAATGTCCTGTCACCGCGAAGCGCATCCATCAGGGTGGACTTGCCGGCGCCATTGGGACCCAGCAGGCCAATGCGGCTGCCGGGTAGCAGGGTCAGGTTAATACCATCGAGGATCGGGGTATTGCCGTGGCCCGCCTTGCCATTGCGTATCGACAACAATGGGTTGGAGACCTTTTCCGCCACTGGAAACTCGAAACTGAAGGGCGAATCGATATGGGCAGGAGCAATGCGTTCCATCCGTTCCAGCGCCTTCACCCGGCTCTGGGCCTGGCGGGCCTTGGTGGCCTTGGCCTTGAACCGGTCGATGAAACGCTGAATTTCGGCGATTCTGGCCTGCTGGCGTTCGAAACCGGCCTGCTGCTGGGCCAGACGCTCACTGCGCTGACCTTCAAAGGCTGAGTAATTACCCGTATACAACTCCAGTTTTCGCCGGTCGAAATGCACCACATGGGTGGCGACCCTATCCATGAAATCACGGTCGTGAGAGATGAACAGCAGGGTCCCGGGATAGCGACGCAGCCAATTCTCCAGCCACAGGCAGGCATCAAGATCCAGGTGGTTGGTAGGCTCATCCAGCAGCAACAGATCGGAAGGTCGCATCAGGGCCTGGGCCAGATTAAGCCGGATCCGCCAGCCACCCGAAAACGCCGACACCGGTCGGTCGGCGTCCTCGTCACTGAACCCCAGCCCCCGTAGCAGTGCCTCGGCCCGGCGTGCCGCAGACCAGGCCTCGTGCACATCCAGTTCTCCGTGTATGCGGGCAATGGCATGGTCATCGCCCGCCGTTTCCGCCCTGGCAAGCTCCGCTTCCAGGCGGCGCAGATCCAGATCGCCATCCAGGACAAAATCCCGGGCACTGCGGTCGGTGGCTTCGACTTCCTGTGCCATGTGGGCAATGCGGCAACCGCCGGGCAGGGAGACTGTTCCCTGCTCAGGGGCCAACTGGCCCAGCAAGAGCTGGAAAAGACTGGATTTGCCGGCACCATTGGCACCGACGATCGCGACACGCTGTCCGGGCTGCACGGTGAGGTCGACGGATTCTAGCAACCAGACGCCGCCCCGTTGTAAACTGAGATCGGTTATCGTTAACATGTTTTCATTTTATCAACGTATAGTGTTCAGGGAAGGCACAGCGCCTATGTCGGTCGGCTCGGCTACCATCCCGGATTATTCGACATCGCCGCTGGAATTGCCGGCAGACTTGGAACCGGAGAACCCGCTTTGGCGTTTTGCATTGGCGTTCTGGAAACATCCGGACGTTCAGAACAGCTGCCTGGCGCTTCAGGATAAGGGCTGGAGCGTGACACGGATTCTCGGTGCAGCCTGGCTTGCACTCTCTGGCAGGGTCTTCACCGGAGTCGAGGACGCTACGGTAACAGAGTGGCGGAACCGTGTAACCGTTGCGCTGCGCAGTGCGAGAAAATCGCTGCCCGGCAGCGCCGACAACTGCCGTAATCTGCGTACCGGCATTGCTGGCCTGGAGCTTGAAGCCGAACAGATCGAACTGGCCCTGAGCTGGCGAACGCTAATGACCAACAACCCGGAGTCCGCCGACATGCAGGGACGCGACACCCTGATCATCACCAATCTGGTTGCGGCTGCACCGACATCACCCGTTGATGACAGTGCCAGGGCCCTGCTGAATACACTGGCCGATACTCTGGCCCACTTCCCCAAGGGAGACCATCAGCCATGATGATGAAATGGCTCATACGGCTCTCGTTTCCGGCTCTTGGATTACTGTTATTGCTGATTTTCTTCGGCCTGAACGATCCGGAGCAGGTATCCGAACCAGTGGCAGAAGAGGAACAACCCGAAATTCCTGCTTTCGAAGGCCTGGTGCCCTCGCCGGTCCCTACCGAGGGCCCCGAGATCGTGTTCAAATGGCAGGATACCGACGGCAACTGGCACTATGCTGACCAGCCCCCGGAACAGGGCCGCTGGAACACTCTTGCCATCGAACGGCGGGACAAGGCCTTTCAGCGCCTCCAGCCCCAGGAGCCGGAAACTGATTGGCGATCCCCCTATAACGCCCCTTTCTCTCTGGGACCATCCGCCGCCGGCACCAACGGCAGCTGAGCTGACACGTCTGTTTTCTTAACACATGTTCAGTGGCATCTGACGCCGGAACCCGTTACCTTCTGCGTTCTGACAAACACAACGCGGGGCCACGCCCCGAATACCGACGTTAAAGGATAAAGCAATGAAGAAAGCACTCCTGGCACTGGCAGTGACCGGCCTCGTAGCCGGTTGCTCGACACCCCCCGAAGCCCCTGAACAGCCGAAGCTGGAATCCACCGACCAGAAGGTCAGCTATGGCATGGGCCTGGTTCTGGGTGAGCGCATGGGCAACGACCTGCCTAACCTGCAGATGGACCAGTTCCTCCAGGGCATCCAGCACGGCCACGCCGGCGATGAAGAAGCCAAGCGCATGAGCCGAGAGGAAATCCAGCAGGCCCTGATGACTTACCAGCAGCAGCTCCAGGAAGAGCAGGGCAAGCAGATGGAAGAACTGGCGCAGAAGAACCTGGAAGCCGGCGAAGCCTTCCTTGCCGAGAATGCCGAGCGTGAGGGTGTCGAAACGACCGAGTCCGGTCTCCAGTATGAAGTACTTGAGCAGGGTGACGGCGAAAAGCCGGCTGCAACCGACACCGTCCAGGTGCATTACACCGGTGAACTGCTGTCCGGTGAAGTGTTTGATAGCTCCCGCGAGCGCGGCGAGCCGGTAACCTTTGCCCTGAACCAGGTTATTCCAGGCTGGACCGAGGGCCTTCAGTTGATGAGCGAAGGTGCCCGTTACAAGCTCTACATTCCTTCTGACCTGGCCTATGGCCCGGGCGGCAACCGGGCGATCGGACCGAACGAGACCCTGGTGTTTGATGTCGAACTGCTCGACGTCAATCCCGGCTCCGGAGACTAAGACTCCAGTCAGGCAGCGATCAGGTCCGTCGCTGCCATAAAAAAGCCCCAGTCCGGCGTCACCGGGCTGGGGCTTTTTGTTTCAGGCGTTTGTCAGGCGGAGGCCACTTTGCCAGCGTGAGCATTGTGAAGGTGCTCGATCAGGAAATCCTCCATCTCGAACCGGGTCTCGAGGGTTTCACCCAGCTTCGACAACTCGCCGAACAGCTCTTTCACATCGTTTTCAGACAATTCCCGGCCATCCAGACGGTCGTTGAAATTAAGGGCTACCTCGGTGGTCTGCTCAATCCGGGGGTAAACCTTGGCCGCCAGTTCGAGACCGCCATCGTTGAATTCCCTGGCTTCGCGGACCAGCTGTTCATAGATTTCGAAGTGGCCGGTAGAGACGTAATCCACCAACACTTCACACAGGCGCACGAACTTTTCTTTCAGCGCTTCTGTCTGAGAGAAATCATTCTCCCCGGACAGGTCGCAGTAATGCACCAACAGCTCCTGACGTTCCTTGAGCCAGCGATCAATCAGTTCGCTGACGCCACCCCAGCGCTCCCTGGCATTTCGGCAATTTTCCAACATGACGCCTGTTCTCCGCTTGTCTTCGGTACTTCTGTGTCGGTTTTGATTTTTATTAGGTTTGGATCAAGTTACCCCATGGCTGCGGTCCGCCGCAACCGTTTCAGCTCCGAATCCATTCCCGGGGTTTTTGCCGCCGAAACATCAGGACCAGACCGGTGATAACCAGCAGCGAGAAAAACACAGCCGTCCAGCCGGGGATACTCAAACCCAGGAACCGCCACACCACTTCGGCACAGTCTCCGGTCCCCCTGAGTGCGGTAGACAGCACCTCAAACCAGGGCAGGACATCCAGCATGTAGTCAACCGAGGGTCCACACGCTGGCACCTGGTCTGCCGGCAGGCTCTGCAGCCACAACTGCCGCCCCGCGACGCCCAGCCCGGCACCGGCGGTCAGCACCAGAAGCAAACCATAGATGCGGACACCGAATCCGGTGGGGCCCTGGAGGAAGGCCAGGAAACTCACCAACCCGGCTCCCATGAAGCCAAAACGCTGTAACCAGCAAAGCGGGCAGGGCTCCAGCCCCATCACATGCTCCATATAAAAGGCCACACCCAGAAGTGCGGCACATACAAGGAAAATAAGCCCGAAAACCCATCTGCTGGTCAAAAGAACACCTCGAATCGTGAATTGAAACTGCAAGCGGCCACAGGGCCTGCTATTCTCGTCACTTAACCCTAAACCACGATCAACTTCAAGCCTATGACACGCCAGCCAAAATCCGTTCTGACGCTTCTGTTTCTGTTGTTCGCCATGATCCCCTTACCCGCCGTTTCCCAGGACGAAGAGAATTCCGAGGAGGAAGTGGCTGAAGAGGAAAGCGGCGTTACCGATTACATCAGCATGGATCCGCCGTTCGTGACTCACGTGGGCACCCCCGGGAACAAGCCGACCTACCTGAAAGCGGCCGTGACATTGCGGGCCCGGAGCACCGGCGCACGGCCGGCACTGGAAGCCCACATGCCCCGATTGAGACACGAACTGGTCATGCTGTTTGGTGAACAAACCGACACGGATCGCCTCACATCAATGGAGGGGCAGGAGGCGTTGCGCGAGGAGGCAAAACAAAGAATCAATGCGGTTCTGGAGGAGCAGCAGACCGGCGAGAGTATAGCCGGTGTGCTGTTTACAGAATTCGTGGTGCAGAAATAAGGCCGGGACCGACCAATAAATCAGGCGATCCGTGAAAACAGATCGTCTGCCTGGTCCCGGTCATCCCGGGCCACCTGATCGGCATCGTCCCAGCCGGCTTCCCAGGCGGCAATGACAACCTCACCCCGATAGGGGCAGCGGGCTTTATCCATGCCCATGTTGGCAGCCATGTAGCCCTGACGGTACGCCTTATTGAGCGCTTCCACATCCCAGCCGAGTTTGATATCCCTTGCCATAGCCGTCTCTCCCGATCCCGATGTTACAAAAATTAACAGCCGGACCGGGGGGGAGACAAATCTTTGTTCGGTTTCTGTGCGTCAGGTCCGCAGACTTCTGCGACAGTCGCCAAACTTACCGTTCAGGAGCGCAGATACTGTTCCAGAAACTCACTGAACGGCAGGGTATCGGCACGCTCCATCTGCGCCTGCTCGGCCAGGGAATCTGCCGTCATGGTATCAAACGCCTGACGGACACTCGGATCGAGGCCTTCCTGTCTCAGAGTTTGCTGATGCTGCCGGGCCATTTCCATACCCCACTCCCGATGCCCCAGGCCTGAGGAGCGCATGGCGTCCAGAACCCGGGCAGACGGCACCGTCCACTCACCGGTCAAGGTCTCGCGCTGGGCAGCCAGGGCACGACGGTAAGTATCATCCCCCCGCCAGCCATCCAGCAACTCGGCAAGCGGTTCCAGTTGCGCCAGGATATCGGTCGCGGCCTCTGAAACCGGGGTACGCTCCCCGGCACGGCACAGTTTCAATTCACGGAAACGACCGTTGGACACCACATCCTTGTAGTTGTCATCTAGGCGCTCGCATTCTTCATCGCCAATGCGGGGCGAGTCAGACAGCAGGCAATCCAGAAGGAACAGGTCCAGGAAATCGATCTGGGCCTCATTCACGCCCACTGGTGAGAAGGGATCAAGATCCAGACACCGCACCTCGATGTACTCCACACCCCGGGCCTCGAGGGCCTGGATGGGTTTTTCTTCCCGCTGCGTGGTGCGTTTGGGGCGCACGGCGCTGTAATACTCGTTTTCGATCTGCAGGACGCTGGTATTGATCTGGATGAACTGGTCGCCCCGGCGGGTGCCGATTTCCTCATAGGCCGGCCAGGTGGTGTGGATAGCCCGGTCCAGAGTCTGGGTGTAGGTGCTGAGCTCATTGAAACAGATATTCAGGGAGGCCTGGGCATTGTTGTGGTAACCCAGATCGCCCATCCGCAGGGACGTAGCGTACTCACCGTACCAGGTGCGCTCGTCAAACTGCTTGAGGTCGTGGCTGACACCGGCTACAAAGCTGGCATCCAGTGCCGGCGAGGCACCGAACAGCAACATCAGCAGCCAGCTGCGGCGGCGGAAGTTGCGGATGAGCCAGAAATACTGGTCCGATTTGAAGTCTTTTAGGCTTTGCTCATTGCCGAGCAACTCCTGCCACTTTTGCCAGAAGCTATCGGGTAGCGAGAGGTTATAGTGGGCTCCTGCGATGCTCTGCATCATACGCCCGTACCGCACCGCCAGCCCCTGCCGGTAAACGTGCTTGAGCTGGCCAATGTTCGAGCTGCCGTACTCCGCGATAGGGATGCTCGGATCGCCATCCAGCTCACAGGGCATGCTCGCCGCCCAGAAGACTTCGTCGCCAAGGTTCTGCTGCACGTAGGTATGGATATCCCGCAGCGACTTCAGCATGCCCCCGGTGCTGTTGAACACCGGTGTGATCAGCTCCAGCAAGGCCTCTGAATAGTCGGTAGTGATCCTCGGGTGGGTCAGTGCCGAACCCAGGGCTTCGGGATGCGGGGTCTGGGCAATGAAGCCGTTGCGATCCACCCGCAGCCCTTCTTTTTCGACACCCTTTAGAAAACCATCCCAGTCGCTGGCAGCGAACTGACGAAATACGGAATGGCGGGATTCAGCCATGGTCGACTCCTGCTGCGGCCGGTTTGCTCTTGTGCACAACCGGCCGGTGAAAAGATTGTAAACCCGTCAGCGGTCCTTGCGCGCCGAGGCGAGTGCCTGGGCCAGCGCACCAGCCATGGCGCCCTGCGGGGATTTCTGACCGTTACTGCCACCACCGGCGTTCCGGTTACCAACCTTGCGGCTGGCCCCGGTACGATTGGCGGCCATCGGCTTGCCCTCGTTTTTCTCGCCGGGCTGATCATCCATACGCATGGTCAGGGCAATACGCTTGCGCGGGATATCCACGTCCAGCACCTTGACCTTGACGATATCCCCGGCCTTGACCACCTCACGGGGATCCTTGACAAACGTGTGGGACAGCGCAGAAATATGCACCAGACCGTCCTGATGCACGCCAATGTCCACGAACGCACCGAAATTGGTGACGTTGGTCACCGAGCCTTCCAGCACCATCCCGGGCTTGAGATCATTCAGGGTTTCAACGCCCTCCTCGAAGCTGGCAAACCGGAATTCGGGGCGCGGGTCCCGCCCCGGCTTTTCCAGTTCCGAGATAATGTCCTTTATAGTCGGCAAACCGAACTGTTCT
This sequence comes from uncultured Marinobacter sp., assembly GCF_913055835.1. GTDB lineage: Bacteria > Pseudomonadota > Gammaproteobacteria > Pseudomonadales > Oleiphilaceae > Marinobacter. The sequence continues at coordinate 15,577 of NZ_CAJXKQ010000015.1, read as the reverse complement.
GTTACGTAGTCCTGGGGATTCAGACCACGCAGGAAGGCAGAATCGCCGATGATATCGTCCACCTTGCGGTTATTCTGCCTGGCGATGGCCTCGACCACGCCATAGGCTTCCGGGTGAACCGACGACCGGTCCAGGGGGTTCTCGCCGCCGGCAATACGCAGAAAGCCCGCCGCCTGCTCAAACGTGCGGTCGCCCAGCCGGGTGACTTTGAGCAGCTGTTTCCGGTTACGGAACATGCCGTTCTGGTTGCGGAACTCGATGATGTTCTGGGCAATAGTCTGGTTCAGGCCGGACACCCGGGCCAGCAATGGCGCTGAAGCGGTATTCAGATCCACGCCCACGCCGTTTACACAGTCTTCCACCACCGCGTCGAGACTGCGGGACAGCTGCACCTGGGAGACATCGTGCTGGTACTGCCCTACCCCGATGGATTTCGGCTCGATCTTTACCAGCTCCGCCAGCGGATCCTGCAGCCGGCGGGCAATGGATACCGCACCACGGATGGTGACATCCAGGTCCGGCAATTCTTTGGAGGCAAACTCGGACGCGGAATAGACCGACGCGCCGGACTCACTGACCACGATCCGGGCCAGCTTCAATTCGGGATAACGCTTGCTGAGGTCGGCGACCAGCTTCTCGGTCTCCCGGGAGGCGGTGCCGTTACCGATGGCCACCAGCTCGATCTTGTACTCCCGACACCAGGCCGCCAACTGCTCGATGGAGCGGTCCCACTGGTTCTGGGGGGCATGGGGGAAAATGGCACCGTGGCCCGCCACCTGACCAGTGCCATCGATAACAGCCACTTTCACGCCGGTGCGCAGCCCGGGATCAAGACCAAGGGTCGGTCGCGGACCGGCCGGCGCCAGCAGCAGTAGATCCTTGAGGTTGGCAGCAAACACATTGATGGCCTCGGTTTCGGCGGCCTCACGGACCTGCGCCATCAGGTCGGTTTCAATCTGGGTGGAAAGCTTGACCCGCCAGGTCCAGCGCACCACTTCCGAGAGCCATTTATCGGCGGCGCGGCCGTTGTCCCGGATGCTCCAGCGGGCGGCAATACGCTGCTCGGCCGGGTGCGGCGTGCGGCGGTCATCGTCGGCATCGCCGACTACAATGGTGTATCCCAGGATGCCCTCATTACGGCCCCGAAGAATGGCCAGGGCGCGGTGGGACGGCACTTTTTTCAGGGGCTCGACGTGGTCGAAATAATCCCTGAATTTGGCCCCCTCGTTTTCCTTGCCTTCTACCACGGTCACTTTCAGCTGGCCTTCCTGCCAGATGAAGTCCCGCAGGCTGCCCAGCAGCTCGGCATCCTCGGCAAAGCGCTCCATGAGTATATAGCGCGCGCCATCAAGGGCAGCCTTGGTGTCTTCCACGCCCGCCTCTTTATTCAGGTAGCCCTGGGCAGTGGTCTCCGGGTCCAGAGTCGGATCGTCATAAAGCGCGTCAGCCAGCGGCTCCAGACCCGCTTCCCGGGCAATCTGGGCCTTGGTCCGGCGCTTGGGCTTGTAGGGCAGGTAAAGATCTTCCAGGCGGTTCTTGGTATCGGCGTCCTGGATGGTGGCCTTGAGTTCGTCGGTCAGTTTGCCCTGCTCCTCGATACTCTTGAGGATGGTCGCACGACGGTCTTCCAGTTCACGCAGATAGCGCAGACGTTCTTCCAGGTTCCTCAGCTGGCTGTCATCCAGTGAGCCTGTGATCTCTTTCCGGTAGCGGGCGATAAACGGAACGGTCGCGCCCTCGTCGAGCAGTTCGACGGTGGCATTAACCTGTTGCTCGCGGACACCGAGTTCCTCGGCGATACGCCTGGAGATACTGTTCATGCAACCTCTGTCTGATGCTTTGCCAATAAACCAGCAAAGGTACAGCGGCTTACTGCTGCAGGCAAGCGGCCTGGCCCCGCTTGTTCAGGAATTGCACAAGATCGGCCCACGGCATGGGGCGGGCGTAGTAATAGCCCTGGATTTCATCGCAATGCTGCTGACGCAAAAACTCCAGCTGGCCTTCGGTTTCCACGCCTTCGGCCACCACGCTGATCTGCAGGCTATGGGCCAGACTGATGATGGCCCGGATAATGTGTTCGGCATCTGCCGAATTGCCCAGCTCCTGCACGAACGACTTGTCGATTTTCACCAGCGAGATCGGCAAGTGCTGGAGATTGCTCAGGGAGGAAAATCCGGTTCCAAAATCGTCCAGGGCGAAGCTGATACCCAACTGGTTTAACTCCCGCAGGCAGCGCTGGGCATACTCCGGATCGTGCATCATGGCACTCTCCGTCAGCTCCAGTTCCAGAAGGCTGGTATCCACGTTGGCATTGAAGATGATCCGGAAAATGGTCTCGGTCATCTTGCGATCATGAAACTGCCGGAACGACAGATTGACGGCGAACACCAGGCCCGGGAAGCCAAGCTCGGCCGACTCCTGCAGACGCTTGCAGGCCTGCTCGATCACCCAGTAACCGATGGGCACGATCAGACCGCTGCGCTCGGCCACCGGGATAAATTCGTCCGGCCCTACCAGCCCCCGCTCCGGATGATTCCAGCGCAGCAGGCATTCCACGCCCCGGACCTCCTCGGTGGCCAGATCAATTCTGGGCTGGTAGTAAAGTTCCAGCTCCTTGCCCCGCAGGGCGTTGCGAAGGTCCGCCTCCAGGCGAAGCTGGTAGCCGGCGGAAATGTGCAACTGCCGGTCGTAGAAACGGTAGCTGGTGCCCGGGTCGCGCTTGGCTTCGAACATGGCCCGGTTGGCCCGGCGCAACAGATTTTCCGCGCTGTCACCGGCTTCCGGGTAGGTGGCAACGCCCAGGCTGGCACTGACCACGACGGTCTGGCCATCAATGGTAACCGGCTCATCCAGGGCGTTAACCACCTTGCGGATAATCTGGGTGATATCAAGGGAATCCTCGACCTTTTCGACAATAATGGCCAGCTCGTCGCCCCCGATACGCATCAGCGAATCCACCCGACGGAGGGAATGGCGAAGCCGTTCAGCCAGCTTCATCATCAACTGGTCACTTTTCTGGTAGCCAAACGACTCGTTGATGCTGCGGAAGTCATCAATGTTGAGATGCAACAGAGCCAGCCGGTGGCCTGCGCGCTCGGCCCGTAGAAGTGCTTGCTGGAGACGATCGAAGAACAGATCCCGATTGATGAAACCGGTGGCCACCTCACGGCCCAGTTGGCCATGGGCAGATTCGGATAACTGATCACGGTACCAGAGGCACTTCAAGGCCCGCCGGAAATTCCAGTGGTCCAGGTTCTGGCGACTGAGATAATCAGCGGCGCCGGCCGCCAGCAATTCGGGCGCCCGCTCCACCGGAGGCTCGGCACTCAGGGCAAGCACGGGCTTTTCATTGCTGGCGACCGCAAGGTACTGTAGAAAGGAAGCTTCAGACCCGCCATGGAACACGCAATCCCAGACGATGACATCAAAACTGGCGTTGCGGATCAGATCATCACAATCCACAAGGTCCGGACACCAGGTAGCGTCCGCACTGATCTCGACGTCACCCGCCAGAAGAGCATTCAGCCAGAGAAAATCAGCATAATCTGGTGTCAGAACCAACAGGCGCAAGTGTCCGGGCCTCATGGTTTCCAGTGGCAGTGTCATCAAGCAGGATCCATTTATGCGTGAACAACCGAGTCCGTTCTGTTAATCATAGTCGATAGATCCTCAAGGTACAGTAACTCTGCGTGGTGTAGAATAAGTCCACGCTCTTTAATCCCGTTTCGTTCCATTCTGGCCATTTATTTGTGAACAAGCTCAACCCGAGACAAAGCGAAGCAGTCCGCTACGCCGATGGCCCGATGCTGGTGCTCGCCGGTGCCGGCAGCGGCAAGACCAGCGTGATCACCCGCAAGATTGCCTACCTGATCGAGCAACTTGGGATCCCGGGGCGTCATATTGCCGCCGTCACCTTCACCAACAAGGCTGCCCGGGAAATGAAGGAGCGGGTTGGCCGGATCGTTGACCGGAAGCTGACCCGGGGCCTGATTGTATCCACTTTTCATAATCTTGGCCTCAACATGATCCGGGAAGAGCACACCCATCTCGGCTACCACCCGGGTTTTTCCATTTTTGACGCCGAGGATGCCAAGGCCCTGTTACAGGATCTGATGCTCCGGGAAGCGAGTGCCGAGGCCGGCGACGAGCTCAACGACATCCAGATGACCATTTCCTCCTGGAAAAACGCCATGCGCGGCCCCGCCGAGGCCCTGAGCAAGGCGGCGGATGAGCGGGAACAGCGCATTGCCATCATCTACAAGAAATACAACGAGTACCTGAAGGCGTACAACGCGGTGGATTTCGACGACCTGATCCTGCTGCCGGTGATGCTGTTCCGCTCTCACCCGGACGTGTTGGCCAAATGGCGCCGGAAAATCCGCTACATGCTGGTGGATGAGTACCAGGACACCAACGTATGCCAGTACGAACTGGTCAAGCTGCTAGTAGCTGAGCGCGCCGCGTTCACAGTGGTCGGCGACGACGACCAGTCGATTTACGCCTGGCGCGGCGCCCGGCCGGAAAACCTGGCCCAGCTCAAAGAAGACTTCCCGAGCCTGAAAATCGTCAAGCTGGAGCAGAACTATCGTTCCACGGCCCGGATCCTGCGCAGTGCCAACACCGTAATCGCCAACAATCCCCACGTATTCGAGAAGGCCCTGTGGAGTGACCATACCATCGGCGAGGAAATCCGGATTGTCCGGTGCCGCAACGAGGACGCCGAAACCGACCGGGTCGCCACCGAGATTCTCGATCAAAAGCTAAAGAAAGGGCTCGATTTCCGGGACTTTGCCGTGCTGTACCGGGGCAACCACCAGGCACGCCTGTTGGAAATGAAGCTGCAGGCCTACCAGATTCCCTATCGGATCTCAGGCGGTCAGTCTTTTTTCTCGAAGAACGAGATCAAAGATGCCATGTCCTATCTGCGCCTGCTGATCAACCCGGATGACGACGCCGCATTCCTGCGGGTGGTCAATGTGCCGCGCCGGGAGATCGGTCCGCGCACCCTGGAGCAACTGAGCCATTATGCCCGCTCGCGGAATGTCAGCCTGTTCAAGGCGCTGGGCGATATGGGGGCAGAGACCCATGTGACGGAAAAGGGGCTGGACCGGCTCCGGCGCTTTGCCCACTGGGTCGATGCCACCTGCGAACGGCTGCATAGCGAGAACCCGGTTCCTGTGATCAAGCAGCTGTTCACCGACATCGAGTACGAGGAATGGCTTCACCAGCACTCGGGCACCCCCAAGCAGGCCGAGCGGCGGATGGAGAACATCTGGTATCTGGTGGAGTCCATCCAGCGTATGCTCGATGACGGCAAGGGCACGGCCGATGAGCTGGGCATCGAGGACGCCATTACCAAACTCATCCTGCGGGACATGATGGAGCAACGCGAGGAAGAGGACGACAGCGACAAGGTTCAGCTGCTCACCCTGCACGCCTCCAAGGGCCTGGAGTTTCCCCATGTGTTCATCATGGGACTTGAAGAGGAAATCCTGCCCCACCGCAGCAGCATCGAGGAAGGCAACATCGAGGAAGAGCGGCGACTGATGTACGTGGGCATTACCCGCGCCCGGGAAACACTGACGCTGACCTATGCAGCAACCCGAAAACAGTACGGCGAAAAACTGGAGACCATCCCGAGCCGATTCCTGGATGAATTGCCCGAGGAAGACCTGAAATGGGAGGGAATGGGCGATCTGGATGTAGAGGCAAACCAGAAAAAGGGCAAGGCGACCCTGAGCGCTCTGTTGGGCGACCTCGGCCTTTAACGAAGAGCCAGATGCAAAAAAAGCCCCTTTACGGGGCTTTTTCAACAGGCAAAACCATTATGCTTACTGGCTTTGCTCCACAAGGTGCTCAACGGCTGCCTGGATTTCTTCATCCGGGCAGTTGGCACAGCCACCCTTGGCCGGCATGGCATTAAAGCCATTGATCGCATGACTGACCAGCGTGTCCAGCCCCTTGTCGATACGGGGAGCCCAGGCGTCGGTGTCGCCAATCTTGGGTGCACCGGCAGCGCCGGTTGTATGGCAGGCCATGCATACGGCGTCATATACTTCACTGCCTGAACGAGGGCCGGAACTGGCTGTCTCGGTCGGAGCAGCTGCACTGCCGCACTCTTCACCCTGAAGGCATACTTCGCCTACCGGCTGGATACGTGCACGGATCTCATCTTCGACACTTGCCATTACGGCGCTGGCTGTAAGGCCTGCAACGACCAGTACAGCAGCCAGGACTCTCTTCATCTTCACAATGCACCTCGCATTTGAGCGTTATAATCTTCGGTCGCCGCATTATAGCGACTGAAACCTGGCAAAAAAACCAAACAGCAAAATCATAAATTGATTTCAACCATTTTAATTGCGATTTCGTAAGTGAGAGGGAGTTTCGCGAACAATCCGGTTACCATGGTGTTCGCCGACGTTTTACCATTCAGGACCTGTTTCCATGACCAATTCGGAACCGACTTCACCCCACCCTTTACGCAAACCGCTGCTGATTGCAGAGTTTACGGCGCTTGCTGTTCTGCTTGCTTCCATGGGATGGTTTTCCAGTCAAACCAGCGGCGGTGAGACTATCAGCGCCGGCTGGCTGCTGATTCCAGCCTTTGCCAGCCTGGGGGTCTTTCTCAGCTTCATTGGACTCATGTACCTGCGCTGGGTTGTCTCTGCAGATGGCGGCAACCGGTTCAAGCACAAGCTTGTATTTTCGCTTCTGGCAGTCACCCTGATCGGCGTCTGGATTTACGGAATAGCCAACACCTGGTTCAGCCTGACTGCCGGCTAGGAGACCTCCCCCATGACATCCTCACACCTGTTGGCGCCAACAAGGGCTCTCACGGCACTTTCTTTGTTGGTACTGTCGGTATCCGTGAACGTGGCGGCGCAGACCAATGAGACGCCCGCAATCGACTCACCCGAACAATGCGCGCTGATAGACGATGGCATCAAGCGCCTGGCATGCTTTGACAGCCACTACAAGCCGACAGAGCGTCAGGCCGAGGCCTCCGAGAGCGCGAAAGAACAAGCCGAGAAGAGCGCGGAACCGTTGGCACCGAATGGCAAAGATCTCGATGCGGTGGCCGGCAACGCGCTGGAGGGCGATTCCGACGCGGGCGTTATGGCGGCGCTGGTAGATCGTTATGTCGCGGCTGAAAAGGCCGTATTTTCATTCTCTGGCAGCTTCGTGGGCCACCGTCCGACCTATATCCTGCCCGTGAGCTGGGTGAAAGACCCGAACGAATCCCCTTCCAGCCCCAGGCTGGGGTCCATCGGCTATGACTACGATCTGGAACGGGAAGAAGCCAAGTACCAGATCAGCTTCAAGGTGCCATTGCTGACGGGGATTCTGGATGACCGCACAACGCTCTGGTTTGGTTACACCCAGACCTCGTTCTGGCAAGTTTACAACCAGGACGATTCCGCGCCTTTCCGGGAAACCAATTACGAGCCGGAGATATTTGCCCGATACCAGACCGACTGGGATATCGGACCGGGCCGGCTCAATGGCGTAACCCTTGGCTTCAACCACCAATCCAATGGCCAGTCGGAGCCCCGGTCCCGAAGCTGGAACCGGATTATGGGGTCTGCCGCCTACAGCTATGATCGATGGCTGTTTATGGTTCAGCCCTGGTACCGGATTCCGGAGAACAGTGAAGATGACAATGCCGATATCGAACGCTATCTGGGGTATGCGAATTACTATGCGGTGTACAAGCTGACCGAAGATCGCACGTTTTCTTTACGGCTGATGAATAACCTGCGGTCGGATGACAACAAGACCTCGGTGGAGTTCGGGTACAGTTTTCCGATGGGGGATACGGTGAAGGGGTTCTTCCAGTACTACAACGGGTATGGAGAGAGTCTGATTGACTATAATCACCGGATTCAGCGGTTTGGTATCGGCATTATGCTGAACGACTGGCTCTGACTTTGCCTTGACGATTTGGTGCAAGACCGCTCGTCACGGTTCCCTCTCATGAAACTGTGCGGAGCCATGGATGGCGGAGCCCAAGCGTCACATGGACGTGCCGCAAGGAGCGTGTTTCAGGAGAGGGAACCGCGCCGATCGGCCCCATACGTCTGCGTTACCCTTCCTTGTTCAACCTGTCCATTTCAGCCAGCAGTTCCTTTGTTTTCTCTTCCATCAACGGAATATTAGCCCGCGATTCTACGTTCAACCGCACCACCGGCTCGGTGTTGGACATCCGGAGGTTGAAGCGCCAGTCGTCGAATTCGATGCTTACGCCGTCCACGTGGCTGACGCTTTTGGCGCCAACGCTGTATTTGGCTTCAATCGCGTCGATGACCTTGGGGGGATCGGCGATGGTGCGGTTGATTTCGCCGCTGGCCGGGTAGGCTTCGATTCGGGCATCAATCAACGACGACAATGTCTGGCCGGACTGGCAGAGGCGTTCGGCGACCAGCAGCCACGGGATCATGCCGCTGTCGCAGTAGGCGAAGTCGCGGAAGTAGTGGTGGGCGCTCATTTCGCCGCCGTATACGGCGTCTTCATCGCGCATTCTCTGTTTGATGAAGGCGTGGCCTGTTTTGCTTTCGATGGCTTCGCCGCCCGCGGCTTTGACCAGATCCAGGGTGTTCCAGGTCAGGCGCGGGTCGTGGATGACTTTGCCGCCACCGGTTTTGTGCAGGAACTGGTCGGCAAGCAAGCCGACGATGTAGTAGCCCTCGATAAAGCGGCCGTTTTCGTCGAAGAAGAAGCAGCGGTCGTAGTCACCATCCCAGGCAATACCCATGGCGGCGCCTTCTGCGATAACGGCGTCCGCCGTCGCCGCCCGGTTTTCCGGGAGGATCGGGTTGGGTACGCCGTTGGGAAAATGGCCATCCGGCTGGTGGTGCACTTTCACGAACTCAAAGGGCAGGTGCTGTTCGAGTTCATCGATCACGAGGCCGGCGCCGCCGTTACCGGCGTTGCAGACAATGGTCAGCGGGCTGAGAGAGCCGGCATCGATATACCCCAGGAGATGGTCCACATAGGCGCTCATCACCTCGAGCGGCTCGTAGCGGCCCTGTTCGGGCGCATCACCGAAAGGGTCCAGTACCCGGTCGCGGATTTCGTTCAGGCCGTTGTCGGAGCTGATGGGCCGGGATTCGGGGCCCACCATTTTCATACCGTTGTGATCTTTGGGGTTGTGGCTGGCGGTCACCATGATGCCGCCATCCATCTTGTAATGGCTGGTGGCAAAATACACCTGCTCGGTGCCACACAGGCCGATATCAAAAACATCCGCACCGGCTGCCATGAGGCCAGAGCTGAGTGCCTCGGCGATGTCCGGGCTTGAAAGACGGATGTCGTAGCCCACGATCACTTTCTTCGCGCCAGTGATTTCCACGTAAGCGCGCCCGATTTTTTCGGCCAGGACCGGATTCAGTTGATCCGGCACCCGGCCTCGCAGGTCGTAGGCTTTAAAACAGGACAAGTCCATTGTCTGAAATTACTCCGCGGCGGATGACTGAAGCTGGATGTAGTTCTGGATGCCCATCTGGGAAATCATTTCCAGCTGGGTTTCCAGCCAGTCGATGTGCTCCTCTTCGCTATCGAGAATGCTGCGGAACAGTTCACGGCTGGTGAAGTCCTGCACCTCCTCGCAATAGAGGATCGCCTCTTTAAGGTCAGTGTGGGCAGTTTCTTCCAGTTTGAGATCGCAGGAGATCATTTCCTCCACGTTCTCGCCGATCAGCAACTTGTTCAGATCCTGGAGGTTGGGCAGGCCTTCGAGGAACAGGATCCGCTCGATAAGCTGATCCGCGTGCTTCATCTCGTCGATGGACTCTTCGTATTCCTTGGCGGCCAGCTTGGTAATGCCCCAATCCTTGTACATGCGGGAATGGAGAAAGTACTGGTTGATCGCGGTCAGCTCGTTACCGAGGACCTTGTTCAAGTGCTGGATTACCTTTTTATCGCCTTTCATGGTCGGGCTCCCTGATGGCCGAATGAATCAGCCTCTTAGGATAGCCCCTAATGGCGCAGGAGAAAAATAGAGCCGGACAATCGTGCCGGTCAGGCAGGCTGGGCGAGCATATTGGCCATGGCCAGGTAGTCGGGCGTGCGACTCTCGCGCAGGATCTCGCGGGCAGTGCAGGCACAGCGTCCGCACTGGGTGCCCACACCCAGCTCTTTGCCAAGCTGGCGCATGGAAGAAATGCCGTTGTCGGCAGCTTCGCGAATTTCCCGGTCGGTTACGCCGTGGCAAAGGCAAACGTACATAGCAGTGACTCACCAATGACAATAAAAGTTAGTGATAATTATTGTCATTGGCATCTCGGAATGCAAGCCCTCTGGCTTAAATTTGTGCAACTTTTTGTATTGAGGGTCTCACGAATCCCGGGTCAGATTCCGGGAGCCGGCTTCGGTAACCACCACGTTGTCTTCGATACGAATACCCCCGCAGCCTTTCAGGCGGCCGATCAGCTCCCGGTTCAGATGCTGCCCCAGCGCCCCATCCAGCAATGGCTGCAACAAGGAAGGGATAAAATAGAGACCCGGCTCGATAGTCACGACCATGCCGGTTTCCAAACGGCGAGTCAGGCGGAGAAAGGGCGCGTCGTCCGGAGGCGGCGTTGGCTTTCCAGCCACGTCGTGAACCTGGACACCCAGAAAATGACCGATGCCATGGGGGAAGAACACACGGGTGATGCCTTTTTCGACAATGTCCTCGTCATCCAGGCCGGCTACCAGACCGGTCGCCGACAGCAGAGCGGCAAGCCCCTGATGGGCCTTACGATGAATGTCGATGTAATCCACGCCAGGCGCGACCATGTCGCAGAGCCTGATCTGGAGCCGATCGAGACCGTGGATCAGCGCCGCGAAGTGCGGCTCATCCGGTCCTGCCGTGGTGCGGGTAATGTCGGAGCAGTAGCCACGAAAACGGACCCCGGCATCAATCAGCAAACTCCGGGGCTGCCCCGGAGGCTGCGTATCGTAATACTGGTAGTGCAGCGTGCCGGCGTGCTCGTTCAGTCCGATGATGCTGTGATAAGGCGCATCCGCTTCCCGCTGACGGGTCGCCTGCTGGTAGGCCAGGTTGATGCCAAACTCGCTGTCACCGGCCAGGAACGCCTCCCGGGCGGCCTCATGGCCTTTGAGAGCAAGCCTGTTGGCCTGCGCCAGACACTCGATTTCATATTGGGTCTTGCGCACGCGGGTCTCATCCAGTGCCCTCAATAGCGCGTCGGGATTTTTCTCACCCGGGATATTCGCAATCAGGGCGGGATCCCCGATCACTGCAAGGCTTTCGGGATCATCCAGCAACGGGGCCTCGGGTGAGTCACTGCTGCGAACCTCGATAAACTGCTGCCAGGGCTCTTCCGTCAGTGGTGAATTGGCGTGCCAGAAGTCCACCGGCTCGAACAGCCAGAGCACGGGCTGGTGCCCGGCCCGAATCCAGAGCCAGCAGTGTTCGCGACCGGCCAGCCCGGTCCAGTGAAGGAACGGACCGTAACCCTGAAAATGCCACGCCTGGTCATCTCCATATCGGAAAGGCGCGGCGCCAGAAGCAATGAGCAGGCTGTCGTAGCCATGCTCTGCCAGAGCCGATTCGTATCGGGCCTGCAGTTCTTTCAGGTGATCGATCTGCACGTGCAACAGGGCATCATCAGGCATAGCCATCTTCCAGTGTGTTCCAGAGTGTTAAAAGATCGTCCGAGCGGGTGTCGCGGAGACGGATCAGCCGAATTTCCAGAGGAACATCCCAGCTTTCGTCCCCGGCTCGCACCAGGCTGCCGAACTGTTCGCTTTTCTCCGTCATGCGCCGGGGCAACCACCCCATGCCGAAACCCTGTTTTACCAACGCCTTGATGCTGGCGGACTGGGTATTCTCGTTCAGGGGTAAAAGATTGGCCGTCAACCTGCTGCGGGCAAGATGGCCTTCAATCGCGGATTGCAGGAAACCACGACTGTGATAGGCGATCAGCGGTACCGGCTGTTCCGGGCTGCCGGGCAAGGCAAACCGCGGATGCCCCTGATCGTCAGCAACACTGACCGGAACCAGGGATTCACGAGCCAACACCAGCCAGTCGTAACTGTCCGCAGTCAGCCTCCCGCCCCAGGGCAGATCTGGATGCCAATAACACAGCACCAGATCACACTCGCCACTGTCCAGCGCCTCCAGAAACTGCTCCCCCACCCAACTGGTGGCGTTCAGGTTCAGCTGCAAACGCTCGGCAATGCCCGCGTCTTTCGCCCAGCCCTGGTAGAAGTGCGAGAATAGCCCCTGGGTGGAGCCGACACTGATCCTGGCAGACACCTCGGCTTCAAGGGCGGCAATGCGATCACGGGTATCCCGTACATCCCGGGTGATCCGCTCGCAAAGCTCGCGGAATATTTCTCCTGCCGGGGTCAGCGAGAGTGGCAACGTCTGACGATTGATCAGCGTGCTGCCCATGGCCTCTTCCAAAAGCTTGATCCGGCGGCTGAACGTAGGCTGGCTCACGTGCTGCAATTCGGCAGCACGCGAGAAATGGCGCGTTCGGGCCAGCGCCAGAAAATCATCCAACCAGCGTACTTCCATGGAGTCCCCTGAGGGTATGTCGTTGTATCGATACGAGTTCTGCTGCTGGCATCATAGCCTATCGCAGCGGCGCCGTTACAACCTGCCCTCTTCCACCGCGTGGCACGCAACCTGGATTCCGCCATCCGTGGTGATCAGCTGGGGCACTTCCTGCCGGCATCGCTCGTTGGCATAGGGGCAACGGCCGTGGAACACGCAGCCGGATGGCAGGTTCACCGGCGTAGGCACTTCCCCCTTCAGCCGTATGTGGTTGGGGCGGTCGTCCTCCAGTTTCGGAATAGCCGACAACAGCGCCTGGGTGTAGGGATGTCGGGGCGCGGAAAACAGGGTTCGGGTGTCCGCAAGCTCACAGACCCTGCCCAGGTACATCACCGCCACCCGGGTGCCAAAATGCTCCACCACCGCCAGGTCGTGGGTAATAAACAGATAGGTCAGCCCGTGGCTTTCCTGGGCGTCCATCAGCAGGTTCAGAACCTGGGCCTGGATGGACACATCCAGGGCCGAGATGGGCTCGTCCGCCACGATAAATTCCGGATCCACTGCCAGAGCCCGGGCAATGGCGATCCGCTGGCGCTGGCCACCGGAGAACTCATGGCCAAATCGACTGCCCCAATCCGGGTCAATTCCCACCGAATGCATCACTTCGTGGATCTTGTCCCGCACCTGAACCTGCGACCAGTCCGGATGGTGGAACCGGATCGGTTCCTCCAGGGTCTGCTGGATGGTCATGCGCGGGTTCAGGGAGGCATAGGGGTTCTGGAAGATCATCTGCATCTTGCGACGGTAGGGCAGAGAATCCTTGCGCTCGAGATTATCGATACGCTGACCGTCGTAGTGGATCTCGCCGGCGCTGGGCGAGAGCAAGCCCATAACCGTGCGGGCCACGGTGGACTTGCCACAGCCGGATTCACCGACCACGCAAAGGGCCTCGCCCTTCTGCACTTCCAGATCGACACCGTTGATGGCGTGCACGGCTTCCTGCTTGCGGCGGAAACGGCCTCCCTCGAAAGTGATCTGCTCCAGCAAACTGCCGGACAGGTCAAAGCGTTTCTCCAGACCGCGAATACTTACCAGTGGGGAGGTCATGATTCGGCCTCCTGCATGCGTTTCTCCTGCTCAATCAGGTTGGCGACTTCGTAACAGGCCACATTCACATTGCCCGAACGGACATACTCCGGCATCGCCTGCTTGCACTGCTCGGTGGCGAACTTGCAGCGGGGATGGAACGGGCAGCCCGAAGGCACGTTCTTCAGCGATGGCATGGAGCCGGGAATCTGGAACAGCCGTTCACCCGGCTCACCCATCTGGGGCAACGCGTTGATCAGCCCCTGGGTGTACGGGTGCTGGGCATCGTTGATGATTTCCCGGGTTGGCCCCTGCTCGATGATTCGCCCGGAGTACATGACCAGCATCCGCTGGGTCACCTGCGAGACCACGCCCAGATCGTGGGTGATCAGCATCAGCGCCACATTCTCCTGTTCGCACAGGTTCAGCAGCAGGTCCATGATTTCCGCCTGGATGGTCACATCCAGAGCCGTTGTGGGCTCATCGGCGATAATGATTTCCGGGTCCAGCAGCAGAGCGATGGCAATGATCACCCGCTGGCGCATGCCCCCGGAAAGCTCATGGGGATACTGGTCCAGACGCTTCTCCGGAGAGGGAATCTGCACCTTCTGCAGCCGATCCAGGGCAATGGCACGGGCTTCTTTTTTGCTGATCTTCCGGTGGGCCAGGATGGCCTCTACCATTTGGGTGCCAATGGTCAGCACCGGATTCAGGGTCATCATCGGATCCTGGAAGATCATGGCGATGCGATTGCCGCGGATCTTACGCAGCTCCCGCTCGCTCATGGCGGCCAGGTCCCTGCCCTCGAACAGGATCTGCCCGCCAGCGATGTAGCCCGGCTTGGCAATCAGATTGAGAATGGAAAAGGCGGCCACCGACTTGCCCGCACCGGACTCCCCCACCAGGCCCAGCCTCTCACCTTTGTCTAGGGTGAAGCTGATACCCCGCAGCGCGGTCAGGTCGCCACCACGCACGGCAAAACGCACATCCAGATCTTTTACTTCCAACAGTGCCATGGTGTTACCCCTTGTACAGCCGTGGGTTCATCACATCCCGCAACCAGTCACCCAACAGATTTATGACCAGCACGAGCACCACCAGCACCAGGCCCGGGATCAGGGTGATCCACCAGGAACCGCTCTGGATGTAGTCAAAGCCGGATTTGATCAGCGAGCCCAGCGAGGGCTGGGTTTCCGGCATACCAAGACCCAGGAACGACAGCGCCGCCTCGGAAATAATGGCGTTCGCGATCTGCACCGTCGCAATCACGAAGATCGGCGACAGGGTATTGGGCAGGATATGCCGGAACATGATCCGACGTGTCCCGAAGCCCATAACCTTGGCCGCATCCACGTACTCCTTCTTCTTTTCCGCCAGCACCGAAGCACGAACGGTGCGGGCAATCTGGGGCCACTCGGCCACACCGATGATGAAGATCAGCATGTAAATGGCGATCTCACCGAACATCAGGTTACCGAAGCTGGCCTTGAACACCGCTCCCACGATGATGGCAACCATCAGGGTAGAGAACGACAGCTGCACGTCGGCAATGCGCATCAGTACCGCGTCTACCTTGCCGCCCAGGTAACCGGCCAGCAGGCCGAACAGAATGCCCAGGAACGCCTGCAGAACCACCGCACCGAAGCCGATCATGAGCGACACCCGGGTGCCGTAGAGAATGGTGGACAACAGGTCCCGCCCCTGGGCGTCGGTGCCCAGGGGGAATGCCGGATCAGCCCCGCTCATGCCCACCGGGGGCAGCTCGGAATTCATGATATTGATCTGCGCCAGATCGTAGGGATCGGCGGGCGCCAGCAGGGGCGCAAACACCGCCGCCAGCACCATCAACAGCAGCACGGCGAAGCTGACTATGGCCACCTTGTCGCGCTTGAAGCTGTACCAGAAGAAGGACTCGCGGAAGCGGTCCCAGCGGGAAACCGTTGCCGTTGTCATGCTTTCTTTCCTGTCAGTTTGACGGTGGGA
>NZ_CAJXKQ010000014.1 GCF_913055835.1 uncultured Marinobacter sp. | reverse complement strand
ATGGTTTCGATAACTTCGGCGGACCGGTCGGCGCCCTGTTGTTGACGGCCTAAATCATCCCGGCGGGATTCGGCGGCCGCGGTCAGTTCCTCGACCTCCTGGTGCAGCCGTTCGATGGCTTCCTTCATGCTTCGAACCACGCCCACGGTGCGGTCCTGCATGGCATTGAAGGCGCTGGCCATTTCACCGATCTCGTCGGTGGAATCCACCAACGCCCGCTGGCTCAGATTGCCTGAGGCCTGTACCTCGACCATGGTGTTCTTAAGGCGATTCACGTGACGCTCGATAAACGAGATCAGCAGCTGGGAGCCAGCCATCTCGAGCACCATTAGGACTGCTACCACCAGGGCAAAGCCCGGGGCTGTCTCGGCGAACACCTGATCGAACGCCTTGCCGGTCTGCCCGGCAATGGTGTGCATGGCGTAAAGAACCAGCAAACAGAGAACTGCAAAAACGACAATGTTCAGCAACCAGAATTTGTACTTCAGCCGGGCATTTCGCAGCAGTGTCAGCATGTATGTTCTCAGTCGATGGCCTTCACCGGAATCTGCATGGCATTGGAGGCTTGGGGAACCTCGGGTACGGCGAGACCAAGATTGTTTTTATCGAATACCTTATCGGCCCGGTAGCTGGAGCGGACCATGGGGCCGGAGGGTACTTCCATGAACCCCTTCTCCAGGCCGATTTCCCGATAACGGTTGAACTCTTCAGGGGTGACGTAGCGTTCCACCGGCAGGTGATTCGGAGTAGGGCGCAGGTACTGGCCCAGAGTCAGGATATCCACACCGATGGCGCGCAGATCGTCCATGGTTTCCAGGATTTCCTCTTCGGTTTCGCCAAGCCCCAGCATCAGGCTGGTCTTGGTGAGCACATCCGGGCGGTGCTTCTTGGCGTGCTCCAGAACCCGCAGGGTTTTCTCATACCCGGCGCGCGGGTCACGGACCCGGCTGGTCAGCCGTTTGACGGTTTCCACGTTCTGGGCAAAGACATCCAGCCCGGAATCCACCACCTTCTCAACGTCCGCCATCACCGCATCAAAATCCGGCGTCAGTGCTTCAACGGCCACTTCCGGCGTGCGCTGTTTGATGGCAGAGACGCAAGCGGCATAGTGGGCGGCACCACCGTCGTCGAGGTCGTCACGGTCCACCGAGGTAAGCACGATGTAGCGAAGGCCCATGAGCTCTACGGACTTGGCCGTGTTCTCAGGCTCTTCATGGTCCAGCCAGCCTTTCGGGTTGCCGGTGTCTACCGCGCAGAACTTGCAGGCCCGGGTGCATACAGAGCCCATTACCATGATGGTGGCCGTGCCGGCGGTCCAGCACTCGCCAATGTTCGGACAATGGGACTCCTGGCAAACGGTGCTCAAGCGGTGCTCAGTAACGTTCTTGCGTACCGCCTCATAGCGCTCGCCCCCGGGCATGCGTGCCCGCAGCCATTTTGGCTTCGGCTCTCGCTTTTCCGCGGTTGTGGCTTCCTGCTTCGATGACCGTTTAACGCCATCCTTGATGGCCGAGAAGCCATGTTCGTTGCGGAATTTGGAACCACTGGTAATGCGGGTTTTTGCGCTGTCGCTCATGCAACCGGACTCTTGATTCGGGTATGGAGAACCCTAAAGAGTAATGGGCTGGCGGGGGAGTTACAAGACTGGTAGGGGCAATCACGGGGGTGCCGGGCACGACATTGGTCGTACCCGGTTGACCCTTATCAAGCCTGGGCTTTGTCCAGGGCCTGGCTGATGTCGGCAATGAGGTCGTCGACATGCTCGATGCCGATAGACAGCCGCACCAAATCCTCGCTGACCCCGGCACTCTTCAACTCCTCCGGGTTCAGCTGCCGGTGGGTAGTGGTTGCAGGGTGACAGGCCAGGGACTTGGCGTCACCGATATTCACCAGACGCAGGATCAGCTCCAGGGCATCAATGAACTTTGCGCCGGCTTCCCGGCCACCCTTAATGCCGAAGCTCAGGATCCCGGACGCCTTACCGCCACAAATCTTCTCGCAGGTCGCCTTGTAGGGGCTGTTGGCCAGGGTCGCGTAATTCACCCACTCTACAGACGGATGGTCTTGCAGGAAGTTGGCGACTTTCTCTGCGTTCTCACAGTGACGCTCCATGCGCAGCGCCAGAGTTTCCAGGCCCTGCATGATCAGGAACGCATTAAACGGCGCCAGGGCAGCGCCGGTGTTGCGCAGCGGGACTACGCGGCAGCGGCCGATGAAGGCTGCCGGGCCCAGGGCGTCGGTGTAAACCACGCCGTGGTAGGACGGATCCGGTTCGTTCAGCATCGGGAACTTGTCAGCACTGGCTTTCCAGTCGAACTTTCCGGAATCTACCACCACGCCGGCTACGGTGGTGCCGTGGCCGCCGATGTATTTGGTAAGCGAGTGGATAACGATATCGGCACCGTGTTCGATGGGGCGACACAGGAACGGCGTGGCAACGGTGTTGTCCACCATCAGCGGAATGCCATGCTTGTGAGCGATCTCGGCCCAGCGCTGGATGTCGACCACGTTGCCCGCCGGGTTGCCAATGGATTCGCAGAACAGGGCGCGGGTGTTTTCATCAATGGCCTTTTCCACGGCATCGAAATCGTCGTGGGCGACCATCCTGCACTCAATACCCTGGTTCGGCAGGGAGTGGGCAAACAGGTTGTAAGTGCCGCCGTACAGCTGGCTGGTGCTGACAATGTTGTTGCCCACCTTGCAGATGGTCTGCAGGGCGTAGGTGATGGCCGCCATGCCAGAAGCTACCGCCAGGGCGCCAACACCGCCTTCCAGCTCTGTCATCCGCTCTTCGAGAACCGCGTTGGTCGGGTTCATGATGCGGGTGTAGATGTTGCCCTGAACCTTCAGATCGAACAGATCGGCACCGTGCTGGGTGTCGTCAAAGGTGTAGGACGTGGTCTGGTAAATCGGCGTTGTCGCCGCCCGGGTAGTGGGATCGCTTTTGAAGCCTGCGTGCAGGGCGAGGGTTTCCGGTTTCATGTCAACGGTCCTTGCTGGTGTGTTGTTCTTTGTGGGTTTCAGCCCGTGAGTATGCCACAGAGTTTGTTGTTAGAGGATCGTTGCAGTCCGGAAGAAAAAGAATCGAATAGAGGGCCTGGCGCCTACAGCGCTAGTCGTCGCGCTGCCTTCTTTCAGCTTTCAGATAGTCGCTGATAGATGGATAGAAGAATATTCCCAGGCAGGCCCAGAAAACACCGATCGACAGAATGGCCGCCTTCACGCTCGCGCCAGCGAACCCAAGGGCAATGGGAACCAGAACAACGGCCAGGAAGGCCGTGAGTGCATGGCGGGATTTCATAATGCGATACAACCTTAAAACGCATTCGGGCGAAGTCTCTATCCTATCCGACTCCTGCCTCCGGAATTGTCAAAGTTTGTTTAAGTGACGTTGGATTTCTTGGCGTCCGTGTCAGGAAATATGGTGTCGTAACACCAGGTGAATACGAACGCATAGACCAGATAGAACACCACGAACGCCACATCCACAATCAGCGCCTCCAGCACACCAATGCCCATCCACCAAGCAATGATTGGCAGGAAGATCAGCATCAGACCCAGCTCGAAACTGACGGCGTGCAGGAAGCGCAGACGCAGGGATTTACGGGTTGATCCGGTGAAGTGCTTCAGCCCGTGATCAAACCCCAGGTTGAAGACATAGTTCCAGATGGTTGCGATGGTGGCGCCCACCACACCGAGTACCCCGGTCTTCGCCATGTCAAAACCGAAGGTGAAGGCTGCAAGTGGCACGGAAAGGAGCAGGCCGATAACCTCAAAGGAGATAGCCTGGCGAACTCGGTCTTTGGTTGATCTCATAGCAGGTGTTGTACGAAGGCGGGTCGTCCCGCGTTCACTGCCCGGGAAGGGTGGGGTCGTCCCCTGAAACTGAAAAAGCCCGGCGCTTTCGCGACGGGCTTTTCAGAATACTGGTAGCAAGGGGCGGAGTCGAACCGCCGACCCCAGCATTATGAGTGCTGTGCTCTAACCAACTGAGCTACCTTGCCATTTCGCTTTGGGCATCGCCCTAAACGAGGCGCGTATTTTCAGTATTTGGGCCCACTCTGTCAAGGCTTGGAGCCCAGTTTTTCCTGAAAAATTACACGTTGAAGCGGAAGTGGATAACGTCCCCGTCTTTCACGATGTATTCCTTGCCTTCCAGGCGCCATTTGCCGGCATCCTTGGCGCCGGCTTCGCCGTTGTACTGCACGAAATCGTCATAGCTCACTACTTCGGCACGAATGAAGCCGCGTTCGAAGTCGGTATGGATCACGCCGGCCGCCTGAGGGGCTATGGCGCCGATTTTTACGGTCCAGGCGCGGACTTCCTTTACGCCGGCGGTAAAGTAGGTTTGCAGGCCCAGAAGGCCGTAGCCGCCGCGGATGACGCGATCCAGGCCTGGCTCGTCCATGCCCATCTCTTCCAGGAACATGGATTTTTCATCGTCTTCCAGTTCGGAGATTTCGGCTTCGATCTTGTTGCAGATGGGCACAACCACGGCATTTTCCGACTCGGCGATCTTGCGCACGGTGTCCAGGTGCGGGTTGTTTTCGAACCCGTCCTCGCTGACGTTGGCGATGTACATGGTTGGCTTGACGGTCAGCAGGCAAAGCTCGCGGATCAGCGCCATCTGGTCCTTGTCGAGGTTCATGCTGCGTACCGGCTTGCCCTCGTTTAGTACCGGCAGAAGCTTCTCGAACATCTCCAGCTGGGCCTTGGCTTCCTTGTCACCGCTCTTGGCGACCCGCTGAACGCGCTTGATGGCCTTTTCAACGGTTTCCAGGTCGGCCAGGGCCAGTTCGGTGTTGATCACCTCGATGTCGGAGGCCGGGTCCACCTTGTTGGCCACGTGAATGACGTTGCCGTCTTCAAAGCAGCGTACGACATGGGCGATGGCGTCGGTCTGGCGGATGTTGGCCAGGAACTGGTTGCCCAGGCCTTCGCCCTTTGATGCGCCTGCCACCAGGCCGGCGATGTCGACGAATTCCATGGTGGTCGGCACGACGCGCTCCGGCTTTACGATCTCCGCCAGTTTGTTGAGGCGCGGATCCGGCATGGCGACAACACCGGCGTTGGGCTCGATGGTGCAGAACGGGAAGTTTTCCGCGCCAATGCCGGATTTGGTCAATGCGTTGAACAGGGTAGATTTGCCGACGTTGGGAAGGCCGACGATGCCGCAGTTAAATCCCATGGAATGCCTCTGCTGGTACTGGAAAAATTTGGGCGGATTATACCGGTTTGAAACTGTGCAGGCGATTCATGGCGGCGGGGAGTTTGCCGCTGGCCGCATCCGGTAATACCCGCATGATTTCGTCGATTACCGCGTTCAGTTCTTCGGTTTCCTGTTTGCCCAGGCGGCCGAGTACGTAGCCGGTTACCCTGCGACTGTCGCCGGGGTGGCCGATGCCGATGCGCAGTCTCTGGAAATCGTTGGTGCCCAAGTGGGCGATGGTATCACGCAGGCCGTTGTGTCCGCCGTGGCCGCCGCCTTTCTTGAGCTTGGCGGTACCTGGGGGCAGGTCGAGTTCGTCGTGGGCAATCAGAATCTGTTGGGGCTGAATCTTGAAGAAATCCGCCAGCGCCTTGATGGCCAGGCCGCTGCGATTCATAAAGGTAGTGGGGTTCAGGAGATGCAGGTCCAGGCCCTGCCACTGAATGCGGGCGTAAAGCCCATGGTATTTCTTTTCGGGGCGGAGCGTCTGGCCCGCAGCGCGGGCCAGAGCTTCCACGAAGAGGGCGCCGGCGTTATGGCGGGTATTCTCGTAGTCAGCGCCGGGGTTTCCCAGGCCAACCACCATGACAATATCCTGCGCCATTCGCCATTGCCCTCCTCACGACAGGAGTGATTACTCCTTGTCTTCGCCTTCTTCACCTTCTTCGCTGCCTTCGGCTTCGTCATCAACCTTGGCGCCGCGTGGCTTGTGAATAGCCACAACCGGCAGGTCGTGATCTTCACCCTGGAGCAGGGCGGCAATCTTGACGTCTTTCGGCAGTTTCAGATCGCTCAGGTGAACTACCTGGTCCATCTCGACAGTGGTCATGTCCACTTCGATGAACTCGGGCAGGTTCTGCGGCAGACAGATCACTTCAACTTCGTTGATCTGGTGGTTCGCTACGCCGCCGTGGAGCTTGATAGCCGGTGCAGTGTCTTCGTTGATGAAGTGCAGCGGTACGTTGACGTGGATCTCGTGGTCCTTGTCAACGCGCAGGAAGTCAGCGTGGGTCAGGATCGGCTTGTACGGGTGACGCTGCAGATCCTTCAGGATTACGCTTTCTTTCTTGCCACCGAGTTCGATGGTCAGGATGTGAGAGAAGAAGGCTTCGTTTTCGAGGGCCTTTTTCAGCTCGTTGTGCCAGATGGCAACCGGAGTAGCGTCTTTTCCGCCACCATAGATGATGGCCGGAATTTTACGCTCCTCACGACGCAGGCGGCGGCTCGCACCTCTCCCCTGATCGTCGCGAGGAAATGCTTCGATAACAAATTCCTGAGACATGGTAATAACCTCAATCGTCACCTGAACTGCCCGCGACCAGGCGTTGGATCAGGTGATGTTTCTGAAAAGCCGGATTTTTCCGGCTGACTAAAAGAGTCGGGAGCCTGTGTAGGCTCCCGACCCGGTAACTGCTTGTAATGCCGTGATATTACGACCCAAGGGTCACTCAGGCATTCTCGAACATGGCGCTGATAGACTCTTCGTTGCTTACGCGGCGAATAGACTCCGCAAGCAGCCCGGCCATTCCGAGGACGCGGATTCTATCACAATTAGCCGCTTTGTCACCCAGCGGAATGGTGTCGCAGACCACAAGTTCGTCCAGCTGAGAGGCATTGATGTTATCAATGGCCGGGCCGGAGAGAACCGGGTGGGTGATGTAGGCAACCACGCGGGCTGCGCCGTGCTCTTTCAGGGCGTTGGCCGCTTTGCACAGCGTGCCGGCGGTATCGATGATGTCGTCCACCAGGATACAGGTCTTGTCTTTGACATCACCGATGATGTGCATGACCTGGGATACGTTCGCTTTCGGGCGACGCTTGTCGATGATCGCGAGATCGGCGTCGTCCAGGCGCTTGGCCACGGCACGGGCGCGAACCACACCGCCGACATCCGGAGATACCACCACGAAGTTCTCGAAGCGCTGCTTGAAGATGTCTTCGAGCATGACCGGTGTGGCGTAGATGTTGTCCACCGGAATATCGAAGAAGCCCTGGATCTGGTCGGCGTGCAGGTCGACAGTCAGAACCCGATCCACGCCGATGCTGGAAATCATGTCGGCTACCACCTTGGCGCTGATGGCAACACGGGTAGAGCGTACCCGGCGATCCTGGCGCGCGTATCCGTAATAGGGGATAACGGCGGTGACTCGTGTAGCGGAAGCACGGCGAAGTGCGTCGGCCATCACGATCAGTTCCATCAGGTTATCGTTGGTGGGGTAGCAGGTCGGCTGGATGATGAATACATCATGGCCGCGGACATTCTCATTGATCTCGACGGTGGTTTCTCCGTCGCTGAAACGGCCTACGGTGGCCTGACCCATGGGAATGTGGAGTTTGCGGGCAATCGCTTGAGCCAGTTCAGGGTTGGCGTTGCCAGCGAAGATCATCAGTTTGGACACGACGGCATCCTTCTCAGTATCGGCGTTTGATTCAGAAGAAGCGGGAGAAAGGTGGCTGGGGTGGCAGGATTCGAACCTGCGCATGACGGGATCAAAACCCGTTGCCTTACCACTTGGCGACACCCCAGTATCGTGCTTTTTTGGCATCATTCCAGCTCTGTTAGCTTTTTGTGTAGAGGTGAAATGTTCACCCCTTTAGCTACGAACCCCGTGACGCCGGAGGGTTTGCTTTCCCAGATGATCCGGGCTGCGGATTCTGTCGGGAAACGTCCAAATATGCAAGCCCCGGTTCCGGTTAATCTTGCAGGTCCGAATTGTGAAAGCCATTCCAGGCTCTGGTTAACCTCAGGATACAGTTTGCGAACTACATCCTCACAGTCGTTTCGGTACCTCGAGGCGTCTCCCTCAAAAGCGGGCGCTATTTTGATTCTCGGGGTGTTCCTTGTCAACCCTTGCTCGGAAAAAATCTTGCCAGTGTTTATGTTGCAGCCAGGCTTGAGAACAACGAACCAGTCTTCCGGCGGATTTGCATTGGTCAGTGTTTCACCAACTCCCTCGCCGAAGGCGGCATGGCCCCGGACAAACACCGGCACATCGGCGCCCAGAGCGAGGCCGATTTCGGAAAGCTCATCAATGCTCAGATTGAGCTGCCAGAGATGATTCAATCCGAGCAGCGTAGTTGCAGCGTTGGAACTGCCGCCGCCAAGGCCGCCGCCCATGGGCAGCCGTTTGGTTATGCCGATGGTGACCCCGGGCAAGTCGCCTTGAGCTCTCTCAAGGAGTGCTCTGGCCGCGCGAATGATGAGGTTGTCCTCGTCGTCGACACCAGGAACAGGCTCCGCGAGGCTGACGCCCGGCTCGCCGGGTGTCAGGGTGAAGCTCAGGTCGTCGCCGTAGTCGAGGAACTGAAACAGGGTCTGGAGTTCGTGATAGCCGTCGT
The DNA here is from genome assembly GCF_913055835.1 of uncultured Marinobacter sp. GTDB lineage: Bacteria > Pseudomonadota > Gammaproteobacteria > Pseudomonadales > Oleiphilaceae > Marinobacter. The sequence goes on along the minus strand of NZ_CAJXKQ010000014.1, from coordinate 87,202 downwards.
CCCGGCGCCCAACGATATGTAGAAACAGGTTCAGCTTGGCCGGTGAGGGCAATATCAGGTCGGGTGTCACTCCGGTTGCTCCTGCCAGTCGCCCACCACCAGACGGACCCGCTTTTCATCCTTGAGGGCGGTAATGCGGGCGGGGAGTGCAGGATAGCTGGAGAGGAAGGTCTGCCAGCGGTCGTAGCGGATCTCCCAGCCGTTCTGCCGGATAATGGCGAGGGTGCCCTGATCATCAAACAGCAGGCGGTAATCCCTGGCCGGTGACGGCAGGCCCCGGATCCACCAGGTCAGGTTTTCCAGGGGTAGCTGCCAGCCTGTGGCGGCCTCCACGAGGGCTTCCGGCTCGCCCGAGCGATAGGTTTCGCCGTTCGGCAGGGTCAGCTCGATAAAGCCGGGCACGCCTTTAAGCGTTGTGCTGCCCATGCCGAGGAAGGACGAAGAGAGGGCCAGGTCGTAGGCTTCGCCGTCCTGAATCCAGTGGTTGATGATGGCGGTTCCGCTGTCTGATGGCTGGCGAACGGCCAGCTTGCCGGTCAGCTTCCAGTGATCCAGTTCGCCGAGACTGGCGGCGCGGGTAGTCCAGTCTGCCGGGGGCTGGTCGGTCATACCGTCCGGCAATGGGTCGATCTGGATCGTAGTGCAGGCGCCGAGGGTGGCGAGCATGATCAGTGCTGCCAGGGTTCGGGCCAGTCTCATTCCGGCTCACCGCCGTTGGTCAGCCGGTCTATGGTTTCCCTGAGTATTTCGTGGTCGCTGTCCTGTTCCAGGCCTTCCTGCCAGATGATTCGGGCCTGCTCTTCGGCGCCGTTCATCCAGAGTGCTTCACCGTAGTGGGCTGCCACTTCCGGATCCGGAAAGGCGGCCCAGGCACGGGAAAGGTAGTCGAGCGCAGGCTCTATCTGGCCTTCGAGGAACAGGACCCAGCCCATGCTGTCGAGGATGGCCGGGTTGTCCGGATCCAGTCGCAGTGCTTTCTCGATATAGCCGCGGGCCTCCCTTAACCTGTCCGTGCGGGTAGTCAGGATGTAGCCGAGAGCGTTCAGGGCAACAGCGTTTTCCGGCTCCTGCTCGATAATTTGCCGCAGGTCGGCTTCGGCGTTGGCAGTCTGGCCAATACCATCGTAGAGCATGGCCCGGGCGTAGCGGATCTCGATGTTGTCCGGATGTTCTTCCAGGGCTTCCGTGGCGGTACTCAGGGCCTCCTGTTGCTGTTCCTGGTCCAGCAGCAGATTTACTTCCAGCAGCCAGAAGTTCTCGGCCTGCCGTGGGTTGGCTTCGCGCAGCCTGCGGATGCGGTCAATGGCGTCCTCGAGCTGGCCGTTCTCCGCCAGAAGGGAACTGGCACGGGCCAGGGCCGGAAAATAGTAATTGCCCTGTTCCACGCTCTGGTAATAGCCGATGGCCTGCTCGGTGTTGCCCGCCTGGTCTTCAATACGGCCCAGGTAGTAGTTGGCTTCGCTGGTATGGTGGCCCTGTTCGGCCAGTTTTGTCAGCTCTTCCCGCGCCAGGTCGGTCTGGCCATTCTCAAGGGCGACCAGCGCGTGGGATAGCCGCAGGCCCGGCGTGTCCGGGTAGCGCTGGACAAGACGGTTGAACTCATCCTGGGCCGCCTGCAATTCACCCTCATTTATAAGCATGCGGCCGTAAAGCGTGCCCATCTGCCGGTTGGCGGGAAAGCGGCGGGTGTTTGTGAGCAGGTAGTCAAGCGCGCTGCTTTTCTGGCCGGTCTGGTAGAGCAGGTCGCCTTTGAGAATGATGGCCGGCTGGAAGTTCGAGTTTTCCTGCAGAAGAGGTTCAAGTCTGTCGAGGGCTTGCTGTGGCTGTCCGGTTACTTTCAACAGGAGCGCAATGCTGTATTCAAGCTCCGGGGTGTTGGGGTGGCGGTCCGACATCTGATTGTAGAGGGCGAGCAGTTCCTGCTGTTGCTCTGGCGGCAGATTGGCGGCCATAGCGGCCAGGCTGTCGAAATCAGCGTCGCCACCCTGATCCATGATCCGCTCCATGTGATGGATGGCGGTCTGGAGGTCGTTGCCCTTTACCGCCTGGATTGCGGATATCCGGTGGGCCTGGAGGTTGTCCGGGTCGATCTCCAGCCACAGCTCGGCCAGCTGCTTCTGGGCGTTATCGCCGTTCAGGGACTGGGCAATTCTCATGGCCCGCTCAATAACCGCCTGGTCGCGGGATTGCTTGGCAGCCTTGAGGTAGTTCACCAGGGTAATGTCGTAGCGGCCGCGCTGGGCCGCGATTTCGGCAGACAGTAAAAGGTACAGGGTCTCGGGCTCGAAATCGGCGTATTCAACCGGCCGCTGTGGCTCTGTTCTCTTCTCGGTGGCGGTTTTTTCGCCGGGAGCAGGCGCTTCCTCTGTGCCGGTAAGGCTGGCACACCCTGCCAGTGTGAGGCCAAGCAGGCAGGTAACCAGAAACGGTACGGACTTGTGCATGCAACTTCCCATGGTCTGTCGAAAACGCATCAATAATAACCACGCTCCAGCCCCTTTCTTGAGGTAGATCGGGTCCCGGCCTTGGCCGAGTCCCTATAATGGCATAAGCGTCTGATCTTGCCCAACCTGTCCGCACTTGCCGAAGCCATGGCGGTTTTGGGTGGCAGCTAAGGTCGCTGGCCGTTAAAATGTCGGGTAACTGCACGCATTCGCACCGTTCATCGGCAAAAGGTTGTACAACCATCAAATGGCATTGCTAACGCTGGGAATCAATCATCGCACGGCCCCCGTTGAGTTACGGGAGCGAGTGGCGTTTACGCCCGAGCGTATGGCGGAAGCGTTTGCCGAGCTTCGTGCGACGTCGGGCGCCACCGAGGCTGCGATACTTTCTACCTGTAACCGGACCGAGTTGTACCTGGCCGGCGATGACGACTGTGCACCCATGGTGCTTCGCTGGATGGCCGGTTTTCATGGCCTCGACGCCGCGGAGCTTGAGGAGGCGCTGTACGTGCACCGCGATGGAGATGCCGTCAGGCACATGATGCGCGTCGCTGCCGGTCTGGATTCCATGGTGCTGGGTGAACCCCAGATTCTCGGACAGTTGAAGGATGCCTACACCCTGGCCCGGGAGCATGGTGCAAGTGGTTCGTTCCTGTCCCGGCTGTTTGAACATACCTTCTCGGTCGCCAAGCGCGTGCGTACCCAGACCGCCATCGGGGAAAACCCGGTTTCCGTGGCCTATGCAGCGGTGAGCATGGCGCACCATATCTTTGCCGATATGTCTCGCAACAAGGCCTTGCTGATTGGTGCAGGCAAAACCATCGAACTGGTGGCCCGTCACCTGGCGGATGCTGGCGTGAAGGATTTCCTGGTGGCCAACCGGACCCTTGAGCGGGCACAGGCACTGGCAGAATCCCGTGGCGGCAAGGGCATTGTGTTGTCCGAGATTCCCGAGCACCTGGCGGATGTCGATATCATTATTTCCTCCACCGCAAGTCCACTGCCGATCCTTGGCAAAGGCGCCGTTGAACGGGCACTGAAGAAACGCAAGCACCGTCCCTATTTCATGGTGGACATTGCTGTGCCCCGAGATATAGAGCCGGAAGTGGCCTCGCTGGACGACGTTTATTTGTACACCGTTGACGACCTGCGCCAGGTTATCGAAGAGAATATCCGCTCCCGTGAGGGCGCGGCCAGGGAAGCCGAGAATCTGGTGGCCTCCGGAGTTCAGGATTTCCTGAATCAGCTTCGGGCGCTGGACGCAGTGTCCACTCTCAAACAGTTCCGTCAGCGCGCCGAACTACTTCGCGATGCGGAGACCGAAAAAGCCCTGCGCGCCCTGCGTAACGGCACAGATCCTGAAACCGTGCTGCGCAGTATGGCACGCGGCCTCACCAATAAACTCCTGCACGAACCCTCTGTGCAGGTTCGCAAGGCCACCACAGAAGGTCGCACCGAGGTGACAGAGTGGCTGCGTGAGTTGCACCAGCTGGATGCACTGGACGCGGACACGACGACTACCCCGGAAAAACTATGAAGCCATCGATCCAATCCCGCCTCGAGCAGCTTACCGACCGCTTCGAGGAAGTCAGCGCATTGCTCAGTGATTCCTCCATTATTTCCCAGCAGGACAAGTTCCGGGACCTTTCCCGGGAGTTCGCCGAGATTGAACCTATTGTTCAGTGCTTTCAGGCCTGGCAGCAATCGCTCGATGACATCGAGGCCGCCCGTGAGCTGGCGAAAGATGGCGACGCCGACATGCGGGAAATGGCGGAGGAAGAGCTGCAACTGGCCGAGCAGAAAAGCGAGGAGCTGGATGAAGAGCTCCAGCGCCTGATGCTGCCCAAAGACCCGAATGACGGCAAGAACGTGTTCCTCGAGATCCGTGCCGGCACCGGCGGTGATGAAGCCGCTATCTTTGCCGGCGATCTGTTCAGGATGTATCTGCGGTATGCCGAGCGCCGGCGCTGGCAGGTGGAAGTGCTGAGCGAGAGCGAGGGTGAGCACGGAGGCTACAAGGAGCTGATTGCCCGTGTGGCTGGTGATGGAGTCTATGGTGCCCTGAAGTTCGAATCCGGGGCTCATCGCGTACAGCGCGTTCCGGAAACCGAGTCCCAGGGGCGGATCCATACCTCGGCCTGTACTGTTGCCGTGATGCCAGAGGCCGATGAGGCCGAAGCCATTGAGCTCAATAAAGCCGATTTGAGGGTGGACACCTTCCGCGCTTCCGGTGCTGGCGGCCAGCACGTCAACAAGACGGATTCGGCGATCCGGATAACGCATTTGCCAACGGGCATCGTGGTGGAATGCCAGGAAGAGCGTTCCCAGCACAAGAACCGCGCCAAGGCGTTGAGCCTGCTGGCCTCCCGGCTGCAGAATGCCGAGACCGAGCGGCAGCAGAAGTCGATGGCCGAAACTCGCAAGAGCCTGGTGGGCAGTGGCGACCGGTCCGAGCGCATCCGCACGTACAACTTTCCCCAGGGGCGGGTAACGGATCATCGGATCAACCTCACGCTCTACAAGCTCGACGAAGTCATTGCCGGTGATCTGGACGCCGTGATCGTGCCGTTGCAGCAGGAACACCAGGCCGAGCTGCTCGCCTCTCTCGCCGATGACCAGTAAATCCTCACTGACCTGTGAAGCCCTTCTGAAGACGGCATCCACCCGGATTGATAGCGATTCGCCGAGGCTGGATGCTGAGTTGCTGCTGAGCCATATTACGGGGCTCAGCCGGACCAGTTTCCGGGCCTGGCCGGAGCGGGAATTGACCAATGCTCACGCTGAGGCCTTTGAGGCGCTTGTGCAGGAGCGCGTGGCCGGTCGGCCTGTGGCACACCTGTTGGGACAGCAGGAGTTCTGGTCTTTACCACTGAAGGTCAGTGCCTCCACCCTGATCCCGAGACCGGATACCGAATGCCTGGTGGAGGTTGCTCTGGATTTGCCGCTGCCTCGGCAGGCCCGAATGCTGGATCTGGGGACGGGGACCGGCGCTATCGCACTGGCTCTGGCCAGTGAGCACCGGGATTGGCAGATCACCGCATGCGATGCCGTGGCCGAGGCCGTGGCGCTTGCCCGTGATAATGCCGATGCGCTGGGTCTGACCGTTTCCGTGGTTCAGAGCTCCTGGTTTTCAGAGCTGACGCCCGACCGATTTGATCTGATTGTCTCCAACCCGCCCTATATTCCGGATAATGACCATCACCTTAGACAAGGGGATGTTCGGTTCGAGCCCGCGTCGGCCCTGGTATCCGGCCATGATGGCCTGGACGATCTGCGGCTTATTGTGGGCCAGGCGCCTGACTGGCTGGTTGAAGACGGATGGCTTCTGGTCGAGCATGGTTTCGATCAGGCTCAGGCCGTGGCAGAGTTGTTTCGCGCGCGTGGCTTTCAAGACGTTGAGGCACGGAAGGATTACGGCAATCGGGACCGGATGACGCTCGGGCGATGGCGTTCCGGTGCTACGGCCAGTGCTCCGGCACCTGATAGGGGAGATGCAGATGCTCAGTGACGACGAATTATTGCGCTACAGCCGGCAGATTCTGATGCCGCGGTTCGATATTTCCGGTCAGGAGAAGTTGCAGTCTGCCCGGGTTCTGGTGCTTGGAGCGGGCGGGCTGGGATGCCCTGTAGCTCTGTATCTTGGCGCCGCGGGTGTCGGCACCCTGATCCTGGTGGATGACGACAATATCGAACTGGCCAATCTCCAGCGCCAGATTGGTTTTGAAACTGCGCAGCTGGGCGAGTCGAAGGCGGAAAGCCTTGCCGACCGGATTCGGCGGATCAATCCGCTGGTGTCCGTGACGGCCCTGAACGAGCGCCTCGAAGGTGCGGCCCTGGCGCAGAGAGTTGCAGAGGCAACCCTGGTGGTCGATTGCACGGATAATTTCAACACTCGGTTCGCTCTGAACCGTGCCTGTGTCGCCGCAAAAGTGCCCCTGGTGTCCGGCGCTGCAATTCGGGGCGAAGGGCAGGTTTCGGTGTACGACAGCCGGCGGGAGGAAAGCCCCTGTTATCACTGTCTGTATCCGGAGCAGGGTAATGAGGATCTGACCTGTTCTGAGGCGGGGGTGATTGCGCCGCTGGTCGGTATGATTGGGGCGACCCAGGCGATGGAGGCGATCAAGGTGATTTCCGGGGTGGGGACGCCTTTGATCGGGCGGTTGTTGATTCTGGATGCCTGGGAGATGCAGTGGCGGGAGATGAAGCTGGCTCGGGACCCTGATTGCCCGGTCTGTTCTGGCTGACTTTGGTGCCGGCGGGCTTGCGAGCTTTCGGGCTGCAGTGCCAGGGAGGGCCTTCCCAAAACACGCTCCTTGCGGCACATCCATGTGACGCTTGGGCTCCGCCATCCATGGCTCCGCACAGTTTTGGGAAGGCCCTCCCCGGCACTGCGTCAGAGCCTTGGAGTAGCCCGCTTCGTTGTTTACCTCAGTTTTTCAATTCCTGAAACTTTGCGATCGCTTCTTTCCTGCTTTCTTTAAGATCAACGATCTGCCTCGGATACCCCTTCGGAATAACACCACCCTTTGCACCCGGATCGTGAATCCGTTTGCTATCCAGTTTCGCCAGCTCCGGAACCCACTCCCGGATGAAATCCCCATCGGGATCGAACCGTTCGCTCTGGGTAACCGGGTTGAACACGCGGAAGTAGGGAGCGGCGTCGGTGCCGGTGGAGGCGCTCCATTGCCAGCCGCCGTTGTTGGAGGCCAGGAAGCCGTCGATCAGTTTTGACATGAAGTAGGCTTCGCCCAGGCGCCAGTCGATGAACAGGTTTTTGGTGAGGTACATGGCGGTGATCATGCGCAGGCGGTTGTGCATCCAGCCGGTCTGGTTGAGTTGGCGCATGGCGGCGTCGACGATGGGGACGCCGGTGTTGCCGGTTTTCCAGGCTTCGAGATTGTCGCCCGGGGTGTTCCACTCCAGGCCTTCGGTTTCCGGTTTGAAGGCGCGGTGCATGCTGACCCGGGGATAGTGATACAGGATGTTGATGTAAAAATCCCGCCAGGCGATTTCGTTGATCCAGGTGCCCAGTCCTTCCTGGTTACCGCCTGCACCCTGGGCCTGTCTTGCTGCGATCAGGCACTGCCGGCCGGAGAGTACGCCGTTGGCCAGGTAAGGTGAGATCTGGCTGGTTCCGTGGATGGCGGGGAAGTCCCGGTTGTCTTTGTACGCACCGCCGCGTTGTTCCAGGAAGCGCTCAAGCTGGTCATGCGCGGCGCTTTCGCCGGTTGCTACGAGAGGCTCGGGCGCGTCTCGAAAGGCCTCGGGAATGGTGTCGATCTGTTCTGGGTTCAGGGCGTTGCCCCTGGCTTTGGGCGTCGGGAATAGAGCCGGATGGGTTTCGTCTATCCAGCTGCGCCAGCGCCTCGAGAAGGGGGTGAACACGGAATAGGGTTCGTTCTGTTGGGTAAGGATCTCACCCACCGGTGCCACGGTCTGGTCGCGGTATTTGCGAACGGCAATGCCGAGGCCGTCAAAGCGGTGTTTGACGGCCTTGTCGCGTTTTCGTTCGTTGACCCCGTATTCCTCGTTGAAGTGCAGTGCAGTCACTTTGTGTTCTTCGCAATGGCTCTGGAGTTTGCCAAGGCTGTCTTCGAAGCGTGTTGCGTGGATAAAGGACAGGGGAATGCCCAGTTTGGCCAGCTCTTCGGCGAGGGCATTGGCATGGGCGATGACGAACTGCACTCGGGCCGGCGACCAGTCGTGTTCCTGCCATTGGTCCGGGGTGAGAATAAAACAGGCTCTTACTTCTTCACTGCTCTCGCAGGCGGCTGTGAGGGCGGGGTTATCGGCAAGCCGGAGATCGTTCCGGAACCAGACCAGTTGTGTCATCCGTAATCCATAGTCGTCTGAGGGATTGATATAAGTGTAATTACAGCAAGGTGTTTCAATAAAATCACTGACTTGGATATTCGCCCGGTTTGGCTGATTGGATTATAGTTAAGGTACTTTTAGCGCAGGCTCTTGCGAACCAGAACTCGGTCGGTCTCAAAAAGCCCAGGGGGTCACGCTGGCAACAAGGTTTGGCCTTTCTTGTGTGGATCTGCAGTTTTGATTCTGAGTACCAAAGTAAAAATGCGGGTAGTCACTCAAGGTTGTTCTGTGTTCAGCTGTTGGGGGCCGGAAAAAAACACTGAAAAGGATCTCCCGGATGCCGACAAAGACAGCTGAAGTTATCAAAACCATCGCCCCGACCCCAGCCGAGAACAAAATGAGTCTCGGTTGGCGAGAGTGGGTTGCGCTGCCGGACCTCGATATCAACCGTATCAAGGCAAAAATTGACACCGGAGCCAGAACTTCCTGTCTCCACACGTTCCGTACCGAGCCCTACACCAAAAACGGGGAACGGCGCGTGCGCTTCTGGGTCCACCCGGTGCAGAACGATCTGCACCAGGTGGTGGAGTGCGACGCGAAGGTGCTGGATGAGCGGAACGTCTCCGACTCCGGCGGCCACAAGGAAATGCGCCTGGTCATCGAAACCACGCTGCTGATTGGCGGCCAGAAATGGCCCATTGAAATGACATTGACCAACCGAGATTCCATGCGGTTCCGGATGTTGCTGGGCCGTACTGCCATGTCCGGGCGCGCCCTTGTCTATCCTGAAGCTTCCTATCTTGCCGGTGAACCGGCCTTAAGGACTGAAAAATGAAAATTGCGGTACTGTCGCGAAATCGTCACCTCTACTCTACCCGTCGTCTGGTGGAGGAGGGGATCAATCGTGGCCACGAGGTGAAGGTAATCGATTGCCTTCACTGCTCGATGAATATCACCTCCGCCAACCCCCAGATTCACTATCACGAGGAGGTTCTGGAGAATTTTGATGTGGTGATCCCCCGTATCGGCGCTTCAGTGACGTTCTACGGCACTGCGGTATTGCGCCAGTTCGAGATGATGGGGGTGTTCCCGGTCAATGAATCTGTTGCCATCAGCCGTTCCCGGGACAAGCTGCGCTCTTTGCAGCTGCTGGCCCGAAAGGGTGTGGGTATGCCGATTACCGGTTTTGCCAACAAGCCGGACAACGTTCCCGAGTTGCTCAAGATGGTTGGCGGCGCGCCGGTGGTGATCAAGTTGCTGCAGGGCACCCAGGGCATTGGTGTGGTGCTGGCGGAAACCCGCAAGGCCGCGGAGAGTGTGATTGAGGCGTTCATGGGCCTGAAGGCCGATATCCTGGTGCAGGAATTCATCAAGGAAGCCGGCGGTGCGGATATCCGGTGCTTTGTCATCGGTGACAAGGTGATCGCCGCGATGAAGCGCCAGGGTGCCGAGGGCGAGTTCCGCTCCAATCTGCACCGGGGCGGTACCGCCTCGCTTATTCGCATTACCCCGCAGGAACGCAGTACCGCCATCAAGGCCGCCAAGGCCATGGGCTTGAATGTTGCCGGTGTGGACCTGTTGCGCTCAAGCAGGGGGCCGTTGGTCATGGAGGTGAACTCCTCTCCCGGTCTGGAAGGCATCGAGAATGCCACAGGCAAGAACGTGGCCGGCATGATCATCAACTGGACCGAAAAGAACCAGAAACCCTGGAAAACCGGCACCAAGGGTGGGAGAGGCTGAACCATGGCCCGAGCGCCCTTTGAAATTGCCGGCACCGAGATCAAGGCGGGCACCCGCCAAACGGTGGAAGTGCCGGTGGCGAAACTCTATACCCATACTCCTCTTCATATACCGGTAGAGGTGGTGCACGGTCGCCGGAATGGTCCGGTCCTGATGGTGTGCGGCGCAATTCATGGCGATGAGATCAATGGTGTGGAAATAGTCCGCAGGGTGCTTACCAATTCGGCCCTACGGCATCTTCGGGGAACTCTGGTTGCGGTGCCGATCGTCAATATTTTCGGATTTGTACAGCGCACTCGGTACCTGCCGGACCGGCGGGACCTGAACCGGTGTTTCCCCGGCAGCGAAACCGGCTCCCTGGGCGGCCGCATTGCTTACCTGCTGCGCACCCAGATCATGGAGCGCGTGACCCACATCATCGATTTGCACACCGGCGCGATCCACCGTTTCAACCTGCCGCAAATTCGTGCCGAGCTGAAAAACTCGGAAACCGTGCGGATGGCCGAGGCTTTCGGTGCACCCATCATTATCAACTCCGGACTGCGCGAGGGTAGCCTGCGTGCGTACGCTGATTCACAGGATATTCCGGTGATTACCTTTGAGGGGGGCGAGGCGCTGCGCTTTGATGATGTCGTGATCGGCAGCGGTGTGAAAGGAGTTATCCGGGTCATGCGTGAACTGGAAATGATCCCGGCGAAAAAAGGACCCAGGGCGCCGAGAAAACGCTCAGAAACCGCCGCCAACTCCCAGTGGGTACGGGCGGACATTGATGGCATCATGCGGCCGGTTGCCCGTCTGGGCCAGAAGGTGCGCAAGGGGCAGCGTCTGGCCATGGTGGCGGATCCGTTCGGGGAGTCGGAAACGGCTGTGGTGTCACCCTGCTCGGGTATTGTTATCTGCGTGAACAATCTGCCGCTGGTGAATGAGGGCGAGGCCATTTACCACGTTGCCCGGTTTGACGAGCTCAGCGAGGCGGAAAAAGCCATGGATTATTTCCGGAGCAGCTACGAAGGGGATGTCGGCGACGATGTCGTCCCGGTGCACCCCTGGGATGACCGGCAGAAATAGGCGAGGGCAGAGTCATGATCTGGGATCAGTCGATTATAGAGTTGGCGCCGCTGCCTCGGGGCTTTCATCTGGTTACCAATGAAATCCTGGCCCAGGCGCCGGACATGACCAACTGTGAGGTGGGTCTGCTGCACCTGTTTATCCAGCACACCTCCGCCTCCCTGGCAGTAAATGAGAACGCCGACCCGGATGTCCGGGGCGATCTGGAGCGCCACTTCAACATTATGGTTCCAGAGAATGCACCGCACTACGAGCACGTGATGGAAGGACCTGACGACATGCCTGCCCATATCAAGAGCATACTGATCGGCCCCTCCCTGACCCTGCCGGTAAGTCATGGTCATCTGGCCCTGGGAACCTGGCAGGGACTTTACCTCTGCGAGCACCGGGACCGGGCCGGTAGCCGACGTATTGTGGCAACCTTGCAAGGGCGTTGGTAACCCTGCGCAAATAGTGCCGTCACATGGCTCCACGTGTCGGTCTTCACCCATCGGTGTCTGCTGATGGGTGGATATCCACCCATTCCCTTCCCCTGAGCTTTCCCCTGATTCCGATAGTTCTCTGTTTTTTATCGTTAATTTAGAACTGGTCCGCTCCTTGCTCCCTGTGTTACCCACCGAGGCTGTCCGAGCTTCGTTGAGCACCCAACAAACAAAATGAATCGGGAGCATTTTCTATGAAAACCCAAGCCGTAATGGCGGTAGCATTCGCCTCTACCTTCGCCGTCGCAACCCCCGCAGCAGCCCAGGATCGTTCAGACTGGCCCACCAATTTCACCGTTGGCACTGCCAGCCAGGGTGGAACCTACTTTGCCTATGGTTCCGGTTGGGCTAACTTTGTGGCTGAAAATCTGGGCGTCTCCGGTGGCGCAGAAATCACCGGCGGTCCGGTGCAGAACATGGCACTCGTGCATACCGGCGACCTGAAATTCGGCCTGACCACCATGGGTCCGGCCCGTGAGTCCATGGAGGGTAATAGCCCACTGGCTCCGGGTATGATGATGGACAATGTCTGCGCCATGTTCCCGATGTACGAAACGCCGTTCTCGGTAACCGCGCTTTCCAGCTCCGGCATTACCTCCATCGCCGATATTCCTGATGGCGCGACCATCGGCTTTGGCCCTGCCGGCTCCACCTCGGATACCTACTTCCCCCGCATGATGGAAACCCTGGGTGTGAACTTTGAGCGCCGTAATGGCAGCTGGTCTGATCTGGGCGGTCAGCTTCAGGATGGCCTGATTGATGTCGTCGCCTTCGCGGCCGGTATCCCCATTCCGGCGGTCAGCCAGCTGGAAGTCCAGACCGATGTGAACATTATCGGTATGACCGATGCCGAGGCAGAAACCATCATCAATAACTTCCCGGTTTCCGAGTTCATTATTCCGGCGTCCACCTACCAGTCCCTGGACGCGCCTTCCCGCGTGGTATCCATGTGGAACTTTGCGATGGTTAACTGTGATGTGTCTGAAAGCTTCGTGTACGAAATCACCAAGCTGACCATGGAGAACAACGACAAGATGGTCTCCATTCACAAGGCGGCCCGCAACTCGGTTCCCGAGAACTACACGAAGAACAACGTTCTGCCCTGGCACCCGGGCGCTGCACGTTGGTTCAACGAGAATGGTTATCCGATCGAGGACAGCCAGATCAAGTAACAGTGCTCGAGCGGGAGACTGCCCGTCAGTCTCCCGCAAACTATGGTCAGCCGAGTTCTGGCCCCGATTTGCCTGCAAGCAGGGTGTGTCATGACTACCGAAAAAGATTCCAAAGACCTTCCAGGCATCGAAGTGGGCGAGGACCATATACTCGCGCACAATGTCGATGAGGAACCGGTCGAAGCCAACCGCCGACTGTTTGAAGGCGGCCTGCTGAAATTTGTCGCCCTGCTGGCGATAGCCTATTCAGCTTTTCACCTCTATTCCCTGAACATCGCGCCCCTGGAAACCTGGTCGTTCCGGATTGTGCACATTGCCGGTGCCCTGGTGTTGGGCTTCGTGCTGTTCGCCGGGGCCCGGTTCGTGTCATCGGAAGAGGGCGGCGCCCGCCACCGGTGGACAACCTGGATCAGTGCTGGTGCCATGCTGCCAGCTCTATACGTGTTGTATCAGACGTTTTCGTTCTGGCAGATGGTTCAGAACGGCGCCATGCGGATTCCGGCCGAGCTGGAAGTCTGGCACTTTGGCTGGCCACTGCTAGCGGCAACCGGAATCGGTATTGTCATGAGCTGGTTCCATCAACGGGAGCGGTCGGTCTTCAGCGTTCCCGATCTGGTGTTGATCGTCTGCTCCCTGGCCGTGGCCGCCTATTTCCTGGTGGTTTATAACACGTCCATGCGGATGTCGACTGGCACCTCCTTTGCGCCAGTGGGCATCTCATTTGCAGCGATTGCCGGTACGGCCCTGATCATGGAGCTCACCCGGCGTGTGGCGGGGATGGCACTGGTTATCATCGGCCTGGTGTTCCTGGCCTATGTTTTCGCCGGCCCCTATCTGCCCGGTTTCCTCGGCTACCCGGGGCTGTCGGTCCAGCGCTTCTTCAGCCAGGTGTATACCGATGCCGGGATCCTTGGGCCGACCACGGCCGTGTCTTCGACCTACATCATTCTCTTCATTATTTTTGCCGCCTTCCTGCAATCCTCAAAGGTGGGCGACTACTTCGTAAACTTTGCCTTTGCGGCGGCCGGTCGTTCCCGGGGTGGCCCGGCCAAGGTCTCGATCTTCGCGTCCGGTTTGATGGGCATGATCAACGGCACCAGTGCCGGCAATGTGGTATCCACCGGTTCGCTGACGATCCCGCTGATGAAAAAGGTGGGGTACAGCAAGCAGTCTGCGGGCGCCGTCGAGGCGGCTGCGTCCACCGGTGGTCAGATCATGCCGCCAATCATGGGCGCCGGCGCCTTCATCATGGCGGAAATTACCGGCATTCCCTACACCGAGATTGCCATTGCCGCCATCATTCCGGCGATCCTGTATTTTGCCTCTGTCTACTTCATGGTGGATTTTGAAGCGGCCAAAACCGGCATGCGTGGCATGCGCGAAGATGAGCTGCCGAAGCTCAAAACCATGATGAAGCAGTGCTACCTGTTCGTGCCGATCATTATCCTGATCGTGGCCTTGTTCATGGGTTATTCGGTGATCCGGGCCGGCACACTGGCGACCGTTTCTGCCGCTGTGGTGAGCTGGCTGTCTCCCAACAAGATGGGCCTGCGGCAAATCCTTCAGGCGTTGGAAATCGCGTCGTACATGGCAATCCAGATTATCGTGGTGTGCGCCGCGGCGGGGGTGATCGTAGGTGTTATATCTCTCACGGGAGTGGGCGCTCGATTCTCCGTGTTGTTGCTGGATGTTGCCGCTACAAGTCAGTTGCTGGCGCTGATCTTCGCCATGTTCATCTCCATTTTGCTGGGGATGGGGATGCCGACTACGGCGGCCTACGCAGTAGCCGCCTCGGTTGTCGCGCCCGGCCTCGTACAGTTGGGTATTGAACCTCTGACGGCTCACTTCTTCGTGTTCTATTTCGCGGTGGTGTCCGCGATCACACCGCCCGTGGCGCTGGCCTCCTACGCCGCAGCCGGGATTTCCGGCGCCAACGCCATGGAAACGTCTGTGGCCTCGTTCCGGATCGGCATTGCGGCATTCATAGTACCCTTCATGTTCTTCTACAACGGTGCGTTGTTGATGGAAGCGGGGTGGTTCGAAATCGCCAGGGCACTGGTAACGGCAACCTTCGGCGTATACATGCTATCTGGCGGTGTGCTGGGCTGGTTTGCGAGGGTCTCCGCCTCCTGGGTTACCCGAGTCCTGCTGATTGCAGCCGCGTTGTTGATGATCGAGGGAGGTCTCTGGACAGACCTGACAGGTATTGCCCTGGCAGTACTGGCGTTTGTCATCCAGAAGCAGCGCAAAGACCGTCTTGCCACGGCTGGCGCCCTGTAAAAGGGAGTCTGCCTGGCTGCGACAGCACAACCGTGCCATGGTGTCATGGTGCGGTTGTGCTGTACCCGTCCTGGCTATACTCTAGCGGCTTTATGCGGTTTTTCGGGAACCGGATGCTATGCCTTACCGTATTGGCGTTTTTCTCCTTTTCATAGCGACCCTCGTGGCCGCCTGGCTGCTCGGCGGTTGGGTTGGATACCGACAGGTGGAACAGGAGAGTCTGGAGGAGTCTTTCCGGTATCGCCAGTTGGTGGCCAACGAGCTGAACCGGTATCTCCCGGTCCCCGAGCTGATGGCCGAGCATCCAGTGCTTCGTAGAGCGCTGCAGTCGCCCGACAGTCCCTCTGCTATTCTCTCGGCCAACGAGCAGATGCAGCGCATGGCCACGATAGTTGGCAGTTCGGATGTCTATCTGATGGATATTCGGGGCCTGACAATTGCAGCCAACAACTACCTTCAACCAGACAGTTTCGTGGGTCGGAATTTCAATTTCCGGCCGTATTTCTATGAGGCGATGGATTCCGGCGACTCGGCGATCTATTTCGCACTTGGCCTGATGTCTGGTGTCCGGGGCCTGTATTTCTCGCATCCCGTTCGGGATGAGAGTGGCGTTATTATCGGGGTGGTTGCGGTTAAGGTGCTGGTCCATGAACTTGAATCCCAATGGGAGCGGCCTGCAGGCCTGCGAGAAGCGGAAATGGTCGTGCTGGACCAGAATGGCATCAGCTTTCTGGCGAGCAGGCCGAACTGGCTCTACCGGAATTTCTCTGGACAGGAGAATGCTGCGCCAGATGATTACTCCCGGCAGCGTTATCCGGACCGCGATCTGACGCCAATGGCACTGAAAAGGCTGGGAACACCTCGGGGGCTCTCGGAGCAGTCAGCAACGGTCCGCATTCGGGAGAATGGCAAATCCCTGGAGTATCTGAGCGTACGTACGCCACTGCCACGGATGGATTGGACTCTTCAGGTTATGGTCAGTACCCGTTCGGTCGTCTGGACCCGTTTAGGCTTTGTGGTTGGTGGCGCCGCGCTGTTTTTCGGAGGCCTGCTGACCTGGCTGTACCTGCGCGAGCGGTATCGGCGAGAGGCTGAACTGGCTCTGCGGGGTGAGCAACTTGAGCGCAGCGTGGCAGAACGGACCGCAGACCTGGAGAATTCCAACCGCAAGCTGGTGGAGGAAATCCGGGAACGTGAGCGTACCCAGAACGAGCTGCGGGAAACCCAGCAGGAGTTGATCCAGGCGGCCAAACTGGCGGTGCTGGGGCAGATGTCTGCTGGTCTCAACCACGAAATGAACCAGCCTCTGACAGCAATTCAGACTTATGCCCGAAACAGTCGACGCTTTCTTGAGAAAGGCGCCGGGGAAATGGTGGATGCTAACCTGTCAGAAATCATCGTCCTGTGTGACAAGATGGCGGAGCTTACCAGACAGTTCAAAGTGTTCGCGCGCAAATCCGAGGGCCCGCCCGCGGTGGTGGATCTACGGCAACCGATCGACGCGTCTCTTAAAATCATCCTTGCCCAGCAATCGAGCTCTGACATCGATATCCAGTGGCGCCGTCCGGCCGCGCCGGTGATGTGCCACGGCGATCTGATCCGGATAGAGCAGGTAATGGTTAACCTCATGGCCAACGCGGTTCAGGCGGTTGAGGGAGGTGTAAAGCCGGAAATCCGGATTGATATAGAAGAAACCGAGCATTGCTGGAAATGCCTGGTGCGTGACAACGGGCCGGGGCTGAAGGGCGACACCGAACAGATCTTCGAGCCTTTTTTCACCACCAAGTCGGTCAAGCAGGGCCTGGGTCTGGGGCTGTCTATTTCGCGCCAGATTGTTGATGCGCTCGGCGGCAGCCTGATTGGCCGTAACCGTATGGATGGGCCGGGCGCCGAATTTGTCGTAACCCTCACTAAGCGGGAGGCCACGGAATGACAGAACCCTCGGTGATTTTTGTGGACGATGATCCACACATCCGCCAGGCCATAGCCCAGACGCTGACCCTTGAGGATCTCCCGGTCAGTTGTTTTGAAGATGCACTGTCGGCGCTCAAACACATCAGTGCCGAGTATGACGGTGTGGTTCTATGTGATTACAACATGCCGGGTATGGATGGTCTGGCAATGCTGGATCGCATCCGCGCCATAGATGACACCATTCCCGTGATCATTCTGACCGGGCAAGGTGATATAAGCACGGCGGTAACCGCCATGCAGCAGGGGGCTTATGATTTCATCGAGAAACCGTTTGATCATGATGAGCTGATCGAGCTGCTTCGCCACGCCCTGGAGAAACGGCATCTCGCGCTGGAAAACCGCCGACTCAAGGCACAGCTTCGCCATCTGGCCAGGCCCGGTCCCCGGATGTTGGGGGACTCGCCCTCGATGCAGAAGGTGATGGCCACCATTGACCCCATTCTCGATATCTCAGCCAATATCCTCCTGCATGGGGAAACCGGGTCGGGGAAAGATGCGTTGGCCCGATACATTCACGAAAACAGTGGTCGCAGCGCCCATAATTTTGTGGCCATCAACTGCGGCGCGGTTCCCGAGAATCTGATTGAAAGTGAACTGTTCGGCCACGAGGCCGGTGCCTTCACCGGGGCGGAAAAACGCCGTATCGGGAAGATCGAGCACGCCCATAAGGGCACTCTGTTCCTGGATGAAGTGGAAAGCATGCCCATGCCTTTGCAGGTGAAGCTTCTGCGGGTGCTTGAGGAGCAGCGGGTAGAGCGCCTGGGCAGCAATCAGGTTCAGGAGGTGGATGTACGGATCATTGCTGCCACCAAGGCGGATTTGAAGAAGCTCAGTGACGATGGCGAATTCCGGCCCGATCTTTATTACCGGTTGAACGTTGTCAAAGTCGACATCCCGCCGTTGCGGGAGCGAAAGGAGGACATTCCGCTGCTATTTCATCACTTCGTGCTGATTGCCGCGGCCCGTTACGACCGGGAAAGCATTCCTCTCGATGCGGGGCAGGCCGCCAGGTTGATGCAACATTCCTGGCCTGGCAACGTCCGCGAACTTCGGAACCTGGCGGAGCGCTATGTGCTACTGGGGGCTGCAGCGCTGGATGAAAACGAAGCTGCGGACGCCGCCAACGTTGCCGGTCGGCAGACTCTGGCGGAAATGATGGACGGTTTCGAGCGCTCCGCTATTATCAGTGCCCTCAATGCCTGCCACGGTAGCATCAAGGACACCATGGTTCAGCTCGGTATCGCCCGGAAGACCCTGTACGACAAGATGCGCAAGCATGGGTTGGACAAAGCCCAGTTCAAGGACTGAGCAACAAAAATTTACTGGCCTTGTTACAGGCCGGAAACAAACTACGCAGTATCATCAATGATATTGCCCCCGGTTTTTGCGTAGTCTTTGCGGCTTTTTCCATGCCGGCCTTCCCGGTGAATCGATCACTTGACCAAAAAGACTAGCAGTCATGAAAAACCTGACCATCCAGACACGGGTACTGTTGCTGGCCCTGGTGCCAGTCATTGTGCTCACGGCATTTCTGACAAGTTATAACCTGAATCAGGCCAGATCTATTGGCGAGGAAGCCGTTACCGGCTTCTCTTCCGATATGGAAGAAAGCAAGCGGCAGGAATTGCAGAACTACCTGGCGGTGGCCAAGTCCTCCATCGCGCATCTCTACGATCAGCCGGGGTCTGCAGACGACCCGGAGGTTCGCGAAAAAGCCTGGCAGATCCTTCGACAGCTCCGCTTCAACGATTCCGGAAGCACTGGTTACTTCTTCGTCTATGACACCCGAGGTGTCAACGTCATGCACGGGGTTAACCAGTCTCTGGAGGGTAGAAACCTCTGGGACTTCCAGGATCCCAACGGAACCTATCTCATCCGTGAATTGGTAAAGGCGGCGCGTAATGGCGGCGGATACGTTCACTATGGCTGGAAAAACAGTGACACCGGAGAAGTTGCACCTAAGCTGGGCTACGCCGAAATGCTGCCCAAGTGGGGCGTGATGATTGGCACCGGTTTCTGGATTGACGGTCTTGAGACCCAGGTGGCGGCGATGGAAAACCAGGTGGGTAATTCACTTGAGGACGCCGTTATCGGTTCAATCAGCACTTCCGTTGTCGCGCTGGCGTTTATCGTCCTGCTTGCCCTGATCGTTGTCAGAAGCATCATTCGTCCTCTGAAATCTGCGGTTTCGGCGATGAACGATATTGCCAGCGGCGATGGCGATCTGACCCGGCGTCTGGACGTTTCTGGCAAGGATGAACTTGGGCAGCTGGCAACCGCCTTCAACAGTTTCGCCGACCAGGTGCATGGTCTGGTTGAGCGAGTGCTGTCATCCACCCGGACTCTGAACGAGGCCACGGCTGACCTGAATCAGGTTATGACTGAAGCCGAGCAGGGCGTCGAGCGGCAGAAGTCCGAGAGTGATCAGGTTGCCACGGCCATGAATGAGATGACGGCTGCTGCCCAAGAGGTTGCCAGCAACGCCAGCGAAGCGTCCACGGCAGCAGACCATGCCAATGGACAGGTCTGTGACGCTCAGGGCTTGGTGCACCAGGCTACCGAGGTCATTGGTGGGCTTTCAGAGCAGGTCAGTGAGGGGGTCCGCGTTATTGAACAGCTGGGCGCTGATTCCCGTCGCATTGACAGTGTGCTTGAGGTCATTCGTGAAATTGCGGATCAGACCAATCTGCTGGCGCTCAACGCGGCAATCGAAGCAGCACGAGCCGGTGAGGCCGGGCGAGGTTTTGCCGTGGTTGCCGATGAGGTGCGCACGCTGGCTCGCCGGACCCAGCAGAGTACCCAGGAAATCCAGGACATGATTGAGCGGTTGCAGTCCGGTGCAGGCAATGCGGTTAAACTGATCGGCTCAATCAGTGAGCGCAGTGAAGCAACCGTCGAAGAAACCCGTCAGGTGAATGAAGCGCTGCAGCGCATTGGTCAGGCGGTGGCAACGATCACGGATATGAACACCCAGATTGCCAGTGCTGCGGAAGAGCAGACCAGTGTCTCTGAAACCATTAACCAGAATGTGCACGAGATTGTTGCCATTACAGAGCAGACAGCACAAGGAACACGTCGCGCGGGTGATGCCACCCAACGGCTGAGGAATCTGGCTTCCGAAATGTCAGATCAGGTGAGCCGCTACCGGGTCTAGATGCGTTTGGTAATCCGACAAAAAGGGGCAGAACGTGGGTTCTGCCCCTTTTTTGCCTTTTGGCGGCTCGCCATTGTCAGAGATTGGCTTCGGCAAACTCCGCCAGCACCGAGCGGGGTACCCCCTGAAGGTGAATATGGGCGCCGTGGCGGAAGCCCTTGAATCGCTCGGTCATATAGGTGAGGCCGGAGCTCAGGGCGCTCAGGTAAGGGGTGTCGATCTGGGCCAGGTTGCCCAGGCAGATCACCTTTGAGCCGTTACCGGCCCGGGTGATGATGGTTTTGATCTGGTGCGGCGTCAGGTTCTGGGATTCATCGATGATGATCAGGCTGTGCTGGAAACTGCGGCCCCGGATATAGTTCATGGATTTGAAGTGAAGGGGCACCTTGCTGAGGATGTAGTCCACACTGGCGGTCATGTTCTCGTCGTCCTCGTGGAGCGCTTCCAGGTTGTCGACGATGGCGCCCAGCCAGGGTTCCATTTTCTCGGCCTCGGTGCCGGGCAGGAAGCCGATGTCCTCATCCAGCCCCTGGGTCGAACGGGTGGCGATGATGCGCTTGTAAAGCTTGCTGGCCACGGTCATCTCGATGCAGGCGGCCAGTGCCAAAATGGTTTTACCGGAACCGGCAGAACCCGTGAGATTGACCAGGTGAATGTCCGGGTCCAGCAGCAGGTTCAGTGCCATGGCCTGGTAGATGTCCCTTGGCACCAGCCCCCAGACTTCCTCGTTCATCAGGTCGTGCTGGTGCAGATCCTTGATGATCACCTGGGTGTCGGTGATATCCACCACCTTGCCGACAAAGCCCATTTGATCAATCACGAACTCATTGATGTTGAGCTTCGCCAGTTCCCCCTCCCGCTTGAGGATATGCTCGGTGGTGCCTTCACGCTGAACAGTCTCGACTTTCTCGATGGTGTCCCAGAAGGAGTTGGGGAATTCCCTGTAGCCCTTGGGTAAAAGATCGATGTCGTCCAGGAGCTGATCGTTGTGGTAATCCTGGGCTTCCACCCCGAAGCCGCGCGCTTTCAGGCGCATGTTGATGTCCTTGGACACCAGGATGATATCCCGGGACTTGTGACGGTTCTGCAGGGCCGCCAGGGTATTGATGATCTTGTTGTCGTTCAGGTGCTCGGGCAGTGAGTGGTTGCCGCTGTCACCGGTGCTCATCAGGATCGAAAGACTGCCCAGGGGTTCGGCCTTCTTGCCACGAACAATGGGAACGCCTTTCTCGATCACCTTCGGGCTGGCATCGCCCAGCAACTTATCGATGTTGCGGATGGCCTGACGGCAGTCGGCGGCCACAGCCTGCTTGCCGGATTTGAGGCTGTCGAGTTCTTCGAGGACCGTCATCGGGATGATGACATCGTGTTCTTCAAAGTTGAGGAGGGCGTTCGGGTCGTGGATCAGGACGTTGGTGTCGAGGACGTACATCTTTCGGCGAGCTTGCGGTGCTCTGGGCATAAGTGGCGCTACCTCTCTGGTGGCTCAGTCGTTATCGGCGCAGCGTTGCGTGAGTTCCTCATCCGAGATCACTTTCAGCATATCGTAAGTCGTTATGATGCCGGTAATTTTTGAATCATTGGTGACAAAGATCCGGTGCAGGTGCTCGCGCATCATGATATTCGCAATGTCGCGCACCGGCGTCTTCTCGTCAACTGATAAAACGATGGGGGTCATGATGTCCCGGACTTCCACCGGCACCTTGCCCATTTCCTCAAAGATGACCATCCGCAGACGCCGGGCTTCCTCCCGTTCTTCGGGGGTCAGATGTCGGTCGGCATCGGAGCGCGTGGCGTTCCAACGGAATTCGGTGATGTCTTTAAGAGTGGCAATGCCGACAATTTCGCCGTCGTCATCGGTGACGGGGCTGCCGGTTATCTCGTTGTCGGTGAGGAAGCGGGCCAACCGGTCCATGGTCCAGGATTGCGGGACGGCCTTGATGCTGGGTGTCATGATCTCGTAGGCGAGAACGGTCATTGATCTGGGCTGCCTTTTGAATTCCTTTTTGAAAGCTTAGCGCGTGATGCCTTGCGCGTCATCCCTTCATGGCGCTGATGGTTCAGGGGCCAGGCGGCGTGACACCAGTGAGTTGGCCATTTTCATCGTAGACCAGTCGATAACCCTGGTACTTTTCCTGGTTGGCGACGCGTTCCAGCTCCTCCATGGAACGTACCGGAATATCCACCAGCAGGGAGTTCACCAACCAGCCCGGTAACGCCCCATTGGGATCCGTGTGCTGAACCCAGAGCATCCTGGTCTTGTCTCCCTCTGGAGTGAACCGATACAGGGTGTCGGACCGGTCGACCCTGACCCGGCTGCTGCTCTGGGCCCGCTGATCGGGCATGGCGTTCAGATCCATGACAATCTCACCGGAAGCCTTGTCGCCCCGTGTCCGGATACGCAGGACATAGTCCCGGTCGGTCACGGGCCAGGGCATATCGTTCACCGAATAGGCGAAGCGATCGTGGAACGCGCCATCGCCGAACGCATAGGATTCGGTGCAGTTGTGCACCCACTCGACGCAGGAACCGGGATTGGCCATGACGGCCATCAGGTTTTCGATGGGCGCATCGAGCACCGCCACGGCCTTGAACGCCTTGAAGCTCGAGTCTGGCTGGTCGATGGTATACACCCGGATATGATCGGCTTCCTTTCGCAGCGTCCATTCCTCATGGGTTTCATCAGGCAGTTCAGCCCGTGCACTGGCGGCGACAGCAAATACCAGCAATGCACAGACAAGCCCGCTGATGACCGAGGCCCAGCCCGTAATGCCATGGGCTATGCTCTTTCTCATAGGGTACACTTCCTTGCAGATGGTGGGCCGAGTCTAGCATGAGGTTTTTGCTGGCATGGCCACTGAAACAGTGGATTGTGAACCAGGTAGCGACCCGCTGATTCGATTCACGGAATTGGCCTGATCTGACGACGACTATGACAATGGAAAAGCTGATCAACGGCAAAGGACAGATAGTTCTCGGGCTGCTCGATGAGCCGGTACACGAGATCAACTATCTGGACTATGACCTGCGCACGGTGATGGACCGCCCCCGGTCACGGCTGGCCCGGCGCTGGCGTTTCAATCAGTTCCAGTTTGTCAGCGCTATGGGCCCGGGATGGGTGTTTGGCCTGGCGGTGGTGGATCTGAAACTGATGGGCAGCGGCTTCTTCTATCTCTACGATTTTGAGACCGGCGAGATGATGGAGCAGTCGTTCCTTCAGCCATTGGCCAGGCAGACCCGCATTGAACCACTGCCGGAGGAAGGTGTGGCAACGTTCAGCAAAGGCGAGGTTGACGTGCGAATCGCGCCTGCGGCTGATGGCCGAACGATTACGGTGTCCGCCCCCGGTGATATCTGTATAGAGATGACCCTGAAAGAGGATCGGGATTCGCTCCGGCTGGTTTGTCCAGCGGGCTACAATGGCTGGGTGTTTACCCGCAAGTCGGCAGGCTTGCCGGTGGAGGGAGAGGTCCGCTGGGGTCACAGCATCTGGCGCTGCGACGAACAGACCCGGGGAACCATCGACTGGAGCTGCGGCTTCATGCGCCGGGAAACGGCCTGGAACTGGGCCTGCCTGGCCGGCCAGCTTGCGGATGGCCGGTCCCTGGGGCTGAACCTGGCCGCCGGGGTCAATGAAACGGGGATGACAGAAAACGCTCTCTGGCTGGATGGTGTCTGCCACAAACTGGGGGCGGCCAGGTTCCGTTTTGACCGCTACCGGCCGGGCAGTGACTGGCATGTGACCACGGAGGACGGCCGTATTGATCTGCATTTTGTCCCGGCCGGAGTTCGCAAGGAAAAACTGAATGCCTGGGTGCTGGCATCCAACTTCCGGCAATATGTGGGCACCTTCAATGGAACGGTGACTGATGACGCCGGCGGGAAAATCGAAGTTAAAGGTCTGCGGGGCCTGATGGAAGACCATTTCGCACGCTGGTAAGAGACGGCCAGGCCCGCCCCACTCCACGCGGGACAGGCCTGATCACACCGTTTAGCGCTCCGGCAGCGTGACGTTCAGTTCCAGTACCGAGCAACTCTCGTTGCGGTCCACTTCAACCTGAACCATGTCGTCGCTGATCTGAACGTACTTGCGGATAACCTCAAGCAGCTCCTGCTGAAGCTGGGGCAGGTAATCCGGCTGCTCGCGCTGGCCCCGCTCGTGGGCCACAATGATCTGCAGGCGCTCTTTGGCAACGCTTGCGGATTTGTTCTTCTTGCCCTTGAAATAATCGAGGAAACTCATCCCTTAGCCCCCCTTGAACATCCGTGAGAAGAAACCCTTCTTCTGGGACGTCATGAAACGGTGTTCCCGCTCCTCACCCAGCAGGCGCGCGACTGCGTCTTCATAGGCCTGGCCGGCATCGCTGTCCTCTTCGAGGATGACCGGCAAACCCTGGTTTGACGCATTCAGTACAATCTGGCTTTCCGGGATGACACCCAGAAGCGGGATCGCAAGGATCTCTTCTACGTCTGCCACGGACAGCATCTCGCCCTTTTCAACCCGGGACGGGTTGTAGCGGGTCAGAAGCAGATGTTCCTTGACTGGATCCTGGCCCATTTCGGCGCGGCGGGACTTGCTCTGCAGAATGCCAAGAATGCGGTCGGAATCCCGGACCGAGGACACTTCGGGGTTGGTGACCACAATCGCTTCATCGGCATAATACAGCGCCATCAGGGCGCCATGCTCAATGCCGGCGGGTGAGTCGCACACGATATAATCGAACGTCTCGGAGAGCTCGTTGATGACCTTCTCGACACCTTCTTTGGTGAGTGCTTCCTTCTCCCGGGTCTGGGAGGCCGGAAGGATATAGAGGGTATCGACCCGCTTGTCGCGGATCAGGGCCTGATTCAGGGAGGCTTCGCCCTGGATCACGTTGACGAAGTCGTACACCACGCGACGCTCGCAGTTCATGATCAGGTCGAGGTTGCGCAGGCCCACGTCAAAATCAATGACCACTGTCTTGTGGCCCCGTTTGGCAAGGCCGGTACTGATCGAGGCGCTGGTGGTGGTCTTGCCAACGCCGCCCTTTCCTGAGGTAACGACAATAATTCTAGCCAAGGTTCTGTTCCTGTTTCTCGGTGGATTCGTCGTGTCTGCCGAATTGTCCGGTCAAGTTATTGTATTCAGCTCCAATATCAGGCCTTGTCCAGTGGCGTCACCACCAGCAGGTCGTCCCTGAGCAGGATTTGCACAGCGCTTTTCCAGCCATTGTCCTGAAGATCTTCGGAGATTTTATAGTGTCCCGCGATGGACACAAGCTCCGCTTCCAGTGATTGGCAGAAAATCCGGGCGGATTCTGCACCGTGGATGCCGGCCAGCGCCCGGCCCCGGAGAGGACCGTAAACATGGATGTTGCCAGCGGCAAGCACTTCGGCGCCAGCCTGCACAGGCGCCAGAATAACCAGATCACCTTCCGGAGCGTGGATCTGTTGGCCGGAGCGCACCGGCTGGGAGATGATCTTGGCCGGTGGTGGGTCGCCGGCAGCGCTTGTCGAGGCCGCAACAACTGCCGCTTCCGCTTCGTCCGCGGCCGCCTGTTCGGCTTCGTGGGTGCGGTCCCGCTGGCCGTTACCCGGCAGCAGTGCCAGTGCAGCGCCCCGGGCGAGCCGACGCTGGTCGTCGGTGCCACCGCGCACGCCAATCACGTGGATGTGGTTGCGCCGACAGGTACCGATGATCTTGAAGAAATCCAGTTCGCTGTCCAGTCCCTGGTACTTCTCCAGACTTATGATCAGCGGAATGTCCTTGAAGAACCCGGGTGCCTGGCTGATCTTGTCCCGCAGCACCTCTTCGAACTCGCCATCGTCAAAGTAGTAGAGCTCCAGGGCTGTCATGGACACGCTGGCGCTTTTTAGCTGAAAACCCTGTTTTACCCCGGAGGTGGCGGTATCGCTCATGAAGGAGTCTCTTCCCTGGTCATGTTGTCGGTTGGGTTCGGGCGCTGCCGGAGTGGCACGCCCTCGAACCGGATGCCTGACCATCCGGTGCTGATGAACTGGCGGATGTTGCCATGGCTCTCGCCCGTCGGGTCGTCCAGAACCTGCTGGTAATGCTCGGCGAACAGTTTGAGCGTGTCCACTTCGCTCAGATTGCAGTACTGGCCCAGACCAAAGATCCGGCAGGACCCGGCATTCTCGCCTTCTGCGTTTACCAGTGGGCCGTTGCGGAAGCCGCAGGGCTGGTATTCGAAGTGCTGTTCGATCAGGGCCAGGGAATCTTTGAAGCTGGCGTGGCCAGCATCCAGGGATGCCAGATGGATCCTCACGGCATCATTGACGCTCATTATTTGTGTTCCTGCTTGGGGCCGGTCTGATAGAGCGCCTTCCAGTCCTCATAGGGCATGCCGTAGATTTCCTCGCGGGCCTGGGGGTCTGAAATTTCGAAGCCCCGCTCATCCGCTTCTGCCCGATACCATTTTGAAAGGCAGTTACGGCAGAAACCTGCAAGGTTCATCAGATCGATGTTCTGCACATCGGTGTTTTCACGAAGGTGTTTGACCAGGCGACGGAAGGCTGCGGCTTCAATTTCGGTGCGTTCTGCTTCAGGAATCGGGTTGCTCATGATGGCCTCTCAATAGTTGATGCGCCGGTTGTCAGCGTTCCTGACATTCTCTGTATGTTAGCTTAAGATACAAGGCTGTATAAATGTACAGAGAGTCGACGCGAGCGCCCTGATTATGCCACAACGCAAGATCATCCACGTGGATTGTGACTGCTTCTACGCGGCCGTCGAGATGCGGGACGATCCCAGCCTAAGGGATGTGCCGCTGGCAGTGGGTGGTGATGGTGGTCGGGGCGTGGTAACCACCTGCAATTACAAAGCCCGCGCGTACGGTGTGCGTTCCGCGATGCCGGGTAGCGAGGCGCGTCGGTTGTGCCCGGGGCTGGTAACGGTACCGACGGACATGGGACGGTACCGGGCGGTCTCACAACAGGTGATGGCGATTCTGCGGGAACTCACGGATCTGGTGGAACCTCTTTCCCTGGATGAGGCCTTTCTGGATGTCTCCGATGTAACCGACCACAAAGGCAGCGCCACCCTGATGGCTCGGCACCTTCGGGAGCGGGTGCGTCAGGAAGTGGGTATCACCATTTCTGCCGGAGTGGCGCCCAACAAGTTCCTCGCAAAGATCGCCAGCGACTGGGAAAAGCCGGACGGACTCTTTGTGATTCGCCCGGAAGACGTTGAGGATTTCGTGCAGGGATTGCCAGTGGAGAAGCTGTTCGGGGTAGGGCAGGTTACGGCCTCGAAACTGCATGTGCTGGGGGTAAAGACCTGTGGGGACATGCAGGCGCTTGGGGCCGATGTGCTAATAGAGCGCTTCGGAAAGCAGGGCTACCGCCTCCACGAGATGGCCCACGGCCGGGATGACCGGGCCGTGGTGGTGTCGCGGATCGCCAAGTCGGTCAGCGTCGAGCGGACCTTTTCCCAGGACTTGCCGGACATGGTCGCCTGCGAAACCGTCATGGCCTCTCTGGTTGCAGATCTCAATCTTCGCCTCTCCCGCAAGGCCCGTCGAAAACCAATCCACAAGCTTTTTATAAAGATACGCTACAGCGATTTTTCAACCCACACTCTGGAGCGCGTCCGGGAGCAGATCACAGAGCCCACTCTGGAAGATTATCTGCCGCTGCTCGCGGAACTGGTGACCAACCGGGAGCGACCGGTGCGGCTGCTGGGGCTGGGCGTGCGTTTTCGAAATGATGACGCCCCGGTTACCCAGTTGCGTTTGTTTGATTAGAAGTGCAGCCAGCTCATGGCCATGTAACCCATCAGCCCGCCGATCAGTGCGCCCGCAGCGACGTCGCTGGGGTAGTGCAGGCCCAGAACCACCCGTGATGCCGCCACACTGAGGGTGAAGGGGAGTACGATCAGCGCGAGCGCCGGCTCGGCCACGCTGAGCATAACCTGGAAGCAGGCGGCGTGAAGTGTGTGGCCGGAGGGGAAGCTGTAGCGGTCCAGAGGGGGTGTGCCACAGTTGATGGCCGGGAAGGATATGAAGGGGCGTTCCCGGATTAGCCAGCGCTTCAGAAGCTTGTAGCTTACGGTGCAGGCAAGGCCGGTCAGCGCCATGAGAAGCGCCAGCCCTGGCCCCGACGCCGGATAAAGAACAGGGATCGACAGGATCAGGGCATACCAGAACCAGCCGTCACCCAGTCGGCTGACCAGCCGGAAGTAGCCAAGGGCTGGCCGGAAGCGAACAGCGCGGTTGATAGATTGGCAGAACGCGACTTCCCGCTGGTCTGCCAGTTCAAAGAAGCGAGACGCTTTGCTTGTTGATGGCATGGTATCCAGCCTTTGCGGGTTGATTGAAAACCAGTTGTTCAAACTGTTCGATCTGGGAATTCCAGTTCTGTTCCAGGGCGTCCAGCCGTGCCTGGGCCCTGATCCGGTTCAGCAGGGTGGGCTGGTCAGCCAGCCTCAGGGCGCTGTCGACGTAAGCCTCGTCCTGATCCAGGGGCACTTTCATGCCGTTTTCCTCGTGGCGGATGTGTTCGGCTGCTGCGGCGTCGTCAAAGCTGACGACACCCAGGCCGCTGGCCATGGCCTCCAGCACCACGTTGCCGAACGTATCGGTCTTGCTTGGGAACAGGAACAGATCGCCCGAGGCAAAATGTCGGGCCAGGTCGTCGCCGCGTCTGGTGCCGCAGAACACGTAGTCGGGGTGACGTTCGGCCAGTTGACGCCGAAGTGGGCCGTCGCCAACCAGAATGAACCTGGCCTGGGGATGAAGGCCGCGGATGCGTTCGAAGCAGGCGACCGCCATGCGCAGGTTTTTCTCTGGTGCGAGCCGACCTACATAAAGAATGGCGCGGTCATTGGCCTGCAATCCCCAGGATTCGCGAAGTGCACTGTCTCGCTTATGGGGAGTGAATCGATGACAGTCCACGCCCCGACTCCAGAGCCCGGTTCCCGGGATGCCCATGGCTCTTATCGTCTGCTGCATTTTTCGGGTAGGCACCAGGGTGATGGCGGTGCGATTGTGGAACCACCGGCCGTAGAGACACAGCAAGCGCGCGAGTATTCCAACGCCATAATATCGGCTGTAGCTGTGGAAGTTGGTGTGGAAGCCGGAGATCACCGTAATGCCGATCTGACGCGCTGCTGATGTGGCGGCGATACCCAGTGGACCCTGGGTAGCAACGTAGAGGGCATCGGGCCGGTCCGCGACCATGAGCTTTTTCAGGTGGTTGGTCCGGGCCAGGCCAAAACGCAGGTCCGCGTACCCGGGTAGAGGCAATCCGGTCACCACATGCTCATGGGTGAACAAGGCTTCGCCGGCACTGGCGAAGTGTCCCTTGCGCTCATGTTGCTGTCGCGGCCGTATAACCGTTACCCGGTGTCCACGCTGCATCAACCCCTGGCAAAGGTGCCTGAGCGTGTTTGCCACGCCATTGATTTCCGGCGGAAAAGTCTCCGAAACAATGGTAATGTGTTGTTGACGCCGGTTGGCCTTCGTGGTCTCGGTCACGGTGTTTCCTGTGCTTCCTTTGACATGCCTCTACTATGAAAAGCTGGCATGACAGTTATGCGACACTCCCGTGACATTCCCTTTACCCGTTAACCGAACCGAATCGGAGACGATATGCAAACGAGAAAGCTTGGCAAGACGGATCTCGACGTTACCCTGATTTGCCTGGGTACCATGACCTGGGGCGAACAGAACACCGAGAAGGAAGCGTTTGAGCAGCTGGATTACGCAGTGAACGAGGGCATCAACTTTATCGATGCTGCAGAGATGTATCCCGTGCCGCCACGGGCGGAAACCCAGGGGCTGACCGAGACCTATCTGGGGAACTGGCTTTCCAGTCGGGGCAAGCGCGACGACCTGGTGATTGCTTCCAAAGTGGCAGGACCGGGCAATGGCCTGAAGTACCTGCGTAATGGTCCGAGACTGACCCGCGACCACATTCTGGAGGCCTGCGACGCCAGCCTGAAGCGCCTGCAGACGGATTACATCGACCTCTACCAGGTGCACTGGCCGGATCGCAGCACGAACTTTTTCGGCAAGCTCGGCTATGAGCACAACCCGGAGGAATCCTTCACGCCCATCGAGGAGACACTCGAGGCGCTGGATGAACTTGTGCGCTCTGGCAAGGTGCGGCACATCGGGCTGTCCAATGAGACGCCGTGGGGCACCATGGAGTACCTCCGCCTGGCAGGCGAGAAGGGCTGGCCCAGGGTCGCCAGTATCCAGAATCCCTATAACCTCCTGAACCGCTCGTTCGAGGTGGGGATGGCGGAGATAGCGCATCGGGAGCAGGCCGGTTTGCTGGCGTATTCGCCGCTGGCGTTCGGCATGTTGTCTGGTAAATACCTGGGCGGCAAGTGGCCGGAGAAGGCCAGAATGACCCTCTACGAGCGGTTCAGCCGCTATACGAGCGGCAGAGGCATGGATGCAACCCGGGCCTACGTTGATCTGGCTCAGCAACACGAATTGTCTCCGGTCCAGATGGCGCTGGCTTATGTAAACAGCCGCAGTTTCGTAACCAGCAACATCATTGGTGCGACGTCCATGGAGCAGTTACGGGAAAACATCGGGTCTGCGCAGGTGACCCTGAGCCCTGAGGTGCTGGAGGCCATCGAGTCTATCCATCAGGAATTCACCTATCCCTGCCCCTGAATCCGCCGGATTTTGGTTTGGTTCTCCGGTCAGCAGGCGCTGGCCGGAAGCACAGTTACAATGTGAAATATTGGGGATCATAAATTGACAAAAACATGATGATCCCGTGACAAAAAGTCGACGCCTTTGTGTGCAAATTCACATCTTTCCGGCCCTTAATCATTAGACTTAAGCCTAAGGTATCCGTAGACTCCCGTGTCGGAAAAAAGGTCTCAGGCAGTGTCATGATTATTCGCATCTTCGTCGCATTACTCGCTCTCAATCTCGTTGCATTCGTCGTTCGCGCCGAGGCATCCGAGCGCGTATTCGAGCAGGTCGAGAGCACGACAACCAGCGAGCAGATCTTCGAAATTCAGGAACGGGTTTCCGGCGACTATGAAGAAGACAGCTCCGAGGCATTCACCGAAATCGGCTCTCGCCTGCTCAGCCTTTCACTGACCCGGTCGAAGAGTTCCGGCAAGCAGTATGCGTCGGATCCAGCGCAAGCCGACCATGGCATTGCCCTTCTGAACGAGGGTGCCTGTCTGAACCTGAAGTGGAACTTCTGAAACCCTCTCGCCTTTCTTCCATCTCCTGACTCCCCGAAGCCCTTCAAACCGCAGAATCATGATCTGGCGCATTGTCTGTGCCCGATGCTCGTGTGATCATCCCCGTTAGCATTAGCCGATAAGGAGCTTGGTAATGGCGGGTGATAGAGGGCAGTTATCGAATGATGTGAACGCCTGTGTTGATGAGGTGATTCGCCGGGTTGGCAAGGAAATCACGCTGGGTTTGCCGCTTGGGCTCGGCAAACCGGTGCGTTTTGTTAATGCGCTGTACCAGCGGGCCAAGGACGATCCGGAAATCCGTCTGCATATTGTCACAGCTCTGTCGCTCCTGGCGCCAAAGGGCGGCTCCTCGCTTGAGAAGCGCTTCATGGGGCCATTTGTAGAGCGCCTCTATGGCCGGATTCCCGAACTGGCCTATGCCCGCGATGTCTCCTCCAATCGCCTTCCCCCAAATGTCCAGGTCTCGGAGTTCTTCTTCAAAGCCGGCAGTTACCTTAACAATCGTTCCCAGCAGCGGCATTATGTCTGTACCAACTACACCCATGCCGTTCGGGACCTTATGGGTGTTGGGGTCAACGTGGTCGCGCAGATGGTATCGCCGGGTGAAGCGCATGGGCAGCCCGGGCAAGTCAGCCTGAGTTGCAATCCCGACCTGACGCTGGACCTGATTCCTCTATTGCGGGAGCGGGAAGCAGCCGGCACACCGGTTGCTCTGGTGGCGGAGATGAACCAGAACCTGCCCTGGTTCGGACACCATGCGGCCATTGAGGCAGATCGGTTCGATGTGCTGCTGGAACAGCCCTCCAGCGATTACCCGCTGTTTTCAGCCCCCCAGATGTCGGTCAGCCCGGAAGATCACATGATCGGGTTCTATGCCAGCACCTTGTTGAAGGATGGCGGTACCCTTCAGGTTGGCATCGGCTCACTGGGTGCTGCTCTGGTCCAGAGCGCCATACTTCGTCACAGTCACAACGATGCCTGGCGAAAAGTGTTTGATCATCTGAACGTTGACCAGAACTTTCCTGTGGTCAGGGAAGATGGCGGCACAGGGCCCTTCGAACAGGGCCTGTATGGCTGCAGTGAAATGATGGTGGATGGTTTTCTGTACCTGATGCAGGAGGGCATCCTCACCCGCGAGGTTTACGATCACGCCGGTCTTCAGACGCTGATCAACCGTGGTGATATCAGCGGGGAGGTTTCGCTCGCCACCCTGGATGTTTTACGCCGGGAGAAGCTGATTGATAGCCCGCTGCGGGCAAGAGATGTCCATTGGCTGGTTCGGCATGGCATTTTCAGAGAGGCTGTCGAATTCAAGGGAGGCCGGCTGCGCGTCGGTGATCAGTCGGTGGAGGGCGACCTGGACAATCCAGAGGCCCGCCAGGCCATCGAAACCCTGATTCTCGGGGAGAGGCTGACTGGCGGTATCGCAATGCACGGCGGTTTTTACGTTGGCCCCGAGCAGTTCTACCAGTACCTCAGAGAGCTGACCGACGAGCAGCGTGCAAAAATCTGCATGACCAGCGTGAACTTCATCAACCACCTGTATGATCACCCGTTTGGCGACCAGAAGCTGAAAGCCGCGCAGCGCGTTCATGGTCGCTTCATTAACTCGGCAATGATGTACACCCTCAATGGTGCGGGGGTATCGGATGGCCTTGATGATGGGCGGGTAGTGAGTGGTGTTGGTGGCCAGTACAACTTTGTTGCCATGGCCCATGAGCTGCCGGGCGCCCGTTCCATTCTGTCGCTGCGCAGCACCCGCTCATCCCATGGCAAGGTGCTCTCCAATATTGTCTTCAATTATGGTCATTGCACCATTCCTCGCCACCTGCGGGATATTGTGATTACCGAATACGGCATTGCCGACCTGAGAGGGCAGTCAGACGAGCAGGTATTCCTCCGGCTGATCCGCATCGCCGACTCCCGGTTCCAGCAGGAGCTTCTGAAAAAAGCCCAGAAGGCAGGAAAGGTGGATCCTGGGTTCCGGCTACCTGCCGACTGGTGTAACAACACGCCGCAAGCAATCAGGCGTGCCGTCGAGGTAGCGGGAGATGCCAGCCTGTTCCCGCCGTTCCCGTTTGGCAGGGATTTTACCGATGAGGAACTGACGTTGGGGAAAGCCCTTAAGGGGCTCAAGGCCGCAACGGCCACTCGCCGTGGTAAACTGTCGACTCTGTTGCAGGCTCTCCGGGCCCGGGATGACGAAGGCCGTTACCGGGCCCTGCTTGAACGCATGGGTCTGAGTAACCCTTCAGGATTGCGGGACAAGCTCGATCAGCGACTGGTTATTCATGGCTTGCAGCAGCTCGAAACACCACCGGATACAGGAAACTCGAAAACCTGATGACAGCTTCACAAGCAAGACCCGACGTTTTTACCGTCCACTACGTACTGAAAAACAAGATCGGCGAGCTGGTTGATACTTCTGAAGGCAGTGAGCCTCTGCACTTCGTCTACGGCAGCCCGGAGATTATTGAAGGGATTCAGCAGGCGGTGAAAGACCGCAATGTCGGGGATTGCCTTGAGGTGACGGTGCCACCGGCCATGGCGTATGGCGAGCACAAGCCGGAACTGGTGCGCAAGGTGCCTCGCTCGCTGTTTGAGGGCATCGAAAACCTGCAGATTGGCATGAAGTTCCAGACCAACACCGGCGATGAAGCGCAGATCGTGCAGGTTGTCGGGATCGACGGCAACCTGGTTAAGGTGGATGCCAATCATCCGCTGGCGGGTTTTACCCTGTACTTTGATCTGGAGATCGTTGGCCGCCGCGAAGCGACGGAAGACGAGGTAGCCCAGGGGCGTCCCCTGTTCTGAGAAGATCTGATGCCCGCCCGTCGTACTCGCCGCTGTATATCCGCGCCAGGCCGTCGAGAACGATTTCTCGCAGTCGGGCGGCAATCTCACCGGTTGGGGGCTGATCCGACGCAGACACCGGTGCGTGGAAGACAACGTCTACCCGGGCAGAGGGCTCTCTGAGCATTCTCAGCAGATGGCAGTGGAACTCATCGTCACCAATAAAGGGCGCCAGGTAATCAGGTCGCCCGTTTCTGCGGTAGGCGATGGTCACTGGCTGAACTGGCGTTCTGCTTTCCGGCGCGGCCTTGAGCAAAAGACCGTGGAACGGCAATACGGTCAGACCTGCACTGGTGGTTCCCTCCGGGTATACCAGGACATTCTCTCCGGCCTGTAAATTCTCGACAATCTGGTTCCGAACGCGGCGGGCCTGTCCGCCTCCCCGCCGTATGAAAAGTGTGCCGGCCTGTCGCGCCAGCCAGCCTATGGCCGGCCACTGGCCGACCTCCGCTTTCGACAGGAACCGGATCGGTGCCAGGCTTCCCAGAATCGGAATATCTGACCAACTGATGTGGTTGCTGACGAACAGAACGGTATCGTCGGAAGGTGATCCGTGCTGGTGTATATCCAGTCCCAGGCACCGGCAGGCCCATCGGAAACAGAATCTGGCCCAGGGTGTCCGATCGATGGCTTTGCGTGTAACCGCTTCAGTGATCCGCAAACCGGCGGCCAGCATCGTGGTGGCTGCCAAAAAAACCATAAAGGTCGTGATTCGAACGCAGAGTCTCAGCCAGCTCATCTCCCAGACTCCCTGTTTCAGGACGCCGTGCGCATGAAATGCCGGCTGTAGCGTCCGGCCAGTTTGCTGACTTCCAGCAAGACCAGCAGGTCAGCACAGCGAAAATCCGGATCCCAGCAGGGTTCGCCGCAGACCCGGGCGCCCAGGCGCATATAGGCACGGATCAGGGCAGGGACGTCTACCGGGCGATCGTTGTCCCGGGTGTGGGTCAGGTGCGGCATTTCCCGGAGCGGTTTGACCAGAAAATCCGCATCGGCCAGATACTCGTTCTGGAGGTGGCGGGCGATGCGCCAGGCTTTCAGCCCTCCGTCCGACATGCCGATGCTGGCGCAGCCGATCATGTAATCAACGCCCCGTTCAACCAGGTACTCGGCCACTGCCGACCAGAGCAGGCTGATGGTGGCACCGTTGCGGTAGTCCGGGTGAACACAGGTGCGGCCAAGTTCGGCGATAGTGCCGGGAAGTTTTTCCAGGCTGCTCAGATCAAACTCGCCGGCAGAGTAAAAACCGCCAACGGCTTTTGTGTCTGCCTGGTGCAGGATTCGCGTGGTCGCTATCAGTTCGCCGGAATCCAGGTCGGTCACGATCAGGTGGTCACATACGGTGTCGAACTCATCAGCATCGATACCAGGCGTGGGTGCGCCCAGGTCGCTGCCATACTCTTCGGAGAATACCCGGTAACGCAGTCGCTGGGCCGCCTCCACCTGCTGCGGGCACCGGGTCAAGCCGGTTTTCAGGCGACGGGCGCTGCGGCGGGCTTTCGCGATTTGTGTGGTCATGGCGTCGTCTCTTTTGTTTCCATTTCCCGACAAGCCTATGAAGCCGGTATGACACATCGGTGACCAAGAGGTGACGTGTCTGTGACACCAGGGAATGAGTTGGCGGTTGCGGGAGCTGTGTCACAGGGTGTAACGAAGCAGCGGTTCCATGTATATTTCTGAATAGCATGTATAATTGCTGTTACAGCAGGTTGCCTGTATTGTCAGGTACACAGAATGACCTGAAACCGGAATAACAAAACCAGAGATGGATGGCGTGGAACAGACAAACGAAAGTTGGCGAATTCTGATTGTCGAGGACGACGAGCGGTTGGCAGAGCTTACCCGCGAATACCTTGAAAGCAACGGGTTGACTGTCTCCCTGGAAACTCACGGTGGTCCTGCGGTAGAGCGGATCCGCAACGAGCAGCCCGATCTGGTAGTGCTGGATCTGATGTTGCCGGGTGAAGACGGGTTGTCCATTTGCCGCCGGGTGCGTCCCTTCTATTCCGGCCCGATCATCATGCTGACCGCCCGTACCGATGATCTGGACCAGGTACTCGGTCTGGAAATGGGCGCGGACGATTACATTGGCAAGCCGGTCAAGCCTCGGGTATTGCTGGCACGCATACGCGCCATGCTGCGCCGGGTTACCGAGACGGGCCAGGGAGCCGGTGACGAAGCGAGTGGCGAAGAACCTGTGCGTCTCCAGTTCAACGATCTGGTTGTTGATCGCTCCATGCGCGAAGCCTGGCTGAATGATGAAAGCATCGACCTGACCAGTGCCGAATTCGATCTGCTCTGGTTACTGGCCAGCAACGCCGGCCGTGTTCTCAGCCGGGAAGAAATCTTCACCGCTTTGCGCGGGATTGAGTACGATGGCCAGGATCGCTCCATTGATGTTCGCGTGTCCCGGATTCGCCCCAAAATTGGCGATGACCCCATCCATCCGCGGCGCATCAAGACCGTTCGCAGCAAAGGCTACCTGTTCGTAAAGGAAGCCTGACGATTCAGTGTTTGGAGCCGGTGTGCCCCTCGCCCGCACACCGGTGTTCCATGCCAGGGTTGGTACCATGCCCCTGAAGTTCTTCCTCAAGCTCTATGCCCGCCTAGCCGGCCTGACAGCGTTGGTTGTTCTGTTCTGCGTTCTGCTGTTTACCGGGATCAACACGGTGCGCTCACAATTCTGGCACGAACGCTTTCCGGAGCCCCTGATGCGCTGGCTGGCGGCTGCGCCGGCACCAATACAACAGTACCATTGGCTGACCTCGACAGTGGATCTCCGCGTGGGGCCCCCTTCACGGTTCAATCTTTCCCCGGTGGCATTGGAGAGGCTTGGTTATGGCCAGGTGGTTGGTATCGAGAGTGATGTGGGGTATCGGGTTCTGGTAACCGGGCTTGCCGGAGAAGTTTTGCAGCTCCGCCTGAACGAGCCCTATCGGGACGTGTCAGAAACCATTGGGCTGATCTTTCGGTGGCATCTTGATTCAGCCCCGGCGGATGACCGTCTCAATGTTGCTTCTCAGATGGCCCGGTCTCTCGATGTTGAAGTTCACCCGCTGGACGATGCCGCTATGCTGCCGGACTCTGACGTTCTCGCTCAGGTCGCCGATCGTGGTCTTGCCTTTTACACCAACAAATCGGACGGTTGCGGCCGGGTGATCGTTCAGTTATCCGATGGCGAGCTGTACCGGATTGATATGCCGGCTGCGTTTAATGCGTGGGCCTGGCCGGTGGTTCTGCTGCTGGTTCTGGTGCTGGGTGGCGTGCTGGCCGTTGCTCTTTTCCTTGCGCTCCGGGAAGTCGACAGCAATCTCAGAACCGTTGAGTCCGTAGCGGTTCGAATCGCCCGTGGTGAAATGGGCGCCCGGGTTCAGACGGGTGAAGGAACCTTGGTTACCCGACTTGCTTCATCTTTCAATGGGATGGCCGAACACATTCAGCGCCTGGTGCAGGTGCAGCGGGAAATGATCCATGCCGTTTCCCACGAATTACGCACTCCGGTGGCCCGGATCCGCTTTGGAGTCCAGATGATTGAGGACTGCCAGGACCAGGCCGCGCTCCAGAAACAGCTGGATGGCATCGATGGCGATATCCAGGAGCTGGACGAGTTGATCGACGAGATTCTGACCTATGCCCGGCTGGAGCAGGGTGGCCCGGTATTCTCCCTTCAGGAAAACTCGGTCACCGATATCGTTCGTCAGGTGGTTTCCGAGCAACAGATGGTTCGGCCGGAGTTGAGTATTGAAGGTAATATTGATGAAAACTCCGAGCGCTGGGCGTTGTCAGATATTGAGCCCCGCTACCTGCATCGGGCGATCCAGAATCTGGTGGGCAACGCCGGTCGCTACGCTGCGGGCAAGGTGTTGGTAAGTTGCCACTTTGATGAGGACAACTGCCGCATAGACGTCGAAGACGATGGCCCCGGTATTCCGGAACAGGATTGGGAGAAAGTATTTACCGCGTTTGCCCGCCTGGATGACAGCCGTACCCGCACTTCCGGCGGCTATGGCCTCGGTTTGTCTATTGTCCGTCGGATTCTCTACTGGCACGGAGGGCACGCTTTCGTCAGCAGGAGCGACACACTTGGCGGCGCGAAATTCAGCCTGGTCTGGCCCAGGAAAAAGCCTGTTGACTCAATTGTGTGAAGCAGTACTCATCACCTCACCTGATGTAACACAGCGACTACACAAGCACTACTGAAGTTCCGCGCTGCCCGGTAAATAATAAACAGCGTAAGGGATGACTTTTGAGGTTGTAGTTCTTACGAACTTTCCTTGTTTCATTCGTCATTTGAGGGCCGGTTTTCCGGCCCTTTTTTTATGCCCTTTCCCAAATTCCGTGTCGATCACCCTTTCCCGGCTGCTCTGCTGTTAGAATCTCAGAAAACAACAGGAGGCCATCCATGACCCGTTATCTGCTCGCCATAGACCAGGGCACAACCAGTTCCCGAGCCATTGTTTTCGACCACACGGGAAACAGCGTTGCCACCGACCAGCAGGAATTTCACCAGTATTTCCCGAAAGACGGCTGGGTAGAGCACGATGCCCGGGAAATCTGGGACAGCACTCTTGCTGTCTGTCGCGGCGTTCTCGACAAAGCGGGCATTGAGGCCTCGGATCTGGCGGGCATTGGCATCACCAACCAGCGTGAAACGACGGTGATCTGGGACAGGGTAACCGGCGAGCCGATCTACCACGCCATTGTCTGGCAGGATCGTCGAACGGCGTCCTGGTGTACCAAACTGAAATCTGACGGTCATGAGGACATGGTTGTCGAGCGTACCGGGCTGTTGATTGATCCTTACTTCTCGGCCACCAAGATAGCCTGGATCCTGGATAACGTGGAGGGCGCCCGCAGCCGGGCTGAATCTGGTGAGCTGGCTTTCGGGACCGTGGACAGCTGGCTGCTCTGGAACCTGACCGATGGTAAATCCCACTATACCGATGCCACCAATGCCTCAAGAACCGCTCTATTCAATATTCACAGGCAGGAATGGGACGACGACCTCCTGAGCCTGTTTCGAGTGCCCCGGGCCCTGTTGCCCGAGGTTTTGGACAGCGCGGCAGATTATGGTACCGCCGAAGCGCGTTGGTTGGGCGCGGTCATGATTGCCGGGATTGCAGGGGATCAACACGCCGCTCTGGTGGGGCAGGCCTGCTTTCGCCCGGGCATGGCCAAGAGTACCTATGGTACCGGCTGCTTCCTTATGCTCAACACCGGTGATCAGGCGGTGCGCTCCGAAAACCGGTTGCTGACCACCATGGCCTATCGTTTGGACGGAAAGCCCTGTTACGCGGTGGAGGGTAGTATTTTTGTCGCTGGTGCTGCCATGCAGTGGCTGCGGGATGGGCTCAAGCTGATCGCCCACGCCAATGAATCGTCAGCTCACGCGGAGGCAGTCGGAGTCGATAATCCGGTGTATCTGGTTCCCGCGTTTACTGGCCTGGGGGCGCCTCACTGGGATCCTCATGCCCGCGGCGCAATCATGGGCCTGACCCGGGATACGGGAATCGGCGAGATTGTGACCGCCGGTCTGCAGTCCGTCTGCTATCAGACCAAGGATCTGGTGCGGGCGATACAGAACGACGGCGCCCGGCTTGAATCGCTGCGCGTGGACGGCGGTATGGTCGTGAACGACTGGGTGATGCAGTTCCTTGCCGACATCCTGAATGTCACGGTTGACCGGCCCCGGGTCACGGAAACAACGGCGCTCGGAGCGGCCTATCTGGCGGGGCTCCAGACCGGAGTTTTCGAAAGTCTTGAGCAGATTTCGGGGCTGTGGGAATGCGAGCGCCAGTTCCATCCGGAGATGCGCCCGGCCTTGCGGGAGTCATTATACGCTGGCTGGTTGGATGCCGTTGAACGCGTGTGCAACAACTAGCGTCAGGCGGTGCGCTCGAAGGCAATCAGGTGATCCGCCTCGACCCGCACCGGAACATGCTCGCCCAGATTGAAATCCAAATGGCTTCGGAACAGGGCTTCGAACTCCGTATCCTCGGAACACCGGAAACGGTACAGGGTCGAAGTGCCGGCAAAGGTTTTCTCAACCACCTTTGGTTGCAGTTCCGAGTCGGGGTCATGAACGATATCGTCGGGGCGAATCAGGACGTCCACCAGGGTGCCGGGCTCCCATTTGTAGGCCCGGTTTCCATGGATAACCCCCAGCTCGGATTCAATGGTGTCCGGCCCAAGGGCCGTGCCGGGGATAAATCCGCCCTGGCCCACGAAGCTCGCAACGAAACGATTCGCCGGTTCATGGTACAGGTTGTAGGGAACATCCCACTGCTGGATCCTGCCATCCCGTAACACCGCGACCTGATCGCACATGGCGAAAGCTTCCTGCTGGTCGTGGGTAACCAGGATGGCGCTGATGCCCAGTGTCTTGAGGATGTCACGAACATCCAGGCTTAGCCGCCGGCGCAAATCTGCGTCAAGATTGGAAAACGGCTCATCCAGGAGGATCAAGGTGGGCTCGGGTGCCAGGGCGCGGGCCAGAGCGACCCGTTGCTGCTGGCCGCCGGACAATTCATGGGGGTAGTTGTCGGCCAGGTCCTGCAGGTGCACGACGTTAAGCAGCTCCATGACCTTCTGGCGTTTTTCCGCTCTGTTCAGATTGCGCAGGCCAAACCCCACGTTGTCGGCAATGGTCAGGTGCGGAAACAGGGCGTAATCCTGGAATACCATGCCGATCCGCCGTTTTTCCGGGGGCAGGGTTCGCCCGGGCAGGCTGATGGCCTGGGACTGAAGGCAGATTTCGCCGCCGCTCAGCGGCAGAAAGCCGGCGAGGGCACGCAGTATGGTGCTTTTACCGCAGCCGCTGGGGCCGAGAAGGCAACCGATATCGCCATGGCTCAAGGCAAAGCTGACATCCTTGACCACGGAATCCCCGCCGTAGCCACAGGACAGGTTGTTGACTTCAAGCAGCCAGTCTGCCGGAGATTGCGCGGTTATGCTCATGAAGTCAGTCCAGCCGGTTCAGGATGAGAAATTCGAGCAGTGCCTTCTGTGCATGCAGGCGGTTCTCAGCCTCGTCCCAGACTACGGAGGCGGGATGCTCCATCATATCTGCCGAGATTTCCTCGCCACGGTGGGCAGGCAGACAGTGCATGAAGAGCGCGTCCTTGTCGGCCAGAGCAAGGAGCTCCGGGTTGATCTGGTAGCCACGGAACGCTTTTTCACGGGCCTTCTGTTCGTCTTCCTGCCCCATGGAGGCCCAGACATCCGTCACCAGAAGTTGGGCGTTGCGGGCTGCCTCTGCCGGATCCCGAACCACGTTGACCCTGTCTTCGTGACCTTTGATCATTGATTCGGCCGGTTCGTAGCCTTCGGGGCATGCAAT
The DNA here is from genome assembly GCF_913055835.1 of uncultured Marinobacter sp. GTDB lineage: Bacteria > Pseudomonadota > Gammaproteobacteria > Pseudomonadales > Oleiphilaceae > Marinobacter. Next base: position 45,709 of record NZ_CAJXKQ010000014.1, on the reverse strand, counting down.
GTTCAGGTTGAAATCAAACTGGGCGGCGGCATTGATGTACGAGTGGCACATGTTGTTGCCGTCGCCGATCCAGGCCACCGTGGCGCCACGAATGCTGCCCCGGTGCTCTCGGTAGGTCTGCATGTCGGCCAACAGCTGGCAGGGATGGAAATCGTCGGTCAGGGCGTTGATCACTGGCACCCTGGATGCAGCAGCGAAGCGCTCCACGGTTTCATGAGCAAAGGTGCGGATCATCACGGCGTCCACCATGCTGGAGATAACAATGGCGGAGTCTTCAATCGGTTCGCCGCGGCCAAGCTGGGTGTCCCTGGGTGACAGGAACATTGCGGAGCCACCGAGCTGGGCCATGCCGGCTTCAAAAGAAACCCTGGTTCGTGTAGAGGATTTCTCGAAAATCATCGCCAGAACCCGGTTTTTCAGGGAGTCCCGAACCTTGCCTTGCCGCCATTCGTTGCGCAATGCCGAGGCATGATCAACCAGGCTTTCAAGCTCGGTGGTTGTCATGTCATTCAATGTCAGAAAATGTCTTGCCGCCATGCAATGGCCCTTATCTCAACGAACCCCGCAGCTGGCGGGATTGCCTGAACGTTGGCTGAAAAATGGGGCATCAAGTCTAGCCCTTCGGAGCAGGTATGACAACGCTGTAACGGGGCTGGAACTGCCAGTGTTGCGCGAGGTCAAATCAGGGTGTTTGGTGAGGGGTTCGGCACCCGTGTACAATAGCGGCAAGAAAATTGCCGTGTGGCAAGACTGTTCCAACAGAGGTGAATGTTCATGGATATCAATGAAACCATTAAAAGCCAGCTCGAAGAAAACCCGATCATCCTGTACATGAAGGGTAGCCCCCAGGCACCCCAGTGTGGTTTCTCTGCCAAAACCGTACAGGCTGTAATGGCGTGCGGTGAGCGCTTTGCCTTTGTGAATATCCTGGATAACCAGGAGCTTCGTGAGGCTTTGAAGGTATATTCCAGCTGGCCGACCTATCCCCAGCTCTATATCAACGGTGAGCTGGTTGGCGGTTGCGACATCGTTCTTGAAATGTCCGAGAGCGGCGAACTGGCCAAGCTTGTGAAAGAGGCCGCGAAGCAGGCAGAAGCCTGAGATTGCCGCTGGTCAGAGTCGTTTCGGGGTGAATTGCAGTTCGACCTCGAAGCGGTTTCGGCTGCCGCCCTCGCGCGGCGGTTGGGGGTAGGGGCTGGCCGCCAGGGCAGCCCGATACGCCGCCTCGTCAATATTCTTGATACCCGTTGATCTCAGTACTCTTGCCCGTGTCAGGGCGCCATTTCCGAGTAGTTGCAGTTCCACTTCCATGACCACTGTTTTGGTCAGTTCCCTCATCGCCGGTACTCTCAGTTTCTCCAGTTCCCGGGCCAGGTGGATGGCCAGCTTGACCACGTAAGGGTCCAGTTCAGCCGGTGACTCTGTTATTCGGGTAACATTCTCTTCCTGGGGTTCAGGAGGCCGTTCTGGTTCCGCTCCCGCAGAGGTGCTGATGCTTGACTGTGCAGTTTCGCTTTCCCGCACGCTGGTATTGGTTTGCTCACTCGGTGTCGCGGTTTCCGACTGACGGCTGGTGACAATCTCCGGCTCCGGTGGGGATTCGGGGGCAGGGGGATCTACTTCAAAACGCGGAATTCGTGGTGCGTCCTGATTCGGGCTTGGGGTTTCAGATGCGGTGGCGACATTTGCAGGTACGCCAGGGGGCACCAGCTCGAAACGGAGGCTCTCTCTGTGCGAGGCCGTCTGTTCTTCCATGGGTGTGGGGATGCCTGAGAGCAACAGCGTGTGGAGGAAGAGTGCCAGCGATACTGCAAGCCCCAGCCGGTACGTGGCCGGCAGGGCATCAGGACTGCTTTTTTCAGGCATTGGCGTCAGGCGGTTTTGCTCCGCAGTGTGCCGACGACTGCATCCAGGGCCCGGTCGATCAGCGCGCCTTGCTCAAGCAGGGTCAGCCGACCACGTCGCATTTCATGGGCCAGTTCAATTCGGGTTTTCTCAATAACCTTCAGTCCCATCCGGTTCACAAAGACGAAACAGTCTGCTTCGTCAATGATGGCGGAGAGCTTGCACCGGAAGCTGGCACCGTTGACGAGGCGGAACTCGACCCAGTTGCCGATCTGAAGGCTATCTATCTGAGCAACATATTCAGACACGGCCGCGTCTTCCAGTTCTTGCTGTTTACTGGTTTGTTTATGGGCCTGGTTTTCTCCATCCTCCCCAGATACAGGTGCCGCATCTTGGCGCGGCTCAATCACTGCATTGGTTCGGAAAGCTTCGGCAAGCTCGTGCTTCAGTTGTCCCATCATTTCATCAAGCTTTGACGAATTGTAGGAAACTTCTTCAAGGCCTGACCTAAGTGACTTCAGCAGGCTTGGAACCACCCGCACCCATTGGTCCCTCTCATCATCCTCCTGATGGGGGTGTAAGCACCATATGAGATCATCAACAACTTTTACTGTCGAATTCCAACGATGCTCAACATCGTCGCGGAGGTAGGCAAGAAAAAGGACGCGGCTCCAACCGTTCATAAGAATATCGTGTACCGGTTGCGGCATCTTGTAGCGCGACACCTTCTCTTTCAGAAGGTTGTCGACAGTTTGTTGCGCAGCCTGAGACTTGATTCGGCCTCTTTCTGACTCCCGGGTACGCTGCTCAACAAGTGATGCCTTACGGTTTTCGCGCTCAAGAAACTCTTCGAACTCTTGGTTGAGTCTTTCAAACAGTGAAACGTCGCCATCAAATTCATTCAGAATACGTTGCACTATGTTGTGGATCTGGCCGTACAGCTTATCCTTTGACTTCTCGTCACTATTACTCCAGCCAATTCCTGCTCGGGCGAGCGAGTTGAGTAGCCGGCGAGCTGGATGGGTCGCCCGACTGAAAAAGCTCTTGTCCCGAATGACGACCTTCAGGATCGGGATCTGCAGTCGACTGATGAGAACCTGTACTGGTGCCGAGAGGTTGTAGTCGTCAAGGATGAATTCAAAAAGCATAGAGACGAGGTTGATCAGGTCTTCATCTACCTCGTTCAGTGCGGGTTGTCGCCCATCACCTTGGTCAGCCTCCTCCTGGAGAAGCTGGTGCACCAGCCGGCTCAAGTCGACACTTACCGGCTCGCCATCACTCAGGTCACTCTGGTTCTGCCAAGCAGGAGCGGCAAGTGGCAACGCATTGAGGAGGCTTGCCAGTTCAGAGTCCGCAATAACCCTCACCGCTGGGTCGGATGCTCGTGGAGGTATGCCTGCGTTGGCCCTTTGTAATGCGAGCATCTGGCGAATCTGCTCGAAGACGGCGCTGCTGCCTGCAGATTCTCTGTTGGCCTCCGGAGAGCCTGTGTCTGTTTTGCCGGGCTCGCCCTTACCCGAACCCGTGGTCTGTGTTCCGGGGGACTCATGCTGCTGGCCGGCTTTACCGTGATAACGGAAGTTCGGAATGATACCTGCCTGGATCAGTATGCGATTGGCTTCGTCCAGCAGCATGCCCAGGTTGGAGACAACATAGCGGTCAAACTGTTTCAGCAGGATCAGGCGTTCCCGAATCTGGATTTCCAGGGCCTGGATGGCCTCGGTGAAAGCGCTGCAAAGGTGCTCCGGGGCCATCGGATTCACTGGTGATTCGTCGGTGGCTTCCGGATAAACCTGGCTGAAACGAGTCTGGAGTTGAAGCAGAGGCCCCTGAAAGTGCGCTTTCGCCTTGGTGATCATGGCGTTGAGCGCGACCTGCTCTTCAAGATCGTCATTGCCAACCAGGGATAGAGTGTCTGCGCTGGCCTGCTTGCTCAGGTTTTCTTCCTGAAGCGGGCCGGTATGCGGTGGGTTGGCGAAGTATTGCGCAACGGTGTTCTGAAAGTGCCGCTCTACGCCCTTCCGTTTGATGCGTATTTCACGCATCGCTTCGAAATACCGGTTCTGTTCATTATTGCTGCGGGCATTGTTGGCCAATTCGAACAGTGAATCGTCGACGGCGTCGAAGGCGCCCTGCAGCAAATCACCGAGTCCGGCGACAACAGTGTCCCGGATGCGGGTGACCTCCGCAGGAACCGGTCTGTTACTTCCGGCTTCCCTGTGCTCGCGGAGGTAATGTATGCCGGACTGCTTGTTCATGGCAGACTCCTGTTTACGCCTCAACCGGATACATGACCGAGCGGGTAATCCTTGAATTCTCGTTATTGGTTAAATTTACCGCATTTTAGCTAAAGTTAACATGACCAAACGCTAACCTGGGAGCAAATTCAAAAAAACATGGGGTGCCCAACTGGCACCCTCATGCAGGTTACTGACTTGCCGAATAATGTGCGTTCAGCTTACATAAACCGGACCGATACCCATGCTCCAGATCACGACGCTGATGGCAAGCAGTGCGACAAACATAACCAGGCCCACTGTCAGGACTGCCGAGGCGAACATGAAACCCTTGTCCGCCGGAATCTTCATCAGGATAGGGAGGCCCTCATAAAGTAGGTAGACCGCGTAGGCCACGGCCACCAGGCCTGCCAGCATGTTCACCCAGATGTTCGGATAAGCGGCGATAACGCCAATCAGGAAAATGGGGGTCGCCGTATAGGCGGCAAGCGCAACACCTCTGGGTGTCCGTTCCTCCGCGTCGTAAGTGGCGGCGAAGAAATCGATGAACTTGCCGAGTACGAAGATCCCCGCAAGCATTGCCCCATAGAAAAGGACGGACAGCTGGAGTGCGCTGGTTACAGACAGTTTGGTGATCTGGCCATCTCCAATCTGCCAGCCTACCTGAGTAGTTCCGACGAAGCCGGCAACAGCCGGAATCAGTGCCAGCAGCAGAATGTGACCGGCATACAGCTTCGTGACGGATTCGGATTCGTTACGAATCGCCTCCCACTCCTGGTCAGGATGGGCGAGCAGGCCAAACGTGTGTGTCAGACTCATGGACGTATTCCTTTTGATTGTTTTTGTTTCGCACGCTCCTTCAGTCTTGGTGGGGGATCAGCGGGGGTCAAGCTGGCGGTTAAATTTTGATCTTTCAAGAACGGGAGGCGCTATAACCGGAGGGTCTATAGCGCCAGTCTCGGTGGGTGATATCGGATTTTATTGCTTGAGCGAAAGTGAACGCTTTTTTCGCTTTTTCGGATGCACGATAGCTGCTTTAACAACGTTGTCTTTGATTTGCAGCACCTCGACCCGATGACCATCCACTTTCAGGCACACGTTGGTGTCGGGAATGTTCTCAAGGGTTTCTGTAATCAGGCCATTGAGGGTTTTCGGCCCGTCGGTGGGGAGCTTCCAGCCGAGCGCCTTGTTGATAGTTCGCACGGCAGAGGTGCCGTCAATGATAAAGGTGCCGTTATCCTGGGGAATAATGTCGGGGCTGGTGGCGGCATAATCCGTCGTGAAGTCGCCGACGATTTCTTCAAGTATGTCTTCGAGGGTGGCGAGGCCCAGAACGTCACCATATTCGTCTACAACCACGCCAAATCTGCGGCGGCCCTTCTGGAAATTGATCAGTTGGGTGTTCAGGGGTGTGCTTTCCGGAATGAAGTAGGGTTCCTGGCAAAGCTGCATGATCATGGCCTTGTTGATTTCCTCCTGCTGGAGCAGTTTCGAAGCGCTGCGCAGGTGCAGTATGCCCTGAATGTTATTGATGTCACCCTTGTAGACCGGAAGCCGGGTGTGCTGGCTGCTGCGCAATTGACGCAGGATTGTGTCGGTGTCGTCCTCCAGATCGATACCGACCACTTCATTGCGGGGCACCATGATGTCATTCACGGTAACTTTTTCCAGATCCAGAATGCTGACAAGCATGTCCTTGTGTTTGGCTGGAATCAGGGCCCCGGCCTCGTTTACCAGGGTCCGGAGTTCTTCGCGACTCAGGTGGTCGTTGGCAGCATCTGCGGCGGAAACGCCCAGCAGCTTGAGTATGCCGCTGGTAAAAAGGTTTACGGACCACACAATGGGATAAAGAATCTTCAGCAGGGGGCCAAGTATGTAACTGGCGGGGAATGCGATTTTCTCGGGAAACAGCGCCGCGAGGGTTTTCGGAGTGACTTCTGCGAAGATCAGGATAACGATCGTCAGCAGGATGGTGGCGATCGCGATGCCGGCATCGCCCCACACACGAATGGCTATGACAGTCGCGATCGACGAAGCAAAGATGTTGACGAAGTTGTTGCCAATCAGGATGACGCCGATCAGCTGATCAGTGCGTTGCAGCAGACCCTGGGCACGCTTTGCACCTTTATGGCCGGTTTTGGCCATGTGTTTGAGACGATATCGGTTGAGGGACATCATTCCGGTTTCGGAGCTCGAGAAGAAACCGGAGAGAAGGATCAGTCCGACCAGCAGAATAAACAGCGCGGTAAGCGATGTTTCGTTCAAAAGAGGTGTCCTTATATTGCTGACAAGTAGCGAAAATAGGGTTTTGGCAAGCGTTGTGTCAAGAGATTACCAGGAGTTCAAGGCGGGTCAGCCGCCGCGCTGGAAAATCAGTTCCAGCACAAACTTGCTGCCGTAGAAGGCCAGCATCAGCAGCGCGCAGCCTGCGAGGGTCCACCGGCTCGCGGTGATTCCACGCCAGCCCTTGGTGTAACGGCCAATAAGCAGCGCTACGAAAACCAGCAGAGAGAGGATGGAGAACAAGGTCTTGTGAGCGAGGTTCTGGGCAAAAAGATCTTCTATAAAGAGGGCGCCAGTCACGATGGCCAGAATCAGCATCACTACGCCGGCCCATACCATTTCAAACAGTAGCGATTCCATGGTCTGCAATGGCGGCAGATTGCGAACCAGCAAGCTGTTGTAATTGTGCTTCAGTTGGCGATTCTGGAAGTAAAGAAGAACCGCCTGGATGGCCGCCAGGGTGAAGAGACTGTAGGCTGTTACCGAAAGCGCGATATGGGAGAGCATGCCATAGCTTTGCTCCGACACCAGTCTCGAAGGTCCATGGACAACCAGGGCAAGGATGATGGTAAGGCCGGCCAGGGGGTAGACGCCAAGGAACAGGCTCTGGACTGGCTTTTTAAGGTTCAGGCCTAGCAGCAGGAACACGATCAGCCAGGAAATAAGGACTGAGCTTTTGAAAAAACTGAAGTCGAAACCGCCGTCATGGTGGACCGTCTGGCCGATGAGAAGTCCATGGCTGGTCAGTGCGAGAACGCCAATCAGGGTGGTAATGGCAATATTGCTCTGAACCCGGCCCCTGAAATGCAGGGCTTGCAGCGCGGTACCAACGCTGTAAAGAAAAAGAGAGGTGACCGCGAGAATCAGCGTTCCCATGACTTCCTTATTAACCACTGTTCTGACTGAGGATCGGCGCCGGTTTGGGCCGATTTGACCGGGCTGGTCGTTTCAGGGCGATAGTCTGGTTATAATGTCGCGATTATGCAACTGGAATCAAGGAGTCGACGCAGGCTCTGTCGATTCACGCACTCAATTTATCCGGGGTACGGAAGAGCAACATGTTTGAGAACCTCCAAGACCGACTTTCCGGCAGTCTGCGCAAGATTTCCGGCCAGGCGCGCCTCACTGATGACAATATAAAGGACACTCTCCGGGAAGTGCGGATGGCGCTGCTGGAGGCGGATGTCGCATTGCCGGTAGTGAAGGACTTTGTTGAGGGCGTCCGCAAGCGGGCCATTGGTCAGGAAGTGCAGCGTAGCCTGACACCTGGCCAGGTCTTCGTGAAGGTAGTCCAGCAAGAGCTGGAGAGGGTGATGGGCGAGGGCAACGAGTCCCTTAACCTGAGCGTCCAGCCGCCGGCCGTGGTTATGATGGCAGGTCTGCAGGGTGCAGGTAAGACCACGACTGTAGCCAAGCTTTCCCGCTTCCTTAAAGAACGGCAGAAAAAATCCGTGCTGGTAGTCAGCGCAGATGTCTACCGTCCGGCGGCGATTCGTCAGTTGGAAACCCTCGCTGGCGAGGTGGGTGTCGAATTCTTCCCGAGCAGCGCCGATCAGGACCCCGTCGATATCGCCGAAGGTGCCATCGCTGCAGCCCGGAAGAAGCACATTGATGTGGTGATTCTTGATACCGCCGGCCGACTGCACGTTGATGAACAGATGATGGGTGAGATTGGTAGGCTGCATAAAGCGGTGAAACCGGTTGAGACCCTGTTCGTGGTTGACGCCATGACCGGTCAGGATGCGGCCAATACCGCCAAGGCGTTTAACGATGCCCTGCCACTGACGGGTGTGGTGCTGACCAAGACCGATGGCGATGCCCGTGGCGGTGCCGCCCTGTCTGTTCGCCACATCACCGGCAAGCCAATCAAGTTCCTGGGTGTTGGTGAAAAGTCAGACGCCCTTGAGCCGTTCTACCCGGATCGGGTTGCATCCCGCATCCTGGGTATGGGCGATGTGCTCTCGCTGATCGAAGAGGCAGAGCGCAAGCTTGACCAGAAGAAAGCGCAGAAGCTCACCAAGAAAATCAAGAAGGGCAAGAGTTTTGACCTGGAGGACTTTCGGGATCAGCTGCAGCAAATGAAGAACATGGGCGGCATTGGTGGCCTGCTCGACAAGCTGCCGGGCATGGGGCAGATGGCCCAGATGGCGCAGCAACAGGTGAACGATAAGTCCATGGGGCAGATGGAAGCCATCATCTGTTCGATGACGCCCAAAGAACGCCGCTACCCGGATGTGATTAACAATTCCCGCAAGCGCCGGATTGCCACGGGTTCGGGAACCCAGATCCAGGACGTGAATCGTCTGCTGAAGCAGCACAAGCAAATGCAGAAGATGATGAAAAAGTTTGGCAAGAAAGGTGGCATGGCGAATATGATGCGCGGCATGGGTGGCATGATGCCCCCTGGCGGCGGTGGAGGCGGTGGTATGCCTCCGTTTGGCCGTATGTAAAAAGCCTTACATGGAAAACGGGGAAACAACTGGTTTTGCTGTTTTCTTCGGCGCTTTTTTAGCATAGAATAGCGCCCCTTTCGAGTATGGGTCTTCGCGTCAGCTGGTCTCCGGCAGGCGTGAATCGTACAAAGTTCGTACAACAGAACAGGATATTGGTTAAATGGTAACAATCCGTTTGGCTCGTGGCGGCTCCAAGAAGCGCCCGTTCTACCATCTGACAGTCACCGACAGCCGCAAATCCCGCGACGGTCGTTTTATTGAGCGCGTTGGTTTCTTCAACCCGGTTGCCCGGGGCCAGGAAGAGCGTCTGCGTGTTGATCGTGATCGTGTCGAGTTCTGGCTTGGCCAGGGTGCTCAGACCAGCGAGCGCGTTGCCCAGCTGCTGAAGGCTGCTGAGTAAGACAGTACTGACGCCGGGGTTTATGGCATGACACAGAATTCGCAGGAAACTGTGATCGGCCGGATTACCTCGGTATTTGGGGTCAAGGGGTGGCTTAAAGTTTTCTCCTACACAGACCCCAAGGAAGGAATACTCAACTATCCCGATTGGACGCTTGATCTGGATGGTAAGCGTATTCCGGCCAAGCTTGAGGAAGGTCGCCGCCAGGGGCAGGGGATCGTTGTCAGGCTGAAAGGTATTAACGACCGTGATCTGGCCCGCACGTACTGTGGTGCTGAAGTCAGGGTTTCCACGGCTGAGTTGCCGGAGCTTCCAGAAGGGGAGTTCTACTGGTTTCAGCTGGAAGGGCTTGATGTGTATACGGTCGATGATGAGTGCCTTGGTAAAGTGCACCATCTTATGGAAACCGGATCCAACGATGTTCTGGTGGTGCAGGCTGCGGCAGGTTCCATCGATCAGCGTGAGCGTCTGATTCCTTATCTGCCCGGCGAAGTGGTTCAGAACATTGATCTGGACTCAAAACGCATGGTGGTGGACTGGGATCCGGAGTTCTGACAGGTGTGGATTGGCGCAGTCAGTCTGTTCCCGGAAATGTTCAGTGCGGTAACGGACTACGGTATTACGGGAAGGGCAGTCCGGGATGGTCTTCTGACGTTCCGGAGCTGGAATCCCCGTGAGTATACCCACGACCGGCATCGCACGGTAGACGACCGGCCCTATGGTGGTGGCCCGGGCATGCTGATGAAAATTCAGCCTCTCCGGGACGCAATCCATGCGGCACGGGAAGCAGCGCCCGGAAACCCCTGTGTGGTTTACCTGTCGCCCCAGGGCGAGACGCTGGATCAGTCTGTTGTCGAGTCACTTGCTGCCGAGCGGCAACTGATTCTGGTGGCAGGCCGTTACGAAGGCGTTGATGAACGCCTGATAGCGACGGAAGTCGATCGGGAAGTGTCACTGGGTGATTTTGTGCTTTCCGGTGGCGAATTGGCAGCGATGGCTGTCATTGATGCGGTTACGCGCCTCATCCCCGGAGCGCTGGGTCATGCGCAGTCGGCAGAGCAGGATTCTTTCGCCGACGGTTTGCTGGATTGTCCGCACTACACCCGGCCCGAAGTTTACGAAGGTCAGGCGGTGCCGGATGTTTTATTGGGCGGTCACCATGATCAGATCCGGCGTTGGCGGCTTAAGCAGTCGCTGAGGCGAACCCGGGAGCGACGCCCCGACCTGCTGGAAAAGCGGGTATTTACGGACGAAGAGCGTGAGCTGCTGGAAGAGATTTTGAACGAACCGGGTGCCTCTGAATGATCAGGGCATTAACAGATTGGGTATCAGGAGCATTACGATGAGCGGCAAGAACAACATCATCAGTCAACTTGAAGCAGAACAGATGACCAAGGAAATCCCCGCATTTGCGCCGGGCGATACCGTGGTGGTTCAGGTTCGCGTAACCGAGGGTAACCGTGAGCGTCTTCAGGCGTTCGAGGGTGTTGTCATCGGAAAGCGCAACCGCGGCATGAACTCCTCTTTCACCGTGCGTAAGATTTCTTACGGTGTTGGTGTTGAGCGTACCTTCCAGAGCTTCTCCAAGCTGATCGACAGCATCAGTGTGAAGCGTCGTGGCGACGTTCGTCAGGCCAAGCTTTACTACCTGCGCGACCTGTCTGGTAAGGCGGCTCGTATCAAGGAAAAGCTGGGCTGATCAGCCAAGGGCTGAACAGCAGGCAGAAAAAGGCAGCCATGGGCTGCCTTTTTTGTGTCTGAGGTTCCGGTATGCTTGTCGTGAGACGTTCGCAGCCTGGGGGCTTGCCATGAGAGCTGAAGATGAGTCTGTAATTGTCCGGTTTGTCGATGCCATCTGGCTGGAGGACGGGCTTGGCGAGAAGACTCGGCAAGCCTACCGGAGTGATTTGTCTCGATTGTCGGAGTGGCTGGAGAGCCAGCCTGGCAAGCCGGCACTGACCGAGGTTCGCCGAACCGATCTTCTGGCGTGGATGTCGCGTGGGCTGGCGGAAGGGGTAAAGAGCTCCACGGCGGCCAGGCGGTTGTCCGGACTTCGACGGTTTTACCGGTTTTTGCTGCGCGAAGGGCTGATTGCTGAAGACCCGACCTTGCGAATCGACAGTCCGAGGCTGCCCCGGCGTCTTCCGGATTCTCTTACGGAAGACGAAGTGGATGCGCTGCTTTCCGAGCCGGATCCCGGCATTGCCATCGAGCTTCGGGACAAGGCCATGCTCGAGATACTCTATGGTTGTGGGCTGAGAGTCTCCGAGCTGACAGAGCTCCGGGTTGACCAGGTAAATCTGCGCCAGGGCGTGGTTCGGATAACTGGCAAGGGTGACAAGGAACGGCTCGTGCCCCTCGGGGAGGAGGCGGTTGACTGGCTGCTGCAGTACATGAAGGAGGGCCGGTCGGAGCTTCTGAAAGGCCGCTCCTGCGATGCGCTGTTCCCCGGCAGTCGCGCGGCGGCGATGACCCGTCAGACATTCTGGCACCGCATCAAGCATTACGCCTTGCGAGTGGGTATCCGCAAACACCTGTCTCCCCATACACTCCGGCACGCGTTTGCCACGCACCTGCTCAATCATGGCGCGGATCTGCGCGTTGTCCAGATGCTTCTGGGGCACTCCGACCTGTCAACGACCCAGATATATACCCATGTGGCCCGCCAACGGCTCCAGTCGCTTCATCAGGCCCATCATCCCAGGGGATGATGGAGCTGCTGCTTGCGCTGGCGGAGGTGAACTTTCCTTTTTTGTTCTTGTCGCATTGAATTGATTCCCGGCCTGTGCCAATACTGCCCGGGTTTGTAACTGATCTCTGAAAAAGGTTGTTTGTCAGAATGAATATGAAACATACGGTTGTGGCGCTTGCCTTCGGTTTTGGCTCACTCGTTATGGCGAGTGCCAGTGCCGGTGAGGTTGAAGATCGAATTTCCGAGCGCCTGACCGAGGCGGTCCCGGGCCTTCAGGTGATGTCGGTAAAGGAGTCAGAGGCAAAAGGGCTCTATGAAGTTCAGAGCAACAATGGCGAGACGATCTATGCAACCGAGGATGGCCAGTATTTGATGACGGGTGATCTTCTGAAGATCACTGATCAGGGCATTGCCAATGTCACCGAGGCCGCCCGCACTGAGGCCCGTCGCGAAATGATGGCGGACTATGGTGATGAGGGGGTGATCAGCTTTCCTGCGCAAAACGAAAAGGCCGTCGTGAGTGTGTTCACTGATATCGACTGTCCTTATTGCCGGAAGCTTCATGATGAAGTGCCCCAGCTTAACGACTACGGGATTACCGTCAATTACTACGCCTTCCCGCGGTCCGGTCCCAATACTGCGTCTTTCAGAAAATACGAGTCGGTCTGGTGCGCTGACGATCAACAGGCGGCCATGGACGCAGCCAAGGCCGGCCGAAAGGTTGCCGACGCAAGCTGTGAAAATCCGGTGCGTGAGCAGTTTGAGTTGGGTGGTCGGGTTGGTGTAACCGGCACGCCCGCCATCGTGCTGGAAGACGGTAACATGGTTCGTGGCTATGTCCCGGCGCAGCGTCTGGCCGAAGGGCTCGGTTTGCTCTGATAGCATCCCGGACCGGTCGTCCGGGCTGCAGTGGACGGTATTTTCTGTGGATCCGATTCAGGGCTTATTCAGTGAGGCCTGAATCGGTATACTATGCCCGCCTAACATAATTCATCAGCACCCCTTCGGGATCAGAGGTGAGAGTTTGAAAGACGTCAGTGTCGGAATCTGCGGATTGGGAACCGTCGGCGGCGGTACCTTTAATGTCTTGACCCGCAACGCCAGGCTGATTGCCGGCCGGGCAGGGTGCAATATCCGAATTACCCGGATTGCCAGTAGGCGGGCGCGCGAGGATATGGATCTTGGCGATGTGCCCTTCAGCACCGACATTTACGACGTGGTGAACGATCCCGGTGTCGATATCGTGGTCGAATTGATTGGTGGCTATGACGCAGCTCGGGAGCTGGTGCTTGCGGCTATCCGCAATGGCAAGCATGTGGTTACCGCCAACAAGGCCCTGATCGCTGTCCACGGCAACGAAATTTTCGAAGCGGCAGAGAAAGCCGGCGTTGTGGTGGCCTATGAGGCGGGAGTTGCCGGTGGTATTCCGGTCATCAAGGCCGTACGTGAAGGCATGGCGGCAAACCGCATCGACTGGATTGCCGGTATTATCAACGGCACCGGTAACTACATTCTGACTGAGATGCGTGCTGGTCGGGAATTTTCCGAAGTGCTCAAGGAAGCCCAAGACCTGGGGTACGCTGAAGCAGATCCGACCTTTGATGTGGAAGGCATTGATGCCGCCCACAAACTCACCATCCTGGCGTCCGCCGGCTTTGGTGTGCCCCTGCAATTCGAAAAGGGCTTCACAGAAGGCATTTCGAAAATCACGCCTTATGATATTTCCCACGCGGAGCTGTTAGGGTATCGCATCAAACATCTTGGCATTGCCCGTCGTCGGGATGATGGCATTGAACTTCGCGTTCACCCCACCCTCGTGCCCCAGAGCCATTTGATTGCCCAGGTTGATGGGGTGCTAAATGCGGTCCTGGTGGATGGCGATGCCGTTGGCCAGACCATGTATTACGGCCCCGGCGCAGGGGATGAGGCCACCGCCTCTGCGGTTATCGCGGATATCGTTGATGTTGCGCGTGCCGTAGCAACAGAAAGCAACCTGCGTGTGCCATACCTTGGTTTCTCACCGGATGCCATGGAAGAGCTGGATGTGTTGTCCATGGAGGACATCCAGTCTGCCTATTACCTGCGCATTACCGCTCTGGATCGTCCGGGTGTGCTGGCAAAGATTGCCTCCATCCTAAGCGAGCATGGCATCAATATCGAGTCGATCATGCAGAAAGAGTCAGAGCTGAAAGACGGTCGTATTCCGGTGATCATCCTGACCCACACCGTTCAGGAGCGGCAGATTAACCGTGCGATTGAAGAGCTGGAAGCCCTGTCCGATACCGATGGCCAGGTTGTCCGCATCCGCGCTGAAAACTTCAACTGACAGGTACGAACGTGAGATACATCAGTACGCGGGGTGAAGCCCCCGCACTGGGTTTTGAGGATGTTTTGCTAACGGGCTTGGCGACAGATGGCGGGCTCTATGTGCCCGAATCCCTGCCGCATTTCAGCCTCGAGGAAATCCGCAGCTGGCGTGGGCTGTCCTACAGTGAGCTGGCCTTCAACGTCATGCATCCGTTCGTGGACGATGCCATCCCGGCGGACCATTTCCGCAAGATGCTGGACGAAACCTACGCCGTGTTCGCCCATAAGGCGGTCGCGCCGCTGGTTCAGCTGGATACCAACGAATGGGTCATGGAGCTGTTCCGCGGTCCCACGCTGGCGTTCAAGGATTTTGCCCTGCAACTGCTGGGTCGCCTGCTGGACTATGTGTTGGAAAAGCGCAAACAACACGTGGTGATTATGGGCGCCACTTCCGGTGATACCGGGTCGGCCGCCATTGAAGGCTGCCGACGTTGCGAGCATGTGGACATCTTCATCCTGCATCCTTACCAGCGGGTATCCGAGGTGCAGCGCCGGCAGATGACCACCGTTCAGGGTGACAACATCCATAACATTGCGGTGCGTGGCAACTTCGATGATTGTCAGCGCATGGTGAAGGAGAGCTTCGGTAACCAGTCCTTCATGGGCGGAAAAACCCAGCTGGCAGCAGTGAACTCCATCAACTGGGCGCGGATCATGGCCCAGATTGTGTACTACTTCCACGCTTCACTGGCCCTGGGCGGTCCAGATCGCAGCATGGCGTTCTCAGTGCCCACCGGTAACTTCGGGGACATCTTTGCCGGCTATCTGGCGAAGAAAATGGGGTTGCCGATCTCCCAGCTGGTGATCGCCACCAATCGCAACGACATCCTGCACCGGTTCATGAGCGGCAACAAATACGAGCAGCATCAGCTTGAGCATACGCTCTCCCCAAGCATGGACGTCATGGTGTCCAGCAACTTCGAGCGCCTGCTGTTCGACCTGCACGGCCGCGACGGTCTGGCGGTAAAATCCCTGTTGGAAAACGCGGCCAAGGGCCCGGTCAGCATCGAGGACTATCGCTGGAAGCATGCCCGCAAGCTGTTCGACAGTGACGCCGTGGACGATAAGACAACTTGTGACACCATTCGCGAGGTGTACGAGCAGAACGAGTATCTGCTGGACCCGCACACCGCCATTGGCGTTCGGGCCGCGAGGACCTGTCGCCGCGATCCGGCGGTGCCAATGATCACCCTGGGTACAGCCCACCCGGCCAAGTTCCCGGATGCCGTTGCCGAGTCCGGCGTCAGCGTCGAGCCGCCTCTGCCGGCCCATATGGCCGACCTGTTCGAGCGGGAAGAACGTTACACGGTGCTGGACAACAACATTGCCGGTGTTCAGGAATTTATCGCCAAGCACTGGAAAAACGCCTGATCGGGTATGACACCAAAAAAGATCCTGCGTCGCCCCCAGCCCGAGATGTTCCCGGACTGGGGGGAAAACCTGCCTCCCTTACTTCGTCGCCTTTACGCCGCCCGTGGCGTTACTTCCGATGAGCAGCTCAGCTACACGCTGAAACACCTGGCATCCCCCATGTCACTTCGTGGCATCGACCGGGCAGTCGAACTTCTTGCGGAAGCGATCGAGCAGCAACAGCGGGTGCTTGTACTCGGCGATTTTGACGCCGATGGTGCCACCAGCACTGCCGTCGCCATGCTTGGCCTGTCAATGCTGGGGCTTCAGAGCATCGATTTTCGCGTCCCCAGCCGTTTTGCCGACGGCTACGGCCTGACGCCGGGTATTATTGAGCGCTTGCGCGATGAAGGTCAGCTTCCCGACCTGATGGTTACCGTCGATAACGGCATATCCGCTATTGAGGGCGTTCGAGCCGCCAAGGAACTTGGCGTCAAGGTGGTGGTGACCGATCATCACCTGGCCGGCGAGGAGCTCCCGGATGCGGACGCCATCGTTAACCCCAACCAGCCGGGCTGCCCGTTCCTGAGCAAGAACGCCGCTGGCGTTGGCGTGATGTTTTATGTCCTCACCGCGTTGCGCAAGCAGCTTCGGGAAACCAATCGTCTGCCGGAGCCCGAGCCCAATCTGGGCAGCCTGCTGGACCTTGTAGCGCTCGGCACGGTGGCCGATGTTGTCCCCCTGGATCACAACAACCGGATCTTTGTCGAGCAGGGCCTGCGCCGGATCAGGCAGGGCGAGGCGCGACCCGGCATCCTGGCGCTGCTGGAAGTGGCGGGCCGGGACCGCACGGCAATCAGCTCAACCGACCTCGGATTTGTGGTCGGGCCCCGCCTGAATGCCGCCGGGAGGCTGGATGATATGAGCATCGGCATTGCCTGCCTGCTGGCCGACAGCCCAGATGAGGCACGGCGCCTGGCCCGGGAGCTGGATACCTTCAACCGGGAACGCCGAACTATCGAGAAAGACATGAAAGCCCAGGCCCAGGACCTGCTGGCCTCCATGTCCCTGGATCTTGAGGGGCTGCCCTGGGGGCTGGCCCTGTTTGATCGAGACTGGCATCAGGGCGTCATCGGCATCCTTGCCGCCCGGATTCGGGAACAGACCCACAGGCCCACCATTGCCTTTGCGCCGGACGATAATGGCGAGGACATCAAAGGGTCTGCCCGGTCCATCCCGGGTTTGCATATCCGTGATGTACTCGCCGTTGTCGATTCACGCCATCCTGGCATGCTGAAGAAGTTCGGCGGCCACGCCATGGCTGCCGGCATGACCCTGGCCAAAGCGGATCTGGATGCCTTCTCCGAAGCCTTCGACCGGGCCGTCCGCGACAGCGCCTCCGCCGAAGACCTGGAGGCTGCGATCACCACCGACGGCCCTCTGGGGGTGGACGAACTTTCCCTGGACACCGCCGCACTGCTCAAGCGGGCTGGCCCCTGGGGTCAGCATTTCCCGGAGCCGTTGTTCGATGGCGAGTTTCGGGTGGTGAGTCAGCGAATCGTCGGTGAAAACCATCTGAAGCTGGTTCTGCAACCGGTTGAGGGCGGCGGCATCATCGACGGCATTGCCTTCAATACCGGGCCGGAAGTGCCTGATTACACCCAAACCGGTGCCCGGGTGGTGTACAAGCCGGATGCCAATACCTTCCGAGGGCGGACCAATCTGCAGTTGCTGGTGGATTATCTGGAGCCGCTCTCTTAATTCCTCGGGGCCGGCTAGTTCTGGTGGCTGGCCGCGAGCCGGGGGTGCTTTTTCTTCTGGGAAAAGAACTCGCTGCGCTCAGACACCTTTTCCCGGCAGAAAAAGCACCCCCGGCCCCCGGCCGATCAGGCTATGGTGAGATTAACTTCAACAATAAGTAACGCGGCCTGTGCATTCAAGCCCAGGCGTCGTGGCGGCCAGCAGGGATGTCTCTCGGCTGCGTGGTGGGGTGAGGTTTTCTGCAGTAAAAAGGTGTCTGAGCGCAGCGAGTTCTTTTTACGAAAGAAAACCTCACCCCTCCGCGGAGCCAGCCCCTCAGCACACAATCCTAAAAACCCACAAGCATAGGTCAGAACCTAACCCGCTGCGGAAACCCACAGGCTGATTTACAAACGGATTTCCGGTAGAATCCCGCCTCTGTTTTTACTCTCCATTTTCTAGAGCGAGTAAGGGTTTCATGGAAATTAATCCCATTGTGACGAAGATTAAAGAGCTTCGTGAGCGCACTGAAGCGCTCAGGGGGTATCTTTGACTACGATCAGCGTAGTGAGCGACTGATCGAAGTTGAGCGCGAACTGGAGCAGCCAAGCGTCTGGGACGACCCGGAGCGGGCACAGGCTCTGGGCAAAGAGCGCGCGGACCTTGAACTGATCGTCAAGACCATCGACAACCTCACCTCAGGCCTGGAAGACGCCGAAGGCCTGCTGGATATTGCCGCAGAAGAAGAGGACGAGGGCACTGTTGCCGAGATCGAGTCCGATCTTGAGGGCCTGGATAAAGAGCTCGAGAAACTCGAATTCCGCCGCATGTTCTCCGGTGAAATGGACGCCAACAATGCCTATCTTGACATCCAGGCCGGCTCCGGCGGTACCGAAGCACAGGACTGGGCCAACATGCTGCTGCGCATGTATCTGCGCTGGGCCGAGCGCCGGGGCTTCAAGGCCGAGATTGTCGAGCTGATGGAAGGTGAAGTGGCCGGCATCAAGAGTGCCACCATTCACATCCAGGGCGACTATGCCTATGGCTGGTTGCGTACCGAAACCGGCGTTCACCGGCTGGTGCGTAAGTCCCCGTTCGATTCCGGCAATCGCCGCCACACCTCGTTCTCTTCCGTGTTCGTGTCACCGGAAGTGGATGACAGCTTCGAAATTGAAATCAACCCGGCGGATCTTCGGGTGGATGTGTACCGTGCGTCCGGCGCCGGTGGTCAGCACGTTAACCGGACCGAGTCGGCGGTACGTCTGACTCACAACCCCACCGGTATTGTTGTGGCCTGTCAGGCTGGCCGAAGCCAGCACCAGAACAAGGATCAGGCCATGAAGCAGCTGAAAGCGAAGCTGTTTGAGCGTGAGATGCAGGAGCGCAACGCCGAGAAGCAGAAAGCCGAGGACGCCAAGGCCGATATCGGTTGGGGCAGCCAGATCCGCTCCTACGTTCTGGATGACAGCCGTATCAAGGATCTGCGCACCAAGGTAGAAACCAGTAACACCCAGTCGGTGCTGGACGGTGACATTGACAAGTTCATCGAAGCCAGCCTGAAGATGGCGCTGTAACCAGCGCCTTTGCCACGCTAACCCGGACAACCCGATTTCTAGTGAGCCAAAATGACTGATCAAACCCAGAATGCCGCACAGCATGAGGACAACAAGCTGATTGCCGAGCGCCGCGCCAAGCTGTCAGAGATGCGCGACCAGGGCAATGCCTTCCCGAACGACTTCCGTCGTGACGCCACCGCCGCCGAGCTGCAGGCGAAGTATGGTGATAAATCCAAGGAAGAGCTGGAGTCCCTCGGTATCAAGGTGGCCATTGCCGGCCGCATGATGCTCGATCGCAAGGCATTCAAAGTGGTTCAGGACATGACCGGCCGGATCCAGATCTATGCCTCCAAGGATGTTCAGAAAGATACCAAACACTGGGATCTGGGAGACATCGTAGGTGTGCGTGGCACCCTGTCCAAATCGGGCAAGGGCGACCTCTACGTGACCATGGATGAGTATGTGTTGCTCACCAAGTCCCTGCGTCCGCTGCCCGAGAAGCACAAGGGCCTGACCGATACCGAAGCCCGCTACCGCCATCGTTATGTTGACCTGATGGTCAACGAGGACAGCCGTCGGGTGTTTTATGCGCGCTCGAAGATCATCAGCGCCATGCGCCAGTACTTCACCGACCGGGACTTCATGGAAGTGGAAACCCCGATGCTGCAGGTGATCCCCGGCGGCGCCACCGCGCGCCCCTTCGTGACCCATCATAACGCCCTGGGCATCGACATGTACCTGCGGATTGCCCCGGAGCTGTTCCTGAAGCGCCTGGTGGTTGGCGGGTTCGAGCGGGTATTCGAGATCAACCGGAACTTCCGCAATGAGGGGCTTTCCACCCGTCATAACCCGGAATTTACCATGGTCGAGTTCTACCAGGCCTACGCAGACTACAACGACCTGATGGATCTGACCGAGGACATGCTGCGCACCATTACCCAGAAAGTGCTGGGCACCACCACGGTGGTCAACAGCCGCACCCTGGCGGATGGCAGCGAAGAAACCATCGAGTACGATTTCGGCAAAACCTTTGAGCGTCTGACCGTGGTTGACGCCATCCTGCGCTACAACCCGGACATCAAGCCCGAGCAGCTGGCAGACGATGCCAGTGCCCGCCAGGTTGCGAAAGACCTTGGCATTCATCTCAAGGATGGTTGGGGCCTGGGCAAGGTCCAGATCGAGATTTTCGAGGCGACGGCAGAGCATCGCCTGATGCAACCGACGTTTATCACCGAGTACCCGAAAGAAGTGTCGCCCCTGGCTCGCTGCAAAGACAGCAATCCGTTCGTCACCGAACGCTTCGAGTTCTTCGTGGGCGGCCGCGAAATCGCCAACGGATTCTCCGAGCTGAACGACGCCGAAGACCAGGCCGAGCGCTTCCAGGCCCAGGTGGCGGAGAAAGACGCCGGCGACGACGAGGCCATGTTCTACGACGAAGACTACGTGATGGCCCTGGAATACGGCCTGCCGCCTACCGCCGGTGAAGGCATTGGTATTGACCGCCTGGCTATGCTGCTGACCAATTCAGCGTCCATCCGCGACGTCATCCTGTTCCCGGCCATGCGCCCGGAGCACAAGGCCGACAGCCGCAAAGACGAGGAGTAATCCATGAGCCCGGTTGAGGTACTGGCCAGCCAGCTCAGGCCCGACCGGGGCTGGAAAGAACACCTCGCGGAAGAGTTCCGCCAGTCCTACATGGAAGGTTTGGCGGATTTCCTCGCCGCTGAGGAGCAGGCCGGCAAAGTCCTGTTCCCCGCCAGCCAGCACTGCTTCAACGCCCTCAACAGCACCCCGCTGGAAAACGTAAGGGTGGTCATCCTGGGGCAAGACCCCTACCACGGCCCGGGCCAGGCCCATGGCCTGTGCTTCTCCGTGCGCCCGAACGTGGCTATCCCGCCCTCGCTGGTGAACATCTTCAAGGAAATCCAGGACGACCTGGGTATCGCCCCCCCGGACCACGGCTGCCTGCAACCCTGGGCCGAACAGGGCGTATTGCTGCTCAATAGCGTCCTAACCGTCGTACAGGGCCAGGCCGGCGCTCATCAGGGCAAAGGCTGGGAAACCTTCACCGACAAAGTCATCGAAACCATCAACCGCGAACGGGAAGGCGTCGTCTTCCTGCTCTGGGGCAGCTACGCCAAAAAGAAAGGCCAGCACATCGACCGCAACAAACATCTGGTTCTCGACGGCCCCCATCCCTCGCCACTGAGCGCTTACCGGGGCTTCTTCGGTTGCAAGCACTTCTCAAAGGCGAACGACTGGCTTCAGCAGCAGGGCAAGCCCACGGTGAATTGGGCGCTGCCCAGCAAAGCTGAGCTAATCGAGAGATACAAGAAAAGCTGAAAGGGCAGGTAAGAAGTGCCCTTCCAAGGTTCGATCGGTGTGGGGGCGGTGAGTCTTTCCCGACAGGAAAAGGTGTCTGAGCGCAGCGAGTTCTTTTCCCGAGGGAAAGACTCACCTCCCCCGCGCCAGCCACCAAAAAGCGAGGGGGCAAGAAGTACAGGGTATTACTGAAGCAGCGCCATAGCCGCTTCCATCTGAGCGTTCAGATCCTCTTCCTCGCTCATGTCGACATTCGGATCCAACCCAAGACGATCAAACGCCGAAATCTTTGTCCAGTCCATCTCAGTCCACGGATGCTCCGAACCCGCAACCAGCTGCAGATTAGCCACCATCACCAGATCCGCATAGTCCGCCGCCGGCACCTCACGGTTGAAGTTGGCGTATTCCAGGGGCACATTCTGGAGCTCCTTCGGGAAATCCCACTTCTTGAGAATGGTCGCCCCGATCTTCGGGTGCAGTTCATCCACAACGTTGTCCAGCATAATGCTGCTGATCTGGATATCCTGGTCTTCCACATAGCGCAGGATCGGCAGCACACCGATCAGGTGTACGAGGCCTGCAAGCGTGGCCTGGTCAGGTTTGAGTTTGGTGTAGTGTTGCGCCAGAACATGGCAGACACCGGCCACTTCAGTGCTGGTCTGCCAGGTGGCCCGCATGCGCTTGTCGATCATGTCCGAGGTAGCCTGGAACATCTGCTCCATGGCCAGGCCCATGGCCAGGTTACTGGTGTAGGCCATGCCCAGGCGGCTTACCGCCATGTTCAGGTTTTCTATGGCGCGGCTGCCCCGGAACAGCGGGCTGTTGGTTACCCGGATGATGCGCGCGGAGAGGGCCGTGTCATTGCTGATGACCTTGACCAGATCGGCTATTGAAGAATCCTCGGATTGCGCAATGTCTCTGACCTGAAGGGCTACCTCCGGAAGGGTGGGGAGCACCAGCTTGTCGTTATCGATGGCTGCGTTGAGATCGGCTTTGATGGTTTCAACAATATTCGACATGGTCAATAAAGGTCCGCTTAAAGAGTTCATAGGTGGCCAGAGTAACTGAGCCACGGTCCGAACAATCAAATATGTGAGCTACTGCATAGCAAAATAGCAAATTCTGGCGCGTTTGCCTGTCAACTTATGTATCTGATTGTGCGCTTTTTTCCCTTTCGGGCACCGGGTAGGGCAGTGGCATTGGCATCAGCGCCGCCTCCGGCATGCCATCCGGATGCAGAGGGCTATCGGCGGCATCGTGGCGCACAACAGCGAGTAGCTCTACGCTGCCGTCACGATATTTTACCGAGTTCACAACCTCTCCCACTGAACGTTCGCCTGCCAGCAATGCGCTTCCGGGAATTGGCAGGTTTTCTGCCTGTTCAATACGGAAACGGAACAGGCTCTTTTTCAATTGCCCGAGGAAATGCATCCGGGCAATCACTTCCTGGCCCGTGTAGCAACCCTTTTTGAAATGCACGCCGCCCACGTGTTGCCAGTTCAGCATCTGTGGTACGAAGGATTCCTGGGTGGCGGCGGTGAGTGAGGCGACTCCCGCAGCAATCTCGGAGGCCTGCCAGTCTGTCACTGGTATCCGGGCGCTGGCGGGAAGTACTATTTCACTGTCTTGTGTTTGCCAGAACTCATAGCGGGCAGTGCCCTCTGCTGTCGACTGGGTTTTCACGAGGATGCCGTCACGGAGTGCACAGGAGTCACCTGGTTCCTTGAGGCTTTCCAGTGCATTTTCGGCGAGCTTTTCGGCCAGCTCATTACCCAGAATCCCGACAATCCTGGTTTCCTGGGCCAGCTCCATGGTCGTTCCACGAAACAGCATCAGGTATTTGCGCAAGTGGCTGATGATGTCGTCAGCCAGCTCGGAAGGAAAGTCCATCAGGATATCTTCACCGGCCCGAACCATGCGGGTAAGGCAGTAGGCACGCCCTTTGGGAGTCGCTGCAGCCGCTCGCGGCGAGCGATCCGGGGTTACCTCGTCCAGGTTCTGGCTGAACTGGCCCTGAAGGAACTTGTCGGTGCCGGGGCCACTGATACGCACTACCACCCGGTCGTCGAGGACCGCCCAGCCACTGTTGGCCAGCGGATAGTCTGCAATGGCTGATACAGAAGAGTCTGTGTCGGTCATGGTGTGCTCCAGATCGGTGAATCAGGTGGATGGTTGCCCGGATCGGCCCAGTCTGAGCCAGACCCTCAGGCGACGGAAATCCTCTGCCGAAACGTTACCCGGCCTGCCGGGTGACGGCGCCAGCAGTATTGTGGTGTAAGACTGGAATCTTGTGCCTGCCGGCCGCAGTTTCAAGAGTGCCAGTCCCGACCAGATCCGGCTGGACGCCAGCGGAAGCACCTGCACCTGCCGGTGGTCTTCAAATCTGGCGTACATTTCACCCTGGTCGATCAGAAGGCCATTGACGGAGCGGCCTCCCAGGAGAAGCCCGCTGGCCCGGTACTCAAGCGCGGCGCCGCCCAGTGCAATCGGTGCTGCAACGAGTAGCCAGACCTTGCCGGCCAACGCCGCAATCAGCACGAACGCCAACAGCAACATCCAGGGCAGCACTGCCAGAATGCCAACCTGCAGGGAGGGGGTGAGCGTCAGCTCAATCCGGTTGGACACGTCTGAGGATAATGTCGACCATGCGTTGAAGGTCCGGATCTGCCGGACGGCTGCGCTGCATGAACCACTCGAACATGTCGTTGTCCTCGCAGGTAAGCAGCTTCTTGTAGCGGGCCTGATCCTCGGCATCGAGATCGCGGTAGGCCTCTTCCATGAATGGAATCAGGAGGTTGTCCAGCTCCAGCATCCCGCGGCGGCTGTGCCACCACAGGCGGTTGAATTCTGCTTTTTCGGTCGATTCGGGTGTCTCTGACATAGTGTTTTCCATTGAATCGTGTGTAACAGTCGGCGTTGGTTCAGGGCGCGAGCGTTCGGTAGGTCGTGGGGACCAGAACGGTATCACGGACCTCATTGAGCAGGCCGGGATAATCCAGCGTGTAGTGTAATCCGCGGCTTTCCCTGCGTTGCAGTGCCGAACAGATGATCAGGTCTGATACGGTGACCAGGTTACGAAGTTCCAGCAGGTCGTTGGTGACACGGTAATTGCTGTAGAACTCTCCGATCTCGGCAGACAGCAGGTCCACCCTGTGTTTGGCCCGCTGCAGGCGCTTGGTGGTCCGCACAATGCCCACGTAGTCCCACATGAAATGTCGCAGCTCGTCCCAGTTGTGGGAGATAACCACGTCTTCATCTGAATCCCGGACCTGGCTTTCGTCCCAGTCCGGGGCTTCCGGCGGTGGTGGAATGTCGGCTTCCCGGCGAGCAATATCTGCCGCCGCAGCGCGTCCGTATACGAGGCATTCAAGCAGGGAGTTGCTGGCCATGCGGTTGGCACCATGGAGGCCGGTGAAGGCGGCTTCGCCCACCACATAGAGCTGATTGACATCGGTCCTGGCCCGCTCGTCACTCATGACGCCGCCACAGGTATAGTGGGCGGCAGGCACCACAGGAATGGGCTCTCGGGTGATATCAATGCCAAAGCCCAGGCACTTCTCGTAGATGGTGGGGAAGTGGTGCTTGATAAAATCGGCGGGCTTGTGACTGATATCCAGGTACAGATGATCAGCACCCAGGCGCTTCATTTCATGGTCAATGGCCCGGGCAACGATATCCCGGGGCGCCAGTTCGCCGCGCTCGTCAAAGCGGTCCATGAACCGGGACCCATCCGGCAACTTCAGCAAGCCACCTTCCCCGCGCACGGCTTCCGTGATCAGGAAGGATTTCGCATGGGGGTGATACAGGCAGGTCGGGTGGAACTGGTTGAATTCCATGTTCGCCACCCGGCAGCCCGCACGCCATGCCATGGCGATGCCATCGCCGGACGCCCCATCCGGATTGGTTGTGTAGCGGTATGCCTTGGACGCGCCACCGGTAGCAATCACCGTGAATCGTGCCCGGAACAGCTCCACGTGGTTGTCTTCAAGATTCAGGATGTAGGCACCGACACATCGATTTCCCGGCAGGGACAGTTTGCGATTGGTGATCAGGTCCACCGCCACACGACCGGACATGAGCTCGATGTTTGGGCGTGCTTCTGCCTGGGACGTCAGAGTCGTTGAAACCGCATGGCCGGTGGCATCGGCTGCGTGAATGATGCGCCGGTGGCTGTGCCCGCCTTCCCGCGTCAGGTGGTAATGCTCATCGCGGTCCCGGGTAAAATCAACGCCGGAATCGATCAGCCAGTCAATGCTCTCCTTGCCGTGCTCCACGGTGAAGCGCACGGCATCCTCATGGCATAGGCCTGCGCCAGCGTTCAGAGTGTCGGTGATGTGGTTTTCGGTGGAGTCCTGATCATCGAGAACCGCAGCGATCCCTCCTTGCGCCCAGAGGGTTGCGCCACTGCTGATCTGGGCCTTGCTCACCACGCAGACTTTCAGATGCTCTGGCAGATTGAGGGCGACGGTGAGGCCGGCAGCTCCGCTGCCGATAATGAGAACATCGTATTCGAAGGACTGTGGCATCGGGTCGTTATCGCAGGCCATAATGTGGACGTGTATTGAACTAAACTTTACGCTTGCTGTCTATTTGGCCTGACAGGGTGAGCCGCCCTACAGGTGGCCGAGCCCGTTTCATTAACGGACGCCGGATAGCATCAATGACGCAGCGCAACTTGGTACAGGCCGGACAGCTGGCCATCAAATCAGGGAACCCCGGCAACCAGTCCATGACTCCGGATACAGAGAAACGTCAAGGCGAACATTCGGATAGCCAGACGGATCTGCAATTGGTCCGCAAGGTCCGCAATGGCGATCGCGCCGCCTTCGATCTTCTGGTGGTCAAGTACCAGTCCAGGGTCGCCTCTATTATAAGCCGTTACGTCTACGACAGTCAGGAAGTCATGGATCTGACCCAGGAAACCTTCGTCAAGGCGTTCAGGGCGATAGAGCGTTTCAGGGGCGACAGCGCCTTTTATACGTGGCTTTACCGGATTGCCGTGAATACCGCGAAGAATTATCTGGAATCCCGGGGGCGGCGCCCGCAGGGCAGTGCCGATTCGGCGGAGGCGGAGAATTTTGATGACGGCTCCCGGCTACGGGACACTGCATCGCCGGAACGGCTTCTGCAACGGGAACAGCTCCAGAAAGAACTGAACAGGGCGATTGCCCAGCTTCCCGAGGAGCTGCGTTCTGCCTTTCTGCTCAGAGAATACGATGGCCTGAGCTATGAGGACATCGCAGGGATTCTCGAGTGTCCGATCGGTACCGTCCGTTCACGAATATTCAGGGCCCGGGATGCGGTTGATAAGCATCTTGGACCTTTACTCAATCACTCCGTGACGTAATTGAGGTTGCATCCCATGGATGATCGTCTCAGAGAAACATTGTCCGCGATGATGGACGACGAAGCCGACGAACTATCGGTGCGTCGCCTGCTCTCACATGATAGCCAGGACGAAGTACGAGCCCAGTGGCAGCGTTGGCAGGATGTGCGGGACCTGATGCATGACGGTCACTCGCCGGCCCATGGAATGGATGTGAGTGTTGCCGTGCGTGAATTGCTCGATGGCCGCGGCTCCGGGGCAGTCCGGCCAGAGCCTGCCATTCAGGATAGGCAGTCGGGCCGATGGCACTGGCCGGCGGTCGCGATGGTTACCATGGCGCTACTGGTTGGCTTTGGTGCCGGTGCCGGCTGGGATTCGTCTGGTGCCGGTCCGGTTCAGTCCGTGACAGCCGCCGCACCGGAAACGTCTGTTCAGGACCAGCCAGTCAGGGAGATTGCCCTGCAGGGCCTTGATGAGGAGCAGTGGGAATATATGAGTCGCTACCTGCTGGAACATGCTCAGCATAACAGTGTCGGTGCCGGGCGGGGTGCCGTCGGCTATGCGCGACTGGTCAGCGCCAACGGTGCCGGCTACTGAATCGCGGAGTGAGTGTCATTATGCCTCGAGCCTTCATTAATTCAGTTCGGAGCCGTGCGCTTGCATTGCTCGTTGGTAGTCTGCTTGCGCTCGCTGGATCGCTTACGGCTGCTGCGGACGAAGATGAGGCATCGGTCTGGCTTGAAAGGCTCGGGCCGGCCCTGAACATGACCAGTTATCGAGGCGTTTTTGTTTACGCTCGAGGCGAGAGTGTGCATTCCATGCAGATTGCGCATCGCTACACTGATGGTGTTGTTGAGGAGCGGCTGGTGCTCCAGGATGGCGGCAGCGGCGAGATCGTTCGCAAGGGCATGAATGTGGTCTGCGTGCTTCCGGAAACAGGCCGCGTGAAACTCGATCAGGTAATTCCCTCGGGGCCGTTTGCCGAAGCGTTTACCAGCCAGCTGATGCCGGTTAGCCGGTGGTACCGGGCAGAAATGAAAGGGGAGGACCGGGTCGCAGGATACGATGTGGTTTCGGTGGCGCTGAGCGCCAAAGATACCGACCGTTATAGTCATCGGCTCTGGCTGGAAAAATCCACGGGGCTGTTGGTAAAGAGCCATGTCAGGAACGCTGAGGGCGAGGTGCTTGAGCAGTTCCAGTTCACCAGTCTGCACATTGGCGAGGACATTCCCGACAGCGAATTTGAGATTCGCACCCAGGGTCGGGAAATCTCCAGAACGCTGGGCGGGCCCGATCCCCAGGCATCCGTGGTCCAGCGCATGAACGGTTGGCAGCTTGGCTGGCGTCCGGAAGGGTTCGTACCTGCCGCGGCGCCGCGCTCCGGCAAGGGCCAGGCCATTGCCTTCTCTGATGGTTTGGCAGCTTTCTCGGTGTTCGTTGAACCTGCTGGTCCAGTACAGATGCCTACGGGTGCCTCCAAGATCGGCGCCACAACGATTTACATGCATCAGGTGAAGGAGGGGGGCAATGCCTTCCTGATCACGGTTGTGGGTGAACTGCCGCCACAAACAGCTCGCCAGGTGGCAGAGTCGGTCCGGATTGAGGACACATTGGCACTGGGTGCGGGTGACTCGTGATTACCGAAACCGGAAAGGTAGTTGCGCTCAAGGGCGACCGGGTCTGGGTTCAGACCATTCGAACCAGTGCCTGTCAGAGTTGCGCTGCCCGCAATGGCTGCGGCCAGAAAGTCCTTGCGGCGGCGTCTGGTGGGCGCGCCAACCAGATTCTGGTGGCAAACTCGATCAACGCCAGGGTCGGGGATGAGGTCACCATCGGTATTGACGAACAAGCGTTGCTGGGCGCTTCTCTGCTGGTCTATGCCTTACCGCTTATCCTGATGGTGGTTGCAAGTATTCTCGGGCACCACCTGTCTGGAGGGCACGATGGCACAGCGATGCTGTCCGCTATCGCCGGTCTGGCGCTGGGTTTTTTCGCAGGGCAGAAACTGCAACGCGCCGGCGGTAAGGATTATGAGCCCCGATTGGTCCGGGTAAACCGGATTGCCTCTGAAAACTGTCTGTAAACCCTACGGTTTTGTAAGTTGAAAATCGATGGGGTGAACCTCAAATTTAAGCCTATATGTTGAGAACAACAGGGGGTACCACATGTCGAGTGCAACAGCCGTTGCCCAACCGCCACGGAATTTGAAAGCCGCAAGGATGCCAGCCGTTTTGTTTCTCGTATTCTCCGCCATGCTGTTGATGGTCTGGAGTCAGGTCAGTGCGGCCCGCAGTTTGCCGGATTTTACCGAGCTGGTGGAGGAGAATGCGGGTGCTGTGGTGAACATCAGCACAACAACCGAACCCCGGCGCGGAAATTCCCGCTCTCCCGGAATGCCGTTTGATGAGCGGCAGCTCGAACAACTGCCCGAATTTTTCCAGGATTTCTTCCGCGGCCCCCAGTCTCCGTTTGGTGGCGGACCGGGTAACTCGCAGCCGCGTCGCTCCATGGGCTCCGGGTTTATCGTATCGTCGGACGGCTACGTACTGACCAACAACCATGTGGTTGAAGGCGCTGATGAGATCATCGTACGCCTGAACGACCGCCGCGAACTGCCTGCAACCCTGGTTGGAACCGATCCACGGTCCGACATGGCCGTGCTGAAGATAGAAAATGGGGATGATCTGCCAGTCGTGAAGGTAGGCCAGTCCCGGGATCTGAAAGTGGGTGAATGGGTCTTCGCCATTGGCTCGCCGTTCGGCTTTGATTATACGGTAACCGCCGGGATCGTCAGCGCCTTGGGTCGCTCGCTGCCATCAGAAAATTACGTCCCCTTTATTCAGACCGATGTGGCGATTAACCCGGGTAACTCCGGTGGCCCTCTGTTTAACCTGGATGGTGAGGTCGTGGGTATCAACTCCCAGATCTACACCCGCTCTGGTGGCTTCATGGGGGTCTCGTTTGCGATTCCCATCGACGACGCCATGAATGTCTTCCGTCAGTTGCGGGACAAGGGATCGGTGTCCCGTGGCTGGCTCGGCGTACTGATTCAGGAAGTCAATCGTGATCTGGCCGAATCCTTTGGTCTGAAGCGTCCACGCGGTGCATTGATTGCCGAGGTGATGGCCGATTCGCCGGCGCAGGCAGCCGGGCTGCAGGCAGGCGATATCGTCCTCAGCTATGACGGCGACGAGGTGCAGCTTTCCTCTGACCTGCCGCCCATGGTCGGTCGTACTCCGGTCGGTGAAACTGCCGAGCTGAGGGTTCTTCGCGGTGGTGAGGAAATTGAGCTTCAGGTTGAAATTGGCCGCCTGCCCGAGGAGGGAAGCCAGCAAGCTGCAGCGCCTTCCAGCGACAGCGGTGGTCCCGCGTCAGCGCCCCTGGGCATGATGGTTGAGCCACTGCCTGCGGATATGGCCGACTCCATGGGCGTTGAAGGCGGCGTTGTGGTCAATAATGTTGCGCGGGGTGCCGCGGCTGATGCCGGCATTCGTGCGGGTGACGTGATCACTGAAATCAACCGCCAGAAAGTGACTTCTGTACAGGAATTCCGCGAAGCTGTGCGGTCACTGCCTGAGGGCAAGGCGGTATCGGTCCGGGTGGTTCGCCAGGGACGGGCGTTGTATCTGGTGATGAAACCCTGATACCCGGCTGCTGAGCCGGATCATCGGACAGGAATGCCCCTGCAGGTGTTGGAAACGACACCTGCGGGGGCATTTGTTATACTCAGCGTTCCAATAAAAATGAGTGGCCATGGAACGGACCAGCCCGATGATGAACAGACAGGAACTCTCTCTTCGCAAGTTACTGGAATTTCGCAACGCCTGGGTCGCCTGGCTGATTTTCGCCGTTGCCATCGCTGTCACCTTGCTGCTTTGGCAGGTGTCCATCCGCCTGGTTGAAGACCGTACGGAAGCCCGTTTTCGAACCCAGTCCCTGCAACTCAAATCCGCCATTGAAGAACGTCTGCTGAACTATGAGCAGGTGCTGGCTGGTAGTGCCGGTCTGTTTGCGGTGACAGGAGACGTGTCCCGTGACCAGTGGCGCGAATACGTTGATAAGGTGGATATCAACCGTTACTACCCCGGGATTCAGGGCATTGGTTATGTTCGCCGTATCGGTGTCCGCCAGATGGCCGATCATATTGCCTCCGTCCGGGCAGAAGGTGTGCACAATTATCTGGTGAACCCGCTGGGCAGTGGCCCCTATTACTACCCCATGGTTTATCTGGAGCCGGGCACTGAGCGCAATCGTCGGGCCCTCGGCTACGATGCGTTCAGCGACCCCATCCATCGTCGTGCCATGGAGCAGGCCCGTGATGATGCCATCCCCACGGTGACTGCCAAGGTGGTGCTGGTTCAGGAAGAGCTTGGTGAAGACCAGGCAAGTTTCCTGATGTACTACCCGGTGTACCAGGGCGGGACCGTGCCCGAGATACGGGCCGAGCGCCGCATGATGCTGGCAGGCTACGTGTTCAGTGCCTTCCGGATGAACAACCTCATTGACGGCATCGTCGGCCTGATCTCGCCGTTTCTTGATGTCCGGATCTACGATGCCGGAGTGGTTGATCGGCAGAACCTGATGTACGGCTCAAATCTGGGGTCCCTCGATAACGAATTCAGTTTCCAGATGAGCCAGACCATCAGTCACGGTGGTCGCGATTGGCTGTTACAGACCCGTTCCACGCCTGCCTTTGATTTTCTGGCATCCGATCCGCGTCCCCCGATTGTTCTGGGTAGCGGACTGGTCATCAGTGTCCTGCTGTTCCTGTTCGTGCTTGCTCTCATCCGGTCACGCCTGATGGCACAGATCAGTGCCGGGCGCTATCGGGCAATTACCGAGGGCGCTGCCAACGTCACTCTGGTGATGGACCGTGCCGGGCAGGCCTTGTACGCCAGCCCGTCCAGCCTCGATATTCTTGGTTTTGAACCGGACCAGGTTCAGTCTCTCGACTTTGAGGAACTGGTTCACGGCGACGACTGGCCCCAGTTGCAGAAAGGCTTTGACGATTCCGTTCAGTCCCCGGGTAAGCAGATGCCTGTGATCCGGGTCCGTATCCGCGATGCCGGCGGGCAGTGGCGGGATATGGAAGGCACCTTTACCGCAATGCTGTCGGTGCCCGGTGTTAATGGGGTTGTGCTCAGTCTGCGGGATCTGACTCAGCTCAAGGCGGCCCAGTCCGAACTGCACCGCTTGGCATTCTACGATCCGCTCACAGGGCTGGCGAACCGGCAACTGTTCCGGGATCGCCTCAATCATGTGGTCAGCCGCAGCCGCCGGAGTGGTGAGCCGGCCGCCCTCATGTTCCTGGACCTGGACGGGTTCAAGCGGATCAACGATACCCTGGGTCATGATTCCGGGGATGAGCTCCTTCGCCAGGTGGCCCAGTGGCTGGTGGGTTGCGTCCGGGAAGAGGATTCGGTTGCCAGGCTCGGGGGCGATGAATTCGTGGTGCTGTTGTCACGGATCAGTGATTCGGACGCCGCCAGCAAGGTGGCAGAGACAATCCTGCGCAGCCTGTGCCAACGAATCCGGCTGAATGATCACGAAGTCGGTATCACGGTCAGTATCGGCATTACCATGATCCCCCACGACAGCGAGGATGCCGGTACCCTGATGAAGTATGCCGATCTGGCCATGTATCGTGCCAAGGAGCTGGGTCGCAATACCTTCCAGTTCTTTACGCCGGCGATGAATATCAAGGCGGCGCGACGGCTTCTGCAGCAGGAGGAGTTGGCCACGGCCCTCGATGGCGATCGCTTCGTCCTGCATTACCAGCCGAAGATTGATCTGGCCAGCGAGCGGGTCATCGGGGTCGAGGCGTTCCTGCGCTGGCATCATCCCGAGAAAGGCCTTGTCTCTGCCCAGCAGTTCATCGGTCTTGCCGAGGAGACGGGCCTGATTGTCCGCCTCGGTGAATGGGCGCTGAGACAGGCCTGTATTCAGGTTCAGGCCCTGGAACGGGCCGGTTTCGAATCCCTGAAAATGGCAGTGAATCTGTCGGTTCGCCAGCTGACCGATTCCGGCTTCCTGGATATGATTCGCCAGGTCATCACCGAAACCGGTGTCTCGCCCGAGCGCCTGGAGCTGGAAATGCCGGCGGAATTGCTCAACGAAGATCCTCGAATGCTCCGGGAGTTGCTGGTGTCGCTCCATGATTTGGGGGTCTGTCTGATTCTCGATGATTTTGGGACCGGTTCCTGTTCTCTGGTCTCGCTGCAACAGCTGCCTCTGGATGTGATCAAGATCGATCACCGGTTCATTCGGGATATTCCTTACAATGTCAGTGCCACCGATGTTGCCTCCGCAGTCATTGCCCTGGCCCGCAAGCTGCACCTCACAGTGGTTGCAGAGGGTGTGGAAACCCCGCAGCAGCTGAGCTTCCTCAAAACCCATGGCTGTGCCCAGTGCCAGGGCAACCTGTTCAGCTATCCGCTGGACGAGGATGCCCTAATTGGTTTCCTGATCCGGCAATACGAAAGGCCGCTGATTTCCTGATCATGGCAATGGCGGCCGGTAACCGGTAAAATCACGCCGTTCCCGGATCCCGGTAGCGGCCCCTCCGGGCTCAATCCTTCGTCTTAACTGAGTATTCATCGTCTGTGACTGAACTGAGCCGAATCCGTAACTTTTCCATCATCGCCCACATTGACCATGGCAAATCCACGCTGGCAGACCGTTTCATACAGGTCTGCGGTGGCCTGACCGACCGTGAAATGGCCGAGCAGGTCCTGGACTCCATGGATCTCGAACGTGAGCGAGGGATTACCATCAAGGCCCAGAGTGTCACGCTGAATTACAAAGCCCGTGACGGTCAGGAGTACAAGCTGAACTTCATCGACACCCCGGGTCATGTGGATTTTTCCTACGAGGTTTCCCGGTCGCTCTATGCCTGCGAAGGCGCCTTGCTGGTGGTGGATGCCGGGCAGGGCGTTGAGGCTCAGTCCGTGGCCAACTGCTACACCGCCATCGAACAGGGGCTGGAAGTGGTGCCGGTTCTGAACAAGATGGATCTGCCCCAGGCCGAGCCGGAGCGGGTAGCGGCGGAAATCGAGGATATCATCGGTATTGAAGCCTCGGATGCGGTGCGCTGCAGCGCCAAGAGCGGCATGGGTGTTGAGGACGTGCTGGAAGATCTGATCAGGAAGATCCCGCCACCCAAGGGTGACCGCAGTGCGCCCCTGCAGGCGCTGATTATCGATTCCTGGTTCGACAACTATCTGGGCGTTGTGTCTCTGGTGCGGGTGACCGAAGGTACCCTGAAAAAGGGCGACAAGATTGTCATAAAGTCCACCGGTAAAGCCTGGAACGCCGACAAGGTCGGTATATTCAATCCCAAGCCGAAAGACACCGACATGCTCGAAGCCGGCGATGTCGGTTTCGTGGTGGCGGGAATCAAGGATATTCATGGCGCACCCGTTGGCGACACCATCGTGCATCAGAAATTCGCCGAGCAGACGCCCATGCTTCCCGGGTTCAAGAAGGTCAAGCCCCAGGTTTATGCGGGGCTGTTCCCGGTCAGTGCCGATGACTACAACGATTTCCGGGATGCTCTGGAAAAGCTCACCCTGAACGATGCCTCGCTGTTTTTCGAGCCGGAGAACTCCGATGCCCTTGGCTTCGGTTTCCGCTGTGGCTTCCTCGGCATGCTGCACATGGAGATTATCCAGGAGCGGCTGGAACGGGAATACGACATCGACCTGATCACCACGGCGCCCACGGTGATCTATGAGGTGGTTACCAAGCAGGGTGAGACCCTGTCGGTAGACAACCCGTCCCGGCTTCCGGATATTGGTTCCATTGAGGAAATGCGTGAGCCGATTGTGGAAGCGAATATCCTGGTGCCCCAGGAGCATATCGGTAACGTGATTGCGTTGTGCGAGGAAAAGCGTGGCGTGCAGAAGAACATGCACTTCATGACGACCCAGGTACAGCTCACCTATGAGCTGCCCATGGCCGAAGTGGTGATGGACTTCTTCGACCGGATCAAGTCGGCCAGCCGCGGCTTCGCCTCTCTGGATTATCATTTTACCCGCTTCCAGACCGCCAATCTGGTGCGGCTGGATGTGCTGATCAACGGTGAGCGCGTTGATGCCCTGGCCCTGATCGTGCACAAGGAGCAGGCCCATCACAAAGGTCGCCAGTTGATCGAGAAGATGAAAGAACTGATTCCGCGGCAGATGTTCGATATCGCCATTCAGGCCGCCATCGGCAACCAGGTGGTGTCGCGGGTTACCGTCAAGGCGTTACGCAAGAACGTAACCGCCAAGTGTTACGGTGGTGATGTCAGCCGGAAGAAGAAACTGCTGCAGAAGCAGAAAGAAGGTAAAAAGCGTATGAAGCAGCTGGGTAATGTCGAGGTGCCTCAGGAAGCGTTTCTTGCCGTATTGAAAGTGGATAAATAAAAGGCCTCCTGGATGGATATCGATTTTCCCCTGGTACTGGTAGTACTGACCTTTGCGACGGGTCTGATCTGGCTGGCGGACAAGCTGTTTCTTCGTGAGCGTCGTCTTGCTGCCTACCGTGCCAGTGGTGCTGCCGGAGAAACGGGTGCTGGCTCATCCGCGGAGTCCGAGGAACCGAAAGAACCCTACCTGGTCGACCTGAGCCGCTCGTTTTTCCCGGTGTTGGCGATTGTGCTGGTTCTGCGCTCCTTCCTGGTGGAGCCGTTCCAGATTCCCTCCGGGTCCATGCTACCCACCCTCGAGGTGGGCGACTTCATTCTGGTGAACAAATACGCCTACGGATTGAGATTGCCTGTGGCCGGCACCAAGGTGATCCCGGTTGGCGATCCCCAGCGGGGAGATGTGATGGTGTTCCGCTACCCGGAAGATGGCCAGACCAACTACATCAAGCGGGTGATCGGTCTGCCGGGCGATCACATCCGTTACCGTGACAAGCAGCTGTTCATCAATGGTGAGAAGGTCGAAACGCGATTTATCGCGAGACTGCCGCCCATGGAGTTGCGCCGTGAAGATCTGGGTGAAGTCGAGCACGACATTTTCCTGACCATGGGTCGGTCCGGTGGCAGTGGCGAGGGTGAGTGGCTGGTGCCGGAGGGCCATTATTTTGTCATGGGTGACAATCGCGACAACAGTAATGACAGCCGCTACTGGGGCACGGTCCCGGACGAGCTGGTGGTGGGCAAGGCCTTTGCTATCTGGATGCACTGGAAATCCCTTACCAGTCTGCCATCCTTTGATCGTGTGGGCGGAATCGAGTAATTCGGACTATCTGGAGCGCAGTCATAATGAAGAAAAACAATCTTTCCGGCATGGGCCGTCAGCGGGGTGCCTCGGCATTGACCATGATGGTTATGGTGCTGTTTTTTGGTGGTCTGCTGACGCTGGTGATCAAGCTGGGCCCGGCCTACCTGGATGACATCACCATTCAGGAGGCGCTGGAAAGTCTTGATGGCACAGAGGGTCTCTCCCAGATGGGGCCTGCCCAGGTCCGCACACTGATTAACAAGCGGCTCAGTGTGAACAATGTCCGGGGTTTCGATGCCAAGAATATTTCGGTCGATAAAGACGGCGATCTGGTCGTCATCAACGTTGATTACGAAGTGCGCAACAACCTGTTCAGCAATGTGGATACGGTAGTTCACTTCAAACACACCTATGAGATGAAGGGCAAGTGAGTTCACAACCGGACCTGGATCAGTTACAGCGGCGCATCGGCTATCAGTTCAAATCGCCGGAGCGACTTTTGCTGGCACTCACTCACCGGAGCTACGGAAACCAGAATAACGAACGCCTGGAATTTCTCGGCGACTCCATCGTGAACATGGTTATTGCCGAGTATTTGTTTCTGCACTTCGAAAAAGCCCGTGAAGGCCAGCTGAGCCGTCTGCGGGCCCGCATGGTAAAGGGCGTGACGCTCGCCGAGATCGGTCGCGAGTTCCAGCTTGGAAGTTACCTTCGCCTGGGCTCTGGCGAACTGAAAAGCGGCGGGTTCCGTCGGGAATCCATCCTGGCCGATGCGGTGGAGTCCATCATCGGTGCGATCTATCTCGACAGTGACTTTCATACCTGCAGGGAGCAGGTGTTGCGCTGGTTCGAGCATCGGTTGGAGAAGCTTGATCTCCAGGATACCCAGAAAGATCCCAAGACCCGTTTGCAGGAATACCTTCAGTCCCGCCAGTTTCCGCTTCCACGCTATGACGTCATTTCCGTGGACGGCGAGGCCCACAACCAGACATTCCATGTATCCTGTGCGCTGCCGTCGCTGGACCGAAAGACCACCGGGACTGGCAGTAGCCGCCGGGTGGCCGAGCAGCAGGCAGCCCGTAACGCCCTGAAAGAACTGGGCGTGGAGAACCAGTAATGAAAGATATCACTCGTCCGGAAAACCCGGACAGTCGCTGCGGATTTGTGGCCATCGTCGGTCGCCCGAATGTGGGCAAGTCCACGTTGCTGAACCATATCCTCGGGCAGAAGCTGAGCATCACTTCCCGCAAGCCGCAGACCACCCGTCATCAGGTGTTGGGTATCAAGACCGTGGGGCCGGTGCAGGCGATCTATGTGGACACACCAGGCATGCACGAGGAGGAGCCCCGTGCCATTAACCGCTACATGAACAAGGCGGCCACGTCGGCGCTCATTGATGTCGATGTGGTGGTGTTTGTGGTGGACCAGCTGGCCTGGACTACCGCGGATGAGATGGTGCTGGAGAAACTCAGTCGCCTGAAATGCCCTGTGATCCTGGCGGTGAACAAGGTCGACAAGATCGAAAAGCGGGAAAGCCTGCTGCCGCATCTGGATATGCTCTCGAAAAAGCGCGAGTTTGCCGAAATTATTCCCCTTTCAGCCCTGAAAGAGACCAATCTTGAGCCTCTGGAGGAGGCGGTGGGGCGTTACCTGCCGGAGAGTATCCACTTCTACCCGGATGATCAGATCACCGACCGCAGTGAACGTTTCCTGGCCTCGGAGATTGTCCGGGAAAAGATCACCCGCCAGTTGGGAGCCGAGTTGCCTTACTCGGTTGCCGTGGAGATCGAGGAGTTCAAGCGCGAGGGCAAGACCCTGCACATTTCCGCCCTGATCCTGGTCGAGCGTGAAGGCCAGAAGAAGATCATCATCGGCGAGAAAGGCGAGCGGATGCGCCGTATCGGTCAGGAGGCGCGCACGGATATGGAGCGACTGTTCGACAGCAAGATCATGTTGAGGCTCTGGGTCAAGGTGAAGCGCGGCTGGGCAGACAGCGATCGGGCCCTGAAGAGCCTGGGCATGAACGACCTCTGAGGCGTCTATGAAGGGGCCTGAGCTGCAGGAACCCGCTTATGTCCTTCACCGCCGGCCTTGGCGGGAAACCAGTCTCATGGTGGATCTGTTTTCCCTGAACCATGGCAGGATGACCGTCATCGCCCGGGGTGCCAACAGCGCCAAAAGCCCCCTGAAAGCCCAGCTACAGCCCTTCCAGCCCCTGGTGGTGGACTGGGCCGGTCGGGGCGACCTGAAAACCCTTACCCAGGTCGATGTGCGAACGGGTCCCGGGCTTACCCGAACAGTGGCCCTTTACAGTGGCCTTTATCTGAACGAACTGCTACAGCGGGTTCTGCCCGCTGCTGACCCCCATCCGACGCTCTTTGCGGCCTATATCGATGCGATTCGGCAGTTGTCCGACACAACGGATGTGGAGCCTGTGCTGCGGCGTTTCGAGCTCGCCTTTGCCTCCGCCCTGGGCTACGACTTCGCCTGGGATCTTGCCACTGATACCGGACAATCCGTCGAGCCCAACCGGGAGTATTGTTATGATCCGGAGCAGGGCATTGTGTCCGGGCTGTCGCCCGGCGTGCGCCTTCGGAGTCTGCCGGGTGACGTCTTATTGGATCTGGCCCGGGATAACTTTCAATCGGACCGCTGTCGGCGGCTGGCGAAGCGGGTCATGCGGGTACTGATCGATTATCTTCTGCAGGGGCGTCCCCTGAACAGTCGCAGCCTTTTCACTCACCTCCGGGGAGAATCCCATGAATCCTAGAGTACTGCTTGGCGTCAACATTGATCACGTGGCCACCCTCCGTCAGGCGAGGGGGACCCGATATCCGGATCCGGTTCAGGCCGCACTGATGGCCGAGGAAGCCGGGGCAGATGGCATTACGATCCATCCCAGGGAAGACCGGCGTCATATCCAGGATCGGGATGTGCTGTTACTCAAGGAAGTGCTCCAGACCAAGATGAACCTGGAGATGGCGGTTACCGATGCCATGCTGGCATTTGCCGAGCAGGTGCGGCCGGAATGCGTCTGCCTTGTGCCGGAGAAGCGTGAGGAATTGACCACCGAGGGCGGTCTGGATGTGGAGGGGCAGGAATCCCGCGTGGCCAAAGCCTGTGAGCGTCTCGCCCGGATTGGTGCGGAAGTTTCATTGTTTATTGATCCGGACCCGGCCCAGATTGATGCCGCAGTTCGTTGCGGTGCGCCGGTAGTGGAGCTGCACACTGGAGAGTATGCGGAAGCCGAAACGCCAGAGGCTGAGAATGCCGCATTCAAGACCATTGCCGACGCGGTGGCCTATGCCCGCAAGAAAGGGCTTATCGTCAATGCCGGCCACGGCCTGCACTATCACAACACCGAGCGGGTAGCGGCGATTCATGGCATCAACGAACTGAATATCGGCCATGCCATTATCGCCCGCGCCGTTTTTACCGGTCTGAAAGAAGCGGTCCGGGATATGAAAATCATAGTTGATCAGGCCCGGGGTCGGGCCTGACTCGACGCCGCCTCAGGTCGTTTCGGCGGCCTCGTGGCGTTCCCGGAACAGCTGTTGCCAATCGGTCTGGTCGCTCCAGATCTGTAGGCGCTCCATTGCCGAGAGTAGCTGGTCTTTCTGGTGCTCCAGGTCCGGGGCAGCGCACTTGATCGCTGTTTCCAGATGGTTGGCTGCGGCCCGCAGTTCCGGTACGCCGCAGTAGCGGGTAGCGCCGTGGAGTTTGTGAACACACTCCAGAAGCTCATCCATACTGTCGTTGCTCCACAGGTCCGGAACGCGCTGCCGATCCACGTGGACCTGTTCCAGCAGCATGCTGAACAGTTCTTCCGCAAGATCCGCCTTGCCTGCGGCCAGTTGAATGCTCTCGTCCACGCTGACACAGTCCTGCTGCATTTTTCGCGTTGACGGCCGCAGGGCCCGGCGTGTGTCGCGGACTTCCGGCACGGGAAGGCGGCCGCTGCCACCGTTCTTCGGGC
The DNA here is from genome assembly GCF_913055835.1 of uncultured Marinobacter sp. Lineage (GTDB taxonomy): Bacteria > Pseudomonadota > Gammaproteobacteria > Pseudomonadales > Oleiphilaceae > Marinobacter. Next base: position 5,953 of record NZ_CAJXKQ010000014.1, on the reverse strand, counting down.
AGACATAACCCGTGTACTCATGGATGATTTCGGTCAGCTGACCACTGCTGATGGGTTTGGGCATGTAGCCATCGAAGCCTTGTTTGGTCAGCCGTTCCTGCTCGTCCGCCAGAGCATGGGCGGTGAGGGCAATGATCGGAGTCCGGTGGTTACCGGTATCCATTTCTCTCAGCCTGGCAGTCGTTTCCACGCCGTCCATGCCGGGCATCTGCAGATCCATGAACACCAGATCGAAGGGTTTCTGTCTGGCCTTGCTCAGGGCTTCAAAGCCGCTGGAAGCGCCTTCAGCTTCCAGTTGGCAGTCTTCCAGCAGTGTCATAACAAGCTTCAGGTTGGCGTCATTGTCATCCACTGCCAGTACCCGGGGGACATTGGTGGTGGTCACGCGGTTGGCTGAAATTTCGTATTCGGGGGCACGCCCGCTGGAATTGATACCGTGCACCAGCAGCAGAAGCTCATCGTACAGGGAATCGCGACACACCGGTTTGGTGAGATGGCCGCTGGCGAGCCCCGAAAGTGGTGTGTCGTGGGTTTCGAGGGTGGGGGTCAGCAAGAGTGTCCTGCAATCCCGTTCGATCTCCAGGGTACGGACAAGGCTGCAGTACTGGCTTGAATTGAGCAGGTGCCGGGTAATGCCGACAATAGCCACGGCATACCCGGCCTGGCTTTTCTGGGCTTCCTCGATCTGTTCCTGCAGTGCACCGGGTGAGGCCACCCGGTCCACCACCATGCCCCAGTCCCGCAACAGGTGTTCTACGGCCAGGCCGGTGGTTTTCTGCTGTTCCAGGTAGATGACCCGTTCGCCCCGCAGGGCATCCCGGGGGGCGATGGCCTCACCGGTGGTGGCAAGTTCCGAAGTGAGGGTAAACCAGAAGGTCGAGCCCTTGCCCAGTTCGCTTTCGAGCCCGATCTTGCCGCCCATCTCCTCGACCAGCCGCTTCGAGATGGCCAGTCCGAGTCCTGTGCCACCGTATTGCCGGGCCGTGGATGCGTCAGCCTGGCTGAAGGCATTGAACAGGGATTGCTGCTGGGCCCGGGAGAGGCCCACCCCGGAATCCGTAATGCTAAGGCGCAGAGTTACCCGGTTGTTATCGGTCTCTTCCTCTTCCAGGCTCGCCCGTAGCACCACTTCGCCGGTCTGGGTGAACTTGATGGCGTTGTTGACCAGGTTGGTGATCACCTGTTTCACCCGCAAGGGGTCACCCATAATGTTATCCGGCACATCGTTGTAGACCAGAGGCACCAGGTCCAGGTTTTTGGCATGGGCAGCCGGCGCCAGCATAACCATGACTTCCTCGACAATATCCCGCAACTGGAAGGGCACACGGTCGAGGATCAGCTTTCCGGCCTCAATCTTCGAGAAGTCCAGGATGTCGTTGATGATGGTGAGCAGGATCTCCGATGATTTCCTGATGGTGCTCAGGTGATCCCGCTGTTGCCTTGGCAGGGGGCTTTTCAGGAGCAGTTCGGTGAAGCCGATGATGCCGTTCAGCGGGGTGCGGATTTCGTGGGACATGTTGGCCAGGAACTCGGACTTTATCCTGCTGGCCTCCAGCGCCTCTTTCCGGGCGAAATCCAGCTCAATGTTCTGGATTTCGATGGTCTCCAGGGTTTCCCGGAGATCTTCAGTGGCCTGGTCGATGTTCTGCTGCATTTCTGCCTGGGCTTTGCTCAGTTCCTCGGCCATGGCGTTGAGCCCGGATTCCAGCTGTTCGAATTCCGGCCCGGCGCCGGTGTAGACCCGGGTATCCAGCTTGCCTTCCTTGAGCCTGGCAACCGCCTCGTTGAGTTCGAATACCGGGCTGGTGAACGCGCGGCTCAGGCGCAGTGCAATGGCCATGCTGAGAATGACGCCGCCGAGAATCAGCAGCAGGGAGATCAGCAGGGCTTTGTAGGTCTCCTTTTCGGTGCGGATGTGGGACATTTCCACAACTACCCAGCCCAGAGGCTCCCGCAGGTTCGACATGGACTGGCGGGCATCCGGGTCGAGCATGCTCTCGATCATCAGGTCCTGGAGAAAAACGGGGGTGATGAAGCGGGTACTGTTCTCCCTGGAAATCCGGGTTGCGTGTTCGGCTGTGAGCTCTCCGGACTGCACGGTTTCGGAGCTTCCCGGCCCGGTATGGAGAAGGCGTGAGCCGTCGCTGCCAAAGAAGGTAATCGAGCGCACGTCCTGCTCTTCCAGCAGGGCATTGGAGAGGCTGCTGAGCAGGCTGCGGTTGGCGGTAAACAGGCCATACTCGGAACCGGCAGCGAGCTGGCGGGAAAGTGATTCGCCCCGATCCTTCAGCAGGCTTTCTATATTGTTAACCCAGCTGTAGGTGAAGAACAGCCCCAGCATCAGGGTCGTCAGCAGGGTGGGAACCAGCGTGACCACCAAAACTTTCTTGCGAATGCCCCAACGTCGCATACCGTGTTCCTGAATTATTGCTTTTGTCCGCACCGCAGGGCGGAAAACGTCCGTGTTAAGAATAGCTGATCCGGAACGGGATAACTGTGGTATCAGTCCCGGCCGTGCCGGAAAATCCCGTGTCGGATATAGCCGCCGGTCATGGATATAGCGAGAAGCTGTATTGGGAGACCGGGGCGATAACGCGTATCATGCGAAGCCAAAAGTGTACCACAGGGTTATCATATGCATTTTCCCACCATTGAAGATTATGTCGGGCACACCCCTCTGGTTCGCCTGCAGCGACTCCCCGGTGAGACGAGTAACGTGATTCTGGCCAAGCTGGAGGGGAATAATCCCGCAGGCTCGGTGAAGGACCGCCCGGCCATCAGCATGATCCAGGAGGCGGAGCGTCGGGGCGATATCAAACCGGGCGACACCCTGATTGAGGCGACCAGCGGCAACACCGGTATTGCCCTGGCCATGGCGGCTGCGATCAAGGGTTACCGCATGGTGCTGATCATGCCCGCGAACATGAGTGAGGAGCGTCGGGCATCCATGCGCGCCTACGGTGCGGAGATTGTCACGGTCACCAAGGAAGAGGGCATGGAAACCGCCCGGGACCTGGCGCTCAAGATGCAAGCGGAGGGCAAGGGCAGGGTGTTGGACCAGTTCAGCAACCAGGACAACCCATTGGCGCACTATCGCACGACCGGTCCCGAGATCTGGGAACAGACCGGGGGACGCGTTACCCACTTTGTCAGCTCCATGGGTACGACTGGCACTATCATGGGCGTGTCCCGTTACCTCAAGGAGCGCAATCCGGATATTCGTATTATCGGGCTCCAGCCCAAAGAGGGTGCGGCTATACCCGGGATCCGGCGCTGGCCCGAAGCCTACCTGCCGAAAATTTACGATGCCGCCCGGGTAGACGAGGTATTGGATATCGGTCAGGAAGAGGCCGAGAACACCATGAGGGCCCTGGCTTCCGAGGAAGGCATTTTCTGTGGCGTTTCCTCCGGCGGTTCGATTGCGGCGGCGCTCAAACTCTCGGAGCAGGTTGAAAACGCCATCATCGTGGCCATTATCTGTGACCGCGGCGACCGCTATCTTTCCACCGGTGTATTCCCCGGCGCCTGAACACGATTCTATCGAGAGACCCTGGTATGAGCAGACGACGCAGGAAGGTTCTTCCAAAAGAGCCCGTGCGCTGTGAGATTGAGACCTTGAGCCACGACGGCCGGGGCATCGCCCGTCAGGATGGCAAGACCCAGTTTGTAGATGGTGCCTTGCCGGGCGAAACGGTCATGGCGAAAGTGGTGTCCAGCCGAAGCAAGTTCGACGAATTGCGCGCCGAAGAGGTTCTGGAAGCCGTGCCGGAACGGCAGACGCCACCCTGCGAATTTGCCGACCTGTGCGGTGGCTGTAGCCTCCAGCATATGAGCGGGGATGCCCAGATCGCGTTCAAGGAGAACACCCTGCGGGAGCATTTTGCCCATTTTGGGGGCATTGAGCCTGAGGAGTGGATTGAGCCACTGCGCTCCGAGGAGAGCCTTGGTTATCGTCGCAAGGCTCGTTTGGGCGTTCGTTACGTTAAGGCCCGGGAGTCGGTTCTGGTCGGCTTCCGGGAAAAGCGCAACAGTTTCCTGACCGACATTGATCGTTGCGTGGTACTGGATCCTCGCATTGGTGAGCGCATATTGCCCCTGCGCAACATGCTGCATGATCTGGACGCGTATAGCCGGATTGCCCAGGTAGAAGTTGCCTGTGGCGACGATGTAGCCGTGATGGTGTTCCGGAACATGGATGACCTGTCGGACGGTGACCGGGAAAAGCTTATTGCCTTTGGCCAGGCCCACGATTTGCATATCTACCTGCAGCCAAAAGGCCCCGATACGGTGCATCGGATATGGCCGGAATCCTCTGGTTGGGATGATGAGCGGCTGAGCTACAGGCTGGAAGAATTCGACCTGACCATGAAATTTCATCCCATGGACTTTACCCAGGTCAATGCAGGCATTAACCGGGCGATGGTACACAGGGCCGTGGAATGGCTGGATATCCAGCCGGGTGAGCGCGTGCTGGATCTATTCTGCGGTCTGGGCAACTTTACGCTGCCCCTGGCCCGGAGGGGAGGACAGGTTGTTGGCGTGGAAGGTGATGAGACCATGGTCGTCCGCGGTCGGGAAAATGCGGAACTGAATGGCCTGGATAATGTCGATTTTCACGGTGCCGATCTGCACGGGGATTTCACCGGCCAGAGTTGGGCGAAGGAAGGGTTCGACAAGATCCTGATCGATCCGCCTCGCTCCGGTGCCGAGGAAATCTGCAAGTACCTCACCGCCTTCGGTGCGCGGAAGATCGTTTATGTCTCCTGTAACCCGGCCACCTTGGCACGTGATGCAGGCGTTATGGTGCGCAACGGCTATCGCCTGGTGCGCGCGGGTGTGATGGATATGTTTCCCCACACCACTCATGTGGAATCCATCGCCCTGTTCGAGCGGGATTCCGGCTGACGATGTTGTGGGCAGTCAGGGATGGCTGCGGAAACCATCAGGAATAACAAGACTGATATGGTAAAAGTTCGCGAAGACTACGCAATGACCGGCGATGGCCAGGTGGATATCGAGGGCTGGGTACAGCAGATAGCCTCGCAGACCCACCTGGAAGACCCGGACCAGTTCCGGCAGGCCTGCGAAAAGGCGGCGGAGATCGATCTCCAGGCGTTCCGGCAGGATCGGCAGTGGGCCCCCGGTTCCAGCAGCTTCCGGATCGGCATTGAAATGGCCCAGGTGCTGGCGGAGCTGCACCTGGATCAGGCCAGCCTGGTGGCAGCGATTCTTTACCGGGCAGTACGTGAAGAGCGCGTTCCGCTGGAGACGATCCGCAAGGAGTTTGGCGACGAGGTGGCGGGCCTGATCAACGGGGTGCAGCAGATGGCGGCGATTTCGTCCATCCACCACCCGCTGAAAGGGAACGTCCTCGGGCAGAGCGAAGGCCAGCTGGACAACGTCCGCAAGATGCTCGTCACCATGATTGACGACGTCCGGGTTGCCCTGATCAAGCTGGCCGAGCGGACCTGCGCCATTCGGGCGGTCAAGGACGCTCCGGAAGAAAAGCGCATGCGTGTGGCCCGGGAAGTGTTCGACATTTATGCGCCTCTGGCCCATCGGCTTGGCATTGGTCATATCAAGTGGGAGCTGGAGGATCTTTCCTTCCGCTACCTGCATGAGTCCGCCTATAAAAAGATTGCCAAGCTGCTGGACGAAAAACGCCTGGACCGCGACAGCTACATCAAGCGGGTCATTGAAACCCTGCAGACCGAATTGAAAGCCTACGGCATTGAAGGTGAGCTATCCGGCCGCGCCAAGCACATCTACAGTATCTGGCGGAAAATGCGGCGCAAGGGCATCGATTTCTCCCAGGTCTACGATGTCCGTGCTGTGAGAATTCTGGTCCCGGAAGTGCGCGACTGTTACGCCGCCCTGGGTATCGTCCACACGTTATGGCGCCATATTCCGAACGAATTCGACGACTACATAGCCAACCCCAAGGAAAACGGTT
>NZ_CAJXKQ010000013.1 GCF_913055835.1 uncultured Marinobacter sp. | reverse complement strand
GCTCCGCCCCTCACTGCTTACTGCTCCTGCGTCGCAGTGAGGGTCCTGGCTTGGCCATCCCTGGCCAACCCGTGAAGAGCTTTCGCTCTTCACCCATGGCTCCGCAGGGTATTTGGAAAGCCGAACCACAGGGTCCGCTACCTCCAGTTACCTCAAGCAACAGTTCCCACAAACTGATGCTCATCTACACCGAGAGTCACTTTTCTTACCGGCTCCCTCGCCGCCAATTTCTCCAGCAACGCCAGTGAAACAGGCGGCAACAATTCACCCTCTATGATCGACTCAAGCATCCTTGCGCCGTTTTCACTTCTTGTCGCACGGCTTCGAATAGCCTCGATAAGTCCTTCTTCCAGTTCCACGTCGGTGTGGTAACGGCCCTTGATCTGGTCTGCCAGCCGCTGGAGTTTGTCGCCAACGATACGGTTGAGGGTTTCCTCGCCCAGGGGTAAATAAGGCACCACTTCCATCCTTGCCAGCAAAGCGGGCTTGAAGAAGTTGGCCAATTCCGGGTACAGGGCCTCTTCCAGGCTGGCCGGCGAGTCGGCGTGGTTGACGATGGTCTGGTAGCCCAGATTGGAGGTGAGGAAGAAGACGACGTTTTTGCAGTCGATCAACCGGCCTTCGCCGTCGGCCAATTCGCCTTTGTCAAACGCCTGGTAGAACAGGTTGAGGACTTCCGGATGGGCTTTTTCGACTTCGTCGAGCAAGACCACGGAGTAGGGTTTCTGGCGGATGGCTTCGGTGAGGATGCCGCCTTCGCCAAAACCCACATACCCGGGAGGCGAGCCGATCAGGCGGGAGACAGTGTGTTTTTCCTGGTATTCGGACATGTTGATGGTGGTGAGGAACTGGCGGCCGCCGTAGAGCAGTTCGGCCAGCTGTACAACGGTTTCGGTTTTGCCAACGCCGCTCGGGCCCACCAGCAAGAAGGCGCCCATGGGGCGGCCCGGCCGGCGCAAGTCGGCGCGGGCGGTAAGCAGATGTTGATGCAGGTAGTCGATGGCGGTGTCCTGGCCTTTGATATGCTCCTGAAGATACGCCGGCAAATGGGTGATTTTTTCAAGTTCGTCGGTGGTCATTCGATTGACCGGGATGCCGGTCCAGTCGGCGATAACTTCGGCCACCTGTCTGGCATCAACGCGGGCGTGTACCAGCGGCTCGTCGGCCTGGAGTTCAGTCAGTTCCTGCTCAATTGCGGCGGCTTCGCTTTTCAGATCCGGGCGTTCTTCTGTATCTCCATCGGTCAACTCAGAGGTATCCGCTTCGCCCTGCGATTCACCGGTGAGCAACTGTTCCCGGATATCCACCAGTCGGGCCACAAGTTCGCGCTGGTCGTTCCAGCGTTGTTCAAGGGCTTCGGATTCAGCAGTGATCCTGGCAATTCGCTGTTCCAGTTCCCGTTCCCGTTCGGCATCCACAGTCTGGCCCAGAGTGTGCTCCCGGCTTAGCAGGTTCTGTTCCATGGCCAGCTGATGCAGCTCGCTGCGGACGTGGCTCAGGCTTCTGGGCGGCGTGCTCAGATTCAGGCTGACCCGGGCGCAGGCGGTGTCCAGTACATCGATGGCTTTGTCCGGTAGCTGACGGCCGGCAAGGTAACGGGCCGACATGTCAGCGGCGGCTTTCAGGGCGTCGTCGGCGATCAGGACCTGATGGGCTTTTTCGTAGACGGTTCGCAGGCCGCGGAGAATGTGGACGGCTTCGCCCGGTGTCGGCTCGTCCAGGGCGACCGGCTGGAAGCGCCGGCCCAGGGCCGGGTCTTTTTCGAAGTATTTCTTGTACTCGCGCCAGGTGGTCGCGGCGATGGTGCGGAGCTCGCCCCGGGCAAGGGCCGGTTTCAGCAGGTTGGCGGCGTCGGAGCCACCTTCGCTGTTGCCCGCGCCGATCAGGGTATGGGCTTCGTCGATGAACAGGATGATCGGCGTGGCAGAGCCTTTGACCGCTTCAATAACGCCTTTGAGGCGCTTTTCGAACTCGCCTTTCACAGACGCACCGGCCTGCAAAGCGCCCATATCCAGCGTCCAGAGTTCGACGTTTTTCAGGCGATCCGGCACATCGCCGTTGACGATGCGCAGGGCGAGGCCTTCTACCACGGCACTTTTGCCGACACCGGCATCACCGACCACGATGGGGTTGTTCTTGCGGCGGCGGCAGAGGATGTCGATCATCTGGTCGATCTCGGCGTCACGGCACACCACGGGGTCCAGTTTGTCTTCCCGGGCGAGTCTGGTGAAGTCGGTGGCGTAGCGGGTAAGCGGATCCATATCGGTCTGCGAGGCCGACCTGGCGTCGCCGTTTTCGCCCAACTGAAGGCGTTCTGCGGAGCCATCGGTGAGCCGGTCAAACTGCTTGCGCAGCTGCTCACGGTTGATCTCCGCCAGTGCCTGAGCCACACAGGGCATCAGATAGCGCTCGGCATTCATCAGCAGGGCCAGGAATACGGCGCCGGAGCAAAGCTCAGTGTGACCCAGTTCGGTGGAAGCCAGCAGCCAGGCATCCTGCAGCAGTTCCACCAACAGTGGTGAGAACGACGGATAGGGCTCAGCGCTTTGGGCCTCACCGTTCAGGCTGTCGCCCACCAACGGTTGCAACTGCTGATGCTCAATGCCGGTATGCTCCAGAATCTGGCGCACATCGGAAAACGGGGTTTCCAGCAGTTTGAACAGCAAATGGGCCGGAGTGATTTCCGCGCCCTGGCGGCTGATGCACAGGGCGGCAGAAGCCTCCAGTGCCTGGCGAGAGATGTCGTTGAGGCGCCCGATCAGCGCCGGCAGTTCTACCCGAATCACGTTGATGTCCTTATTTCGGTAGTTGGTCGAGTACGCGCAATACGTCCGTGATGCGCTCGTTCAGTGCCATGTTATACAGGGAGTAGATGCCGGCCATGGCCGCCACAAACAGACCAGCAATGCCCCAGACGGGCATGCCACTGCGCAACCGGTTCCGGGTTGGCGCTACATTCGCGCGGGCATCCGCAAGAGGCGCCGGTTCCAGCTCCTCCTGCAACGCTTTCAGTTGTTCGTGCAGGCCACGGACAATCTGGTCGTATTCATCCCGGCCGTTTTCCATCACCTTGTACCGCCCTTCGAAACCCAGACAGAGACACAGGTAGATGAACGACAACATGTCGCAGTAACGGGCCGGTTCCTGCTCCATCCGGGCAAGAATCGCAAACACTTTCTCCCCACCCCAGGTCTCGTTGTGGAAGCGGGACAACAGGGAGTGCTGTGACCAGACGCTGTGGGCGCCCCAGTCGGTTCCCAGCACGGCCTCGTCGATGAAGGCGCAGAGAACATACCGGTAGGCGACAACAACTGGCCGGTCGTAACCCTGTTCCACCAGTTCCCGGTCGATGGCAGCGATCTCATCCACCACCTGCTGGTAGAGGGTTTCCACCGCGCGATAGTCTGCCAGCCTGCGTATCCTGATCACCAGGCCAAGCAATGGTGTGGCGGCATCAATCAGGCGGTTATGTTCCAATCCTCTGAGCTGGAACTGCTCGTCGACCTGCCCTTCCCTGTTGCCCTCAGCTGTTCCCCGTCTGTCGGCAAAAATCAGATCACTGAACGCACTGCTGCCGGAATTCCTGCTGCCACTGGGTAAGTCCATTACCTGTGCATCTGCCATGATTTAGCTCCTGATTGCCCAGAACTGCATTTCCATGCCCGGGAAACTGCCGGCCACGTGGAATGCAAAGCCGCTCGCGTTGTCAAGCATTTGCCAGGCCTGGCTCTGGTCGTCCAGGCGGAAGTAGACGAAGCCGGCGTGGTACGGCAATTGCCGGGGTGCGACCGGTAACGGGGCGAGCGGTATTCCCGGCAGTTGCAGGCTGATGAGATCCCGGATTTTTTCCACCGAGGCCACCTTGCACTGCTGGGTGAACTGCTTGCGCAGATCGTCCAGTGGCATGTCGGCTTTGACCGCAAGAATGAATTCCGCATCCCGGACCAACTGGGCGTCCTGAACCGGGGCCACGGTCAGGCCGTACTGGCGCTGCTGGAGCTGGATAGCCAACGCCCTCGGTTCCAGCACCGTGCTCAGGGACTGCCGCAGAACCTGCATGAGCGGGGTAAAACAATCCTCCGGCAGATCGTGGTCATAGGCCGGGTACTCTCTCGGCAGGCGTCCTTCGTCGGTAAAGGTCACCAGCTCGCCACACAGCTCAAGCAGGGCTTCGAACAGCCGTTCGGGATGCAACTGGCGCAGGCGGGCCAGGTGCATGAATCTGGGATGAGCCCGGTTCAGCATCTCCAGCAACATAAAGTCCGCCACGTCCGCAACGCCACCCTGCCCCGGTGCACCGACACGCTCGGCGATATTGCGTGCCCGCTCCCGCATCAAGCCTGCCATTTCACCGACGAATCGCTGCAGCCTGGGTGCGGCTCGCACACTCAGCATGGTGGGGAGGAAGTTCGGATCCATCACCAGGCTTCCGTCCGGGCGTTTTTCAAGAATCCGGCCAATCGCCAAGGCCGCATAGGCGCTGCGATCTTCCCTCTCAAGCATCAGGCGGGGCGCCACTCGGCCCACATCAATGGTGTGGGCATCGCCGTCGATCGAGTGCAGATCCCGGATTTCCCGGGAGTCGGCACGGAACCGACCGGCCACCGGGGCGTCCGGCCATTCCACTTCCGCCAGGCTTTCACTGCCCAACGGCAACGCCAGGTAGACGACCTGATTGGCCACGGAGGCATCGGTGATTTCCATGGGCTCCGGCATCACGTCGTCCTGGGGCAGGCTGAAGCGGGTGCCATCCGGGAACAGTCCGGATGCCCGCACGAGGCCAATCCGTCCGAAACTCAGGTACTCTGCATTCAGTTCCAGGTTGCTGAAGCCATAAAGATAATCGGAGATCGCGAGCGCCCGTTCATTGATCTGGTGTTCCAGATATCGCTGCTGTTGCTGGAAGTGCTGGGGCTTGATGAACAGGCCATCACTCCAGACGACTCGATTGGTTAGTGCCATCAGGTGTCATCCGAATGCTTGAGTTGAACTTCCCGCTCCCGCAGATTCACCAGCAGGTTGTAGCGGCCGCCGATTGGATCCACCTTTACCACCTTCTTCCACTGGGACAGGTTGGGGTAGGCGTAAAAGGCGATCACGCCGATAAATCGGGTATCATCGCCAATCTCGAAAGGTTCGATGAACTTGAACTGGCCCGGCACCAGGGAGTAATCGCTGTGGTCCACATAGTTCTGGCCCAGTGACGCCTCCAGGTCACTCAGTAGCTGGTCGAAATCCCCGGCCATCAACAGTGAGCTGTCCCGCATCTCGATGATCTGAAACGCAATGGGCGTGGGTGCCAGGGATTCATTCGGGTTTACATCCGGTTCGGCCACCATGGTCAGACCAACCCGGCTGGGCAGATCCTCCGGGTATCCCACCGGGATATCCGGGTCCCAGAGCACTTTTGCGGTTTTGGTGACCGCGTTATAGGGGGTGCTGCATCCGGCAAGCACGAATACGATGGCCAGCAAACTCCATTTGCAGGTCTTCACAACGGGTTCTCCCTCTGTAGTTGGCGCAGGTTCTGGTCGTAGGCCTGTTCGAACACTTCCTGGAACAGACGCTCGAATCCCTGCTGACGGCTGGATTTCAATTCCCGGTAATAATGCTGGTACATATCCCATGCCCAGCGTCCCTCGTCCTCGTTCTGGCGCAGTCCCCGTCGGTAACCATGGAAACGACGCAGCAAGGCCTCGGGCGAAAAAGCATGCAGGATGGCCTCCAGTGCCTCGCTGATAGCCTCACGGGTTGCCTGCTGGTGGTGATTGAGGCTCTGCAGACTCTCCCGTACCGCTGCCGGCGCCGAGAGGTGAACCGGGCTACGGTGGCTGGCGAACAGGGTCTGCACCGTGTCTTCATACCCCTCACCCAACCGCAGTGGATTATCCTCAATGGGTTGCAAACGGGTTCGCAGCGCCTGATGTCTGCTGTCTTCGCCCTGGTGCAGAGCCAACAAACCCTCCACGGTCGCCTTCAGAGTCTGCCCCGCTTCCTCCAGGAACAGGCGCATCTCATCGCTGTCGGCAAAGTCCAGCCCGGCTTCCATACCCCGCAACAGGGGGGCACCACTGATGTGTTTGCTGCTCTGGTCTGAAGCCTCCCGGCGATCAGTACTCTTTGTAATCTCAGACATCCTGTCTTTTTCTCCTTTGCGAACGGGCAGGCCCATCGCTACATCGCGGTTTTCACGGTACTCATCCGAAACCTCCCTTCCAGCAGCTCGCCAGGAGGTTTCACTCACCATCAGCGCGTCGGTGTCCGACGTTTGTTCTTCCGGCTGATCGGTCCACGGTGCCAATGGGTCATCACTGGCCGCCTCCCCGGCTACCGGGGCAAAATTTTGCAGCGGCTCCGGGTTCTCGGTCTGGCTGGTTGAGTCCTCGGCCCGCACCAGCGGCCCTTCATAGACATTGATCAGTTGCCCGGCCCGCTCTGCTTCACCGCTCTCAAGCAACGGTTCGCCAACAGCCTCGGCCAACTCCGCACGAAGCTGATAGCGACCGATACTGACGACGTCTCCATGTTTCAGGCGTGCCCGACGGCCCCTGCCCACAGGCTGACTTGCGCTATTGATGTAGGTCCGGCCACTGCGATCAATCAGGCAGAAGCCGCCATCCAGAAAACGGATCTCCGCGTGACCGGGAACCGCTCCCGTTCGCTGGGAGGATAACCGCCAGGTATCACTGGCCGCTGTACCGATAGAGCCACCGCGAGCGCTGAAACAATGCTCGATGGTTGCTCCACCGCCGGCAACGGTCGGATTGGTGACTGTCAGCTTGAGGCCCGCAGCCTGTTGTTCATCCATGAATGCCTTCCCTGCCGGGTTTACCGGCGAATCTGAATCCGGACCGCCGGTCGGCGCCGGGCCTTTTCCGGGGTCACGAAGGAATTCCAGCCAAGCCGCACATCTTCCCCCAACTGCATGGGGCGGATGTCCTTCGGACGCATTTGAAGCTCCAGGTCGTAGGCCAGTTGCTCCCGTGTAGCGAACTCCACCAGTTTGACCAGGCGCTGGTGGTCCTGGCCATTGGGCAGGAAATCCGCAAAGCGCTGTCGACTGAGATTCCGCAACCGGAGTACGAATTTGCCACTGCGATCCCGGATGGCCGATCCCACCAGTGTGTCGCTGCCCAGACAGGCGTTGGTCTGGCCCAGTCGGGTCTGTTGATCATCGGCGATAGCCACCTTACGCAGAACCCACTGTTCAATACTGACATCCTCCAGATCGAAGCAATGGGCAACGATGCCGCTCACTACCTCCGGCGACCGGCTGCGACCGGCCATCAGGCCGGAATAGGCCAGCATCTTTGACCAGTTAACCGGTGTCGCCTCCCGCAACCGGCTGTCGCCAAGCCCGATCAGGGCAAAGATCAGCTCTGAAAAGCCGTCCGAGGCACCGGGTTGAAACCGAACGTAATAGCGATACTTGCGCCACGCCCGGTGGAACAGCGTAACCAGGCGATGATTGAAAAAATCCAGAAAATGCCGGCGGATACCCAGATTCTGGCCCGCTTCCCAGGCCAGATCCTCCAGGTAATAGCCCGGCAGCGGCGACTGCGATCCGTGCAACCCCAGAAAGCTGACTTCCATCTGGTACGGGGCGTGTTCATGTTCCGGCGACAGCGCCGAGACCACGTCGCTGCCGGGAAACCCCAGGCCGGCAGACGCCGAAAACCGGATCCGCTCCTGCCGGGGCTGGTCATCGGCGGTGCGCTCCAGGTCGTCCCCGTGGTGCCGGTGAATCAAGTCCACCAGCTGGAAAAAACTGTATCGCCGCGCATTACCCAGAACGGGTTGCAGCTCGGCTACATCAGCGGCTGCTGACCTTGCTGTAACGTCCATGTGTACCGTTCCTGGTTATCGGTGTTCACCACTTCCAGTTGGTGAAATGCGTTGATACTGGCATAAAGAGCAAAGAACTGGCTGAGAACCGTACCGAACAGGTAGAGATCGCCTTCTGATGCAAAGGCCTGCTGGTCCAGTTTCAGTACCGAGCGAATCCCCCGCACCGGCAGGCCCCTGACCATCCGGTCAACCGGAGCCGTCTCGATACCGGTAATACCAGCCAGTCGTTTCTGGGACACCCGCTCCGCCTGGCGGTCCACCAGGGCCCGGAAATCATAGACTCGAAGCACTGTTCGCAGCGCATCCACGTCCAGCATGGACAGGTAATTGAGGGACAGATTCGAGATCAGCGTCCACAACAGGCTGCCATCCAGAGTTGGCCGCAGGGTCGCAGTGGGCCGGGTAATGTTACTGAAGGTGGCAAACGCCGGCGTGCTCTCGGTGGCCATGCAGATTTCGCCCACCGCCAGCTGGCTGGGGAGCTGGCGGTTGGTGCAGGTGAGGGTGAGGGAGATCGCCTCCTGCCGGTTAAGGCATTCAGACTCGTCGCCCCGGACGAACGATATGTAATGGTCAAAGCCATCCCCACGAACGCTGTCTCGGGCGCGGATCCGGTAGTAAAGGGCGGTGCGCCCGCGGTCCCGTTCCACTTCATGCTGGAAACTTTCAAACGCGGTGTAGATCCGGGGCTCACCGCGCCCTGACCGGCCCTCCAGCCAGCCTTCCACCTGCTCGATGCTGAATACTTCAAAATGATCCGGCGAGCGGCTGGACGGCGAAATCCGGTATTCGGTCTGGCGACCGTTCAGATCCACTGGCTCGCCCTCGTGGGTGAACAGGTTCACCGCCGGGGTGCAGTAGAGTTGGAAATTGTCCTCCCGCACTTTCACATCCGGCGGCAATATCCGGCTGAAATGAAAACGCAGGCTGATTTCGTCCGCCTGCACCGCCGGCAGCCGGCGGGCCAGGCCGTGGATGTCCACGAAACGGAAGGCTTCCGGGAAGCTGAGGTATTCCTGCAGGATGCGGTAGCCGGGGTAGGCGTTCTTTGGGTACGGCAGCAGAGCCTCGTCGTTGCCAAAACCCACCGGCTGCAACAGTGAGGCAGGTAGGCGGTAAACAGCGTCGCCCACCACCAGATCGATGCGTTCCAGGTAATGGTTGAGCCACAGGAACAGCGTCTCGGCAATGTGGCTTTCGCCACCGAGATAAAACCGCAAACTGCCCATGCCGAGAGACGACAGCGGCTGATCCGTATGCAGGGCCAGGTCCACGGTCACGGATGAGACTTCCCGCGAGTGTTCCGCGTGGGCCGCAGCGACGCTGACCGGGTAAACGTCCACCGCCCGGCAGGTGCGGAACCGGCACTGGGTCTGGCGCATGGTGTCGCCCAGGGGCCGGCTTTTGATTTCAGTGTGTCGGTCCACCCGCTGGCGTTCGCTGATGGCATGCAGTTGCGGGTCGAAACGCATGATGGTGCAACTGGGCACTGGTCGAAGGTAATTTGGCCACAGCATGTTCAGCAGCGAATGGGTGATTTCCGGGAACTCGTCTTCGACTTTTTCGCGGAGTTTTCCGGTGAGAAACGCAAAGCCTTCCAGCAGCCGTTCAACATCCGGATCGGTGCTCTGCTCGGACAAAAACCGGGTCAGCTGAGGATGGGCATCCGCGAATTCCCGGCCCTGGAGCCTGAGAAAACTCAACTCGTCCCTGTAAAATCGATTTAACTTCATCGTTACTGCACCTTGTCTGGCTCCGAGCAGGGGCGTGGTTGATCTTTCCAAAAGACGCTTCAAGCCCGTCCATGGGACGCTTGGGCTCCGCCATCCATGGCTCCGCACACTTTTGGAAAGATCAACCACACCCCTGCTCTCATCCTTGCCTTCAAAACAGCCCAGAGCAATTAGCACTCAGGTCTGCCGGAGGGGGTGGGGATGCTTTTCTGGCGGGAAAAAAGATGTCTGAGCGAAGCGAGTTGTTTTTTCCCAGAAGAAAAGTGTCGCCACCCCCTCCTTTCCCTGCTGTCTAAATCACGCGGTAATACCGCTTGTCATCCAGAACCAAATCTATGGTTGTTTTGTCGTCTTTCGAACCGACGTTCAGATAGACCGTCACCTGAAACCGCAGCTGCAGCGGATCGGGTCCCTGGGGCAGATTGACCACATCAACCCGCTTCACCCTGGGTTCGAACTTCTCGATGCACTGCCGGATCGCGCCTCGGATCTGGACGCTCAGATCGTGGGTGCCGAGGGTGGCGTCGTTGAAATCCAGTAACCCCAGGTCCGGTACGCTGGCGCTGTTGCCCGGGTGGGCATTCAGCAGGCGCACCAGGTGGCGCTTGATGGACTCAACCACGTGGGTTACTTCTCCCATACTCTGGCCGGCCGGTTCAGCCGCCTGCTCCAGTCGTTCGAACAGGCTGCCGGTGCCGGCCTGCGATCCGTCGCTGGCCGGGTGCTGGAACACGGATCAGTCCTTGTCCAGCCGGCCAACCAGTGACAGTTCGAAGTTGGCACCCATGTACTTGAAGTGCGGACGCACCGCCAGGGACACCTGGTACCAGCCCGGATCGCCTTCCACGTCAGAGACGGTGACCTGAGCCGCGCGCAAGGGCCGACGGCTGCGGACTTCTGCGGGCGGGTTTTCCTGGTCGGCCACGTACTGGCGAATCCAGGTGTTCAGTTCCCGTTCCAGATCCTGGCGTTCTTTCCAGGAGCCGATCTGTTCCCGCTGCAGTACCTTGATGTAGTGGGCCAGGCGGTTAACGATCATCATGTAGGGCAGCTGGGTACCCAGCTTGTAGTTGGTTTCCGCTTCCTTGCCTTCCTTGGTGTTGGGGAACTGCTTGGGTTTTTGCACCGAGTTGGCGGAGAAGAACGCGGCGTTGTCGCTGCCCTTGCGCATGGTCAGGGCGATGAAACCCTCGTCGGCCATTTCGTATTCGCGACGATCGGTGATCAGCACTTCGGTCGGAATCTTGGCTTCCAGCTGGCCGAAGGATTCGAACAGATGCACCGGCAGGTCCTCCACCGCGCCGCCGCTCTGAGGGCCGATGATATTCGGGCACCAGCGGTACTTGGCAAAGCTCTCGGTCAGGCGCGTGGCCAGCAGATACGCGGTGTTGCCCCACAGGTAATGCTCGTGATCGCCAGACACGTCTTCCTTGTAGTTGAAGCTGCGCACCGGGTTTTCGGTGGGGTCGTAGGGCACCCGCAACAGGAAGCGCGGAGACGTCAGGCCCAGGTAGCGGGCGTCTTCAGATTCCCGCAGGGACCGCCACTTGGCGTATTTCGGGCCCTCGAACACGGCCTTCAGTTCCTTGATGGCCGGCAGTTCCTGGTAGCTGTCGACGCCAAAGAACGACGGTGCCACGGAGGACAGGAACGGAGCATGGGCCATGGCGCCGACCGACGACACGTACTGCAGCAGCTTCATGTCGGGCGTGGACGGGGTGAAGGCGTAGTTGCCCACTACCGCACCCACCGGCTCACCGCCGAACTGGCCGTATTCGGTGGAGTAGATGTGCTTGTAGAAGCCGGTCTGGGTGACATCCGGCGCAAATTCGAAGTCTTCCAACAGTTCGGTCTTGGTGGCGTGGAGGATATCCACCTTGATGTTTTCGCGGAAGTCGGTGCGATCGACCATCAACTTCAGGCCGCGCCAGGAGGATTCCAGCTCCTGTAGCTTGGGCGCGTGCAGGATTTCATCCATCTGGGCGCTGATCTTGCGATCCAGCTCCACCACCATCTGGTCCACCAGGGCCTTGTTGACCGGCTGGCCTTTTTCGTCGCTTTTCAGCAGGTTGGCAATAAACGTTGCCACGCCCTTGCGGGCAACATCGTAACCCTCATCCGCCGGCGCCATGCGGCTGTTGGCCATGACCTGGTCGAGCAGAGAGCCTTCTGCAACGGATTCGGAGGCAGCAGATTGCTGCACAGCAGTATCAGACATACCACATCCCTTCAGTACGTTTTGATGAAAATAGGAGAGTGAGCGTGCGTTCGCTTACTCGTTGCTGTCGGTGGCCAGTTCCAGTTCGGCCAGCAGCTTGTCCCGGGCGTCGTCGTTGTCCAGCAGTTCCTGCAGCTTGGACCGGAACGACGGTACGTTACCCAGCGGGCCTTTGAGCGCCACCAGGGCTTCCCGCAGCTCGATCAGCTTGTTCAGCTCCGGAACCTGACGAGCGACACTGTCCGGGGAAAAATCATCCAGGGTCTGGAATTCCAGGTTCACCGGCAGCTCGTCGGCTTCCTCATCCAGCTTGTTGGTCACGGTGGTGGAAAGCGTCAGGCCGGCTTCCTTCATGACCGAACGGAAGTTGTTCTTGTCGACGGAGATGGCCTTGCGATCTTCGATGGGGGTTTCTTCGGCGTGTCCCTTGAAATCGCCAACCACGAACATTTTCAGCGGCAGCTCGGTTTCGGCCTGCTGATCTCCGGTGGCGGGGACGTATTTGATATTGATGCGCTCTTTAGGCGCGACGGAACCGTCTTTTGAAGACATGCGCTTGCTCCCTGTGCAAATCATTTGCAGTTGTCCAATCCCTTGTACGCACCTTCCTGGCACGCAACGCGAAAAACTCTACACAGATCATTTGCCTTTCTCAAGCAAAAACTCGCCAGCATTTTTCCGGAATGTGCAGCCGGGCAAGCTTTTGCCAGAATGCTGAGGTTTCCCTTTCCGCCAATGACCTGGAAAGATTCAGTCAATGACGGAGCCGGTGGCTGTGGCTATACTCGGCCAACAAACAGGACCAAAGTAAAACCATACGGAGATCAACATGAGTGACCTGAAAACCCGCTTCGAGGAAGCTGTCAACTACATCCAGACCGCCGAGGGCGACTTCAAACCCTCCAACGAGATGAAACTGGAATTCTATGCGCTCTACAAACAGGCCACCGAAGGGGATGTGTCCGGCAAGCGCCCGGGCATGATGGATTTTGTCGGCCGTGCAAAGTTTGATGCCTGGGAGAAGCTCAAGGGCATGTCCAGCGATGACGCCATGCAAAAGTACATCGACAAGCTCGAAGCCCTGAAATAATCGGCCTTCCAGCCCGGACTCTGGTCACAAAATGACCAGAGTCAATCTTCCTGAATAAAGCTTTGCGCTCGTAAATCTCTTGTCATAAGATGCGCCCAAAATAACAATACCAATTCATCAGCAAGAGTTATTTATGGACATCACCGAGGCGCTGGAACAATCCCAGCCAGGCTTAGTGGCACGGATCAAGGACGCCATTCACAAGCACAAGCTCAATCAACGCTCAGAGCAGACCTACCTGCACTGGATTACCCGGTTCGTACTGTTCACCGATCTCAAGGATCCGGATGCGCTGGCCAATGAAGACCGGCAGCAATTTCTGGACTATCTGAGTGATCGTATGCGGTTATCCCGGGCGCGTTTCAACCAGGCCAACCAGGCCCTGGCATTCTTCTATGAGGATGTACTGGGCAAGACGCCTGTCGGCAACAACGGCTGCGCCGCCGCCTGATAGCCGGTTTTAGCGCTCGTTCATATTGATGTTCAGCGCGTCGTAGGTGCGGTTTTCGGGTGGACGGATCACGTAGTTGTTGCTGTGGGTCTGCCCGGGAATGGACTTGGGATTGCTGAACCGGAACTCCACCGGAATCTGCGAGCGACCAAGGTCGGTTCGGCTATCACCGGGGCGAAGGCCAAGCGGATCCAGGTAAAAGTCGTCTTCAATCCGGGGCTTGAGCGGCACACCCGCAGCCGGCGCTGTCAGACCACCCTCGATAACGGTATTGGCCAGAGTCTCCTCCTCCATGGAATTCAACTGAATGGTATTGATGGTCGAGCGCTCTTCATACTGGAACGCACTGTCTTGCCTGTCACTCTGCGCAACTGCCCCACCGGCAGAAACGGCAGCAGCCAAAAGCCCCGCCAATACCAGCGATGTGCTCACCCTGCTCTGAAGGTTCCTGATTTCTCCACGCATACCCACGGCAATTACCCCGGCAGACGATCCTGTCTGCGACCAATTGTGACAAATTTTGATCAGTCTATCGCCAAATCACACAATCTGCCCGGGCACACGCCAATTTTGTGACATCATTCACTTGTCGTCGCCAGGCGCCTGGTAGCGAATGCCAACCACAAACACCGACTTCCAGCCTTCCGGGGTTCGAACGCTCACTTCGTCGTCGAGGCGCTTGCCAATCAGGGCTCGGGCCAGAGGAGCGTTAATGCTGAGATAACCCTTGTTCAGATCAAACTCGTCGGCGCCTACCAGGCGATAGGTCTGCTCCTCACCGTCCTCGTCCTCTACCGTCACCCAGGCGCCAAAAAATACTTTGTTCCGGTCATCCGGCAAGCGGTCAACCACGGTGAGTTCCTCCAGGCGTTTGCTGAGGAAACGCACCCGTCGGTCGATTTCCCTTAACTGCTTCTTGCCGTAGATGTACTCGGCGTTCTCGGACCGATCGCCAAGGGCGGCGGCCTCACGCACCGCCTGAGTCACTTCCGGGCGTTTTACCTTCCAGAGATACTGCAATTCCTCACGCAGGGCCTGCTCGCCTTCGGGCGTAATGTATCTGGGGCGTGGCCCGCCATTACCGGAAACCTGGGTCATTGGTCTCGTAACGTCCTCTGCCAGTCGGGAGTCAAAAAATGCAAGGGCATAAAAAAACCCCGTAAAAACGGGGTAAGGCTAGCGCTGTGCTGGAGGGAGAAGCAAGCAACAATTCGTGCAGGCTTCCAAAGCTACAGTTTCCATTATGCACACCCTTGGTTACACCAGCGTGGCCGAGGAATTACCTTTTCGTCAGGGAAATTACGAACGCTGGCTCGCGGAATTAGGTTGCAGACTCTAGGTTCGGAGCATAGCGTAGCGTTTATCTTCTTTTCGAACGTTTCCATTCTCGGAGAAAACAACATGGATACTCAGAAGCTGCTGAACCTGGCGCTCAATGGCGTGGATGCTCTTGGCTATCGTCTGGACCAGTACGGGATTACTGGCAAGATCAACCGGCACAACATCGCGGCTTTCCTGGCAGCAGAACAGAAGCATCTGGAAGGCGAATGGGACAGCATTCAGGTACGGGTAAACCGTCGCCGCTCACAGGTTGAAAAGATTAGCCATGAGATCGAATCCCGCAAAGACGCCTTGATCGGCCCGGTGCTTTCGAAGATCAACCGGTTTCGCGCCAGTCAGTGAGTCTTCACGCCGGTGGATTCTGAGGCGGCGTGGGTTTCCCCGGCCGCTGAATCCGATGGCTGTTCCGCCTGGGTCGCTCGAATGCGTTTGCGGGCCTCGGTAAAGGCAGGGATCTTCACAGCCACTGTCAGCCCCGGCGATTCTTCTCCGGGGTGAGTATCGCTCAAAACAATCCGGCCCTGATGAATCTCCGCAACAGCACTTACCAGGCTGAGGCCCAGACCGTTACCCGGTAGCGAACGGCTCTTTCCCACCCGGTAGAAGCGCTGGAAAACCTGGTCTTTCTCCGCATCGGGAATACCGATGCCACTGTCCCGAACTTCAAAGACGGCTTCTGAACCTTCTCGCCGAACCGAGACGCCGATAACGCCATGCTCGGGGGTGTACTTGATAGCGTTATCGATCAGGTTACTGACCATCTGGAACAGAAGGTCACGGTCACCTTCAATCTTCACACCACTCTGCAGATCCTGTTCAAACGATTGGTCTTTATCTTCGGCCAGGGCTTCGTAGAGCTCGCAGGCATCGGCAACCAACTCGTCCAGCGGCACGGGCTTCATATCCGCGGTATTGCCCCGGGTTTCCAGTCTGGCGATGCGCAGGAGAGCGTTAAAGGTCGCCAGCAACTGATCGGCTTCAGCGACGGCGCGGCCGGCCTGCTCCCGTGCCTCGTCGTTATCCACCGACATCAGGGTGTTTTCCAGCTGGTTTCGCAGTCGGGTCAGCGGCGTGCGCAAATCATGGGCAATGCTGTCGGAAACGTGCCGGATGCCTTCCATCAGGTACACAATCCGGTCCAGCATCTGGTTCAGGTTCTCCGCCAGCTGGTCGAAATCATCATCAGTGCCGCGGGTGGGAATCCGCAGGGACAGGTGGCCGTTCATGATGCGGCGTGAAGTGTTGTTGATCACCTCGATACGCCGGGTGGTGCTGCGGCTCATCAGAAAACCACCAAGCAGCGCGAGTGCAAGGGTAATCCCCATGCCCCAATTGATGGCAGTTTCGATCACCCTCTTGAGGTTGGTGAGTTCGTCGACATCGCGCCCCACAAGCAGGCGCAGGCCACCCTGAACCTCGAAGATTCGCGCACGGGCCAGGCGTTCAGGCCCGGTCCAGCCCACAGATTCGTTCAGGGTAAAGTTGATCCAGCCACTCTCGGAACGGCTGCCTTCCGGCCAGGTCTCGATATTGCCGGCCAGTTTGAGGAAGTCGTCGGTGGTCAGAAGGTAAATGGATTTGGCGTTGGGATCGCGGGCAACACGCTCGCGGATGATTGTGATCAGGCCGTTTACGCCACGACCACGGTATTGCTCCGCCAGACCCGCGATTTCCGCTTCGATGGTTTCGTCGGTCTGGGCGGTCATGAACCCCGCTGTACGCCAGTAGATAAAGGCCAGTAACAGAAATACCGAGGTGGCAAACACCACCATGTACAGCAGGGCTAGCTGGAAGGACGAGGTCCTGAGCTGGCTAAGCAGTTTCACGTAACATGTACCCTGCACCCCGAATGGTCTGCAGTAAGGGCGTATCGAATTCCTTATCGATCTTGGCTCGCAGCCGGCTGATGTGCACGTCAATCACGTTGGTCTGGGGATCGAAATGGTAATCCCAGACCTTCTCCAGCAGCATGGTCCGCGTGACCACCTGGCCGGCATTGCGCATCAGGTATTCCAGCAGACGGAACTCCCGGGGCTGGACATCAATATTCTGGCCGGCGCGCTTGACGGTCCGCGCCAGAAGATCCATTTCCAGATCGGCAACCCGAAGTACGGTTTCGGTTTCGGCCGACTGCCGATTGCGCCGCACCAGGGATTCGATACGGGCCAACAGTTCGGTAAACGAGAACGGCTTGGTCAGGTAATCATCACCGCCGCCCCGCAAACCCTCAACGCGGTCATCCACGTCACCCAGGGCGCTAAGAATCAGGACTGGTACCTGATTTCCGGTGGCCCTCACGGTCTTGATGATGGAAAGGCCATCCATACCCGGCAGCATGCGGTCCACAATCATGATGTCATAATCTTCGCTGGCCGCCATCATCATGCCTTCCTTGCCATCGGCCGCATGATCGACCACGAAGTCGGATTCCTTCAGACCTTTGACAAGATAGTTTGCAACGTCCTGATCGTCTTCGATTACCAGCGCTTTCACCGGTTCTCCTCCCGATAGCGGATTACATTAACGACAAGGGTACGAATAAGTTGGCAAACCGGCCAGTTACGATCTTGTAAGAGGGTGTCGCCATTGGCGACGGTCAGACCCTCCCCGAAAACCAGCCGAGGCTGTCACCCGTTGCCCCTGTGGGCCGGTATTCCGCGCTTACCCAGCCGTCATAACCCATGGCATCGATGGCCTTAAAAACATTCGAAAAGTTAATCTCCCCGGTGCCCGGTTCGTGGCGTCCGGGGTTATCCGCAAACTGAATATGTCCGATCCACGGCAGCAGGCACTCCATGGAGCGCACGAGATCCCCCTCCATGATCTGCATGTGATAAAGGTCGTACTGCAGGCGCACGTTGTCTGCGTCCACTTCCTCGATCAACGCGAGCACCTTACCGGAGGTGTCCAGAACGAAACCGGGCATGTCCACCCGTGAGTTGATGGCCTCCAGGCACAGGGTGATGCCCTCGTCCGCCAGCCTGGCTGCTGCCCAGGCGACGTTATCGGCCAGGGTCTGCCAGACAACCTCATCCGAAACGTCAGCGGGTTTCAGCCCTGCCAGGCAGTTCAGCTGTTGGCAGCCCAGAGCGCGAGCGTATTCAATCGCCTGGCCCACCCCGGCCTGGAACTCCTCAACCCGGTTCGGCAGGCAGGCAATGCCCCGTTCACCAGCGTCCCAGTTCCCCGGCGGCAGATTGAACAGCACCTGAGTCAGCTGGTTATCGTTCAGCATCTGGCTGAGCAGTTCCTTGGGATAGGCATAGGGGAACAGGTATTCCACCCCCTCAAAACCGGCAGCCCGGGCCATGGCGAAGCGCTCGGGAAAGTCGACTTCCGTGAACAGCATCGACAGATTGGCAGCAAAACGGGGCATGGCGTGGTTACTCCTTCCGGGGGCGGCCAAGGGAGCCAAGCAGGGCACCGTTCAGGTGCTCCAGCTCCAGCAGCAGGCCACTGTGGTCGACATCACTGTGACCATTGGCCACCAGCGACAGGTATTCATTGTGAGTCTGCTGGGCCAGCGGCAGGGTTAACCCTTCCGCCCGGGCCTCATCCAGAATCATCCGCATGTCCTTGAGCTGAATCCGTGCCGGCGCGCCGGGGGCAAAATCCCGATCAATCATCCGTTGCCCGTGCAACTCCAAAATCCGGCTACCGGCAAACCCACCCAGCAACGCTTCCCGCACGGCCGCAGGATCGGCGCCGCCTTTCGCTGCCAGCAGCAGCGCCTCGGACACGGCACCAATGGTGATTCCAACAATAGCCTGATTGGCCAGCTTCGCCAGCTGCCCCGAGCCCACGGGCCCAATGCGCGTGCATTTGCCAAGCGCCTCAAACACCGGCCGGGCACGATCAACATCCGCTTCCGAACCACCCGCCATGATACTCAGGCGAGCTTCCGCCGCACCCACCGTACCCCCGGACACGGGCGCATCCACATAGCCCGCGCCCCGCTCTGCAGCCAACTCAGCATGGCGACGGGCCACGGTAGGCTGGATGGAACTCATATCAATCACCAGCGCCCCCGGCTTCAGGGCCTCAAGAGCCCCCTGCTTCACCAGCACCTGCTCAACCACATCGCTATTCTCCAACATGGTGATCACCACGTCGGCATTGGCAACCGCCTCCGCCGGGGATTCGGCAATGGTTGTTTCAGAAGCAAAGGGCTCGCACTTGCTGGCCGTTCTGTTCCAAAGGGTCATCGGAAAGCCGGCGTTCAGCAAATTCCGCGTCATGGGCGCACCCATCAGGCCAATGCCAAGAAATGCGATATGAGGGAGTTTATTAGTCATTTTTCAGGCCTCTGCACAAAGGTTCGAGAAGGGATTGGGTGGGCCTTTCCAAAACCGTGCGGAGCCATGGATGGCGGAGCCGAGCGTACAGGGACGTATTCACAGCGTGTTTTGGAAAGGCCCACCCAATCGCTTCTGCCCCCAAGGTAAAGTTTCCGATTATACAAACAAAAACGCCACCAACCGGAACCGGTGGTGGCGTTTTAACGACTCAGTCTCGAGATTGGGCCGCCGGTTCAGGCCGCCTCAACCATCTGCATGCGAATCTTCTTCATCGCATTCTTCTCAAGCTGCCGGATACGCTCCGCCGACACGCCGTACTTGTCCGCCAACTCATGCAGCGTCGACTTGCTCTCGGACAACCAGCGCTCCCGAAGAATATCCTGGCTGCGTTCATCCAGCTGCGCCAGGGCCTGCATCAGCCGACCGTTGGAATCGTCGGACCAATCAGCGTTTTCAAGCTGGGTCGCCGGGTTACTGCGAGCGTCTTCCAGATAATACGCCGGTGCCTGATAGGCGTTGTCGTCATCGTCGTCCTGCGGACCGTCAAATGCCGTATCCTGGGACGCGAGCCGGCCTTCCATTTCGCGAACAACCTTGGGTTCTACGCCCAAATCCTCGGCAACGGCATTAAGTTCATCATGGCTGAGCCACGCCAGCTTCTTCTTCTGGCTGCGCAGGTTAAAGAACAACTTGCGCTGGGCCTTGGTCGTGGCCACTTTCACAATCCGCCAGTTGCGCAGGATAAACTCGTGAATCTCTGCCTTGATCCAGTGAACAGCAAAAGACACCAGCCGCACACCGTATTCCGGATTGAAGCGTTTGACCGCTTTCATCAGGCCCACGTTGCCTTCCTGAATCAGGTCCGCCTGTGCCAGACCATAACCCGAATAGCTCCGGGCAATGTGAATCACAAAGCGCAGGTGAGACATAACCAGCTGACGGGCGGCTTCCACATCGCCCTCATAATGGAGCCTTTCAGCCAGCTCCCGCTCTTCATCCACTGTGAGCACCGGGATGCGGCTCGCAGCCTGAATGTAAGACTCGAGATTCTGACCCGGAACCAGTCTGTCAACCAGTTGTAAACTCGTACCCATGCTCTAACCTCCGAACCCAACGGCCCTTAAATATACCAACTACTTTTTAGACCGCCAAGAACTCTGAAAGTTCCCGAAATCTCCAGTAAAACGTTTCAAATCAACTATCTGGAAATCTCACCGTGGCTTTACTGACTGACAACCTACGCCAGTAGAAGCTGTTTCTTCAATACGGTTTTCCCGCTATCCGGATCATCTTCCTCCGGCAATATCCCCCGGTTCCATGTCATCTAGATGACGCTTCACCGCGACCCAGGCGCCCAGCCAGCCTAGCAGCATTGCCACAATTATCAACGCCAGGGCCCCATCGAACTGCAAACCGTCGAGGGAAAAATCACTCCGGTACAGTCCAGCCAGCCGCTCTATGGGCCCGCTAAGCCACCAGAGGGACAACTGCAACAGAATCAACGCAACAATTCCGCCACCGAGTCCGAACCAGGCGCCGGTGTACAGAAAAGGTCTGCGGACAAAGCTGTCCGTCCCACCCACCAGTTTCGCAACCAGGATTTCGTCCCGGCGGCTCTCGATCGACAGACGCACGGTGTTGCCGATCACCAGTACAACCGCAGCGGCCAGCAGGATCGCCAGCGCCCAGACGGCACGGGCAAGAAGATCAGTCATGGCATTCAGACGCTGCAACCAGCCCAGGTCCACCTGCACCCGCTCTACGCCTTCCATGCCCTCAACAAACCGCACCAGCCCCTCGACACCCTCGGTGGAACGGGCGCCTTCCTCCGGGGTAATCAACAGTGTGTGCGGCAGCGGGTTATCCTCGAGATAATCCAGGGCATCTTCCAGGCCCGATGAGGCCCGGAACTCCGACAGCGCCTGGTCGCGATCAACCAGCTCAACGCTGGCGACCCGGCCGTCGCCGGCAATCTCATTGCTCAACACCCGTGCCCGCTCAAGCGGCACGTCCAGCTCGATGTAGGCGGTCACCCGGGCACTGCTTTCCCAGCCGGCGCTGACCCCCTGAAGGCTGGTCAGCAGCAACAGCAGTGCCACCGGCAAAGCCAGGGCAACGCCCATCACGGTCCAGGTCATCAGACTGGCCACTGGGTTACGCCAGAGGCGACGAGCGCTATCCTCGGCGACCTTGCGATGATGGGTAAAATAGCTTTCCGCCTGCTCGCGCCACGGCGAACGGGCCTTGTTCGCGCCCCGTGCGGGTTGGGATTTTTTGCGAGTATCAGCGGCCACTGGCACCTCCTCCTATTACCGAGGTGCCGCCAGTCACCAGACGGCCATGATCGAGCTTCAGCGTTCGCCGGCCCATCTCGTTGATCAGGGCGATGTCGTGGGTTGCGATTAACACGGTTACGCCCACCTGGCTGAACTGCCCGAACAGATTCATGATGTCAGCAGACAGCGCCGGGTCCAGGTTACCTGTCGGCTCATCGGCCAGAAGCACCGGGGGTTTGTTGACCACTGCCCGGGCAATACCGACTCGCTGCTGCTCCCCGCCGGATAGCTGCATCGGGTTCATT
Organism: uncultured Marinobacter sp.; assembly: GCF_913055835.1. Classification (GTDB taxonomy): domain Bacteria; phylum Pseudomonadota; class Gammaproteobacteria; order Pseudomonadales; family Oleiphilaceae; genus Marinobacter. The sequence goes on along the minus strand of NZ_CAJXKQ010000013.1, from coordinate 81,951 downwards.
TTTTCCTTCTGCAGCAGCCCTACCTTGTCCAGGGCAGCTCGCACGCGCCGGCCCGTATCTCTTGGCGACGCACCCATGACTTCCAGCGGCATGGCGACGTTGTCGAAAACGGTCCGGTCAAACAGCAGTTGATGGTTCTGGAAGACCACGCCGATATGGCGGCGAATATAGGGGATCTGACGGCGGGGGAGGCGGTTCAGAACCTGTCCACCGACCACCACCTCGCCGGCACTGGGGCGCTCCATCACCATGATCAGTTTCAGAAGGGTACTTTTGCCAGCGCCGGAATGCCCGGTCAGAAACGCCAGCTCGCCGCGCTCCAGGCCAAAATTGACCTGGCGCAGAGCGGTGTGATCACTGTCGTAACGCTTGGTGACCTGGCGAAATTCAATCATGGGCGGCTTCCGCGCGGCTGGATTCCGGGCTACTCGTCAAACAGAGCGTCCACAAAGGTTTCGGCGTCAAAGCTGCGCAGGTCGTCCACCTGTTCACCAACACCAATAAACCGGATTGGCAACTGCAACTGACGGGCGATGGCAAACACAATACCGCCTTTAGCCGTGCCGTCCAGTTTCGTTAACGTAATGCCACTCACGCCGACGGCCTGCTGGAACACCTGGGCCTGGCTCAGAGCGTTCTGGCCTGTGCCTGCATCCAGCACCAGCATGACTTCGTGGGGCGCAGAGTCGTCCAGCTTCTTCATCACCCGGACCACCTTCTCCAGCTCCTGCATCAGGTTGTCCTTGTTCTGCAGCCGGCCGGCGGTGTCGGCAATCACCACGTCGACACCACGGGACGTGGCAGACTGGATGGCATCGAAAATCACCGAGGCGCTGTCAGCACCGGTGTGTTGCGCCACCACCGGTACATTGTTGCGCTCCCCCCAGACCTGCAACTGCTCTACTGCCGCAGCGCGGAAGGTATCGCCGGCGGCCAGCATGACCGATTTGCCTTCGTTCTGGAATTTCTTGGTGAGCTTGCCGATGGTGGTGGTCTTGCCGACCCCGTTTACCCCCACCATGAGGATGACGTAGGGCGTCTTGCCGGAGTCGATCTGCAGAGGTTTGGTCACATCCTTCAGCAGTCCATGCAGTTCATCCCTCAAGGCCTTGCGCAGAGCTTCCCCGTCCTTGAGCTGATTGCGCTCGAGCTTGTCGGTAAGCGAATCAATGATTTCGGAAGTGGCGGTAACACCCACATCCGCCATCAACAGCGTGGTTTCGATTTCCTCCAGCAGGTCCTCGTCAATTTTCTTGCTCAGGGAGAACAGGTCCGACAGGCCGCCGGTCAGGCTCGCCCGGGTCTTGCCCAATCCTTTTTTGATTCGCTCGAAAACGCTGACCTGAGGCTCAGGTTCCGGGGCTTTCTGAGGCTCTTCCGCGGGCTCGGGCTTGGGCTCCAGAACCGGTTCTGGTTCTGGCTCCGCCACCGGCTCTGGTTGTGGCTTTGCGGCGGCAGGCGCTTCACTCTCGCCTTTTTCCGGCTCCGGAGCTGGCCCTTTGGCAACCTCCGGCTTGCGCTGTGGCACCGGCTTGGGGCGTGGCGCCCGGCTGCGGTTACCGGCGATATCCAGGACAAATACGAGCACAAGAAGGGCCAGAAGGCCGATTGAAATCCACTCTGCCGTCATAAAAGTCAATCCATCAGTCTGAATGGGCGGGACAAAGAAAGCCGACATTCTAGCAGACTGTCCCGTTGAAGTGAGGGCCGCCCGGATTATCGCGCCCGGCCCGGTTTCCGGTAAGATGCGCGCAGAGACCCAGAACCCAGCACAGTCCCGGAGCCGCGACTATGGCGCGCCGAAAACCCACCAGTCAGAGCCCTTCAAAAAGAAACCCTCCCGGTCGCGGTGCTGCTTCGGCGCACAACAAAATCGGCACCGGTGAACTGCGAATCATCGGCGGCGACTGGCGCAGCCGGAAACTGCGCTTTCCGGATGCCGGTGGCGTGCGGCCAACTCCCGCTCGAACCCGGGAAACCCTGTTCAACTGGCTGGCCTTTCACCTTGCAGGAAGCGACTGCCTGGATCTGTTCGCCGGCTCCGGCGCACTTGGGCTGGAGGCCCTGTCCAGAGGTGCCGCACGAGCAACCCTCGTGGATCACACCCCGGCCCTGGCGAAGGCGCTAAGGGACAACCTCAGGCTCTTGAAATCCGAGGGCGGCGAGGTGGCGTGTTCAGACGTAGAGAGCTACCTGCGCCAGAGAAACCGGCCACCGTTCGACATCGTGTTCATGGATCCGCCGTTCCGCCAGGGCTGGCTGGAGAAACTGTTTCCGTTGCTTGAGGAACAGGCCTGGATCAAACCCGGCGGCTGGGTTTATGTGGAACACGAGAGCGAATTACCAACCCCGGCAGTGCCTGCATCCTGGCATCTGCACCGTCAGAAAAGCGCGGGGCAGGTCACCTACTCGTTATTCCGGGTCGCTCCCGAGCCCGAATGAAAAAGGGGCCAGATGAAGGCTTTCATCTGGCCCCGCGTTCACCGCCGAAACCGTTTCAGGTGGACTCCTGGCTCCCGATCAGGCCGAGGGGCGCAGCGAATAGGCCCTGAGATGTTCGGCAAACTCCTCAAGATACCGGATACCGCTGGCTTCCGCCTCGCGGCACCATTCCATCAGCGCGTTCAGCTTGTCCTGGGGTTTGAGCCCACGCTGGCGCCAGAGCGCCTGCAGCTCGTGGCTCTTCTCGTAGATCTGGCGCAGGACCGCATTGCGTTCCAGCACGGACTCGAGAGTTTCCTTTTCCTTCGGATGGATGAGCGTAATCTCGCGTGAAAGCAGCTGCTTGAGCTTCCGGTACCGGGGCCGGATCTCGTCGTCCATCAGCGACTTCTGCTGGCGCAACACCGGCTCCATAACCCGCTTGCGGTACTGTCGCATGATGTCGAAGCGGTTGTTGGCGATGGCCTGGACGGTCTCAACATCTACTTCAAGCTTACCCGGCACATGGTGCGCAATCGGACGATAGCCCTTGGGCTTGGCCAGGCCGAACAACTGGAACAGACGAATATAGCCCCAGCCGATATCCACCTCGAACCAGCGACGGGACAGCTTGGAGGAATTCGGGTAGGTGTGATGATTGTTGTGCAGCTCTTCGCCACCGATCAGAAAACCCAGCGGGCTGATGTTGCGGGCGTTGTCGGCACACTCGTAGTTCCGGTAACCCATCCAGTGGCCAATGCCATTGACCACACCAGCAGCCCACACCGGGATCCACATCATCTGTACCGCCCAGATCCAGATGCCGTGCACGCCAAATAGGGCCAGGTTGATAACCGCCATCAACGCGATGCCCAGCATCTTGTAGCGGCTGTAGACATTACGCTCTACCCAGTCTTCCGGGGTCCGCTGGCCATAGCGCTCGAGCGTTTCCGGGGTCGCAGATTCGGCATAGAGCTCAGCACCCTGGAACAGAACCTTGCGAATGCCCAACACCACCGGGCTGTGGGGATCTTCCTCGGTTTCGCACTTGGCGTGGTGTTTACGGTGGATAGCGGTCCACTCTTTGGTGTTCTGGGCGGTGGTCAGCCAGAGCCAGAACCGGAAGAAGTGTTTCAGGGCCGGATGCAGGTCCAGCGAGTTGTGCGCCGAGTGGCGATGCAGATAGAGCGTAACACTGACAATCGTGACGTGTGTCATTCCGAGGGTGACCAGAATGAGCTGCATCACCGACAGGTCCAGGAGACCGTTAAACCACATAGCAAATCCTCAAAATCATTATCTATGGCGCGAGGCCAACCCAGCCACTTTAGCGTACAGCTGTAAGCCACAACAACAGCATTTGGATGCAAAATTGTTACTGATTACACTTACCCGTTTTCCATCGGAGATGCCCGCTCGTGCCTGAACTGCCAGAAGTAGAAACCACCCGCCGGGGAATAGCTCCCCATTGCGAAGGTGAGACCATTACCCGTGTGACTGTGCGCAACGGCAGCCTGCGATGGCCTGTACCCGCGGACCTGGCCGAGCGGCTGGAAGGTCAGATCATTAGAAGCGTAGACCGTCGGGCCAAGTATTTGTTCCTGAATCTCAATCAGGGCTCAGTGATCGTTCACCTTGGCATGTCCGGCAGCCTGCGTATTATCACCGACAATACCCCGCCGCTGGCACATGACCATATCGACCTGGCGTTACAGTCCGGCGTCATTCTGCGATTCAACGACCCTCGCCGGTTTGGCTGCTGGCTCTGGGCCGACTCTGCCTCAGAGCACCCACTTATCAGCCATCTTGGCCCCGAACCCCTGGCCCCCGAATTCAATGGTGCACTGTTGTTCCGGCTGTCCCGCGGCAAAAATACCCCGGTGAAGTCTTTCATCATGGACAATCATGTCGTGGTCGGGGTGGGTAACATCTACGCCAACGAAGCCCTGTTCAAATCCGGCATCCATCCCCGCCGAAAAGCAGGAAGAATCAGCCTCGACCGCTATCACAGGCTGGCCGAAGCCATCCGGGAAACGCTCAGTGCCGCTATCCTGATGGGCGGCACTACCCTGCGGGACTTTGTGAACAGTGACGGCAAGCCCGGCTACTTTGCTCAATCTTTATTGGTATATGGTCGCGGCGGCCAGCCATGCAAAGAGTGCGGGACGACGTTGAAAGAAATCCGAATGAATAACCGATCCACTGTTTACTGCCCACGTTGCCAGCGTTGAACGCTTACGAGATGGCACATTCAGCAACGAAAAATCGTTTGAAAATGCGCAAATATGATTCATAGTTAACAGAGGATTTACGCCCAAGGTATACAATGGGGCGGTATTTAGGGCCAAAAAGCTCAGGAGACAGTACGATGACCCGCAAGATTTCCCGCACTCTGGTGGCCACTCTGGCGGCCTGCCTGATGGCATTCTCTTCTCTCGGACACGCCCAGGCCGTGGATGAAACCCCGTCAGCGCTGGCCATGACCGGCGATGCGATTTTTGTTCGTCCGGCCCTGCTGGCAACCACCATTGTGGGCGGCGCTGTCTACCTGGTATCCCTGCCCTTCTCCCTGCTGGGCGGCAACGCCGATGAAGCCGGTGAGGTTCTGGTCATGGGGCCTGCCAAGGCGACCTTCGTGCGCTGCCTGGGATGTACCCGCACCGGCAAGAAGCCCGAAACGGTACATACCAGCAACTGATCCGGCTCCATCGGGCACGCCTCCGTACTTTCACGGCTTGCCCCGACGAGTGAACTGCGGCAGCCTGAAGCAAATTCTTCAGGCTGTTTTTGTTTATGGTTGACTGGTCCTCGCTTAACACCGTGTTCCTGGATATGGACGGGACACTGCTGGATCTGCATTTCGATAACCACTTCTGGCTCGAGCACCTGCCGACCAGGTACGCCGAGCACTATGACCTTCATCCCCAGGAAGCGAAAGACCGACTGATCCCGATGATCATGGCCGAGCGCGGCTCACTGAACTGGTATTGCACCGATTACTGGAGCGAGCGCCTGTCCCTGGACATTACCGGGCTGAAAGCTGAGGTGGGCGACCGGATCGGATACCGCCCTCACGTCACGGATTTTCTCGATGCCCTGAGGCAATCCGGGCTTCACTCGGTGATTGTCACCAACTGTCACCCGGACCCTCTGGCCCTGAAGCTGAAACGAACCGGCCTGGACACACGGGTGGATGCCATAGTCTCCAGCCATCAGCTAGGCAAGCCCAAGGAAGACCCATCGTTCTGGCAGGATCTCCAGCAGGTGACGCCCTATGAGGCCGACAACACCCTGATGGTCGACGACAGCTTCCCGGTATTGGAAAGTGCCCTGGCAGCCGGTATTGCCCAGTGCCTTGCGGTCCTCGCGCCCGACAGCCAACAGGAGGCCCGGCAACGGCACCCGGAAATTCCCTGCATCCACCACTTCGACGAAATTCTCCCGACCCTTCGCCAGCGGTCGCCCCTGCCATCCGGCCGATGACAGGGTTATAATTGACGAACAAGCCCATCAGGTGAGGAGACATGACGGCATCAACCGCTGACGACCAAAGGGTAAGACTCGACAAATGGCTCTGGGCCGCCCGCTTCTACAAAACCCGCTCCCTGGCCAAGGAAGCGATTGAGGGGGGTAAGGTCCACTACAACAGCCAGCGCTGCAAGCCCGGCAAGCTGGTAGAAACCGGCGCGAAGCTGACACTGCGCCTGGGCTGGCAGGAAAAAATCGTTATAGTTGATGACATCAGCGACCGGCGCCGCGGGGCACCCGAAGCCCAGAAGCTCTACCACGAAACCGAAGACAGCGTTAAGAAACGCGAGGAAATGGCCTGGCAGCGCAAAACCATGCAGGCAGCGCAGCTTCCCCCGGCCAGACGCCCCTCGAAGAAAGACCGCAGGGACATTCAGCGCTTTCGCGAACAGAACGGCCTCTGAACCCATTTATACATCCCCGCCTTCAGTCAACGTGCAACGACCGGCATTTAGCATTCAGGAGACACAACATGGCATCCCGCGACCAGTTCCAGCGCTTTATTTTTGAACACAGCCAGGTGCGGGGAGCCTGGGTGCAGCTGGCAGACAGCTATCAGGAAATTGGCAGCCAGGCGCCATATCCGGACACCGTCCGCGAACTCCTCGGGGAAGCCCTGGTGGCAAGCATCCTGATGAGCAGCACCCTGAAGTTCGAGGGCACCCTGTCGGTTCAGGCCCAGGGAGAGGGGCCATTGCGCACGTTGATGGCCGAATGCAGCCACGACCGGCATATCCGTGGGCTGGCCCGCTTTGACGAGCATGCGGTCAGCGAAGACAGCTTCCATGACCTGCTCGGTGAAGGCCGTATGGCCATCACCATTACGCCAAACCGCGGCAACCGCTACCAGGGTGTGGTGCCCAGGGATCAGGAGACCCTTGGCGGCTGCCTTGAGGAATACTTTGACCGTTCAGAACAGATTCCCACCAGCCTGTTCCTGTTTGCCGACGAAAACGGTGCTGCCGGACTGATGCTCCAGCGCCTCCCGGGTGCCACGGAAGAGGATCAAGACCTCTGGGATCGGGTAAACCATCTGGCGCGGACCGTCGAAGCTTTCGAGTTGCTTCAGCTGGACAGTGAAACCCTGCTTCACCGCCTGTTCCACGAGGAAACCGTCCGGCTGTTTGATGCCGAACCGGTCGCCTTCCGGTGCAGCTGTTCCCGGGAGCGCACGCTCGGTGCCCTGGAAGCCATTGGCCGCGAGGAGTGCTACAGCATTCTGGAGGAACAGGGCTCCATCGAGATGGACTGCCAGTTCTGTCACGCTCACTATCGCTTCGATAGAAATGATATTGATCATCTTTTCACCGGTCATACGCTACACTAGAAGCTCGTTCGATTGGCCGGGAAACCGCTGATAGCAAGGCTTCCCGCGCAGTCGTTTTTTACCGGCGTCTCTGGCATAATAGCGCGCCTGAATTGACCCGATTGCTCAGATTTCCGTCAATTTTGGGGGGCGGCCTGAGCAATCACTAAGACATCCCGAGGGCGAGGTCGAAGTGAGCAACACTTATAATGATCTGAGTACAGCACGACTGGTTGAGGTGGCACTGGCACGTGACGAAGGCCAGCTGGCATCCAACGGTTCCCTGGTCGTAAAAACCGGTGACCGCACAGGCCGGTCTCCTATGGACCGTTATATTGTCGAGGAGCCCAGCACCTCGGACGATATCCACTGGGGTCCGATCAACCGCCCTTTCGACGCCGAAAAATTCGACGCCCTCTGGGATCGTGTTGAAGCCTACATCGCCGAAAAAGACCAGTTCGTGTCTCACGTTCATGTCGGTTCCGACCCGGAACATTACCTGCCGGTCAAGATGACCACCGAGACCGCGTGGCAGAACCTGTTCGGTCGCAATCTGTTTATCCGCCCGGACAGCTACAACCCGGCCGACAAGCAGGAATGGCAGATCCTCAACGCCGCCAACTTCGAGTGCGTGCCCGAGCGCGATGGCACCAACAGCAACGGCTGCGTAATGATCAACTTTGCCAAGCGCAAGGTTTTGCTGGCAGGCATGCACTACGCCGGCGAAATGAAAAAGGCCATGTTCTCGGTACAAAACTTCCTGTTGCCCGAGAAAGACGTGCTGCCCATGCACTGCTCCGCCAACGTCGGTGAAGACGGCGAAACCTGCCTGTTCTTCGGTCTTTCCGGCACCGGCAAGACCACCCTGTCGGCAGACCCGCACCGCTATCTGATCGGCGATGACGAACACGGCTGGGGCCCGGGCACGGTATTCAACATCGAGGGCGGTTGCTACGCCAAGTGCATCGACCTGTCCCGCAAGAACGAGCCGATCATCTGGGATGCCATCCGCTTTGGCGCTATCGTCGAGAACGTGGTAATCGATCCGGAAACCCGCGAGCCGGATTACACCGATGTGTCGCTGACCGAGAACTCCCGTTGCGCCTACCCGCTGGACCACGTTGAAAAACGCGTGATCGAGAACCGTGCCGGAGAACCGTCCCACATCGTGTTCCTGACCTGTGACATGACCGGCGTTCTGCCGCCCGTGTCCATCCTGAGCCGCGAAGGCGCCGCTTACCACTTCCTTAGTGGCTACACCGCGCTGGTTGGCTCCACCGAGATGGGTTCTTCCTCGAAACTGAAGTCAACCTTCTCCACCTGCTTCGGCGCGCCTTTCTTCCCGCGTCCGGCCGGCGTATACGCCGAGTTGCTGATGAAGCGGATGGACGAGTTTGGCAGCAAGGTCTTCCTGGTGAACACCGGCTGGACCGGCGGCCCCTACGGTGAAGGCCAGCGCTTCAGCATCCCCACCACCCGTGCCATCATCGCCGCCATCCAGAACGGCGACCTGGACGACGTGGAAACCGAACACCTTCCGACCCTCAACCTGGATGTGCCCAAGCATGTTCCGGGCGTCGACACCGAGCTGCTGAACCCGCGCAACACATGGGTAAGCCCGGATTACTACGACGGCAAGGCCCAGGAGCTGATCGCCCAGTTCGTCGAGAACTTCAAGAAATTCGACGTGGCGGATTCTATCGTCGAGGCCGGCCCCAAGCTGAGCTGAAAAGCTGAAAACAGGGTCAGATGAACGCTTTCATCTGACCCCTGTCAAGGAAGCGCCCTGCGAAAGCACGGCGCTTTTTTTGTATGATAGGGCGACACAATCAAGGAAATGGCTTCATGAAACAACGCCTGCGACAGCTTTTCGCCCCCCTCCTCAAACCCCTGGAGTCCGGGAAAGTCGGGCCCAACTACAAGTCGTCCCACCGGACCGTTCTGAACGTCGTAGGGGTGTTGTTCCTGGTGTTGGCAACGGTATCCGTTACTGCACTGGTATACACCGGCAAAGTCGGCGCCCTGATTCCAATGCTGGTGTTTCTGGGTGTTGGCGGGGTTTGCGTGGTTGTGGGAACCCTGGGCTCGGATGCCGCGGTGTCGAAGATGTGGGGCAACCGCTAGCGGCCACCCCGCATTCCGGGATCAGGCATAGAATAGAAGCGGCACAAAGGCTACCAGCACCAGCGAAATTCCCATGGCAATCAATGGCATGATGATGCGTTCATGGCGCTGGTAAAAAGTACCACCCTCCTGCTGGGCTGCCAGCACTTCCGCCTCTCCCACGACCTGCCGGGTCAACAGATGGTTCAGGGCCACCGGCGGGCTCAGGTAGCCGAGTTCGAAGGCCACCAGGGTAACCATCCAGAAATGAATCGGATGGATACCACTGGAGTAGGCGATCGTGGCAACGGTGGCCGTCACCAGGATCACGGCGCCGAACGCGTCCATGATCATGCCCAGGATCACCAGGATCACCACCATCAGCAGCATGGCCGACCAGGCACTTTCGAACGATTGCGGGAAGACCTCCATCAGGTGAGCCCGCTCGATCACCCCACCGATGCTGACCGACAGACCCAGCAACAGCAACAGCGCGCCGATTTCCGCTGTCGTGTCGTTGGTGGCGCCGCGGAGACTTCGCTCCAGCCCCTGATGGTTAATTTCCCCTGAGGCTTTTCCTCTCCGGTTTTTCAGGCTGACATGCTCATAGATGAGGATTGCCAGCATGATCACCGGCAGAAGCCTCGGCGCCGAAAACTCATCCATGCTCACGTCCAGTGCCAGACGATAGAACAGCACTACGGCAGCGATTACCAGAACATAGGGAATCAATGGCTTGAGCGCCTGAGTCATGGCCGGGAAGGCTTCGGCAGAAGGGGCCAGGTTGAACTGGCTCTGGCGATTCACACTCAGTGCCACTATCGCGAACATGGTGGCGGTCAGTACGAATACCCAGATGCCCCAGCCAAACAGTTCATCAGTAGTGACTTCCCGGTTCAGATAAGCAATGACAACCACCAGCAGGCAGGGCCGCAACACCACGCCCAGCGAGCCGGACATGGCGGTGGCTGCAAGGGCCAGATGGCGCCGGGCCCCTGCGGCACGCAATTCACTGTAGATCACCGCGCCGGCGGCGATCACGAAGATGCCGGAGGCACCGGTGTAGGCCGTTGGCACGGCCGCCACCAGAACCGCTACAACCGCCAGCATTTCCGGCGGCATTCGCCAGGGCCGGAATACATTGAACACCAGGGTGGCCAGGCGGGTCTGCTTCAGCATCATACCCACCCACACATACAGACCGACATTCAGGAACATGTCGGACAGCTCCATCATCTTGCCGAGATAGATACCAATCCCGGAGGCGTGTCCGATCAGGGCGAAATAGGTGCCGGATATCAGGCACATCACGGTATACAGTGGAACTGCCAGGAAGGCCTTGTTCAGGTTGCCACCCTCCTGAAGGTCATCCGGCCCCCGGAACAGCCGGTAAAGGCTGGCGAGGGTCAGGCAGGCGAAACCGACGATCCAGAAATTGTGCAGCAACAGCTCTTCGGACGAGACCGCCGTGTCTGAACCCAGGCTGGACTGGCGAAAGATTGCGCTCGAGCCCAGTAGCATGGCATTGGCGATGGTTTGCAGGGTGTGGGAAACCGTATAATCCAGCCTGGTCTCCATGGCGCGCATGGCGATGTGATGGCGGGTCAGCGTCGCGGTCACCGCACACAACATGACCAGGATCACCAGAATGAAACGCTGGGACTCCAGGCCAAACGCAATCAGGTCCGCAATGAATAGCTCAACAGCCCGATAGGCTTTTACACCCGGTGTCAGCTGGTCCCTGAGATTCTCGAAATTCCGGTGGGCCTCGCGGCAGTCAGCAACGGCCCGCTCGATAGCAAGCCGAACATCGGCCGGGTCTTTTTCCTCGGCCCCCAGCAACGCTGCCATGGGGTCATCCGCCGCATCATCGGCCGCCATTTCCGCAGCAACTGCCGCCTCGATGTCACGGTTCGGGTCGCAGGTGGGCTGAACCGGGTCCATCCGCAACTTGTAGTAGCCACTCCAAAGCTGTTCACCGCCCCGCAACATCTGGTTGTGAATGTCGCTGCTTGTGGAGAAGATGACCACCGCCAGCAACAGCAGACACGCCGGCAGTGATGAAAACCACTCCAGCCCGCTACGATGAAAACCGCCCTTCGACATAACTGATTACTCTGGGTAGGGAGTGGTTACAGCAGATCGTCCAGATCCATGGTTTCGACCTCTTCCCGCTGGTCATCCCAGAAGGTGCCGAGCTGGCCCATGGGCGTACGATGCCCGGTGTTCTCGACCCACAGACGATCAGACACCGCGACGATCATATCGGTTGCCATGGCGTCTACAAATCGCCAGTCCTCATTGGCCGGCGTATTCTCGACAGATTCAGCGTGTTCCCGAATCACGTCCCGTACCATCGCTTCGTCACCCTTGTTCAGAGCCGCGATGGCGTGGAATACGTGGGGCAAACGAACACCGGCGGCATCACCCTGTTCGCCAGCAATGGCGAGCCGCTCAAAGGCATCCTCTCCCGCTGGCTGAGCGCCCGGGATCATGGCCCAGACCGTTGCTCTCAGAGCCATGGGCGCGCCCCACCATTTCTCATTATCAAGACAGCTCGTGGCCCGCGCGGCAATGGAACCAACGTTGGCAGGCACGCCAATGGAGGAGGTGGACTGAATCTGGGCGTTCAGGGCCTGAAGACCGGACAGCAGGCCGGCCATGTAGATAAACTCATCCATGTCATCATCGAAATCGGGGCACTCGCCGTCGGCGGGGTTGCCGTAATGGGCATTGTGGTGTTGCCACGCGGTGTAATAACGCCGGGCAGCAACCGTATGGGCCCGTTTCTGGCGGATCATGGCATCTTCGGCGGCATTCCCGTTCATGCCGTGCAGGGCGGCAAGTGCGGCCAACTCGTGTTCCCTGGCCTCTTCCTCGGCACAGCCGCCGGCAGACAGGTAGAGCATGACCGCCAGCTGGTCCGGCTCATTGGTGACTCGACCGAAGGACATCAGCAATGGCGCGGTCGCCTCACTCATGGCGCACCCCATGGCCAGGTCATTGCTCTCCATCAAAAAGGGTACCGTGTGATTCCGGGAGAAGCCCTGCATCACATCGCCAGTAGTCTTGTAAATCATGTGATTGACCACACCACAACCACTCAGGGCCACACTGGCCAAGAGAGCTGCCACCAGATTACGGGCACCGCGCACTGTAAAAAGCGCCGTGCGGGAGGGATTCCGGAAATGGGTCATACCTTCTTCACCTTTTGCGTTTTTGTTCTGAAGCAGTCCTGCTGCAATCTCACGGGCCAGACTCTGACGGAGGATCCGGTTTGTTACAGACTGTAACCAGACACGCATTATGGCCCACGAATCGCGGTTTTTATGCGACCGATGCCGCAAATGACGCTAAATGAAACACACCATTGCTGACGGGGGTTTGCACAATGCGTCGGGAGCCACTATAGATTGGAGCAACCGTGAGTCGTTGTGATTCCGGCCAGGACAGAGAGCCAAACAACAGAAATACAATAAAAGGAGTATCCGATGCGTAAACCTGAACTCGCCGCGGCCATTGCCGACCGCACCGGCCTGACCCGAGACAAGGCCAGCGAAGTGATTACCGCGTTTACCGACCAGGTATCGGCCGCCGCCTCCCGGGGCGAAGATGTCACCCTGATCGGCTTTGGCACCTTCAATATCCGCAGCCGCGAGGCGCGGGACGGACGCAACCCGCAAACCGGCGAGACCATTCGCATTCCAGCCAGCAAAACCGTCGGCTTCAAGGCCGGGAAGGCCCTGAAAGACGAAATCCGCTAGTCAGGCACAGGCCCGCATCTGCGGGCCTCATCAACTCCCTTCAGGTGCCGGCGACAGAGGCGCACTCGGAACGGGTGGCATCCACCCGGCAGCGAATCGCTTTCATCAACTTGATGGCCCGCTCATCGTAAACACCGTCCTCCAGTAACGACAGCCGCACCTTGCGCAGCATCTTGTCGTATTCGGCAGTATCTTCCCGCGGCAATTCCATCCAGACGTCTGAAGGAATCTCCGCCTCCGCCTGGGCGATAATTTCATAGGCCTCGTCAATCCGCTTGATCGCCTGGTCGCGGACCATCTGGCCCGCAGAATCCGGGAACCGATCCCGATGGATGATGACCTGGAAGTTCATATACCCCAGGGCATATTTGACCACGGCTCCGTTGGGCTGAACGCCCTTGTACAATTCCAGAGGGGTGTAGGCGACGGCGGGTGCATAGGCGAGGTCAACGCTGCCGTTATTGAACTTGCCGGCAAAGTTGGCGGAATTGGAGCCCACCACGGAGGCGCCCACATGGCGAACCATTCGCACGGATGCCTGGTCGTAGTCCAGGGTAGCGATGCGTTTGCCCTGCAACTTCTCGACCGAATCGATACTGCGGTCCCGGGTGTGCAGGTAGATGGCTCCCCCCGGAAACACACCGGCCACCTCGTAGGGGCCGTCAATCAGGAACGGCCGGGCCTTGGGCTGGCTCAGCGTGTTGTACAGCAGGCGCATTTCCTCTTCGCCGGGCACAGCGCCCATGGCTTCAAGGCTGCCAGTGAACTTGTTGAATTCCCGGGCACGGGTGCCGGTGAGCAGAACGGCGTCGCACTGTCCTGCCTTGAAGTCCTCGGCGGCCACCTTCTCATCGGTGTAGGCGCGAAGATCCAGCTTGATGCCGTTTTTCAGGGCAACCGGCTGGAAGGTCTTGGTGATGGCAAACAGGGGGCCATTGGCACCAACCGGGTCAAAAACGCAAAAACTGCGTTCCAGAGGCTCATTCTGTGCCTGCGCCTGCCCCATTGAGGGAAAGACCAGACTGGCACAGAGGGCAGCCGCCATGGCTACCCGCTGGGGGAGGTTTGCTGATTTCACGGGATGACTCCTGGTTATTATTGTCGGGCGCCGGTGTCTGCAAATGCACCGGCCAGGCCACGCTTTCCTTGGTCGACCATAGGGCGACGGCTACAAGAATACGTTGGCACGGGTGCCTGCCATCAAGGGTTTTTCAGCAAAAGGGGGAGATTCTGTGATGGTGTCGACAGAGGTTCCGCAACCTCTGCCGCACTTTCGGACTGGATCAGTGGATCAGCCAGCAAACTGGGGCCAGGCCTGTCGCCCCTCACTGAGGGTCAGCCGGACGACACCCGGAAGTTTGCGATCGGTCACCGGCGCATGGCGACAGGCCGAAACCAGTGTTTTCGGGCCTGGTGTCCAGAAGGCATCGGGATCGAACAGGCAGATATCGGCCGTTTCACCCTCCGCGAGTCGGGCCGTGCGGCCAAGTACGGAGGCCGGACCGGTAGTCAGTGCCCGGATCAGGTCAGGCAGCGCCAGTTCGTTCATTTCCACCAGTTCCAGACCCAGCGACAGTACACTTTCGATGCTGGACAGACCCGGCTCGGTGGCCGCCATGGGGGCCTGTTTGGCGGCGGTATCGTGGGGCTGATGCTGGCTGACGATGGCATCAATCACCCCGTCCCGGACACCGGCTATCAGGGCCTTGCGATCGCTCTCGCTGCGCAGTGGCGGCCGAACATGGAAGCGGCTGTCGAACCCGGCCAGGGCCTCCTCGGTGAACACCAGCTGGTGCATGGCCACATCGGCGGTTACTGCAATACCCCGGCTACGGGCATCGGCCAGCATTTCAACACTGCGACCGCAGGACAACTGGCTCAGGTGCAGACGAACCCCGGTTTCCTCGGCCAGCAACAGCATTTCCATAACCGCGGCGGTTTCCGCCACTTCCGGAATCCCGAGCAGGCCCAAACGAGAGGTTACCAGGCCGTCGTGGGCATAGCCGTCAGCGGCCAGGGCCTGGTTCTCGGGGCTGAACATTACTGTCAAGCCAAAGGTCTGGGCATAGGCCATGCACCGGCGCAGAATGCGGGCATTCCGCACGCCCCTGGAACCATTCCCTACTGCGACACAGCCCGCTGAGGCCAGTCCTGACATATCACTGAGCAGATCGCCCTCAAGGCCCCGGGTTATGGCGCCTATAGGCAAAACCCGGATCGGTGAACGGCTGGCAGCACCATCACGGATCAGGTGGGTGACGGCACTGGAATCGTTTACCGGTGACGTCTCCGGCGAGGCGCACACGGTGGTAAATCCGCCGTGGGCCGCCGCAAGGGTCTCCGAAGCGATGTTACCTTTCTGGCCGTTGCCCGGCTCACGGAGGTTGCAGCACAGATCCACAAAGCCGGGTGTGATCACGCCGTTTTCTGCATTGACGGTCTCGTCGGCCGTCTCGCGGGCCGCAGCTTCGCCCACCGCAACAATACGGCCATCGCGAATCAGCAGTGCGGTATTCGCCTGTTCTGCGCCCTGACCATCGAACAGTCGGCCTCCGGTAATCTTCAGACTGCGTCCGGAATTGTTGACGCTGCTCATGCCTGGTCCCTCTCACTCAGTTTCTGCTGGCGCTCGGCCACCTGGCCACCCATGGCCATGGACATGACCGCCATCCGGATGGCAATACCATTGGTAACCTGGTTCAGAATCACCGATTGTGGCCCGTCGGCCACCGCCGATTCGATTTCAACGCCCCGGTTTATCGGCCCGGGATGCATGACAATGCATTCCGGATGAGCCAGTGCCAGTTTCTGCTGGTTCAGGCCGTAAAGCCGGTAGAATTCCCGCTCGCTGGGCAGCAGCGCACCTTCCATCCGCTCTTTCTGCAACCGCAGCATGATCACCACATCCAGATCCTTCATCCCCCGGGCCATGTCGTATTCCACCGTGCAGCCCAGGCTTTCCACATCTTTGGGAAGCAGGGTACCCGGGGCTATAACACGAACTTCTTCCGCGCCCAATTCGTTCAGGGCGCGAATCTGGGAACGGGCTACCCTCGAGTGCAGCACATCACCGACGATGGCGACTTTCAGCCCCTCGAACTGGCCCTTGTGCTGGCGAATGGTGAGCATATCCAGCATAGCCTGGGTCGGGTGGGCGTGACGGCCGTCACCAGCGTTGATAATGGCCACTCCCGGGGTCACGCTCTCGGCAATGAAGTGCGGCGCACCACTCTGGGAGTGGCGAACCACGAACATGTCACTGGCCATGGCTTCGAGGTTGAGGAGGGTGTCCGACAGGGATTCGCCCTTGGAGGTGGCCGAGGTGCTGATATCCAGGTTGAGCACATCCGCAGAGAGGCGCTTGGCCGCCAGCTCAAAGGTGCTGCGGGTGCGGGTACTGGACTCGAAAAACAGGTTCACCACGGTCCGGCCACGGAGCAACGGCACTTTCTTGATGGTGCGCTCACCGACTTCGATAAAGGAATCTGCCGTATCCAGGATGTCGGTCAGCAGGGCGCGGTCGAGGCCGTCGAGGGTGAGGAAGTGCCGCAACTGACCATCCCGGGTCAGCTGCAAGTGGTGCGGGGAAGAGTCGTTCGCGGTCATGGGTCGCCTGTTATCTGATTCGGAGGTTTATTGTCCGGCTTCCTGAAGCTCAATACGGAGCGGGTCGGGGCCGCGCAGCTTGACGCGCTGATGGGATTCCAGCGCCATTGTCTTGCCAGCCACGTCCGGCTGGATGGGCAGTTCCCGGGCACCGAGGTCAATCAGGGTGGCCAGTATGATACTGGCTGGGCGACCATAATCGAAGATCTCATTCATCGCTGCGCGGATGGTCCGGCCACTCATGATGACATCGTCAATCAGGATGATGTCCCGGCCCTCGGTATCAAATGGCAGGCTTGAGGGTTTGACCCGGGGGTTCAGGCCGATACGGCTGAAATCATCGCGGTAGAAGGAAATATCCAGTTCGCCGAAGGGCTCTTCGATGCCAAGGCGTTTACTCAGCACGTCGGCCAGCCAGACGCCACCGGTCCGTATACCGATCAGAACCGGCGATTCGACGCCCCGCTGCTCAAGCGCCCGGCGCAGCCCGGATTCCATCTGATCAAGCAACTGATCAATATCAAGCAATGCCGTCATTCAGTCCTCACTGTTTTGTAAACCGGCCTGGGTCGTGCACCGGCATCATTTTTCCCGCTGACCAAACCAGGTTTCCAGGATCAGCACCGCCGCCCGGTCATCTACCCCGTGACGACCAAAATCACGACTGCCCCCGGCGGCCATCACCTCGCCCTTGGCCTCGAAACTGGTAAGCCGCTCATCCACCATCTCGACCGGCACATGGTAGCGACCATGCAGACGTTTGCCGAACTTGCGGGCCCTGGCACACATGTCGTTCTCGGTGTCGTCCATATTAAGGGGCAGACCAACCACCACCAGATCCGGGCGCCACTCCTCGAGCAGGGATTCAATCTGTTGCCAATCCGGGATACCGTCGCGGGCGGGAATCAGCGCCACGGGCTGCCCGGTGCCCAGCAATTCCTGGCCGACGGCAACACCAATCCGGCGGGTACCAAAATCAAATGCCATGACACGATGACTGGCTGACTCAGGCATGGCCAACCGATTCACTGAGCTGGTTCAGGTCAATGCCGATGAGCCGGAGTATCGCCTTGTAGCGCTCTTCCCAGGGGGTTCGGAACAGGATGTCTGTGGTGGCCGGGCAAGTCAGCCAGGCATTACTGCCCAGCTCCTCTTCAAGCTGGCCCTCACTCCAGCCGGAGTAGCCCAGGGCCACCAGATATTCGTCGGGGCCTTCGCCACGGCCAATTCCTGCCAGTATGTCCCGGGATGTAGTCAGCAGGACGTCGTCGGTGACCTTTGCCGTGTTCTGCCAGGTGGTTCCGGGAGGATGCAGCACAAAGCCCCGCTCCGGCTGCACCGGGCCACCACTGAATACCGGCAGATCCAGCTCGCCCCCTGCCAGATCCAGCTGTTCCAGAATCTCGCCCAGATGGATGTCCAGCGGGTGATTGATCATCAACCCCAGGGCACCGTCGTCGGAATGCTCACAGATGTAAATCACGCCGCCATGAAAACGCGGATCCGCAAGGTAGGGTGATGCCACCAGAAAATGGTGCCGCAGGCTATGGGGAGAGTGTTTCGATGCTGTCATCCGGATGTCAGCCCCCGACGCTGGAAGGACCAGGTACGTATGATTTCGAGTTCATCCACCTCTTGCCGCATTTCGTCCGGAAATGGTGCAAACGGTGAGGCCATCCTGACTATACGGATGGCAGCATCATCCAGGACGGTGCTGCCGGACGACTGCAGGATGGCCACCTCTTTAATGGTGCCGTCTTTCTTGAGCGAAACCAGCATTCGCAGTGTGCCATAGATTCCGGCATTACGCGCCTCGGTCGGGTAATTGATATTACCCACCCTCGTTACCTTGCTCACCCAGTTCTGGACATACCAGGCGTTAGTGGACTTGAGCGTGGACGCCGCGGTGACGCGCATCACCCTGGGCTTGCGGGCATAGGCCTGCTGCTGGGCATCGAAGCGCGCTTCCAGGCTGGCAATTTCCAGGCTGCGTTCCATCAGGCTCTTTTTCTCCCGCACCGGCAGGGGCTCTTTTTCCGGTTTGGTGCGCTCCTCAGGCTGCTGAACCTTCTGGCTGGATGAACTCTCGGTCTGCACCACCTGCTTTTCCTGGCGCGGCTGGGGCTCGGTCTGGGCCGGCGGCTCGGGCTGAACCTGAGCGACTTCAGGCTGGCTCACCTCTGCCGGTTGCGGGGTGGTCATTTCCCGAACCTCTTCCTGGGTACCGCTGCCCTTCTGGCTGGTCTGGGCCAGAAAGTCCGCTTTCTCAGGGGCTTCCTCATCGTCAAACTGGGAAAGGGTGATTTCCATGGTCTGAGCCGAGGAACGGGGCGGTTCGGGCGCAAAGGTAATTCCCAGTACCACGATGGCGTGCACCGCCAGCGCCATGAAAAGGGTGAAGGAAAACCGGTCGAAGTCGCTTACCTGAACTGCCATTCCTGATACGGATCCTGTCGTTAAACCTGCCCGGTTACCATTACCGGATTATGCCTGGCCCAGGCGTTTTGCGATTGCGTCCATTAACAGGCCACCAATATCGATCCCGAACGCCGCATCGAGTTCCCGGATGCAGGTCGGGCTGGTGACATTGATTTCGGTCAGATAGTCACCGATTACATCCAGGCCGACAAAAATGAGGCCCTTCTCTTTAATCACCGGCGCAACCCGCTCGCAGATCTCCCGATCCCGGGCGGTCAGCTCCCGCCCCTCACCCCGGCCGCCGGCGGCAAGATTGCCCCGATTCTCGCCGTGGGACGGTATTCTCGCAAGGGAATAGGGTACCGGCTCACCGTCGATCAGCAGGATACGCTTGTCTCCATCGCTGATTTCGGGAATGTATTTCTGGGCCATGGCCTGATGGGAGCCATAGTTGGTCAGGGTTTCAATGATGACCCCCAGATTGAAGTCGTTCTCCCGGATACGAAAGATTGAGTGCCCACCCATGCCGTCCACCGGCTTCATGATGACATCGCCGTGTCTGGCGTAGAACTCGCGGAACCGGGTAGCCGAACGGCTGACCAACAGCGGTGGTGTCAGGTCCTCGAATTGCGTGGCAAAGAGCTTCTCGTTGCAGTCGCGAAGCGTGGATGCCGGGTTGACCACCAGGGCACCCTGCTGCTCGGCTGCCTCCAATATATAGGTGGCCATCAGGAACTCGCGATCCACGGGCGGGTCCTTGCGCATCAGAATCACATCCAGATCACCAAGGGCCCGGTCCTGGCTGGAGCCAAAGCTGTACCAGTTTTCCGGATCCATGTGGACGGTCAGATCACGGGTATGCGCCATGGCCCTGCCACCGTCAAGATACATGTCCGGCAGTTCCATGTACTCGATTTCCCAGCCACGGTTCTGGGCAGCCAGCAACATGGCCAGTGAGCTGTCTTTCTTGAAGTGGATATCTTCAATCGGATCCATCACGATCCCGAGTCTGACGGTCATGGGCGTTCCTGCACTCCTGAGGGTTAAAAACACGAACCGGTCTGCAGAGCGGACCAGGCATTAAGTGCTATGCTGTGACATCAGATGGTATTGTACCCGAGCTGCAAATGCATCCGGAGAAATCCTCAGTCAGTTACGTGACGTTGCGGGCAGAAGTACATTTGGTCACAAACTAATACTTTTTATCCGGCCATTGATAATCTATAAATGAGCGGGGTTTATAGAAGAACCTTAAGGTTTGTGTTAAAACCCCCGGTTTAAAATAATGACAGTCGCTGAGCGCAAGGCAGTTGGACAATGGATGACAACTTCGAGAATTTGAAGATCATGGTGATCGACGACAGTAAAACCATACGTCGCACCGCAGAAACCCTTCTGAAAAAGGTCGGCTGTGAGGTCATCACCGCGACTGACGGCTTTGACGCTCTTGCAAAAATTGCCGATTCCCAGCCGGATATCATTTTCGTTGATATCATGATGCCCCGCCTGGACGGCTACCAGACCTGCGCACTTATCAAGAACAATTCCTCCTTCAAAAAGACGCCGGTTATCATGCTCTCCAGCAAGGACGGGCTGTTCGACAAGGCCAAGGGCCGGATCGTCGGCTCGGACCAGTATCTGACCAAACCGTTCAGTAAGGATGAGCTGCTCAATACCATCCGCCAGTATGTCCCACAGGCGGAACAGTAAACCTGCTGACCCAAGAACCATTGAGGAAACCATGGCCCGCATTCTGATTGTTGACGACTCCCCTACCGAGGTTAAGAAAATCTCCACGATCCTGGAAAAGCACCAGCACGAAGTGCTGACCGCCGACAACGGCGCAGACGGTGTTGCCAAGGCCCGTGCCGAAACACCGGATCTGGTTCTGATGGATGTGGTTATGCCCGGCCTTAACGGCTTCCAGGCAACTCGCCAACTGACCCGCGCACCGGAAACCGCTTCCATCCCTGTGGTCATCGTAACCACCAAGGATCAGGAAACTGACCGCGTATGGGGCACCCGCCAGGGCGCCAAGGGTTACCTGGTCAAGCCGGTTAACGAAGACGACCTGATCAAAACAATCAACAGTCTGATTGCCTGATCCCCAACCGTGGAGTACGCATGTCCGACCAGGCCGCCCCTTTTGCCGTTCTGACGGATATCGCCGCGCGCAGCCGGTCGCTGGCTGCCGGCCTGCCGGAACAACAGGAAGCCGTTGAACTGTGGAACGGCATCGGCTTCGTTCTCGCAGGTGAACGCTACGTGGCCCCCATGGGCGAAGTCACTGAAATTCTCCATGTCCCCCGGTTCACCCACATACCCGGGGTTCGCCCGTTTCTGCTTGGCGCGGCCAATGTCCGTGGCCGCCTTCTGCCCCTGGTTGATCTCGCCGGTTTTTTCGATATCCCCCGCTCTTCCCGAAGCCAGCGGGAGCGGCGAGTGCTGGTTGTTGAACAGGGCGATATCTTCAGCGGGCTGGTAGTCGACAGTGTATTGGGCATGCAGTATTTCGCGACTGACAGTTTCAAGGATTCGCCCGAGGGCGTACCTGAAAACGTTCGACCGTTTGTCTCAGGCGGTTACGAACGCAACGAGGAAGTCTGGAAAGTGTTTTCGGCCGTCGATCTGCTCGAGGACGAACGATTTCTGGACGTCGCACAGTGGTAAGGGTGGTGACAATGGCAGGAACATCACCCTGACCGCCTGAAACCCGAAAAAACAAACTTGCCAATTTCTTGAAGAGGCCGGGAGCCAGAAAATGAAGAACAGAGCCGGAAGACTCAGTATGGGACAGGGAGGCAACAAGCTGGTTGCCGGCCTGATCGCCGCGCTGATCGCACTCACCATCCTGCTCGTTGTCGTGCTGTTCATTATCAACCAGGACAGCCAGAACGATCAGGAATACATCGCCAACACCGCCGAGCTGAGGGTGCTCTCTCAGGAAATCGCGAAGAACGCGACCGAGGCTGCCGGCGGTACCGCCGAGGCCTTCAACCAGCTGCGCCGCTCCCGTGACGAATTCCAACAGCTCTGGACCAACGTAACCGAGGGTAATCCGGAAACCGGTCTGCCACCGAGTGAACTGGCCCAGCAGAGTGGCGTTCAGGAAAACTGGAACACCGTGCGGGAAAACGCCGACAGCATCCTCTCTACCCAGGATGCGGTTCTCGGCCTGCATGAGGTTGCCCGGACCCTGAACGAAACCATCCCGCAGCTGCAGGTCGAGTACGACGATATCGTACAGATCCTGCTCGACAACAACGCACCCGCCGAACAGATCGCACTGGCCCAGCGCCAGTCACTGCTGGCGGAGCGGATTGTTCGCTCGGTCAACAACGTACTCTCCGGTGACGAAGACGCGGTTATTGCCGCCGACCGTTTTGGTCGTGACGCAAGCCTGTTCGGTCGAGTGCTCGAGGGCCAGCTGAACGGCAACCCTGCCATGGGCATCTCACGGGTAAATGACGAAGACGCCATCTACGGCCTCGAAGCCGTCGATGAACTGTTCCAGTTCGTTTCCCAGAACGTAGACGCAATCCTTGAAGCCTCTCCCGACCTCTTCAAGGTTCGTACTGCCGCCAGCGATATCTTCCAGAATTCCGAGATCCTGCTTTCCGAACTCTCTGTACTGGCCGAAAACTTCCGGACCCAGTCCGCCTCACGCCTGGTCAGCCCGACCCTGGCCTTCGCCATCCTGGCCGCCATGGTTGCGATCGTTGTGTTTATCGGTCTCGCCCTGTACCGCGAAGCCCAGGCCCGACTGGCTGCTACGCAAGAGCAGAACGAGCAGAACCAGAACGCGATCTTGCGACTGCTGGACGAACTGGCCGACCTGGCTGATGGTGACCTGACCACCGAGGCCACGGTAACCGAGGACTTCACCGGCGCGATCGCCGACTCCATCAACTACGCGATCGACCAGATGCGCGGGCTGGTACAGGCGATTCGTGGTACCGCCGTACGGGTAGCCTCAGCGGCCCAGGAAACCCAGGCTACGGCCATGCACCTGGCTGATGCTTCCGAGCACCAGGCCCAGGAAATTGCCGGTGCCTCCGCCGCGGTTAACGAGATGGCGGTGTCCATCGACCAGGTATCCTCGAACGCCGCCGAATCCTCCGCGGTTGCGGAGCGGTCGGTTGCGATCGCGAAGAAAGGCGCGGAAGTGGTACAGAACACCATCCGCGGCATGGACAACATCCGTGAACAGATCCAGGAAACCTCCAAGCGGATCAAGCGTCTGGGTGAGTCTTCCCAGGAAATCGGTGACATCGTATCCCTGATCAACGACATCGCCGACCAGACCAACATCCTGTCCCTGAACGCAGCGATCCAGGCCTCCATGGCCGGTGACGCGGGCCGGGGCTTCGCGGTGGTTGCGGACGAAGTTCAGCGACTGGCGGAACGTTCGTCCGCTGCAACCAAGCAGATTGAAGCGCTGGTTAAGACGATCCAGTCGGATACCAACGAAGCGGTTATCTCCATGGAACACACCACTGCCGAGGTGGTCCGTGGTGCCCGTCTGGCCCAGGACGCGGGTATCGCCCTCGAGGAAATCGAGAACGTATCCATGTCTCTGGCGGAACTGATCCAGAACATCTCCAACGCCGCACGTCAGCAGTCCTCGTCGGCCGCTCACATTTCCAACACCATGAATGTTATCCAGGAAATCACGTCCCAGACCTCCTCTGGTACCAATGCGACCGCGAAGTCCATCGGTAACCTGGCAGAAATGGCGTCCGAGCTGCGGTCTTCCGTTGCCGGCTTCACCCTGCCGGAAGAAGACGTGGCGGATCAGGAAGAAGAGGAAGACAGCGACGTTCCGGTGGTGGGCTGATTTCCGTTCCAGGGCTGTTGACGGTTTATGGCGCAAATGCATAACAACCTGTCACCTGCCGAGGGCATCTGGTCACTGCGCCGACTCCCGGATATGGACGAGGCGCAGTTCAGCCAGTGGCAAACCCTGCTGGAACACCGAACCGGCATAACCCTGTCCGCCGAGCGTCGCTCGTTTCTGGAAACGAACCTTGGCATCCGGATGCGGGAAATCGGCTGCAGCAGCTATCAGGCCTATTACGAAAAAATCGTATCCGGGCCCGATGCAATCCGGGAATGGTCAACGCTGGTGGATCGGCTCACGGTTCAGGAAACCCGGTTTTTCCGGGATCCCGACGCCTTCCGGCTGGTTTCCGACTATGTCCTGACCCGGCCGAGGGAGCAACTGAAAAAGCGCCCCCTGGAAGCCTGGAGTGTCGGATGTTCCACCGGAGAGGAGCCCTACACCCTGGCCATGGTGCTGAATGAATGCATGAGCCAGCTGGCGTTACAGCCACTGTTTGGCGTCACCGGCTCTGACATCAGCAAACCGGTGATCGAGAAGGCCCGGAACGGTCAGTTCAACCCCCGCAAACTGCTGGGAATGGACGAGGACATGAAATCCCGGTATTTCCGCCCGGCCGAGCGGAATACCGTAGAAATTGTGAACAGCATCCGTGACAGGGTGTGCTTTACCAGACTGAATGTTCTGGATCTTGATAAAGCCCCCATGCACGGGATGAACATCATCTTCTGCCAGAATCTGCTGATTTATTTCCGTCGCTGGCGCCGGCGGGAAATTGTCAAGCGACTTGCAGAGCGGCTGGCGCCCGGGGGGTTGCTGGTTCTGGGCCAGGGAGAGCTGACCGACTGGCAGCCTCCCGGGTTACAGAGAGTCCCCTCGGAACATGTGCTGGCGTGGATCAAACGCCAGACTGACGAAGAATAACCGGAGTGGTTATGGGCAATCACCATGACAGCATCGCCCTCGACTGGGTTCGGGGAGAGATACAGGACACGCTGACCCAGGGTCAGCATGCACTGGAAGCGTATGTCGAGAATCGTGACGACACCGCGCGCCTGCGCTTCTGCCTGAATTATCTCCATCAGGTACACGGCACCCTGCAAATGGTCGAGCTCTACGGTGCAGCCCTGCTCACCGAGGAAATGGAAAAGCTCACCCAGGCCGTGCTCAACGAAACCGTTGCCAATACCGACGAAGCCGTTGAAGTCCTGATGCAGGCCATCCTGCAGCTACCCCAATACCTTGAGCACCTGGCCAGCAGCCAGGACGATTTCCCGATGGTGCTGCTGCCACTGCTTAACGACCTTCGGGCCGCCCGTGGCGAATCCCTGCTCTCCGACACCTCGCTGTTCAAACCGGACCTGGCTCCCTCACGAATCACCGTGACTGGAAAGGTATCCCAGCGCCTGCAGGACCCGACAGTTCTGGGCCACATCCGTAAGCTGCGCCAGATGTACCAGTTCGCATTGGCTGGCGTTATACGGGAAGCGGATCTGGATGCCCATTTCGAGTACATGCAGAAGGTGATCCAGCGACTGATCCGCTTGTGCCAGAAGACGCCCAGGGGCGAGCTCTGGAAAGCGGCCAGTGCCTTTGTGGAAACGCTGCAGGCACACGTCAATCCGGTGAATGCGGCAGTGAAATCCCTGCTCCGGGAACTGGACAGTGAAATCCGCCGACTGACCGACGAGCATGCCGACATCCTCCAGCAACCGGCGCCGGAAGCACTGCTCAAACACCTGCTCTACTATGTTGCCCGGGCCCGGGACCTGGATTCACCCCAGGTCAGTGCCCTGCGGGACGCCTACCAGCTGAATCAGGCGCTGCCTTCGGAAGACGATGTTGATGCCGCTCGAACCCGGGTATCCGGTCCGGGTCGGGATGCCATCCATTCCGTGGTGGGTGCGCTCAACGAAGAGCTGGCCAAACTCAAGGACCAGCTGGACCTGTTTGTTCGCTCAGAGCTGCGTCAGAACAGTGAACTTGAGGACCTGTTGCCGGGCTTGCGTCAGGTGGCCAATACCCTGGCGGTGCTGGGTCTCGGCATACCAAGGAAAGTGGTGACCGAGCAGGTTGAACTGGTTGAAAAACTCAGCACCCAGACCGAGCAGGTTGACGATGGCACCCTGATGGACATCGCCGGCGCGCTGCTTTACGTCGAGGCCAGTCTCGCCGGCCTGGACAGTGAAGGACAGCAGGAGTCGTCCGCAGAGGAGGCTCCCGATGCCCCGGTGAACCTGGGCTCCAGGGAACTGGGCGAAGCCAGTGGTGCACTGCTCCGCGAATCCCGGAACACCCTGGAACAGGTGAAATCCGCCATCGTGAATTTCATTGCCTCGCAATGGGATACTCGGGAAATTGAGCATGTTCCGGGCCTGCTGCACAGCATTCGCGGCGGCCTCAGCCTGATCCCGCTGGACCGGGTTGCCGGCATGCTGGCCTCGGCCGAGCGTTACATTACCGATGTGTTGCTGGGCAGCAAACAGGTTCCGGACTGGAAGCAATTGGATATCCTGGCCGATGCGGTCACCAGCATCGAGTATTATCTCGAGCGCCTGGCCGAAGGGATTGGCGACAACGATTCGATCCTCCGAGTCGCTGAAGACAGTCTCGCATCCCTCGGTTTCCCGGTCGGTGCCGAGCCCACGTGGACGGAGACCACCGAGGAGGATGTACCCGTTGTTGAACCGGTTGCAGAGCACCCGGAGACCACCACAACGGCCGCCCCCGAAGAAACCAAGGGTTCGGACGCGGAACTCCTGGACGATGAAATTCTCGGTATCTTCGTTGAGGAAGCCGAGGAAGTTCTCGAAACCATCCACGAATTCTATCCCCGGCTGCGCCAGAATCACGATGACCGTGAAGCGCTCACCGAGGTTCGTCGCGCCTTCCACACACTCAAGGGCAGCGGCCGTCTCGTTGGCGCTACCAGTATTGGCGAGTTGGCATGGTCAGTGGAAAACCTGCTGAACCGTGTGATTGATCAGACCATTCGCCCCACCGACGATATGTTTACCCTGGTGGACGAGGTCAATGCCCGCATTCCCTCGCTGATCCGGGAGTTCAAGGAAGGCCAGAGCGCTGGCGATGTTGAAGCGCTCATCAGCCGTGCCGAGGCCATGGCGACAACCCGCCGGACTGACGATGAGGCTGTCGAAGCATCGGAAGTTGCAGAAGAGGAAGACACAACCTCCGAGACCCCAGAGGAAGTCCGGGAAACAGAGTTGCCCATCGAGGAGACAGACACCGAAGAGGCGGCATCTGAAGCTTCCTTTGATGAAGACGACCTGATTGACGACGAAATACTCGAAATCTTTGTTGAAGAAGCCGGTGAGGTGCTGGACACCATTCGTGAATACCTGCCGATGCTTCTGCGCCAGCACGATGACCGCAGTGCTCTGTCGGAAGTTCGCCGCGCCTTCCACACACTGAAAGGCAGTGGCCGTATGGTTGGCGCACTGGTAGTGGGTGAGCTGGCCTGGTCCGTAGAGAACATGCTGAACCGCGTTATCGACGGCAGCATCTTCATGAATGATGACATTGCCAGCCTGCTGGAGGATGTCACTTCCAACCTGCCCGCCCTGGTCGAAGATTTTGAAAAGCGCCGGTCGCCATCGGTCGACACCTCGAACCTGGAAGCCCGAGCCAACGCCCTGGCCAACGGCGAGATTCCCGATGCCAGCATGATGCCCGCGGCCGAATCGGAAGGACTGGAAACCACGTCCGAAGGCGAAACCGATACCGGCGAGCCAGAGGCCCTGGCTACTGACGAGGATGCGGTTGACCCGGTGTTGCTGGATATTTTTGAAAGCGAAACCGAGACTCATCTTCAAACGCTGAAGGATTTCCTCTCGGCCGCAGGTGACAAAACCACGGTTGCCTACACCGATGATCTTTCCCGGGCCCTGCATACGCTCAAGGGCAGTGCACATACCGCTGGCATTGCCCCGATCGCTGCCGTGATCACGCCACTGGAGCGTTTCGTCAAGGAATCCCGGGCTCAAAACAAGCGCGCCAACCGCGACGTGCTCTCGCTGATTGAATCCGCCTGCGATTTCCTGACCCAGGGCCTGGCCCAGATCCGTGAAAACCCGCAGGCTTCGCTGCCCGGCACCGAAGCCTTCCTTGAAAAGCTGCACCAACTGACGGAAGAAACACTCCGCAGTCACAGCGAGGAGGCGCCGCGCCAGCACCCGGAGCAGGCGCCGTCACAGCTGGTTCAGCTGTTCCTGAACGAAGGTCTCGACATTGTTCTCGATGCTGACCGGATTCTCGATCACTGGGCGGACAACCCCCGCGAAATGGAGTCGTTGAACCCGCTACGTTCCGAACTGGAGCAGCTGACCGCCGGCGCCTCCCAAGCCGGGCTTGGCGACGTTGCCGCGCTGTCGAGTGCCCTGAAAGAAACCTATGACGAGGCGGCAAAACACAACGAAGCGCCGAACGAGGTTTTCTTCGAGACGGTTCGTGCCGCCCACGAACAGCTCATCAACATGATGGACCAGGTGGCAGCCGGGCTTGCTACCGAATCCAGTGATGATATGGTCACCGCCCTTGAAGGGCTGAAACAGGCTCAGGCCCCGGAAAGCCAGGAACCGGATGCCTTCGAACAGGAATTCACCGGCGACCTTGAGGAGATCGATCTCAGCTTTGAGATGGACGAGAGCGAGACGCCGGCCAGTGAAGAGGCCGAGACAACCGAGCAACCGCCGCTGCCGGAAACGGCCGAAGCCGACGACGAAATGGATGAGGAGCTGGCGGAAATCTTCCTGGAGGAAGCCCGCGACCTTATCGACAGTACCGCCGAAGCGCTCCAGAGCTGGAGCGAGAATACGGCGAACCTGGATATCCTGCGTCTGCTTCAGCGGGATCTGCATACCCTCAAGGGTGGCGCACGGCTTGCGGACATCCCGGCCGTAGGCGATCTCTCCCATGAACTGGAGAACCTGTTCGAGGGATTGACCGAACAGCGGCTGTCGATCAACGACGAGCTGTCCGACCTGCTCTTCCGCTGCCACGACCGCCTGGCGGGTATGGTTGAGAATCTGGAGGCCAAGGAGCCGCCACGTCCCGCTCCGGATCTGATTGCCGAAATTCAGGCCTACATGGACAGCGCTACAGGAACCCGGCCGGTCACCAATGTGGCCAGCCTCGAAGACGAATCCGCACCGGATGCAAACGCAGAGGAGCAGGCCCCACTCCCGGAAGTGGATGAGCCTGAAGGAACTGAACTGTCCGATGAAGACGGTGAATCGGAAGACGGAGTCGCCGACCTATCGCACCTGGATCCGGAACTGGTCGGTATCTTCCTGGAAGAGGCCTACGATCTGATTAACTCAACCGGGAGTGCCTTGCACACCTGGACAGAGGATCCTTCGGACCGGAGCATTGCAGCGGAGCTGCAACGGGATGTCCATACCCTCAAGGGTGGCGCCCGTATGGCCGGGGTGGAAGCCATCGGCGATCTGACCCACGTGCTTGAAGACCTGTTTGAAAAGGTTGCGGAAGGTCAGCTGGAAGCCAGCGACTCCATGAATGACCTGCTGTTTGCCTGCCATGACAGGCTGGCGCAGATGGTCGAACAGGTGGCCACCCAGAAGCCCTGTCCACCGGCCGATGAGCTGGTTGCCCGCGTCCAGTCCATCCTGCGGGGCGAGGCAATGCCCTCTGATACCCTGGAGGAAGAGACCGAACAGCCCGTAGCGGCAGAGAAAGCCGAGCCTCCGGCCGAGGAAACGCCGGAAGGCACCAGCCTCAGCGAGACCCTGGCACAGGCCAGTGATGACGACCTGATCGGTATCTTCCTGGACGAAGGTCTGGAAATCTACGACGCCATCAGCGAATGTCTGGACCAGTGGCGCGACGAGCCCGAAGTACTCACCGGCCTGACCCAGCTTCAGCAGGAACTACACACCCTCAAGGGCGGTGCGCGGCTTTCAGATGTGGATCCCATTGCCAACCTGGCAGAGGCCTGGTCAGACGCCCTGGATCCGCTGATTTCCGGATCCAATAACCAGAAGACCCTGCTGAACCTCAGCGATCGTGCACTGGGCAGCCTCAAGTCCATGCTCGACAGCCTGGAGGAAGGCAGCAAGCCTGAACCGGATACCGGGCTTGTTGAAGACTTCCAGACTGCTCATGAGGTAGCCGCCCAAGAAAGCGCAGCTCCCCGTGCCGAATCCGAACAGGAAGCGATCGATCCGGAGGTACTGGAAATCTTCCTGGAGGAAGCCGGTGAGATCATGGACCAGCTTGAGCAGTTGCTCGATGACTGGCGCAAAGAGCCGGCAAACCACAACTTCAATCAGGAAGCCCAGCGGGCATTGCACACCCTCAAGGGCGGTGCCCGTCTGTCCCAGCTGACCCAGCTTGGCGACAGGGCGCACGCGTTTGAGACCCGCCTGATTGACCTGGGCGGCAATGCCCCTGATGAATCCCAGTGGCAGGCCATTACCGAAGACCACGACGCCATCATTGCCCTGGTTGCCGATATCCGTAAAGGCTATGAGTCAGGCACGGGTGTGCCCGCAGCGAAGGCAGAGCAACCAGCGCCTGCCCCGGCCGTCCCGGAACCGAAAACGTCTGAACAGCCGACACCGCCCGCCAAAGCGGAAAAACCGTCGGCACCGGCACCAAAGCCCGGCAAATCTCCGGCCAAGGCCCGTAAACAAGCGGCGGAGGCCCAGCGCGCGGCCCAGGAAACCATCCGGGTGTCGGCACCGCTGCTGGATGAGCTGGTCAACCTGGCCGGTGAAACCAGTATCACCCGGGGCCGCCTGGAACAGCAGACCAGCGATTTCGGTCATACCCTGGATGAAATGGCTGCCACCATCGAGCGTCTGCGTGAGCAGTTGCGCCGGATGGAAATCGAGACCGAAGCCCAGATCCTGTTCAGCGCCGAGAAAGAGCACGGCCCGGATTACGGCGACGACTTCGACCCCCTGGAAATGGACCGTTACTCGTCCATCCAGCAGCTGTCCCGGGCCCTGACCGAATCTTCCTCGGACCTCGCGGACCTGCGAGAGACCCTGTCCGACCGGGTACGTGACACCGAAACCCTGCTGGTACAGCAGTCGCGGATCAACACGGAACTCCAGGAAGGTCTGATGAAGACCCGGATGATTCCGTTCGCCTCCATGGTGCCCCGTCTGCGACGGATCGTTCGCCAGATCAGCGGCGAACTGGGCAAGAAAGTGGACTTCGATGTTCGCAATGCCGAGGGCGAGATGGACCGGAACATTCTGGAGCGCATGATCGCGCCCCTCGAACACATGCTCCGGAACGCACTGGACCACGGCATTGAAAGCCCGGCCGACCGCAAGAAGGCTGGAAAACCCGAAACCGGCGAAGTGACGCTGTCACTGACGCGGGAAGGCGGCGACGTAGTGCTGCGCATGATCGACGATGGCGCCGGCATTCCCTCCTCGGTGATTCGGGACAAGGCCATCCGTCAGGGCATGCTGCGGGAAGATGAAGACCTGTCCGAACGGGAAATCCTGCAGTTCATCCTGCAACCCGGCTTCTCCACCGCCCAGCAGGTGACCCAGATTTCCGGCCGGGGCGTGGGCATGGACGTGGTTGCCAGCGAGATCAAGCAGCTCGGCGGTAGCCTCGACATTGATTCGGCCCTGGGCCGTGGTACAACCTTCACCGTGCGTCTGCCGTTCACGGTATCCGTGAACCGGGCCCTGATGGTGTCCACGGGCGAGGACTTCTACGCCATCCCGCTGAACACCATCGAGGGTATTGTCCGGGTCAGCACCTACGAGCTCGAGGAATACTACAAGCCGGACGCACCGCTGTACGAATACGCCGGCCAGGAATACCGGCTTCAGTATCTGGGCAGCCTGCTGAACAGTGACCACCATCCGAAGCTGCAGGGTCAGGCCCTGCCACTGCCGGTGATCCTGGTACGCGGCGCCGAGCAACCCATGGCCCTGCAGGTGGACAACCTGATGGGCAGCCGGGAAATCGTTGTTAAGTCCCTTGGCCCGCAGTTCAGTTCCGTGCGGGGTGTCTCGGGTGCGACCATCCTGGGTGACGGTAACGTGGTGGTGATTCTCGACCTGCCAGCCATGATCCGTTCCGACATCCTGTCCGAACGCCAGCGCCTGGCCAATCTCGAGAAGGCCCGCGAGTCTGCCCGATACGAGGAACAGGCCACCGTGGTCATGGTGGTGGACGACTCGGTCACGGTACGGAAGGTTACTTCACGACTGCTGGAGCGTAACGGCATGGAAGTCATCACCGCCAAAGACGGCCTGGATGCGGTGGCGCAGCTTCAGGACCACAAGCCGGACATCATCCTGCTGGATATCGAGATGCCGCGGATGGACGGTTTCGAAGTTGCCAGCTTTGTGCGCCACGACGACAACCTGCGGGAAACTCCGATCTGCATGATCACCTCGCGGACCGGCGAAAAACACCGCGAACGTGCGCTGGCCATTGGTGTCAACGAGTATCTCGGCAAGCCGTTCCAGGAAACCGAGCTGCTTGAAACCATTGAGCGGCTGACCGGAAGACAGTGATGGCCGGCCAGTGTGGCCGGCCTACGGTCGGGATCGTGTCGGATGTGGTGCTGCAGCGTCATCGCCTGCAGGCCGCCACTTCCAAGTTCGGTCTCGAGGTGCGTTTCTCCGGGGATCCGGACCGGTTATTGGGCTATCCGGCGTTTCCCGATGCCAGCCTCTGGCTGGTGACCCTCGAGGACGAGGCCGACCACCCGCAACTGTTCGATCACCTGCTCGAGAATACGGAGGCACCGGTACTGTTCGGGCTGGACGAGGCCCCCAAGCCTGGAACCACCGAGTACTTTCGCTGGGAGAGGCGGCTGCTGGGCAAGCTGGAACAGCAACTGGGGCATCTTGAAGAGCTGGATTCCGAAGCCACACTGGCAGAGCTGGAGCAGGAGGTGCCGGAAGCAACACCGTCACCGGATCTGCCTCACTGGATTCCACCGGCCGTTCCCGGATCGGTGGCCGAAGAAGTCTGGATACTGGGTGCTTCCCTGGGTGGCCCGGCGGCGGTAAAGACGTTCCTGGATCACCTGCCTCCGAATCTGCCTGTGGGCTTTATCTATGCCCAGCACATTGATGGCAATTTCACCGAGGTCCTGACCCGGGTCCTGGGTCGCCACGCCCACTACCAGCTCAAGCGGGCGGAAGACGGTTACCAGGTCAAGAATGGTGATGTTGTACTGATGCCGGTGGAGCATGAGTGGAAGTTGAGCGAACAAGGCACCCTGACAGAAACCAGCAACGCCTGGCCCGGCCCCTATGGCCCTTCCATTGACCAGGTGTTGCTGAATATCGCTGATCATTACGGGCAGCGCTGCCATGCCATTCTGTTTTCCGGCATGGGCAATGATGGCGCTATTGCCGCGCCTCTGCTGAAAGCCTACGGAAGCCGGATATGGGTGCAGGAAAGCACAAGCTGTGGCAACAGCTCCATGCCCGAATCCGTGGCCGCCACCGGTTGCGCCGGTTTTTGTGGCACCCCCGAACAACTGGCCCGGGAACTGGTAAAAACCATTGAAGAATCCTGCCTGCTCAAGAGCCGGCAGAAACGGGACTCCGCCTGAGGTAACAAGCAATGAATGACAACAGCCAATCCCTCTCCTGCGTCATGATTCCCATGAGCGGACGGCAACTACTGCTGCCAAACGTCTCGATTGCAGAAGTGGTGGACTACGCCAGCTCTGATGCGGGCGCCAACACACCGGAGTGGCTGGTTGGATACCTGGACTGGCGGGGCCTCCAGCTTCCCGTGATCTCCTACGATGCGGCCAACGGTGGCTCCCTCACTGTTCCGGGCGACAATCGTGGCCGAATTGTGGTGCTCAACACCATCGGAGATCACCACAAGGAAGTCCCCTTTATGGCCCTGGTTACCCAGGGTATTCCCAGCCAGGCTCGCCTGACCGAGGATCAGGTCAGGAAACTGGAAGGCGAACCGGGCCCGGCAGACCTCATGCTGGTTGAGGTAGAGGGCGAGAACGCCTGGATCCCGAATCTGGAGTATCTGGAGTCACTGGTTCTGAAATCCCGGCACTGACCGGTTGCCCGGCCCGGTGTCGAGCATGGCAGACATTCCTGTAAATGTTATAATGTTTCAAATTTTACAGGATCCAGACCATGTCCGCCCGAGCGATTCCCTATCGGCCCCACAACCATGACGCCTGTGTCAGCCAGGCTCTGACTGACGCTCGGGCCATTTGCCAGCGCCAGAACGCCCGTCTCACCCCCATTCGGGAAAGGGTACTGGAACTGATCTGGCAGTCCCATAAGCCCCTCGGTGCCTATGATGTGCTCGCAGAGTTGTCCTCCGATGGCCATAATGCAGCCCCGCCGACGGTTTACCGTGCCCTGGATTTCCTGCAACAGCACGGCCTGGTGCACCGCATTGCCTCACTCAACGCCTTTATCGGCTGTACCCACGCCGGTGAACACCACACCGGAATGTTTCTGATCTGTCGTGCCTGTGGCAATGTGCTCGAGCTGACCGCACCTGCAGTCTCAACAGAAGTCGGCAAAGCGGCCTCCGAGGAAGGGTTCCGGGCCGAGAACACCACGCTCGAGATTGCCGGTCTGTGTCCCCGCTGCCAGGCGGAGCCGGACCATGACTGACCCCCTGGTCCGCCTGGAAAATCTCACAGTGCGCTTTGACGAACGCCCCGTGGTTGACCGGGTCAACCTGGCTATTCACCGCGGTGACATCATCACTATCATTGGCCCCAACGGTGCTGGCAAGACCACGCTGATCAAGGCGGTCCTGGGTATCCAGAAAGTATCCGCGGGCCATGTGTCGTTGAAAAAAAATCTGGTCATCGGCTATGTCCCTCAGCACCTGACGCTCGAAGCCACGCTGCCCGTGAGCGTAAAACGGTTCATGCTGCTCAGCGGCCAGTCAATCGCAGAATGTGAATCCGCTCTGGCACGAACTGGCGTTGGCCATCTGCTTCACGCCTCCGTGCACCACCTCTCCGGCGGGGAGAAACAGCGGCTGTTACTCGCCCGGGCCCTGGCCCGCAAGCCGGACCTGCTGGTGCTGGATGAACCGGCCCAGGGCGTGGATATCAATGGCCAGGCGTCGCTTTACGACCTGATTCGAGAGCTGCGGGACGACCTGAACTGCGGTGTAATCATGATCTCCCACGACCTGCATCTGGTCATGGCGGCTACCGACAAGGTTATCTGCCTGAACCAGCATGTCTGCTGCAGTGGTTATCCGGCAGACATCTCTCACGATCCCGCCTTTATCGAGACGTTTGGCCGACCGGTGGCAGAATCCCTGGCGGTTTACCACCATCACCATAACCACAGTCATGACCTGCACGGGGACGTGGTTGAGGGCGGCCACACGGAGTGTGATCATGCCCATCATTGATGCCGTCCTGGACGATTTCTTCTGGCGCGCTCTGATTGGCGGTCTTGGTGTTGCCCTCGTGGCGGGGCCACTGGGCTGCTTCGTGGTCTGGCGACGCATGGCCTATTTTGGCGATACCCTGGCGCACTCGGCGCTGCTGGGTATTGCCCTGAGCTTTCTGATCAGCGTGCCACTGAACCTTGGCGTGATCATCACCTGCGTGGTCCTGGCGATGGCACTCGTTCTGCTCTCCCGAACCAGGACGCTGGCAACGGATACCCTGCTCGGTATTCTGGCCCACAGTGCCCTGGCCATCGGCCTGGTAACGCTGAGCTTCATGCCGGATGTTCGCGTTGACCTGACTGGCCTTCTGTTCGGGGATCTGCTCGCCATGAGTCGAAACGACCTGCTGTGGATCTACGGCGGCGCTGCGCTGATCCTTGTGCTGCTTGCGGTGCTTTGGCGGGGCTTGCTGATGAGTACGATTCACGAAGAACTCGCCCGGGTGGAAGGCGTTGCTGTCGAACGGCTCCGTCTGGTTCTGATGCTGATGTTTTCCCTGGTCATTGCAGTGGCCATGAAAATCGTCGGCGTACTGCTTATTACCGCATTGCTGATCATTCCTGCGGCGACCGCCCGAAGATTGGCTCACAATCCGGAGATCATGGTGGCCATGGCGATCGGGTTCGGGTTCATTGCGGTAAGCGGCGGCCTGAGCCTGTCCTGGCACCTGGACACACCGGCCGGCCCCTCCATTGTGGTGACAGCTTTCGTCGCTTTCCTGCTGGTCTATGGTGCAGCCGGCAAAGTCCGCACCTGAACATTTCCCTCCGCAGCAGAGCTGAACTAGAGTATAGAAGTACAGTCGGTCTGGCCCAGGGGTACAGACCCAGCCGCAAAGGACGCCCGGCATGGAAAGCTCAGCTCCAGGCCGGTTCCGCAGACCGGTACTTTGGCCAGGACTCTGGATCCCCCTGCTTCTGGTCGCAGCCGGACTGCTGGTAACCGGAATCACCGCAAGTATTGAGGGTCGGCGGGCCATGGCGCTTGCTGAGGCGCGTTACTATGCCCAGCATCAGGCTCTGGTCAATCATCTGTTGGCCAACGTGCCGGACCGGTCGGTGTCGGGTGACAACAACCAACCCGTTTCGGTATGGCTCCAGGCTTTGTTCAGCGACACCCTGCCCGATTCCCTCGGCTTGCGTATTGATACCCTCGAACGACACACCAAGAGGCCACTGCTGGAGATACGAACCAACGGTTCAGTGGACCCGACGCGGGCACTGCGCACAGAAGTGTCACCACTGGACCAGCAGTGGATCCTCACCACCGTGCCCTCTCCAGAAGGGCTGGAAGAAGTCGCCCGGTCTGCCTCACAAACGGTCTGGATAGCCGGTGTCGCGCTGTCTGTGTTCGCTGCCTCGCTTGCCCTGCTCCTCAACCGCCGACTTCATCTGCAGACGCTCCATATCCGCGGCCTTGAACAGCGGGAAATTGGCGCTGATCACCAGATCGCCAACTTTCAGGTCGAGAAGTCGATACTGCGTCAGGCGCTGAATGACAGCGAACAGCGAAGTCGTGATCTGGTAGCCCTGTCTGGAGCCGTGATCTGGGAGCTGGATGAAAATGGCCGGATCGGTTTTGTTTCACCACAGATTGCCGAACTCCTGGATCGAGCGCCCACTGATCTGGTGGGGCAGCCCCTGGAAGAGATGGTTGCGCCAGCCTTTCAGGACAATTTCAGGCGGGCCTTGTCAGCCGCTCGCAGCGAGGGTTCCATTGAGCGGATCGATCTTCCGCTGCTCCACCGGGATGAGGAAAACGAGGTTCCGGTTGTGCTCAGGGTCCGGGCTCTGAAAGACCCGGTCCACGGCCTTTCAGGCTTCAGGGCAAGTACCCTGCAGCGTATGGCGCTTTAGTCGAGGGTCTTGTGGGTGCCATCGCACAAGGGAGCGTTGCCCGTTTGTTTGCACCCGCAGAACCAGACCCACTCTTTCTTTTCGGCCTCGAATTTTACCGGTGTTATCCCGGTCCCCTTATGGGAGCCATCACAGAATGGCTGGCTGCCACTGCGGCCGCAGGCACACCAGAAGTAATTCTTTCCTGCCTCCACCATGACAGAAAAAGGCGTCTTGCTGGCGATCACCGGTTTCGCATCGGACATAATCTGTTCCCCCAAGTCATGACTTTACGGAACCAGTATAGACACTGTTCCGGAAACTCTGCGTTCAGAGCGGCCTGACAACGTCGGGCAGGCGCCCGGTTTCGATGAGCTCCATAAACTCGTCGCCCAACCGGTCACTTTCGGCAATAGCCGCCTGCCAGGCCCGCTCACGACCGGCGTCATCACCAACATAGCACTCGAAATCCTTACGATCCGGAAGTTTCCGGTCAGGCAGGGATTCCAGATAGGTTTTCGAGGGTGCAACCAGCAATACATCCTGCAACCGGGTGGTATCGCCCCGCCGCCAGGGCAACGACTTGTCGAACCAGCCCGGCACCACCTTATCGGTGAAGTGTGGGTATAGCACCACACCCGGCTGTTTGTAGGGCAGATCGAGGTGGTAGTCCAGAAGACCACCGTCACGATAGACGCCCTCGGGTGCACCGGGAATATTACGGACACCGGACATCACCAGGGGAATCGACGCCGAAGCCAGAAGGGCAGGCAACAAGTTCTCGCGGGTCAGCGCCACTTCGTGGCTGGGGAAATCCACCAGCTTCGCCACCGGCGTTTTCAGGCGGGCATCGTGGATGATCCCCCGCTCCATAAAACGGCCCAAATGCCGGCGACTGACCATGTTGGCGCTGATAGCGCTCATCAGGCCAAGCCCCAACCGACCCCTGGCATCCTCCGCCAGCATGCCAAGACTGCGAACAACCACAACGTTGAGCCGGTACCAGGGATGGTTCAGGATGGTGTCTTCCCGGCCACCGAGCAGTTCCTCCAGAAACAGCACACTTTTGCGGCTCACTTCCGCGGCGCTGACACCTTTGGCAAATCGCTGGGCGGTGTAAAGTTCAGCCAGCCGGCCGAGCTGGCGTTTCGGGTCGTCGGAGGACGTCACAGCGGCGAACCGCCAGCTTCCAATGGACGAACCGATCAGTGAACGCTCCTGGGGAACCCGAGGCAGCCAGTCGCCGAATATGGCCTTGTCCAGGCCACTTATTCCCAGGGCCTTGGGGCCTCCGGCTGCGCCTGGAATCACGTGCACGTCTTCTGGTGACAACGGTTTTTCCTTGAGTCGTTGCAAGGCGCGCCGGCCGGCCCGGATGGTCAGGGCCGGTTCTCGGGTGTGAATAGCAGTCATAGGATGGTCCCTGGGCATGTCCCTGAATTAGTCCAGCGGAGTTTAGCGAAGTGGACAAGGGCGGGCCAACTGAACAAAACTAATGGTGGTCATAAACAGCGGTATCTGCTTAATTAGAGAAATGGCCATGCTAGACTTCAACACGATCCCGGCACAGGACGCGGGCGGATTCGACTCAGACAGCGGGAGTATGCTGTGAATTTTTCGGTACCACCCTCTACCCTTGCCACCAACCCGACACTCGCGGTGCTGGGCTTCAAACGCCAGCTGGTCTACCACCTGCATTTCTGGGCGTTCATCGCCGTCGCGCCCCTGGTCATGGTGCAATGGCAGCAATCCCATTACCTGCTGTCTGCGGTACTGGTCCTGTTCTGTGTCAACGCCCTTCTGGTTATCGCATTTCTGAGATTTCGTGGCACCTACTTTCTCAAAGGTCGGCTTTTCCCCCTGCTCGCCGTAGTCAGTGCCGCCTACTCCACCCACATCAATGGCCACGCCGGCCTCTACTGGGCCTACCCCGCTGCCGCGGCCCTGTTCTTCCTGCTGCCCTTGAGAGAAGCCATTGGCAGCAATATCATCTTTGTGGTGGTTATGGCTGTCGTGTCCTTCCTGCGCTTTCCCGAGGCCGATTTCTGGCGAATCACGTTTTCCCTCGGTCTGACCTGCCTGTTTGCCATGATTTTTGCCTTTCTGGTGGGCAAACTCCAGCAGGAGCTCACCCGACTGGCCACCACGGATCCATTGACCGGTTGCCTGAACCGGTCACAGCTTGCCGATATTCTCAACGGCCAGATTCAGATGCGGGAGCGGTATGAGCGGGTGTCCAGCCTGATCTTGCTGGATCTGGACTACTTCAAGACCATTAACGATCAGTGGGGCCACCTGGCCGGTGACAAGGTTCTCACGGAGATGGCGCTGCGTTTGCGAAAGCGACTCCGGGAAAGCGATCAGCTGTTCCGGATTGGCGGCGAGGAATTCATGATCGTGCTGCCGGAAACCCGCCAGAAGGATGCCGATGTACTGGCACACCAGCTTCTGACCAGCATCAGCGCCCGGCCTTTCCTTGAAGACATCAAGGTGACGGCCAGCGCCAGTGTTGCCGAGGTCAGCAAAGGCGAAACCTGGTCGGTCTGGCTCAACCGGGCGGATCAGGCGCTTTACGAAGCAAAATCCCAGGGCCGCAACCAGGTGGTCAACGCCGCCCGGCCGCTGCCGGTTGTGGGCCGGGGCGCCGAAGACATGCCCGATTCGGCTTCGGGCTGAAGCGCAGTATCGGCCAGGGTTACTGGTCGCAACGTTTACGAAATTCCCGGTAGGCGCTGAAAACCTCCCAGGGGCACTCGAAATGCGGGTAGTGCCCGATGTTCCTCAGGGTGACCACATCGCCATCGGGTATCAGTTCGCGGTACCGACGCGCCATGCCGGCTCCAGACACAGGATCGGCCGTACCGGAGATCAGTCGCATCGGTTGCGTCGCCTTCTGCAGAGCGCCAACCCAGCGGTTCCGGTGACAACGGCGCTCCTCCATGAACTGGATCAGGTGATGCAGGATGCCACGCCCGTTGTTGTAGGTCAGCAGATGCCAGAAGTCCTCCATATCCTGACGGTCCGGCGGATTCTGGTTGCCGAACAGCCGGCGGAAGTTGCGCTCGAAACTCCGTCGGGTAAGGCCTCGGCTGATCAAGCCGCCAAAGGGACTTCTCAACAGTTTCTGAATCAGCAACGGATTGTGGACTTCCGGGAAAAGGGCACCATTGAGGAAGCAGACACTGGCAATCCGGAAAGGCAGCCCGCCTTCCTGCTCCCGGGCCAGCAGCTCCTGGGCCACACTGCAGCCATAATCGTGGACCAGCAGGTGCACCGAAGGCAGGCCAAGCCCCTCAATCCAACCCTGGAAGAGGTCGGCCTGATCTTCAATGCTGTAATCGTAGTTGGAGGGCTTGTCCGAAAAGCCGAAGCCCAGCATATCCAGGGTGAGCACGTTGTTCTGCTGAACCAGCATCGGCCAGAGGCGATTCCAGTCCCAACTGGCGGTAGGAAACCCGTGAATGAGGACCAGTGGTTCTCCCGAACCCGCCATCCGACTGAAAATGGCATGCCCCTCGAAACTGAACCACTTACCTCCCTGTTGCCACCCTTCCAGGGTGCCTTCCTCGCGCCCTGCGGCGGAAACCCCACCGACGGTGGGCATCAGCTCTTCCATGTATTGTCCCCGGCGAACATTCACAGGTTGAAACTGTAAAACATCGCAGCCCACGCTGCCATAGCTCCATCGCCCAAACCAGACGGCGGGGCAGCCAAAGTGGTCTTTTCCGGCAATGCCTCCGTAAACGTAGAGATGGTGGGCAAATTGCCTTAAGCTTTGGCCCTCGTAAGACACTGCTAACCGGAAATGATTATGAGCAAACTCCTTGACGACCTCTCCGGCCATTTTCGTGCCATTATCGATGGCCTGGGCGAAGATCCGGACCGCGAGGGTCTGCAAGACACTCCAATGCGCGCCGCCAAAGCCATGCAGTTTCTCACCTGCGGGTACAAGCAGGACCTTGGCGACCTGGTAAACAACGCGGTATTCGAATCCGCCATGGACGAAATGGTCGTTGTCCAGGACATCGAACTGTACAGCATGTGTGAACACCACATGTTGCCGTTCATCGGCAAGTGCCACATCGCCTACTTGCCCGCTGGCAAGGTGCTGGGTCTTTCCAAGTTCGCCCGCATCGTCGACATGTATGCCCGCCGCCTGCAGATCCAGGAAAACCTGACCCGGCAGATTGCCGAAGCCGTCGAAAGCGTCACCGGCGCCAAAGGCGTGGCGGTGGTTATCGAGGCGCAACACATGTGCATGATGATGAGAGGCGTGGAGAAACAGAATTCCCGCATGAAGACGTCGATGATGCTCGGGCAGTTCCGCAAGTCCCAGGCTAC
Organism: uncultured Marinobacter sp.; assembly: GCF_913055835.1. Lineage (GTDB taxonomy): Bacteria > Pseudomonadota > Gammaproteobacteria > Pseudomonadales > Oleiphilaceae > Marinobacter. The sequence continues at coordinate 40,362 of NZ_CAJXKQ010000013.1, read as the reverse complement.
TCGCACCGAGTTTCTGACCTTGATCAGCAACAATCGCTGAAGCACCTGACCCTAGGGAGGCCGCATGACAGACGTCCACGGGAATCACCTGGCAAAAGTCCGCATCAAGGATCTTCTTCTGAGAGCCTATATCGGCATCAAGGAGGAGGAAATCAACAATCAGCAGGACGTATTGATCAACGTTGCGCTGACTTACGATGCGTCTGAAGCGGTAAACAGGAATGAAATCTCAGCCGCCCTCAACTATCGCACCATCACCAAGCAGATCATCCATCATGTGGATGGAAACCGGTTTGCCCTGCTCGAGCGCCTGACCCATGAAGTTCTGACCATCGTGATGGAGAATGAGGCGGTTCAGTGGGCCGAAGTGGAAATCGACAAGCCTCACGCGCTACGCTACGCGGAATCCGTGTCTGTGTGTCTTCAGGCACACCGTTAATTCAACCAGGATTCCCCAGCACCATGCCGAGCAACTCCCCGGACCAGATGCGTGACATCCTGACAAGGGTCAGGACCATCGCCCTTGTTGGCGCAAGCCAGAAGACCAACCGGCCTTCCCACGAAGTCATGGAATATCTTCAGGCCCACGGCTACCGAATTCTCCCGGTGAACCCCCGTCTGGCGGGCCAGACGGTACTTGGAGAAACCGTTTACGCCGACCTGCATAGTCTGCCGGAACCGGTGGACATGGTGGATCTTTTCCTGGCACCGGAACGCACCGACGCGGTCATCAACCAGGCCATCGAACTCAACATCCCGGTGGTGTGGCTGCAGATTGGTGTGATCAATGATGAGGGTGCTGCCCGGGCAGAGGCAGCGGGACTGACAGTGGTGATGGATCGTTGTCCAAAGCAGGAAATCCCCCGCCTGGGCATTCCCAGGGTTTCAGAACACTCCTGAAACCTGATCTGAATCAGGAACTGCGTCACACTTCAGGCACTCTTCTGTAACCGGTCTGTCAGGTCTGACATAATCACCGGACATAAACAGAAGACTGGTAGAGCCATGTGGTTCCGACGTAAATCCAGCAAACAGCACCGACACCCGGTATCGGCGCACTCGGCGATAGCTGCCAACTCCGACGCCCCTGTTTCGACCCTCCAGCGTGTGAGACTGCCGGTGGATCTTCTTCAGCCCGGCATGCGCATTGTCAGCCTGGACAGGCCCTGGACCCAGGTACCGTTTCTGTTCCAGGGGTTCACCCTGACCGATGACAACCAGGCTCAGATTCTGCGGCAGTACTGTGAATGGGTACTGGTGGAGGACGAGGAAGAACGCCTGAATCCGATACTCGATCAGATTTCGGTACTGAAGCGGCGTACCAACCAACCGCTCCCCGAAACCCGTTCGCTGCAACAGGAACTGCCCAGGGCGCAGGCGACCTGGAGCCGGACCCAGGCCTTTGTGGAGGAGGTCACCCGACAGATCGAAGCCGGCAACGACCTTGATCTGCAGAGCGCCCGCCCCATCATCCGCGAATGCGTGGACAGCGTGAAGGCCAATGCCAGCGCCATGTTCTGGATGAGCCGCATCAAATCCCGGGACGCCTACACCGCTGAACACTGTCTCAGGGTGGCTATTTTCTGTGTCGCCTTCGCCCGCTTCCTGGGGATGCCGGATGAAGACCTGGAAACCGTCGGCATGTGCGGACTGTTGCACGACCTCGGCAAATTAAAGGTACCGGACGAGATCCTCAACAAACCCGGGGCCCTGACGCCGGAAGAACACGGCATCATGCGCCAGCACACCACCCTGGGTTACGAATTGCTTCGCGCCGATCCGCACCTTGATCCGATCATCTGTGATGTTTCCTGCCACCACCACGAACGCATTGATGGCCGCGGCTACCCGAAACAGCTGGCAGAATGGCAGATCAGCCGGTTTGCCCGCCTGGTTTCCATCGTCGATGCCTTCGATGCCATCACCAGCGACCGATGCTACCGGGACGGACTTCCGGCTTCAGATGCCATCCGCATCCTCTTCAGAAACCGCGGCCAGCAGTTCGATGCCACCATGGTGGAAGCATTCATCCGAATGATCGGCGTGTACCCGCCGGGCAGCCTGGTAGAACTATCCACGGGCGAAGTAGCCATCGTAGTGGCGACGCACCCCGGACGAAAGCTGAAACCCAGGGTGGAGGTGTTGCTCGATGGCGAAAAGCAACCCGTGACACCCCGGATCATGGATCTTGGATCGGTGGGGGCAGAATCTGGTCAGGCTGTACCGGACATTGTCCGGCCGTTGCCCGATGGCGCCTTTGGTGTCTCACTTCGGGACCGAATCAAGCAACTGATGGCGGTAGCCGATACAAATGCCTCATAATTGCGTGGGCAGTGCCAACTGCCCGGCACCATCGTTTCAAGTCACGGAGTAACCTGTGGATCAACCTGCATCACCCCCAAAAGCTGTTGTTTCGGGCCTTTTGAGCCCGGCATTTCCGGTGGTGATTTTCCTGGTTTTCCTGGGCCTGGCAGCCGGCCTGCGCTACGGACTGGTTCAACAGGACAAGAGCCAGGTCGAAGCAAATCTGGCCAACGAAGCCCGGGCCATGGCCAACCACCTTGAGCGGGAGTTCCTGGTCCACGCGGAGGCGATTCGGCGCATGGCCAAACGCCTTGAGGCAGACCCGGCCAAAACCGAACAGGAGTGGCGACGGGATGCCCGCAACTACCTCGACGACTTCGGCGTTTACCAGGCCATCGAATGGATTGATTCCGATTTCATCATCCGCTGGTTGGAGCCAATCTCCGACAACGAAGAGGTTATCGGCTACAACGTCGCCTTCAACGAGGAACGCCGCCAGGCACTGGAACTGGCAAAGCAGTCCGGCACCTGGGATCTTTCCGGTGTGATCGATTTGCGCCAGGGCGGCAAGGGCATGGTGATTTATGCGCCTGTCGGGGCCGGCTCTGACAACAATGGCTTCATGGCAGGCGTGTTCAGAATGGAAGTGCTGGCACGCCAGCTTCTCACCGAACGGGTGCTGGAATCCTTCCGGGTTGAAATCCGCGAAGCCGGTGAAGTGACCTATGAGCTGAACGTGTCGCAGCCAGTCAGCAGCGAATTCTCCAAAAGCCAGGCCGTTAATCTACCGACACTCAATTGGACATTGACCCTGCGCCCGTCCGTCGGTTGGGTCGACCGCCAATACAGCAACTGGCCGGCCCTTACCTTTACCACGTTCCTGTTGATGGGCCTTCTGACCAGCCTGACCACCCTACTGGTGCAGCTCATTCTTAAACGCAACCGTGCCCTGCTGAAGACCCGCCGGGAACTGGATCAGGAAATTGCACAGCGAACCGCTATCCAGAAGGATCTGGCCCGGCTTGAGTCCACCGATACCCTCACCGGTCTGGCCAACCGTCGGTTCTTCATGGAAGACCTGTCCCACACCCTGAACATTGCCGATCGCCAGATGCGGCAGGTTGCGCTGGTGATGCTGGACCTGGACCGCTTTCAGACGCTCAACGACTCCCTTGGCCACCAGTTCGGTGACGAACTGCTGATCAAAGTGTCCGAGCGGCTGAACCGTCTGAGCAACGAACGGCTCCTGGTGGCCTACTCCGGCGGCGACGAGTTCATGTTCTGTCAGCAACAGGTGGATGACATTGACGACATTATCCACCTGCTGGGTCAGATCAAGCAGAGCTTCGACCAACCCTTCGAGGTTCAGGGCCAGTCCCACAGCATTACTGCCACCATGGGCGTGGCCGTCTACCCACAAAGCGGTCTGGACGCGGATACGCTGTTGCGGAACGCAGACATTGCGCTCTATCGCGCCAAGGAACAGGGCCGGAATACCTACCAGTTCTACACCGAGGGCATGCAGGAACGGGAAGTCATGCGCCTGGAGCTGGACAAGGATCTTAGCCAGGCCCTGGCCAACAATGAATTCGTGCTCTTCTATCAGCCTCAGCTGAACCTCGACACCGGTGAAATCCAGAGTGTCGAGGCGCTGATCCGCTGGCGCCATCCCCGCCGTGGTCTTTTGCCGCCGGTGGAATTCATCCCACTGGCCGAGGAGAGTGGCCGGATCACCGATATTGGCCGCTGGGTGGTCATGGCGGCCTGTCGGCAGCTGGCGGCCTGGAAAGGCACGCCCCAGGACGGCCTGCGCATTGCGGTCAATCTCTCGGGCCGAGAGCTGGATGACGAAAATCTGGTGGATCACATTCGGGAAGCCCTGGCGGCGGAAAATGTGCCGGCGGATCGTCTGGAGGTTGAGCTGACCGAGGAGATCTTCATCCAGAACATCGAGCACAACCTGAATCAGCTGTCCCGTCTGCACCAGCTGGGTGTGCACCTGGCCATTGATGACTTCGGCGTGGGCTACTCGTCGCTCGGTTACCTGCGTGATTTCCCGGTCGACCTGCTGAAAATCGACCGTTCGTTTATCACGGAAGTCACGGAGCGCCATGACGATGCGGTGATCACCCGGGCGGTGATTAACCTGGCTCACAACCTGGGTATTGAGGTGGTGGCCGAGGGGGTTGAAACAGAGGAGCAACTGAACTTCCTCAAGAGCTACCGTTGTAACTTTGCCCAGGGTTATCTGATCAGCCGCCCGATTCCGGTTTCGGACCTTGAAAAGGCTCTGGCCTCCGGCGTTCTGGTGGCGGGTATTACGGCAGATTCCGGATTGTAATTGCAGCGAGCGGTCCCCAAGATACGGATAAACTCTTTTGGTGTGATTCTATGGCTGCGCAATACCTGACTCCGGAACAGGATGAAAAGATCCGCCAGTGGGAACGCTGGAACCGGAACTATTTTATTTTTGCCTTTGTGGCACTAACCATCATTCTGGTTTTCAGCAGCCAGCTGGGGTTGTCCAGCGGTGACAGCTGGGGCCCCCTGGGTGTTCTGATCGCGGCCCTGATCACGCCCATCATTGTTCTGCAGCTGAAGCTGGCCTGCCCGGCCTGTGGCCATAAACTTGGCTGGCAGGCGAAGCTGATGGCGCCGGACCAGTGCAAGACCTGCGGGACGTTTCTTCGCTCCCGGGATTGATAGCCTTCCTTCGATTTTCCCTCCTCGAGAAAACCTTTGACCTGTGAGTTGCTCACAGGTTTTAGTCTATTTATGGTGACTTGGAGGTCGCCGTATCGGTGCGGGGTGGGCTTCCGAAAACCGCTGCAAGTACGTCCGTGTACGCTTGCGCTGAGCCATCCGTGGCTCAGAGCATTTTCGGAAGCCCACCCCGCACCAATACTCCGCCAACGGTAGCGATATATTCCTGACAATCTCCTCATGGGGAGTTGAGGCAAATGAAAGTAAAAGAAATTGCAGACGCCGCTGGGGTAAATCCGGATACGGTGCGTTTCTACACCCGGGAGAAACTGCTTCAGCCAACCCGTAACCCGGACAACAACTACCAGCAATACGATACCGAGGACCTTCGGCGGCTTCGATTTGCCCGGAAGGCGCGCCAGCTGGGGTTTTCGTTGCCGGAGATTCGACAGATTCTGGATCAGGCGGACGACCATCATTCACCGTGCCCGATGGTTCGGGATGTGTTTCAGCACCGTCTGGCGGAAGTTGAGCGGGAGATTCGGGAGCTGCAGCAGTTGCGCAAGCGGATGACCGCGGCGCTGGCTGCCTGGCAGGACATGCCGGATGGCACGCCCGATGGCCATACCATTTGCCGGTTGATCGAACACTGGGATGATCCGGCGCCCTGTTGCGGGGCAAGCGAACAGAACGAGGAGTGATTCTGGATGACTGACACACCTGTTTTGCAAACCACGCTGAGCATTTCCGGGGCTTCCTGCCAGGGCTGCGCCAAGAAGATTCGCAATGCGCTCGAGCCGTTGACCGGCGATACCGAGCTGGTTGAAGTCGATCTGGAACAACAGACGGTGGCCTTGCCGGAGGGCGTGGATGCTGCTGAGGCAGCGCGTATTGTTACCGAGACCGGCTATCCCGCTGAGCCTGTCGAGGAAGACGCGGAGCCGGCCAGTTGCTGTGCTTCCGGGAACAAGAGCGAGAACCATACCGGTGACGATTCCGAAAACCGGGCAACAGCCGAAGAATCGGTTCCGTCGAGCCCTGAAGCGACAACAGGGGACAGCGGACAGGTCCATCTGTCGGTAACCGGTGCCACCTGTGCCTCCTGCGTCAACACGATTGAGAAGGCCCTGATGTCGGTCTCGGGTATCCGCCATGCCCATATGAACCTGGCAGACAACACCGCCACAGCCACCGGAGATGCCGATCCGGAGGCGCTGGTGAAGGCGGTTGAGAGTGCCGGTTACGGTGCCAGCGTGATTGAGGACGAGGACGAGGCCGACGATCGCAAGCAAGAGGAAGACCGGAAGCAGTACCGGACTCTGCTGGTGAAGATGGCGGTAAGTCTGGGTCTGGGGCTTGGGTTGATGGTCTGGGGCATGGGTTTCGGTACCATGATGGTCACCGACGCCAACCAGGGCACCTGGCTCGGGCTGGGTGTGCTGACACTGATCGTGATGGCCGCAACCGGTGGACATTTTTATACCGGCGCCTGGAAGGCATTCAGGCACCACAACGCCAACATGGATACCCTGATCGCCCTGGGGACCGGCACTGCCTGGCTGTATTCGATTGTTGTGGCCAGCATTCCCGGCGCGTTGCCGGAAATGGCCCGCCATGTCTACTTTGAAGCCTCTGCGATGATCATCGGTCTGATCAACCTGGGTCAGGCACTGGAGCTCCGTGCCAAAGGTAAAACCTCGGAGGCGGTGCGCCGGCTTCTGGATCTGCGGGCCAAGACCGCAAGGGTGATTCGCAACGGCGAGGAACGGGACATTCCGGTCGAGGAAGTCCAGAAAGGGGATCATATCCGGGTCCGGCCCGGAGAAAAACTTCCGGTGGATGGTGTGATTGCCGAAGGTTCCACTCGCATCGATGAGAGCATGCTCACCGGGGAGCCGATGCCAGTCAGCAAATCGGAAGGCGAAGAGGTGTCTGCGGGTACTCTGAATACCCACGGTTCGATTGTCTACGAGGCCACCCGGGTGGGCAGCGAGACCGCGCTGGCCCAGATCATCCGGCTGGTGAAGAAAGCACAGGGCTCAAAGCCTGCTATTGGGCGGCTTGCAGACAAGATCTCCTCGGTGTTTGTGCCCACGGTGATGCTGATTGCCCTGGTGGCGGCGCTGGTCTGGTACAACGTTGGGCCGGAACCCGCGGTGGTGCATATGATGGTGGCGGCCACCACGGTGCTGATCATTGCCTGCCCCTGCGCCCTGGGCCTGGCTACGCCCATGTCGGTTATGGTTGGCGTTGGCAAGGCGGCGGAATACGGCGCGCTGATCCGCCAGGGCGATGCCCTGCAAACCGCGGGCAAGCTGGATCTGGTCATACTGGATAAAACCGGCACCATTACCGAGGGCCATCCGGCGGTGACCCGGGTTCACGTCAGCGATAGCGATGAACAGCGCCTGCTGGCAATCGCGGCGGGGTTGGAACAACATTCCGAACATCCTCTGGCAGAGGCCATTCTGGCGAAGGCCAGGGAGGAAGACGTTCAGCTGGAGAAGGTCACTGGTTTTGAAGCCCTGAATGGCAAGGGCGTGCAAGGTGAACTCGACGGCGAACCCGTGCGGCTCGGCAACCGGAAGTGGCTGGAACAGGAAGGCATTGACCTGGGCGATCTGGCTGATGCCGCCCGCGCGATTACCGAAGAGGCCGGTACCCCCCTGTTCCTGGCATTGGGCGGCAAGGCGCTTGGGGTAATCGGTGTCGCCGACGCCATCAAGCCGGATTCAAAAGCCGCCATCCGGCGCCTCCATGACGCGGGCATCCGGGTGATGATGGTCACCGGCGATGTCGACGGTACGGCTAGGGCCATCGCGAAAAAGGCCGGGATCGATGATTATCGCGCGGAAGTACTGCCCGAAGACAAAGCCGAGGTAGTCAGCGAAATGCGGGGCAAAGGCTTTACCGTGGCCATGGTCGGCGATGGCATCAATGACGCCCCGGCCCTGGCTGCCGCGGATGTGGGCTTTGCCATCGGCACCGGCACCGACGTGGCCATTGAAAGCGCCGGCATTACTCTGATGCGGGGTTCACTCCATGGCGTGCCCGATGCCATCGAGATCTCCCGGGCCACGGTGAAAAATATTCACCAGAACCTGTTTGGCGCGTTCGTATACAACACAATGGGTATTCCGGTGGCTGCCGGCCTGCTCTACCCTGTCTGGGGCATACTGATGAGCCCGATTCTGGCCGGCGCTGCCATGTCCCTGTCTTCGGTCACCGTGGTCTCGAATGCCAACCGCCTGAGGTTGTTCCGAACCAGCCACCGTCCGGAACGGAACGACAGCAACAGTGATCCGAAACAGCAACAGGAGCGGAACTGATGGAAACACTACTGGTCAACGCTGGAGGTCTTGCCCTGATGGCAGCCATCGTCTGGTGGTTCTGGCTTTCCGGTTCTGACGACACAGGTTCTAATGACCATCAACATCACCACTGAGGTACTTGCCATGAAAAGACATACCCTGGCTCTTGGCCTGATGGCAGCTCTGGGTTTCAGCACCACATCGCTGGCCGCGGGCGCCGCCCAGAGCATCCACGTCTACAAATCGCCCACCTGTGGCTGTTGTGGAGACTGGATCGACCATCTCGAGGAAAATGGCTTTGATGTTTCCGCCACCGATACCAACGACATGGGCCGGATCAAAGCCGATGCGGGCCTGATTGCCGGTCTTGGCAGTTGCCATACCGCGTTTGTCGGCGATTACGTCATTGAAGGCCACGTACCTGCCGATGACATCAAACGCCTGATCAGTGAAGCGCCAAAGGCCACAGGCCTGAGCGTGCCGGGCATGCCAATCGGGTCACCCGGCATGGAGATGGGCGACCGGAAAGATCATTACAAGGTCATCCTGTTCAACGAGGCCGGACAAACCCGGATCTTCTCCCAGCACAATTAACGCGAATCACGCGGCAAGGGCCGGTATTTATCGGCCCTTGCGGTCGCTTATTCCTCCCGGTTCCAGCCTGCTCCTGTCTGTTTTTTCTACACTATGGTTACCCAGTGTTCTATCATTGGCGCCCAGAAACCCGGAAAAATCCGAGAGGGATACTCGTTGAGTCTTAAAACCCGCATCCTTGGTCTGGCCGCCAGTCTCATCATCGTGGCTTCTGTGGCTTCGTGGCTGGCCTATCGGGAGTTGTCCGAGAGCATCATCGAACGCTGGGGCCAACAGGTCGCGGAAATTCAAGTGCGCTACGACAGCGCCCGCCTGCTGCAGTCCCTGGAACGGGAGATCGGGCTCGCCAAACAAATGGCCAGTTCCTCCGCCCTGATCAACTGGGCCACCAATCCCGATGACGCCGCGCTCGAAGCTGAAGCCATCCGCCAGATGGAAAGCTTTCGTTCCAATTTCCGGGACAACAATTACTTCGTTGCCCTGGTCGAGAACGGCCACTATTACTACAACAACGAGGAAAACGAATACGCTGGTGACCAGTTCCGATATGTGCTGGATAAAGACAAGCCGGATGACGCCTGGTTTTTCCAGCTTATCGACGAAGGGCGCGACTTCCACCTCAACGTCAACCCGGATACCGAACTGGGTGTCACCAAACTCTGGATCGATGTGTTGATGCGTGATGAGTCCGGCGGAATAGTCGGCATGGTCGGTACCGGCTTGAGCCTGGACGCTTTCCTGCAGGATATTGTCGACATCGGACAGGAGGGCATCACCACTCTGTTCGTGGATTATAACGGCGCCATCCAGCTATACCGCGACCGCAACTACATCGATTTCGCCAGCATCATCAAGCCCGAAGGCCAGAAGAACACAGTCGACCTGCTGTTCGATGATCCCCAGGACAAACAGCAGATACTCGGGATGCTCCAGCTGCTTAAGAAGCGGGGCGATCAGGCCGGTCAGGTGGAGAGCGGCTTTGTGACCGTGGACGGCCGCAAGCACCTGGCCGGCGTTGCCTTCCTGCCGGCAATTGGCTGGTTCGAGATCACGCTCCTTGACCTCAATACGCTGTTACCAACCAGCTACCTTTGGCCGCTGGTAGCCGTGTTCCTGACTACCCTGTTGGTCACATTGGTGCTGTTCCACCAGATTATCCAGTCCCGGATTCTCAAGCCCATCATGAGTCTGGAGCACGCCGTGGAAAAGGTCCGGGAAGGCAGCTTCGACCTGCCACGGCTGGAGAAACCGGATAACGAGATTGGCTGGCTGGCCGACCACTTCGAGAAAATGACCCAGACCCTCGGCCACTCCACCCGCGAGCTGGAAGAAAAAGTCGCGCAGAGAACGGACGAGCTGAACCGGCTGGCCCGGATTGACCCCCTGACCGGCCTGAAAAACCGTCGCGGTCTGGATGAGGTATTGGAAGAGGAAATCCAGCGCGCCCGTCGCCAGGAGGCCGGCTTTGGTGTGATCTGGCTGGACATTGACCATTTCAAAAGCATCAACGACAACCTCGGCCACCAGGCAGGGGATCAGATCCTGTGCAGGGTCGCGCTCTGGCTGAAAGCCGGGGTTCGCCCCTACGATCACCCGGGACGCTGGGGTGGCGATGAGTTCGTGGTTTTTCTGTCACCCTGTGATCAGACCACTCTGGACCAGATTGCCAGGCGCATTCGCGAACTGGTGGAACAGGAGAGTCGCAAAACCGGTACACCAGTGACAGTCAGCGTCGGGGGCTTTTTTGCCCGTCCCGGCGACAACAGCGACACCATCCTCAGGCATGCCGACCGCGCGCTCTACCGCGCAAAAGCCGGTGGCCGTAACCAGGTCTGCATCGACACGCTGGATGATCAGACAGCCCTTTCCGAAGACTGACAGGAAAAGCCGGGGCCCAAAATCAAAGACCCCGGCAAAAAACATCAGGAATCAGTAGAGGAATGGCGCCAGGGCCAGTTCCAGGCGCGCCTGGGCAGCGTAGACATTTGCTACGGGTACGGCAGGCTGCTCAGGCGGCACGGCTGCCGGCCAGGCTTTCTGAAGTTCCTCCAGCGCCTTCACTGCATCACGCCAGGCTTCCTTGTTCTGCTTTTTCAGTGTGGCCTGATGGCTGTCCAGGTAGTCGCGCGCTGCGCCCACGAAGCCTCGCCCGTCCTGATATTCGTGGACCGCAACGAAGCGCCCATCTTCCAGTGCCTCGTCATATTCCAAAACTGCCTGCTTGGTGAGAGAGAGCACCACTTTTGAAACGGTTCCCGCGCTCTGCGCATTCTTGCTACCGGCAGCTTTAACCGCTTTCTCAAGACCTACCCAGGCGGCCTGGAATTCCTTGTTGATGTCACTCCAGCTGTCTACGTCACCTGCCTGATTCGCCAGTGCCTCCAACTGTCCGCTCAGGGCTTTTTGATTCCGGCTTTCAAGACCCGGCGCAACCATGCCGTGGAGCTCAACCCAGGGATGGGTCAGGTGAGGACGGCCGTCAGCAACCTGGCCAGCTTTGATCAATTCACGCGCCGCCATCAGATGTCCCTGCATCATCTGCAACATGGCCACATAGGCACCGTCGGAGTCGACGGCGGACACAGCGGCAGATCCGCCTTCTCCGCCTTCTCCGCCTTCTCCGCCTTCTCCACCTTCGCCACCTTCGCCACCTTCGCCACCTTCGCCACCGGCGGCAAAGTAACTGAATGCAGCTCCGGCTTCGCCACCTTCACCGCCATGATTTTCACCGCCTTCTCCACCGTGGTGTTCACCGCCTTCACCTCCGTGGTATTCGCCGCCCTCGCCGCCTTCGGCTGAGCCGGAGGACATCATGCCGTCGTGATGCTTGTCTTTGTGCTCACTGGCAATCACTCCAGAGCTGGCCATCAGGGTAGCCATACCGATACCGGTCCAGAGTTTCAGCTTTTCATTCTTCATTCTGTCCTTTCTCCTTTTAGAAACCGACTGCTGCGCGTAATCAACAACGGTAAGATTGATGGTCTGTCCGTAGTGGTGCATGATGCGCCACAGCAAACATTGATTGCAAATAATTCGTATTAAGAGTTGAGAAAATCATGATTATCTGTATCGACAAGATCCTGAGCACTGAACAGCTCCAGCGTATCCGCAGCGCTCTTGACGGCGGTCACTTCCGGGACGGGCGGAGTACGGCCGGATGGCATGCAAAGCTGGTCAAAAACAACGAACAACTGAAGGTTTCCGGAAGCCAGGCGGAAAGCCTTCGTGCTGAAGTTGAAAAGGCCCTGACTGAGCACCCCCTGTTCCAGATGGCAGTGAGGCCTGCGAAGCTGACACCGATCATGTTCAGTCGTTATCGCGATGGCATGACTTACGGTAATCACGTGGACGATCCCGTAATGGGCCGCGGGGCCGAGAGGTTGCGGACCGATGTTTCCTTCACGCTGTTCCTGGACGATCCTGAAAGCTACGATGGGGGTGAACTGGTGACCGAAACCACGGCCGGTGAGCAATCCTACAAATTACCGGCCGGCGCGGCGGTGGTCTATCCGTCCTCAACCCTGCACAGGGTCGATCCGGTCACGCGGGGCCAACGCCGTGTCGCTATTGGTTGGGCCCAGAGCACCATCCGGGAACCGGCCCAGCGGGAGGTGCTTTTTGACCTCGACACAGCCCGGCGACAACTGTTTGAACGTGAAGGCAAGACCTCCGAATTCGATCTGCTCACCAAATCACTGGCCAACCTCCAGAGATTCTGGACAGAAATCTGATTTGCGTATTCTGCTATCTGACGCATAGAGCCATAACCGTTATACTCCGCCCCATCATTCATTTTTTACCAGCCAGGTTACTTCATGCTCAATGCCGACGCCCTCAGCCAGTTGCGCCAGCTGAAATCGGATATCAAGGACAACAAGGTGGTTTTTCCCGGTACCGTCAAAGCCACCAATGGCCGTTTCGGATTCGTTGCGCTCGATGAGGGTCGGGATGTTTTCCTGCCACCCGAGGAGATGCAGAAGGTGCTGCCCGGGGACCGGGTGAATGTCACCGAGCAGGAAGTTGAGAAAGGCAAAACCCAGGGCGTGGTAGACGAACTCCTGGAAACCCGCCTGAACACCTTCGTTGGTCGTTACCTGATCAAGGGCAAAGGGCACTTCGTGGTGCCCGAGACCCCCGGCATCAACCGATGGATCTTCATTCCCCCCAAGGAGCGAATGAACGCCCAGCAAGACGATTACATCTATTGCCAGATTCACAGGCATCCAATCAGAGACGGCAAAGGCCAGGCCAAGGTATTACGGGTAATCGGCAAGGCCGGAGAACCCGGTATTGAGCGCTCTTTCACCCTGGCTACCTTTGACCTGGCAGACACCTGGCCAGACGCCGTGCGCGCTCAGGCCGACAGCCTCGGTGACAGCGACATCGAATCCCGGGAAACCGGGCGGGAAGACCGCACGGATCGCCCCTACGTTACCATCGACAGCCCGGGTACCCAGGACATGGACGATGCCCTGCTGGCCGAACCCAACGCCACGGGCTGGACCCTGTCGATTGCCATTGCCGATCCGACCGCCGTGATCGAAACCGACAGTCCCGCAGAGCAGGAAGCGTTCAATCGGGCTACCGCCATATACTTCCCGGGCGAGCCCCTGCCCATGCTGCCAGACAGCATAAGCACCCGCTTTTGCTCGTTGATGCCAGAGGTGAAGCGCCTTGCCCTGGTATGCGATCTCCAGGTCAACAACGATGGCAGCCTGGGCGACTACAGCTTTCACCAGGCGGTTATCCAGTCCAAGGGCAAACTCAGCTACGAGCTGGTCTCGAATCTGATCGAAGGTCGGGAAGACGATGAGATCAAGGCACTGCCGGACGCTGTAGCCAACAGCCTGGACCAGTTGCACCAGGCAGCGACAGCCCTGAGAAAATGGCGCAGTGAGCATGCCCTACTCAGCGGCGACCGCCCGGAATTCCGCCTCCGGCTGGATGAAAACAAACGCATCCGGCTGATCGAACCGTCCATTCAGAATGAAGCTCATCGTCTGGTGGAAGAGTGTATGGTCGCCGCCAACCGATGCGCCGCCGACTTCCTGACCAACCAGACCGCCGGGCTGTTTATCCAGCATCCCGGGCTGCGGGATGATCGCGCCGAAAACATCCGGGCCCTGATCGACAGCCATGCGCCGCATCTGTCGGGGGTTGACGCTCACCAGGCCGAAGGTTTCAGGAAGCTGATGAAGGAAACCGACGCCCTTGAAGCCGAGGTACCGGTCAAGGCCATATTGTCCCGCCAACTGGCCCGGGCCGAGCTGAGTTTCAAGCCCGCGCCTCACCAGGGCATGGGCCTGGACGCCTACACCACCTTTACCTCGCCATTGCGCAAGTTCTCGGACTTCTACGTGCACCGGCTGATCAAGGCGGCGCTCTGGGACATCCCCATGAAAGCCCTGACCGAGGATCAGCTGGAGGCGCTTCAGGCGGCCCAGATCCGCGCCCGCCAGGCGGCGAACAGTCTGGAAGCCTGGCTCAAGAGCGACTTTGCCAAAACCCTCGGCGAAGAACCCATGAGCGGCGTCATCAGCCGCACCGTGCCTGCCGGTTTCTTCGTGCGGCTGGATGCCAACGGACTGGAAGGCTTTGTCAGCTGCAAGGATCTGGATGGCAAATACAGCTTTGACCCCGTCACACTGCGCCTGATTCACAACAAGAACGGTCGCATCTTCCAGCTGGAACAACCGGTCACGGTCAGCTTTGCCGGGGTCGATGAGGAACGCAGGCAGATCAACTTCAAGCTGGTAGAAGCCCAGGAGATCCCGACCGGGAGCAGCTCCAACAACGGTTGAAAAACCACACAGGCAGGCGCATCGTAAAAAACTAGGACATGTTCCTTTGATGGAGGTGCGCCATGCCCATCAGCCCAGACGAATTTCTCAGGAAATACGGTTTCGACAAGGAAGAGGAAGAACGGGACCACAGCCTCCGCCACAACGCCATGGAGCACGCCAAACACCTGCGCAGGCCCCATGCGGGAACGCCCCATGATTGGGAAGAGTGGGAGCGTTACAAGCGGGAACATCCGGATGACGTTGAAGAGGATGATCAGTAAACGATAAACGCCTCATAACGCCTGTTTCTGGCTTGTTAACAAATTTTTGCATTGTTTTTCATTTTTCTATACTTTTCAGAAATAAGAAATTACTGCCTATATTTCATTTAGTTAGAAAATACACATTCCTAACACTTCTATTCCATTGCCAGGTATGCCTCACCTTGGTGCGCTTGGGGCGAGGCGCATTCATTAAAAATTGTTTATACCTTTACCCGAATTCCGGAGTGTCGCTGTCCCGGACTCATTTCAACCAGTGGAATTTGGGTATCAAAATGAAGTTCAGTTGTTTTCAAAACTTTCGGAAAAAAGCCGTAGCGGCCTCCGCAGTCGGGAAGGCTCTTGTCAGCCTCGTGATGGTCTTTTTACTGGCGGGATGTCAGGTCTATCAATTCGACCGGGGCAGCGTAAGCGCCAATAGCACAGGCTCCTACACGACCGGCACCGTCCCTTTCACCATTATTGGAGAGGAGCGCCCTGACTGGCTGGTTCCAGAATCTCCCGATGCGCCCCAAGTAGTCGTCTCCCGCACCACCGAAACAAAGGGATCGACAGGCTTCAACGGCGCCAGTTTCCTTGGCTACATGCTCACCCTGTCGCTGATTCCCTTCTACGATGAAGTTCAGTACGAGGATATATACGCGCTGAGCTGGCAGGGTGAAACCTTGCTTGAAAGCCGCGTGACCTATTCCATTGACTCCTACCTGTCCCTGTATTTCCCGACGCCCATGATGTTTATGGGATCACTGAACGATGAAGCCGCCGAACAGGCTGTGGCACGGGACTTCATCACCGACCATCACAAGGACAGTGTCCTGGCAGTGATTGATCAGCAGCGCACGGATTTCGAACAGGCGAATCCACAGACTGCCGCCGAAATTGCGGCTTATCTGAAGGCTGGCGGTGCAAATTCTGTCTACCGCCCGTCAGCGGTGCTCAGGCTGATTGACCTGGCCCCCGAAACCGACACGCTTGCCTATCATGCCGCCAACAGCCAGGTTCCGGGCTACGTCGATCTGCTACCGGCCCGCTACCAGGCCTGGTTGATTGGACCAAAGGATTTGCGCGGCATTGATCTGCAGACACAACTCGCCGAAGGGGTCGACACCGATCAATTACTGGTCCGCATGCTTAACGCCTATCCGGAACAGAGTGGCGACATTCAGTCCGGTTATTACACCGGCATGACCCGGTCGCATCGGGAGCTGCTGAAAGAGGCCGGTCTGCCCGCAGGGCTTGTTGATCGCATGACCAATGAAGCACCGTCTGCCCAGCTGTTGGCCGCAGCAAAAACCGGTAAACTCCGGGATGCCAGCGGAAATATACGAATTCCCACCGAAGCCGAATTGCTCGAACAACTGGTTCGCAATGACAACCTGGGCAAATACATGAGCCCGTATACCAGCGATGACGTACTTGCCGAGTGGGTGAACTCCGCCATCAACGCCAATATCGGCGCAACGGTCGGCACCGGAATCGGCGCAGCGGCCGGCGCCTATGCCGGCGAGAAAGCCCTGGAACAGATACCTTTCGTTGGCAGTTTCCTCGGTGGTGCCGTGGGAGCCGAAATCGGCAAATCTGTTGGCCGTGAAACGGCAATCAGCGCCTCAGGTGGCTGGGAAGCCATTCGCGCCTCCTCAGACCGTAGCTTTGATGATGTTCAGTCGATGGCCCGCTACCTGACCGCAAAATATGGTCACACCGGTAACTTTGCCGATGCCATGGACGCCACCCGACAGATCTACCCGGAATTGGCCGAAGCCCTCGCACGTGCCTACTGACAGACTTGGAGATATACATGTTCACCAAAAACACCTTTAAACCGGCCTGCGCTCTGGTCCTGACTTCCCTGGTCCTTTCCGGCTGTGCCAGCAAGATCGAAAACGTGCAGGGCAAGCCCAGTGTCTATGAGGACGTATCCACCACAGGTAGCGTAGGCGGCGTTGGGATCGAGAGCCAGGACGTGGTCGCGATGACCGACCAGATGATGCGCGACATGCTGGCCAACCCCATGCTCACCGGCCGTTCAACACCACCCAGGATCATTATCGATAACGAATACATCAAGAACGAAAGCACCTCGGTGATCAACACCAACATGCTGACCGATCGCCTGCGCATAGAGCTGAACCGCGCTGCGAACGGACGCATGGTCTTCGTTGGTCGTCACTTCTCCGACATGGTCCAGAAAGAACGGGACCTCAAGCGGGATGGCGCGGTAGATGGCGGTACCATTCGCCAGACCGCTGCACAGGCGGGCGCGGACTTCCGCCTCGGAGGCCGCATCTCGTCACTGGATGCCATCGATCGCAACTCCGGAACCCAGTCACGGTACAGCCAGGTGACCTTCGAAATGGTCGATCTTGAGCTGGGCACCATTGTCTGGAGCGGACTCTATGAGATGAGAAAGGCGGCCCGTGACAATGTGGTTTACCGATAAAACCTGGTTGAAGCCGGTATTGGCCACAGCCATCGCCGGCACACTGGCGGGCTGTGCCAGCGGCCCGAAAGTCTATGACCGGGCAACGTTGGCCCCGGCTGAACAGTCGCTGGTTGGCAGCAAACCGGAGATCCTACAGGCAGACTTCCAGAACCTGTTCGAGGAAGGCCGGCGCAACAAGGTCCTCAACCTGATGGAGATCGGGGTCAAGGCATACCGCGCAGGCTATCGCGAGGAGGCTAAAAACACGCTGACCCAGGCGCGTCTGGAGATCGAGAACGTCTACGCCGATACCGATGCCGCCCGCAAGGCCCGAAGTATCTGGTACGAAGAAGCCGAAAAGGACTTCAAGGGCGAGCCCTATGAGCGCGCCATGGTCTACCTGTATCTGGGCCTGATTTACCTGGAAGAAGGCGACTACGGCAACGCACGCGCCAGCTTCCTGGCTGGATTGCTGCAAGACGCGTTTGCCGAGGAGGAGCAGAACAGCACCGACTTCGCGCTGCTGCTGTACCTGGCCGGCTGGTCCGCCATGCAGATGGGCAGCGACCAGCTCGCACGGGAGCATTTCGAGGAGCTGAAGCTTTATCGGCCGGATGCACCGATTCCGGAAGCCGACGACAACGCGCTTTTGATCGTGGAAACCGGCAAGTCTCCCAGAAAGCTGGGTGACGGTGTCGGGCACTATCAGCTGGTCTATCGCCGTGGCAAGAACTTCCAGGATGTAGCTGCCGAAGTCCGCAACGGTGAGGAATGGTCCCCGCTGTACCCCATGGAAGATATTTTCTTCCAGGCCTCCACTCGCGGGGGCCGAGCTATTGATCGGATTGTCGAGGGCCAGATCCAGTTCAAGGAAAACACCCGCGCGGTCGGCTCCACGCTCAGCAGTATCAGCCAGGACAGCATGCTGGCCGGCTTCAGTAGCGCGGCAGGCGGCGCGGTCGGTGCCGGATACGCTGCCATCAGCCTGATCAGCGTTGCCGCCGAGGGTATGTCAGCGTCCGCCAATACCCGGGCAGACATCCGGTACTGGGAGGGCCTGCCCGACACCATACACCTGTTGCCCGTGACGGCCGCCGAGGGCGATCCGGTCACTGTCCGCTTCCTGGATAAAAACGGTCAGCCTGTGCCAGGCCTTGCCGACAATACCGAGTTCAAATTTGATGGTCGCGGGGCCGGCCTGGCCTTTGCCACGTCCCGCCGTCCGGATTCCGGAGGAACCCAATGAAAACACTGATTAAATCCATGGCCACGGCTGCGGTCTGTCTGGGTCTGCTGTCTGGCTGTGCCACTCAATCCGCCAGCAGCACGGACCTGATTGAGCGCACCGCGCCCATCACCATGAACTCGGTGGCATTCACCGACTACAACCTGAAGCGCACCTACAGCCGCGGTTTTGGCCAACTGGAGGACGGTGAACGCTATCGCCTGTCACTGGTCCAGCACGGCCAACGGCCGACGGCCACCGGAACCACTGAGGTGTACGTCGTTCTACGCAACCACACAGATTACGATTACCGGATCGAAGCCCGCACCCAGTTCTTCGATCAGGACGGCGTACCCACTGATGTGAAACCAACCTGGCAGCGCTCGACCATCCCGGCCAACAGCATCGCCACCTATCGTGAACTGTCTACCACCACGCAACCTCTGCAGTATCGCGTGGAAGTCCGGGAGCTCAACTGATGAAGCGATTTGCCCTGGCACTCTGCGTGCCTTTGCTGGCGCCAGGCTTTGCCCTGGCCGCCGGCCAGACTCATGAGGCAGCGCCGATGATGGCGCCGGCCCAGAAGCCGTTGACCGATGAAGACCTGAACGAAGATCGTTTGGCACCCCAGCGCACAGAAAGCGCGGACGTGATTCTCTCGCGCTTCAAAGGCGCTTTCGGCGACCAGCCACCGCGCATGGCCGTGTTCTGGAATCGCGCCTTCGACGATCAGGTCAGCGACTGGAGTAGCAATATACGGGGTGTGGTATCAACACGGGGCTCCCTTAACGGAGAAGTGCCCGACGGCAACGTCAATCTCCGGGCACAGGGCCAGGCAGCAGCCCAGGGTGAATACCGTTCAAATCGCCAGACAGGGCCAGCCGGACCGGCGTTTGAGCTCCAGAGTGGGCTTGTCAGCCAGATGGTTGAGGCCGGCGTCACGGTGGTGGATCGGGCGGCCATCATGCGCATTACCGATAACGCGCTGGAGACCGGGGAGTTCTCTCGCCTCTCTCCGGATCAGCGGCGGCTGGAAATGCGCGCACTCGGGGAACACGCGGAAATGTTACTGGTGTTTCGAAAGCTTGGCAGCGACCGATTCGAGGTGCAGGTTCTGGACATTCGCGACGGCAGCATTCGTGTAATGCTGAGCTCCAATGGCGTTCCGCCCGAGAAAGCCGGAAGCAACCAGTGGAAAGCCACGGATCGTGGATTCCAGAAAGTCGAGCAGACCGTTACGCTCGATGAAATCGGCCGTGAGCTGGCGCTGCAGACATTGGCAAGGCTGTCTTCCTGACTCAGGAAGACAGCATCCGATCCAGCTTCTCATCCTTCTGGCTCCAGATTTCTCCGAGCCAGTTCTTCACGTTTCGGCGGTGCTCCGCATCCGTTGAGTAATCCCGGCCTTTCAAGTGATCCGGGATATCAACGGTGTGGATTTCCAGTTTTACTTCCTTCACCCGGCCACAGATAAACTCCCAGAAAGTCGGTGCGCCATCCGGGTAGGCGATGGTCACGTCCACAAGGGTCTGTATGGAGTCGCCCATGGCGTCGAGTACGAAGGCCGCACCGCCAGCCTTGGGGGTCAGTAGATGCTTGTAGGGCGACTTTTGCTTGTCGTGCTTGGCCTGAGTGAAGCGGGTGCCCTCCACGAAGTTCATCACGCTCACCGGGGTATAGCGGAACTTCTCACAGGCCCTGCGGGTTGAACGAAGATCCTCGCCCCGCTTCTCCGGGTGCTTGATCAGGTATTCACGGGTGTAACGTTTCATGAAGGGGAAATCGAGCCCCCACCAGGCCAGGCCGATCACAGGCACCCAGATAAGCTGCTGCTTGAGAAAGAACTTAAGGAACGGCGCCCTATGATTGAAAACCCGCTGCATGGCAAAAATATCCACCCAGCTCTGATGATTGGCCAGCACCAGGTACCAGCTTTCACGTTTGAGGTTATCGGCGCCCTTCACATCCCATTTCGTACCATGGGTGAGCTTCATCCAGCCGGTGTTGCAGGCCACCCAGGCTTCGGCAATCCAGATAATAAACTTGGTGCATAGAACCCGGAAGCCAGTGATTGGGATGATGAGTTTCAGGATGGCTGGAATGTAAAGCAGGACGCACCAGAACAGGGTGTTGATTCCCAGCAGGATGGAATTGAGTACGCCGATAATCGGGGCGGGGAGGAAACGGAGCATGGCGGTCCTGGATATCTGGTTATTGTTGGCACTGAGGTGCAATCATATCAACCAGAGTCAGGATTGGGCAGTGGCCTGAAGTGACCGGTTTGCCCCTCAGTCTGGACGCTTCTGCCATGGTGATTTGCGCTTCACCATGGATAATCTCGATTTCTGGCCTGCAAGACGGGACATCAGAATTCGGTAATCAGTAAAGTATGCATCAAATTCTCCATGGACATTCCCATGCCCAATCTCTTCAAATCAGCCGCTGACCGGGCGGCAGGCGTTACCCGGCAAACGGCCCTTTATGCCGGCAACGCCTTCGACCGGGTATTCCGGGCAGCCAGCCTGGTCCAGGCCGGGCAGACGCCGTTTGAGACTCTGTATTCCGACGGTCTGGTCAGCCTGCGTTACTACCCGCCCCTGGCCGAGGATTTCATCGAGCTCGACGGCGAGACGATTGCCGTAGAACGCCAGGCCCACAAGACGCCGATCGTGATCGTGCCGCCACTGGCGGTAAACATGCTGATTTACGATCTGTTTCCCCAGCGCAGTCTGGTGCGGTTTCTGCGTGCCAAGGGGTTCGAGGTCTATCTGATCGACTGGGGCACGCCAACCCGGGAACACAGCCACTACAATCTGCATACCTATGTGGCCGAATTGTTGCCGGCCTACTTGAACCGGGTGCGGGAACACAGCGGAGAGCAGGAGCTGTCGCTGCATGGCTGGAGCATGGGTGGCATGTTCACGCTGTTCTATTCTGCTCTGAGCAACGATCAGCACGTTCGCAATGCCATCGTGCTGGGCTCGCCGATCGACAGTCACGCGTCGGGGATCCTGGGGTTTGTGAATCAGCGCATGGCAGATGTGGCCGGGTTCATTCGGGAGCAGACGGGATTCCGCCTACACGATGTAAAGCCCCACTGGTTTCATACTCCCGGCTGGGCCAACACCCTCGGGTTCAAGCTGACCAATCCTGTTGCCAGCGTGATGAGCTATTGGGAGTTGATTATCCGGCTGGGTGACCGGGAGTTTGTGACTAATCACGCGACGACGTCAGCGTTCCTGGACCGCATGGTGGCCTATCCTGGCGGTATTGTTCAGGACACGGTAGTGCGGGTATGGATCGATAACCAACTTTCGAAGGGCGAGATCCAGATCGGCGAGGATATTGCCAGGCTGGACAATGTGAGTGCCAACTTACTGGCCATTGCCGGCGGCGACGATACGCTCGTGACGCCGGGTGCGGCCAAGCGGGTGATGGACCATGTGAGCTCTACGGACAAGACGTTTCGGGTTGTGCCGGGGGGCCATATGGGCATTCTTGCCGGGAGCAAGGCTCCGCGTCAGAGTTGGCTGGAGTTGGCGGAGTGGCTAGCTGTTCGGTCGGACTGATGCTTTGAGATTGGAGATTGCCGGCAGGTGTCGGGAGGGCTTTCCAAAACACGCTCCTTGCGGCACGTCCATGTGACGCTTGACTGTCGCCATCCATGGCGACAGACAGTTTTGGAAAGCCCTCCCGACACCTGCCTCCGCTAGCTTCAGAGGTTCTTCAAGGTTGCTTCTAGTTCTGAAAGACCATTGATGACTGCTGAAGGCTGTATGCCCCAGTCTTCAAAAACCTTATCCCGATCCCTCTGTACCCAGATGGCGAATAATCCGGCAGCCCGGGCACCGATGACATCCCAGGCATTACTTGAAACCAGACACAAGGGTTTCTCCCAACAGCCCGTAGCCCGACGGGCATGGGTGTAGACAGCCGGATCGGGCTTGAAGCTTTTGATGTCGTCTACCGACACCAGGCCTTCAAACTGGTCCAACAGATCGTTATGCCCTAATACCTTCTCCAGCGCGGGATAACTTCCATTGGAAAACGCGAACAGCGGATACTGCCCTTTCAGGGTTTTCAGTGCCGGCAAGGCATCGTCGAAGGCGGGAAGAGAAAGGTAGGCCGCCATCAGGGCGTTTTCGCGTTCTTCGGACAGGGTCAGTTTGTGGGTGGCCATGGCGTAGCGCAGGGCTTGGCGGGTGCAGACACCGAAATCTTCGTAGACTTTCATGAGGCCCTTTCGGAACGAGAACTCCAGCTGCTTCTCCCGCCAAAGCGCGGCCACGGCTTCTGCGCTATCGCCCGCATCTTCCGCCAGCAGGCGGGACATGCCCATGGGGTCAACGAGTGTTCCGTAGACATCGAAAGCAAGGGTCATGCTCATCGGTGGGGCTCCTCATCCGGAAGGGGGTTTCGAGTCGTATACTGAACTCACAGTATCGGGATTTGAACGATCACTCAATACAATCGGCTATGACTAACCTCAGGAATCTACTCGTTTTACTGGCATTGGCCTCAACCGCCGCCTGCGCCACCAGCACTCAACTCTACTCGCCAGGGCCATCGACGTTGGGGGCCGAACCGGTTACGGATTTCGACCGTTATGTGGAATCTGTCAAAGCCTATGTCGAGACGAACCTGGTTCCGGTGGAGGGCTTTGATCGGGGCCAGCAGGTGCTTTGGAACCTGCCTTACAGGCTGGCACCGGCGGCAGGTTGCGAGTCCGGAGACAGTACCGGGATATTGCTGGTTCACGGCTTGAGCGATTCGCCCTTCGTGTTCCGGGATCTGGCCCGGTACCTGGCAGATCGGTGCATAGAGGTCCGGACCCTGTTGCTGCAGGGGCACGGCACACGGCCAGGCGATATGGTGACGGCCAGCGCGAAGGTCTGGCGCACTCAGGTTCGAAATCACTTTGTAGCCCTTTCAAGGGATGTCGACCGGGCGTTTATCGGCGGCTTTTCACTGGGTGGCGCACTGGCGACTGGATATGCGTTGGGGGAAGCCGGTCCGCGGCCGGCGGGGCTTGTTGCGGTTGCACCTGCGTGGCAACTCAACGGTTTGCGGGATTACCTCTGGCTTGCCCCGATTGCCGATGTGTTTGGCGATTTCGTGGAGAAAGAGCCTGAGCTCAATCCGGTCAAATACGAGTCTTTTTCTTTCAACGCCGGCAGTCAGATCGGCGATGTCATCTCGGCAGCCCAGAGCCGGATAAACCAGCAGGAAAGCATTGATATACCGCTGTTCCTGGCGGCGACGGAAGCGGATTCGGTGATCAATCTCAACTATCTCGTCACTCAGTTTCGAGAGAGGTTTACCAATTCCGGAAACGCCATGATGATTTTTCGGGATACCCGTGAACCCTGGCCGGATACACAGGCCGACGATCGGATCCGTTTTCTGAACAGCTATCTGCCTGACAGCAATATCCTCGAGTTTTCTCACCAGTCCCTGCTAATTGCGCCGGACAACGAACTCTATGGTCTGGGCGCGCCTTTGCAACGGTGCCTGGAACCGAACAACATTTCCCTTGAGGATTGTCGGCAGCTGTCGAAGAAGGATCTCTGGTTCAGCGCCTGGCACGACACGGAGCGGCCAGTGTTTACCAGCCGGCTGACCTACAACCCCTGGTTCGATGATCTGGCACAGGCCATTGGTTCCTTTATCCAGGCGAATGAGTCTACCAAGGCGCCGTAGCGCCACCGCAGTCAGCGGGTTACACTGCGATTCATGAACCCGATTGATAAATTTAACCTGGATTTCCGGGCCCTGAGTACTTTTCTGGCAGTGCTGGATGAAGGCAGTGTGTCCCGTGCCGCTGTCCGGCTGGGCGTTACCCAGTCGGCGGTGAGCCACACGCTGGAGCGCCTGCGGCAGGCTCTGGGGGATCCCCTGTTCGTTAAATCCGGGCGGGGCATTGTTCCAACCCGCTACGCACTGCAGGCGGGACCGCATATTCGTCAGATCCTGGATGACCTGCAGTCGCTGTCTTCGGGCCCACCCTTCAGCCCCGCCACGGCCGAGTTCACGTTTACGATTGCTGCCAATGACTACCAGCGGGATCTGCTGTTGCCCGGTCTGGTGAGGACGCTGCGGCAAGAGGCTCCGGGTATCAGCCTCCAGGTTATCCCCTCCGGTATCCCCCGGGCCGACCTGTTGCGAAAGGATGTCTGTGACCTGGTGATTTCTCCCCACGCGCCGGAGGCGACGGACATCATGCAGCGGGGCCTGATGGCCGATCGGATGGTGGTGTTCTACGATCCCGAGTTCCGGAAACCGCCAGCGGATCTGCCGGAATATCTGAAGGCAGACCACATCGCCCTGTTGTTTGCCACGGGGGAGAAACCTACTGTGGAAACCGCCATGGAAGCCCGGGGCCTGGTTCGTCGCAATGTGGTGACGGTGTCCAACTTTTCCGGCCTGCCGGAATTTCTTCGGGGCACGGACATGCTGGCCACGGCGCCTCAAGGCATGAGCAAACACTTACTTCGCGACTTCGCCTGGATTCCCCTGCCCTTTGATTTCAAGCCTTTTACCCTGCTGATGTTGTGGCATCGCCGAAATCAGAACGATCCTGCCCACAAGTGGCTGCGCAACCAGGTGAATGCCGTGGCCGCTACGCTTAACGGTCTGAAAAGCTAATCAATTAGTTTTTCTCATAGGTTGTATGAGCTTTGCCGGCGTTATCTTCTTACCTCCTCTCACCTAGACTGCCATTACTCAGCGGTCGGCCAGGTTGGGAAAGGCTTTCCAAAACACGCTACAAGCACATCCCTGTGCGCTTGTTTCGGGCCATCCTTGGCCCTCTACAGTTTTGGAAAGCCTTTCCCAACCTGACCTGTCGTAACTCTTTCGGTAACTCTCTGACAAAGCATTAGGAAAACCATGCTGACTTTAACCAGTGTCTGGACAACGATACTTCTCGCCGCCGCCGTGGCCCTTGGGCCGCTGGCGACGGACATGTATTTGCCGGCACTGCCACAGATTGGTTCAGACTTCGCAACCGGTACCGATCAGGTTCAGCTGACTCTGAGCCTTTATCTGGTGGGCTTTGCCATTGCCCAGCTGATTTGCGGTCCGTTGGCGGACCGGTTTGGTCGCAAGCCGATCATGATTGGTGGTTTCGTGCTTTTCGCCATTGCCAGTATTGGCTGTGCGCTGGCAACCAATATTGAAACCTTGATCCTGTGCCGTTTCCTGCAAGCCCTTGGCGGGTCTGCCGGCCCGGTTCTGGGGCGGGCAGCCATTCGTGATATCTATACACCCCGCGAAGCAGCCAAGATTCTCGCCATCCTGGCCAGTATTATGGCCCTGGCGCCGGCAGTCGCGCCGACCATCGGTGGCTTGCTGACGGCCAACCTGGGCTGGGCTTCGGTATTCCTCGCTCTGGGTGGCTACGCCCTGGTCATGGCGGTGGTGGTGGCCTTTGGTATTCCCGAACCGATGCGGCCAGAGTATCGCCAGTCCCTGAAACTCTGCAGTCTGCTGCGTAACTACCGGACTATTGCGAGGGACATCAGTTTCCTGGGTTACACCCTGACCAACGCGCTGATTTTCTCTGGCCTGTTCGCGTTTCTATCCGGCTCGTCGTTTGTTCTCATTGATTTCCTGGGCGTGCCGACAGAACAGTTCGGTCTGTATTTCGCCTGCATGGTGGCCGGGTACATTATCGGTAATCTCACTGCCGTTCGCCTGGGGCGCAGTCTGCTACCCGATCAGATCCTGATTCGTGGCCTGATTATCGCCGTCGGCGGCGGCAGCCTGATGGCCCTACTGGCATTGAGCGAAGTGTTCAATGTCTGGGCGGTGATCCTGCCCCAGGCCCTGTTCATGGTCGGTACCGGAATGGTTCTGCCCCAGACCATGGCCGGCGCCCTGGCGAACTTCCCGACCATGGCCGGCTCAGCCTCTGCCCTGTTCGGTTTCACCCAGATGGCCGTCGCAGCCGTTGCCGGTATGCTGGTGGGCCACCTGCACGATGGCACCTCCCTGGTCATGGCCACCATCATCGCAGCCTGCGCCGCCATTGCCATGGGCTGTTATCTGGTGCTGGTTCAGCGTTATCCTGCCAAGGGTTTCGAGCCACAAGGCGCGACCGGCAATTAAGGCAAAATCATCCAAAGTGGTCTACACAGAGTACTTAACACTCTAACCCAGACACCGAGGAGCAAATACTATGAGCAGCGTAAACCTGGACGGCAATCCCATAGAATTGAGCGGTAAATTTCCCCAAACAGGGGACAATGCGCCTCCCTTTACCCTGACCAACAGCGGCCTGGAAGAAGTCAAACTCGACAACTGGGCCGGCAAGCGCAAGATCCTGAACATCATCCCCAGCATCGACACCGGCGTGTGCGCTGCCTCCACCCGTAAGTTCAACGAAAAGGCCGGCAGCCTCGACAACACCGTGGTCCTCGTCGTTTCCGCCGACCTGCCCTTCGCGGCTGCCCGGTTCTGCGGCGCCGAAGGCCTGAAAAACGTCGAAACCCTCTCCACCTTCCGGAACTACAGCTTCCAGCAGGACTACGGCGTCGCCATCCAGGACGGTCCCCTGGCCGGTCTCTGCGCCCGGGCGGTGGTTGTTCTGGACGAGAACAACAAGGTTATCCACAGCCAACTGGTCGATGAGATCAAGGACGAGCCGGATTACGATGCGGCCTTGAAGGCGCTTTGATCGTTTTCTCCAAAACCGAGCAGTTGGCTTAACCGCCAATTGCCGGGGGCAGCCGGATGGGGGCGGCTTTCTGAAACCGTGCGGAGCCAGGGATGGCGGAGCCGAGCGTACATGGACGTATTTACAGCGTGTTTCAGAAAGTCGCCCCCATCTGGCTGCATGCACCCTAAGCCGCGCCGACGGGCCTGCTAACACCGAAGCCAGGACCTGTTAGAATCCCCGCCCAAAGCCCGAATCTCAACCGAAGGCCCACACCACCCCGTGCAGACCACCACCCAGAACCCATCCCTGGCCCGCCAGCTCTACAGCATGACCTGGCCCATGCTGTTCGGCGTGTTATCCCTGATGACCTTCCAGCTGGCCGACAGTGCCTTCGTGGGTCAGCTTGGCCGGGATCCGCTGGCGGCGCTGGGCTTTACCCTGCCTATGCAGCAACTGATCATCGGCCTTCAGGTGGGTCTGGGGATTGCTACCACGGCGATTGTCTCCCGCACGCTGGGTGCCGGGGATGAGCTGCGGGCTTACCGGCTGGGCGGTCTGATTATTACCGTTGGCGGCAGCCTCGTTTTTGTTATCTGCGTCGCTCTGTGGTTTCTGCAGGGGCAGATCATGACTGCGCTTGGCGCGGAAGACTCGCTGCTGCCGCTGATCCGGCAATACTGGGTGCCCTGGCTGATGGCCGCCTGGACGGGGGCCTTCCTGTACTTCGGCTACAGCGTTTGCCGGTCCCACGGCGATACCAAATTGCCCGGGTACATGATGGTGGCCACGAGCCTGACCAACATCGCCCTGGACCCGCTCTATATCTTTGTTTTCGGCTGGGGCCTGCCCGGTGCCGCCTGGGCCACCATTACCTCTTTTGGTATCGGCTGCCTGGTGATCTACCCGAAGCTCCTGAAACGCCATTGGGTGCGCTTTGATCTCCAGGAGCTTGCGCTCTGGAAGGCCCTGAAGCAGCTCAACAGCATCATGGCCCCCGCCATGGTCAGCCAGCTTATGCCTGCGGTTTCGGCCATGCTGGCGACGGCCCTGGTGGCCGGGTTTGGTTCTGCAGCGGTCGCCGCCTGGGGCCTGGGTACCCGCCTGGAATTCTTCTCCATTGTGGTGGTGCTCGCCCTGACGATGTCTATGCCACCGATGATCGGCCGGATGCTGGGCGCGGGGGATATCGAGCAGATCCGCAAACTGGTACGCCTGGCCGTGCGTTTCGTGGTGCTCTGGCAGTTGGCCATTGGCTTGATCTGGCTGGTGGCCTCCGGGCTGGTATCCGAGCTGTTCTCCAGCGACCGCGCCGTTCAGGGAGTGCTGGCCGGTTATCTGGTTCGAGTGCCGCTGAGTTACAGCGGTCTGGGGGTCTGTATGCTGATGGTGTCGGTGTGCAATGCGCTGGGGCTGGCGATGCGGGCCCTGCTGGTGTCCACCCTGCGGCTGTTTCTCTGCTTTCTGCCACTGCTCTGGATTGGTAGCCAGATCAATGGCATCTATGGGCTTATGAGTGGTGCGCTAGTGGGCAATCTGTTTGCAGGCGCCATGGCTTACAGCTTTTACCGTGCCGGCATGACGCGTTTGAAGGCGGAGCTCGCCTCAGGCAAAGCGTGAGCGGAAGCTCTCGGGCACGGGCACCACTTCCTTGCGGTGGTAGTTAAAGAAGACGAAGCCATACTTCGCCAGCGCCACGGGCTGGCCGCTTTCGGCCTTGGTGACCCGGAACACGAAGTCCCCCCCATACTTGTTGAAGTCCATAACGCCCACTTCAAAGCGCAGCATTTCCGGGAAGAAGGATTCGGACTGGTACATGGTGGCCAGGTCGGTGACGATAATGCCGGTGCCGTCCTTGCTGGCTTCCTGGATGCCGTAGTTGACCAGGAATTGGGCCCGGGCTTCGGAAAGCATGGAGATGAGGGCGTCATTGCCCAGGTGGTTGGCGCCGTTGATGTCGGTGATTCTGACCGGCATCCTGGTTTCGAAGCAGAAGACGTCATCCGGGAAGGAGAGTTTGATTCGGGCCACGGGGGTTCCTGTTTTCGTTTCGTATCTTGGGGCGAATCATACGCTGTTCGACTTTAGTGTTCATCTTGGGATCTTGCCCTTCAAATGGGTTATCTTGGTTTCATGTCCATGCGCGTTGAGGTTTGGCGGAGCGATGGCTGGGAAAGGCCTTCCAAAACGCGCTCCTTGCGGCACGTCCATGTGACGCTTGACTGTCGCCATCCTTGGCGACAGACAGTTTTGGAAGGCCTTTCCCAACCATCGTTCGTACTTTGTTCGCGCACCGAATAATAACGAACGTATCTGGAGTCTTATGGAAATTCGTCCTGCTGCCACACTGGTTCTGGTTCGTGATACTTCCGATGGCCTTGAAGTCCTGCTGTTGCAACGGACCTGGGACGCTGTGTTTATGCCCGGCTATTTTGTGTTTCCCGGCGGAAGGGTCGAGGAAGACGAGACTCATGGGCAGGACCATATAATCGGCACCGTAGACGCCGAGATCAGTCAGATCATGAGTGTCGATGAGGGCGGCGCGGACTATATGCTGGCGGCGGTTCGGGAGTGTTTCGAGGAGTCCGGGGTTCTGGTTGCCGTGGATAAGCAGGGCAATCCCGTATCCGGCGATCACCCTGTTCACGCTGACCGGAAGTCTGTGTTCGACGGCGAGCTTTCTCTGGCCAATCTGTGTGAAAAGCATGGGTTGGCAATTCCGCTCGACAGGTTGGCTTACCTTGGCCACTGGATCACACCACCGGGGCCGCCACGGCGTTTCGATACGCGGTTTTTTGTAACGCCCGCGCCGGAAGGTCAACTGGCCGGTCACGACGGGGTGGAAACGATTGATCATGTCTGGATCCGCCCGGAGCAGGCTCTTGAGGATCATCGGAACGGCCAGCGGTTGCTGGGGCTGCCGACGATCCGGACGTTGCGGGTGCTCAACGGTTTTGAAACCATCGAAGCGCTGATGCGCTATGCCCACGCCAATCCTCCCGAGCCCTACCCCAATCAGCCCTGGCCGGCGACGAAGAAGGACAAGCCAGTGATACTGGAACCCGGGGCGCCGGCCTATGATGAGGCGGCGAAGCTGGATCCGGAGGGTGAAGGTTCCACGCAGGCGGAGATTATTCCCGGTGAAGCGGTTGAGGTTGCGGCCCGGGTGATCCGGCTGACGGCGCCCAATCCGGGCATGATGACCGGGCCGGGCACCAACACCTATATCCTGGGCCATGAGCGCTTCACGGTGATTGATCCAGGCCCCGCCAACGAGTCTCATATCGAGCGGATTCTGGAGGTGACCGGTGGCGTGATTGATCAGGTTCTGGTGACCCACACGCACCAGGACCATTCGCCAGCGGTGGCCGCCCTGAAAGAGCGCACCGGTTGCCGGGTGTTCGGTTGGCCAGCGCCCCCGGGTGCCGGGCAGGACCAGACGTTCCGCGCCGACGACGAGCCGGACCACGGCGATCTGATTGTGACCGAAGCCGGGGTTCTGAAGGTGCTGCATACCCCGGGCCATGCCTCGAACCATCTGTGTTTTCTGCTGACCGACCAGAAGCTGTTGTTTTCCGGCGACCACATCATGCAGGGCTCGACGGTGGTGATTAATCCGCCGGACGGAGATATGAAGGCGTATATCGAGTCACTTTACGAGTTGCTGGCCGAGTCCGTTCGTTTCATTGCGCCGGCGCACGGGTTCCTTATGGGGCACCCTGAAGCGGTGATCGATTTCCTGATCACCCACCGCCTGTCCCGTGAGCACAAGGTGGCTCGGGCGCTGGAGGCCCTCGCTCCGGTAGATCTGAAAGCCCTCACGGCAAAAGCCTATGACGATGTTCCTGCGGCCATCCATGGCCTTGCGGCGCGATCAGCACTGGCGCATTTGCTAAAACTGGAGGCCGAGCACCGGGCGTTCCGGGAGGACGATCTCTGGCATGCCGTTCACGACAGCTAACGCGGGAGTAACGAAAGCACACCGGATTTCGCAAAAAGCCCATACTGTTCATCACGTTTCCGGCGTATAACAGGATTCGTTATAACTTGCCCGGATTTCATGAAAGTGGCATTAAACCTTTGTCACAGCAGTATTCATGACCGCCAGAGGCACTCTATCCTTGAGCGCACACTGACGAACCGTGAGGAAATATGCTGTTTGAGCGGCTTCAAAAACCGTCCCCCCGGATCCTGCTGATCAGTCTGGTTATCCCCTGGCTGTCGGCACCGCTTTCGGCCGAAACTGATTCGGCAAAAACCAGTAAAAAATCCGAAGTGCTGATTGCCGAGCTGGCCGAGGACGAGAGCGTCGAGGACGTTGAGCATTCGGTACCCCTGCAGACAAAAGAGCAGGAACCCGAGGCCCGGAGGCCGGTGGCCACGCAGAGCGGTGCCGGTATTGACACGCCCTCAGCAGCGTCACGGAAGGTGGCCCCGAATATCGATCTGAAACAGGTTGCACCACCACCTGAGGCGCAGGCCTCAACGCCGGCTGAAACGGATGCAGACGCTGCCGAATCCGAGGTCATGGCAACGGAAGCCTTGGCCGAACCCGAACCGCAACCCGAGATTCGCGAGGGCAAGGTATTTACCCTGCTCGACAACGATGTCATGCCCGGCACCTCTACCCGCCTGGCCTGGACACCCGGCATTCAGATTGCCGGTCTGTCCCAGACAACGCCGGTTCTGGTGGTCAATGGTATCAACGCCGGCCCGACGCTTTGCCTCACCGGTGCTATTCACGGGGATGAGTTGAACGGCATCGAAATCATCCGCCAGACCATGTATGACCTGAACCCGGAGAAACTCTCGGGCACGGTCGTGGGCGTGCCGATTGTGAACCTGCCGGGATTCCAGCAGGGCAGTCGGTATCTGCCCGATCGTCGCGATCTCAACCGGCATTTCCCGGGCAGCCCCAACGGCAGCCTGGCCGACCGTATTGCCCACTCGCTGTTCGAAAACGTCATCCGCAAGTGCGACATGCTGGTGGATATTCACACCGGCTCACTGAAGCGCACCAACCTGCCGCAACTTCGTGCCGACATGAACAACCCGGATGTGGCGGAATTTACCCGCGGCTTTGACCGCATGGCGGTGGTGCACAGCTCCGGTTCCGCAGGCATGTTGCGCACGGCCGCCGTGGCGGCCGGCATTCGAACGGTCACCCTGGAAGCGGGCGAGTCCCACCGCATCCAGCAACACCAGATTAGCGCAGGTGTGAACAGCCTCACCAGCCTGATGGAACGTCAGGGCATGATCTCCCGGATGTTCGTGTGGGGCGATCCGGAACCGGTCTACTACGATTCCGACTGGATCCGGGCGGACCATGGCGGCATCCTGTTCAGCGAAATTGAGCTGGGGGCAAATGTATCAGAAGGAGAGATTCTCGGTTACGTCTCCGACCCGATCACCAATGCCCAGCACCCCATCCGCTCCACCATTGATGGCCGGGTTATCGGCATGGCCGTGGATCAGGTGGTGATGGCCGGCTTTGCCGCCTACCACATTGGTACGGAGGCAGAAGTTCCCGGAGAGTAGTATGCTAGGCTTTTTTCGGGCATCACCAACCCAGAAGGAGCCTTTGTGTCTTCCGAGAACGCCGGAGTCTTGTCGCGAATTCCCGGCCTGGCCTACATCGGGCTGGTTCTTACTCCGCTGTTCTGGGCCGGCAACGCGGTTGTCGCCCGGGGCACCGTAGAAAACATTCCGCCGCTCTCCATGTCGTTCTGGCGCTGGGTGATCGCCCTGGCGATCCTGTTGCCTTTCGGGCTTCCGGGTATCTGGCGCCACCGCCAGGTGATCCGCGAGCGGTTCGGTTCCATGCTGGCCCTGGCGACCTTCAGCGTGGGCGCATTCAATACCCTGCTGTACCTGGCGGCCACCACAACCACCGCCACCAATATTGCCCTTATCAACGCGACCATCCCCATTTTCGTGGCTTTACTCGCCTGGATACTGCTCGGCGACCGGACCTGGCCGATTCAGGCACTGGGCATCGCGCTGGCCATTTCTGGCATCGTTACCGTTATCGCCCGCGGCGATCTCTCGGTGCTGACCAGCCTTGAGGCCCAGCCGGGAGATCTGATCATGGTGGCGGCGGTATTCAGCTGGGGCCTGTTTTCGGTACTCTTGCGACGACAGGCCGTACCTCTGCCAGCGTTAACCTTTCTGACCACGCAGATCCTGTTGGGCACGCTGGTTGTCCTGCCATTCTACCTGGCCGATCTGATTTTCTTTTCCGGGGGCTTTGAACTGTCACAAAGCACCGCAGTGCCGTTGCTGTACTTTGCCATTTTCCCGGGAATACTGGCCTATGGATTCTGGAACCACGGTGTGCATAAAATTGGCCCGGCCAGGGCGGCCATCTTTATGTACCTGACCCCTGTCTTTGCCTCGATTCTGGCAGGTATTTTCCTGGCCGAATCCCTCGGGATGTTTCATGTTATCGGTGGTGTACTGATTCTTGCCGGGCTCGTCCTGGCCACACAGACCCGACTACGCACAAACTATCCACTCTCTGGACAGCAAGCAAAAGGAGACTCTCATGGTTGAATACGCAGTCAGAAACGCTCGTGGCTTCTTTTGCCTGATTCTTGTGTTGTTAACCGCCGGCCTCTCGACCGCGGCGACGGCGGAACCCTGTGATCCGGAAGAGTCTAAGTGGGTCCCTACCCGTTATTATCCAGCCGGTGCTACGGTCTTTCATAAAGGCAGTTGGTACGAGTCCCGTGAGCTGCATGAGGGCCTGGAGCCCGGCATTACCTTCGACTGGAAAAAGCTGGATTCAGTGCCGGACTGCGAGGATCACAAGCAAACCGCCAATCAGGCCCAGACCGGAGACGGGCAGCAAGAAGCCGAAGCTGCCGGTGCCGGTAAAACCGTCGGCAAGAGCAAACGGGGCGAGACTGCTTCCGGGATGTGTGTGCGGCCGGACCCGTGGTTATTTTCCAAGAGCTACACGGTTGGTAGCCTGGTTACCCACGGCGGCCAGATCTGGGAGGCTATCCGGGCGACCAACGGCGATATGCCCGGCATGAACAAACCTCCGCGCTGGCAGCTGGTGGAGGATCATTGCTCCCTGGGGCAACAGTAACCGGGAGCGGGCTGCCAGTCAGAGCGCCGCTTCGATGCGGTCGATGACCTGCTCAAGGACGGACCTCGGGCAGCCGATATTCAACCGCATAAAGCCACTGCCCGGGTCTCCGAAGGAGATGCCGGGATTCATACCCACACCGGCTTCCCGGACAAAGAAGCGTTTCAAACCCGCATCGTCCAGGCCCAGTTCGCGGCAATCCAGCCACAAGAGATAGGTGCCTTCCGGAGCGGACACGCGAATGCCGGGCAGGCGCTGGCCAACAGCCTCCAAAACATAATCCCGGTTTGCCTGCAAATAGGCCATCAGATCGTCCAGCCACGGGCCACCGTGACGATAGCCCGCCTCGAAGCCGGCAATACTGAACGGATTACACTGGGGCAGGTGCATGGATTCAAACACGGCCTTCATGGCTTTGCGCCGGTCCGCGTCGGGGATCACCAGCGCCGACAAACCCAACCCGGGCATGTTGAAACTCTTGCTGGGTGCCACCGCCGTAACCAGTGCGTCTTCAGGGCCGGCCAGGTTCGCCAGCATCGTGTGGCGAGGCTTATCCGGGAAGGTCAGATCGCAATGGATTTCGTCGGAAACCACCACCAGCTGGTGCCGGCGTGCGATATCCAGCACCGCCCCCAGTTCTTCCTCCGACCAGACCCGGCCAACCGGATTATGGGGCGAGCACAGCAGCAGGATCCGGGCATCGGGGCGGGCAGCACACTGCTCCAGATGATCCAGATCCATGCGGTAGTGGCCCGGGTCTCCGGTATCCGGATCCTCCGGCACCAGCGGGTTCTCGATCACCACCCGGCCACTGTGGCGCACCGAACTGAAGAACGGCGGATAGACCGGCGGCTGGATGATGACACCCTCACCGGGCCCGGCGTAGGCCATGCACGCGGCGTTGATGGACGGCACCACGCCAGGGGCCATCAGAATCCACTCGCGCCGGATCTCCCAGCCATGGCGGCTGGCAAACCAGTCAATCATCGACTGGTAAAGACTGTCCGGGAACAACGTGTAACCATAAACCGGGTGTGCGGCCCGCTCGGCCAGTGCGCGGGTGACCGCCTCGGGAGCCGCGAAGTCCATATCGGCAACCCAGACCGGAATTACATCCTCGGTGCCAAAAACCGCCTTGCGGGCATCGAACTTCACCGAACAGGTATTTTCACGGGAAACCGGTTGATCAAACGAACTGGACACAAGGACTCTCCAGGGCAGATAACAACATTGGAAGCCGTTATTGTGGTGGGCCCAATCAGGCTCCGCAAGC
The DNA here is from genome assembly GCF_913055835.1 of uncultured Marinobacter sp. GTDB lineage: Bacteria > Pseudomonadota > Gammaproteobacteria > Pseudomonadales > Oleiphilaceae > Marinobacter. Next base: position 4,717 of record NZ_CAJXKQ010000013.1, on the reverse strand, counting down.
GCCTGAACGAACACGACCACCGTGTTCGTCTCCGGCTTTGGTCGAACATTATCGATTAGTGCTTGCCCAAACGGGCTGATACTTGCGAACCTAACGTTTTATCCAATAAAAACTTCCAGATATTTCTCCCGGAGCCTGTTCAATGATTGGCCAGATCCTGTCCACCATGTTGCCGGTGTTCCTGATCGCAGGATGCGGCGCCCTTTATGGCCGCTACCGGACGCCCGACATCCAGGGGCTGAACGTTCTCAACATGGAACTGTTTGTACCCATGCTGGTCTTTGCCGTTCTTGCTGACCAGCAGGCTCCCCTGCAGGAGTATGCCAGGCTGGCATTGGCGGCCACCGTGGTTGTACTCGGATCGGGCATTGTCCTGTATCCGCTGGCCAAGGTGATGAAGCTCAACTTGAAGACCTTCCTGCCACCGATGATGTTCAATAATTCCGGCAACATGGGCATTCCGCTGCTGGTGCTGGCCTTCGGCGATGCAGCCCTGCCGGCGGCCATCGTGCTGTTTATCGTGGAAATGCTGCTGCACTTTTCGGTGGGGCTGTACATGCTGGACCCCCATACGTCTATCGTAAAACGCCTGAAGCTACCCATCGTGTTTGCCAGTATCGCCGGGCTGTCAGTGAATCTCGGGGGCGTGCCTTTGCCGGAGTGGCTGCTGGAAACCCTGAACATGCTTGGGGGCGTCTGTATCCCGCTGATGCTCTTTGCCCTCGGCGTGCGCATGCTCGATATCGATTTCAGTGACTGGAAACTGGGAATGCTGGGTGCCATTGCCTGCCCCGCCAGTGGTCTGATCCTGGCCTGGCCGATGATTGCCGTTCTGGATCTGCCCGGGATGCAAGTGGCGGCGCTGTGGGTATTTGCGGCCCTACCGCCAGCCGTACTCAACTACATGGTGGCAGAACAGTATCGGCAGGAGCCACACAAGGTCGCGTCGCTGGTATTATTGAGCAACCTGGGCAGCCTGGTGGTGATGCCGGTTGTCCTCGGTCTGGTGTTTGCCGCTGGCTACGTTCCATCAGCCGGCTGATTGAAAGCTCTGTTCCCCCTGGAAGGACCCGATGTCTGAAACCGTTGCGGTGGTGCGCGCCTCCCGCCCCAATTTTCTGGTGCTTGCACCGCTGTGTGCCGGCCTTGGCGTGGCGGTAGCCTGGCAACAGGGCGAGCCACCGGCTCTGCTCAACACCCTGCTGGTGCTGATTGGCGCCCTACTCGCTCACGCTGCCGTCAATCTGCTCAACGAGTACGAGGACTTCGTCTCCGGACTGGATTTGATCACCCGACGCACACCGTTCTCCGGCGGCAGTGGTGCCCTGCCGGAAGTGCCGTCGGCCGCCAGACAGGTTCTGCTAGCCGCCTTTGGTACCCTGGGACTGGTTGTGGCCATCGGCCTCTACTTTCTCTGGCTCCGGGGCCTGCCCATGCTGGTTCTGGGCGCCGCCGGCGTGATGTTGGTTCTCACCTACACCCGCTGGATAACCCGTTCGCCTCTGATTTGTCTGCTGGCTCCGGGGCTGGGGTTCGGCCCGGTAATGATTCTGGGCAGTCTGATTGCCCTGGGAGCCCGGCTGGATGCGACCGCCCTGACCGTTTCCGCCATTGGCCTGCTGCTGGTCAGTGAGTTGCTGTTGATCAACCAGATTCCGGATGCGGATGCCGACCGCAAAGTTGGCCGTCGGCATCTGGTCATTACCCTGGGACAGCCGGCCGCAGCCCGTCTGGTGGCGCTGCTGTTACTGAGCAGCTATGGCATTCTTGAGGCGGCAATCTGGATCGGCTGGTTGCCGGTGTGGACCGCTCTCGCCCTTGCGCCTCTGCCGGCAGCGATCTGGGTATGCGTCAAGCTGCCAGGCGCGCTCGGCAACCCGGGACAGCTGAACACCCTTCTGGGCATCAACGTCGCGGTGCTGCTGGCAACCCTGGCGCTACTGATCTGTGGCCTCAGCCTCTAATCCGGAACACACTGACGCGTGAACGCAGCTGCTCTGCCAGCACTGCCAGATCCCGGCTGGCCCCGGCGACCTGTTCCGAACCGGCTGACGTTTCAACCGTGGCATCGTGGATGCGGCTGATGTTGCGGTTGACCTCTTCCGCAACCGAACTCTGCTCCTCGGAGGCGCTGGCAATCTGGGCATTCATGTCGTTGATGGCGCCGACTTCGCTGCGGATTCTGGCCAGGGCAGCTTCCGCCTCGCTGGTCTTGTCCACCGTGTTGCGTGCCAGTTCCCGACTGCTTTCCATGACGCTGGTCGCCTGACCGGCACCGGTCTGCAGGTTACCGATCATTTCCTGGATTTCCCGGGTTGAATCCTGGGTCCTGGATGCCAGTGAGCGAACCTCATCCGCTACCACCGCAAAGCCCCGGCCATGGGTGCCAGCACGGGCTGCCTCGATCGCGGCATTCAACGCCAGCAGGTTGGTCTGTTCGGCGATGCCATTGATTACTTCTATGATCTTCTCGATGTTGGCGCTGTCTTCCGATACCCGTTGCACGGTCTGGGTTGCCTGTTCCAGGGTTTCCGCCAACTCGCCAATAGAGGCTGCGGTTTCCTGCACCACCCGATTGCCGCTCTCCACTTCGCTATCGGCTTTCTGGGTAGCCGTTGCGGCGCTGGCGGCAAAGCCGGCCACTTCATTCACCGTGGCGGCCATCTGGTTAACGGCCGTGGCCATCTGTTCCGCTTCACTGGCCTGGAGGCGGATCTGCCGGCTATTGTTGTCCGAGGTGCTCTCAAGTTCAGACGAGGAATTGGAAAGCTCCTCAGCCGCCGACCGAACCTCCCGGATAATACCGCCCAGTCGCTCAACGGTATTCTGCAACGCGCCCATCACACTGTCCGGGTAACGGGTTCGAATATCCTGGTCCAGCTCCCCGTTGGCCAGCTGGCGAATCGCCTCGGCTACATCCTCCGGCTCACCGCCAAGAATCTTCTTCAGCCTGCGGATGATCACCAGGGCGACCAGGGCACCGAGAACCACCGCAAGACCGGTTACTGACAGGTTCAATGCGTTGAATGTGCTGGCGGCCTCGCGTACTTCATCCACGCCCGTCGTGACCACGTCTTCCTGGTAATCAATAAAGGCGTTGACCCGTTTGAGCCACTCCGAATAGGCACCGGAGACATCGCTGAGCAAAAAGGCCCTTGCCTGATCGATGTTGCCGGCCAGTCGCAGCTCGAGGAGTTCATCGGTCAGGGTCAGGGCCCTGAGTTCAATTTCCTTGATCGCGGCCAGCAGCTCCTCTTCCCGGCTGGTGGCACCTTCTTCCCGGAACATCGCATCCATGGGGCCGGCGGAATCACGGTAGAACGCTTTCAATCGCTCGATATCGGCAAGGTGTCTTTGCAGATCGCGGTTGTTTTCCACCAGCACCGCATCGCGAATCGCTATGGCCCGATCGTGGACACTGCCGCGGAAATTGATCGCATACCGCTGTTTCACCGCGGCACCGTCTCCCACATCGGTCAGTGTCCGGTCGATAAAGCCGACCCGCTGGTTGCCAATCAGGCTGACTGCAATTACCAGGGACAGAATCAGGCCAAAGCCAAGGGCTAGGCGTTTCGCAACGGTGAGCTGGCCAAACATGTTTACACTCCGGACACTTTTTATTGAATGAGGCTATGTGTTCTCCCAAAGTTGCAGTTTGGATCAATCAATAGCGCCCTCGGCCCGGCTTTTTGACAATACTTTTCATTACTGCAATCAATATTTACATAGCGCCCCCGAACCCCTTGCAACAGCATGGACTTTGACCGATGGTTAAAGTTGATTCTGAGCGATTGCATTCACGATACGGAGGTCTCCCCATGAGTGTTCTTCTCCTGTTGGTCAGCGCCCTGGTGCTGATCTATCTGGGTATAGGCGGCACCACAGCCGCTGCCATCATGTCCATTGCGACCGTTGTGGGCCTGTTTCAGGATGAATGGCATCTGATCAGCATTCTGTTTGGCGGTGCCCTGCTAGCCCTGGCGTTGATCCTGGTGATTCCCGGCGACCTGCGCCTCGACAAGCTCAGCCGCCCGCTACTGGGTTGGGTGCGCAGCCGATTGCCCAAACTCTCGGATACCGAAGCCGAAGCCCTGAAATCCGGCTCGGTAGACTGGGACGGCGAGCTCTTTTCTGGCAAGCCAAAGTGGAGCAAGCTCCTGGACGCGAAGCCGGCACACCTCACCAGCGAGGAACAGGCCTTCCTGGATGGTCCGGTGGAAAAGCTCTGCGCCATGCTCGACGACTGGAAGATCACCCACGAGCAGTACGACCTGCCGGACAAGGTCTGGAAGTTCATCCGTGAGAACGGCTTTTTCGGGCTGGTGATTCCAAAGGAAGACGGTGGCCTGGGCTTCTCCAACACCGCCCATTCCGAGATCGTGATGAAGATTTCCACCCGCAGCGTGTCGGCGGCCGTGACCGTAATGGTGCCGAACTCCCTCGGCCCGGGCGAGCTGCTGATGCACTACGGCACCGATGAGCAGAAACAGCACTATTTGCCCAGACTGGCCGGCGGCGACGAGATTCCCTGTTTCGCCCTCACCTCCCCCGTGGCCGGCTCCGACGCCGGCGCCATTCCGGACAAGGGCATCGTCTGCAAGGGCAAATGGAACGGCAAGGAAGTGCTGGGCCTGAAAGTCACCTGGAACAAGCGCTACATCACCCTGGCGCCGGTCGCTACGCTGATTGGCCTCGCCATCAAGGTTTACGACCCCGA
>NZ_CAJXKQ010000012.1 GCF_913055835.1 uncultured Marinobacter sp. | reverse complement strand
GATCAACCGTTTTGCCTGACGACCATAGCGGTCTGGAACCACCTGATCCCATCCCGAACTCAGAAGTGAAACAGACCAGCGCCGATGGTAGTGTGGCGTTGCCCATGTGAGAGTAGGTCATCGTCAGGCTCCTAATGCCAAAACCCCAGCATCCTTGATGCTGGGGTTTTTTATTGCCTGAAACTCAGGCCCTCACTCACCTCAACCCGGTGATATACTCTCTCCATAACGAACGAAATCTCAGAATGGAGCCTGCCAATGCCAGCCACTGATCATCTGGTCATCTTCGATACAACGCTCCGTGATGGTGAGCAAAGCCCCGGTGCCACCATGAACAAGGCGGAGAAGCTCCGTATTGCGAAAGCTCTGGAAAAGCTTCGGGTCGACGTTATCGAGGCGGGATTCGCGATTGCCAGTCAGGGTGATTTCGAAGCGGTGAAAGCAATCGCCGAGTCCATCAAGGACTCCACGATCTGCAGTCTCGCCCGGGCGCTTGATAAGGACATCGATCGCGCAGCAGAGGCGATCCGGCCGGCACAGCGTGGGCGCATTCATACGTTTATTGCCACATCGCCCATTCACATGAAGCACAAGCTGCAGATGCAGCCGGATGAGGTGGTCGAGCAGGCCGTTCGCTCGGTCAAACGTGCTCGAAGCCATGTCGACGACGTTGAGTTTTCATGCGAAGACGCCGGCCGTTCCGAGCTGGACTTCTTGTGCCGGATTATTGAGGCGGCCATTGATGCAGGCGCCACTACGATTAACATTCCAGATACGGTGGGCTACGCGATTCCCGAACAGTTCGGTGAAACCATACGTCAGCTCATGAACCGCATTCCAAACGCCGACAAGGCCGTTTTTTCGGTGCATTGCCACAACGATCTAGGCCTGGCAGTCTCCAACTCTCTGGCAGCGGTTTGCCAGGGGGCTCGTCAGGTGGAGTGCACCATCAATGGTTTGGGTGAGCGGGCCGGTAACGCGGCGCTCGAAGAAATCGTTATGGCGGTGCGCACCCGCCAGGATCTGTTCCACATAGACACCCGTATTGATACGCAGCACATTGTGCCCGCTTCGCGCCTGGTATCTACGATCACCGGCTTTCCGGTACAGCCCAACAAAGCCATCGTTGGCGCCAATGCCTTTGCTCATGAATCTGGCATTCATCAGGACGGGGTCCTGAAGCACCGTGAAACCTACGAGATCATGCGGGCTCAGGATGTGGGGTGGCACACCAACAGCCTGGTGCTGGGCAAGCATTCCGGGCGTAACGCGTTCCGTACCCGTTTACTTGAGCTCGGGATTCAGTTTGAGACGGAAACGGAGTTGAACGAAGCGTTTACGAGGTTCAAAGCACTCGCAGACCTGAAGCATGAGATTTTCGACGAAGATCTGCAGGCGATAGCCAGCGATACCCGCCAGAAAGAGGAAGATGGACGGTATGGTCTGGTCTGCATGCAGGTATGCTCCGAGACGGGAGTCGTGCCCAAGGCCAATCTGACCCTCACGGTCGATGGCAAAGAACACAAAGTCGAGGCAGAAGGCAGTGGGCCGGTTGATGCCACCTTCAAGGCAATTGAATCTCTGGTGGATTCAGGCTGCAATCTCCAGCTGTATTCCGTAAACAACATCACCAGCGGCACCGATGCCCAGGGTGAGGTGACTGTCCGCCTCGAACGCGGTGGCCGGATCGTTAACGGGGTGGGTGCCGATACTGATATCATCATTGCGTCCGCCAAAGCTTACATAGAGGCCCTGAACCTGATCACTAAAGGCGGAATTCGACAACATCCCCAGGTTGCCGATGTGTGAGATCGGAAATTAGGTGAATCCCGACAGGCGAAGTTAATGATCAGATCGGAAGCAGAGCGTCAATTTTACCTGGGAGCGGCGGGGATCCGGATGTGGTATGCCCGGCAACCGCTGCCGGGTGCGGCGCCCAGTCCAGTTTTTGAGTTCCCTGACGAGGCCGGTGTTCCGAAACCATTCCCGGGCATATCAGAGCCTTCGCCTCGAGCTGAGAGCGGTTCAGCGCGTCCGGGCGGGGCTGAGCGGAAAGGGCCGGATCGAACCCCTGGCGTCGCCCGAATAGCGGATCTGCAGGCGTTAATGGGAGGCGATGCCGGTGCTACGGAAAAAACCTCGCAACAACCCGAGGAATCGCCTTCGGCTGCGAAGCCCACTGCGATATCCCCGGAACCAGAGCGGCAAGAGGAGAGGTCCGGACAATCGTCCATGATCCCCTCTGAAAGCGTTAACCTCATGGTCTGGGCGGGGCGCGGTGTCGCATTGATCGGGGGAATGTCCGGGGATGCGAGTAGTCGGCTTCAGGAAGCCCTCGCACTGAATATTCTCAAGAGCCTTGGTGAGGACCAGCCGCGAGTGCTGGGGCAAGTGTCCTGGCCCATTTTCAACAATCTGTTGGTGCCCGGAAATTCCGGCCATGACCTTGTTGAGGTAATGCGCAGCGTTCTGTCGGGCCTGGAGGGCCAGAAGGTTGTTGTCCTGCAGGGTGGAGAAAAGTCAGCGCAGAGCTGGCTGGTGGAAGCGCTTGGTCGTGAGGCAACAGTTTGGTTTCCGCACACCATTGCGGAGATTGCCGGCAACCCCGCATTAAAGCGTTCGCTATGGCAGCAAATACGGCCTCTGGTTGCCCGTTAATGCCCTATCCGGAAACTTACCAAAAAGTCCTTGAAGCCGATCTGTTCGTTCGGCCTCTGGAGTCTGAAGACGTGCCCGCTGTGCTTGATATAGAGCGCCAGGGTTATTCCCACCCCTGGAGTGAGTCGGTGTTTCTTGATTGTTTCAAGGACAACTATCGGCTCTGGGGTGCCTGTCACGGGGATAGGCTGATGGCCTACGCTGTGGTGGCCTATATGTTTGATGAAGCGCATTTGCTGAATATATGCGTCCATCCGAGAGCCCGCGGTAAAGGTGTGGGGCGCTACCTCTTGAGACACGTTCTGGCAACTGCGGCCCATGAAGGTATGTCCCAGCTGTTGCTCGAGGTCAGGGTTAGCAATCATGCCGCCCTTGGTTTGTACCAGGATGAGGGCTTTCAGGAGATTGGGCTGCGACCCGGGTACTATCCGGCTGCCAACGGGCGGGAGGATGCCCGCGTTCTGACGCGTACTCTTGGTCAGTGAGTGCTTCAGTGCGAGTTAGCGTCGCAGCTGCATAGGGCCTATAATGGCCGCCTTTTTCAGAACATCAGATTCAGGTTACTTTTCGATTATGTCTAACCTTTCCCAGGAAGTGGCCAAGCGCCGCACCTTTGCCATTATTTCGCACCCGGATGCCGGTAAAACCACCATTACCGAGAAGGTGCTGTTGTTCGGACAGGCGATCCAGAAAGCCGGCACCGTTAAGGGAAAGAAGTCCGGCCAGCACGCCAAGTCCGACTGGATGGAAATGGAGAAAGAGCGGGGCATTTCCGTAACCACGTCGGTGATGCAGTTTCCCTATGGTGGCAAGCTGGTAAACCTGTTGGATACGCCGGGCCACGAGGATTTCTCGGAGGATACCTACCGGACCCTGACAGCGGTGGACTCCTGCCTGATGGTGATCGACAGCGCCAAGGGTGTCGAGGAGCGGACCATCAAGTTGATGGAGGTCACCCGCCTGCGGGATACGCCGATCATCACGTTCATGAACAAGCTGGACCGGGATACCCGGGATCCGGTCGAACTGATGGACGAGGTTGAGGAGGTTCTCAAGATCGCCTGCGCGCCCATCACCTGGCCCATCGGAATGGGCAAGAGCTTTAAGGGTGTGTATCACCTGCTTCGGGACGAAGTCATCCTTTATCAGTCCGGTCAGGGCCACATGATTCAGGATAAGCGGATTATCTCGGGGCTGGACAATCCGGAGCTTGATGAAGCCATTGGAGCCTATGCTGATGATCTGCGTGATGAAATTGAGCTGGTCAAAGGCGCGTCTCACGAGTTCGATCAGGAGGCCTTTCTCGCCGGCGAGTTGACGCCGGTATTCTTTGGTACTGCGCTGGGTAACTTCGGTGTCGACCACATGCTGGACGGCCTGGTGGATTGGGCCCCGGCGCCGCAACCCCGGGAAACCGACCAGAGACTGGTCCAGCCGGCAGAGGATGGGTTCTCGGGTTTCGTGTTCAAGATCCAGGCGAACATGGATCCGCAACACCGCGATCGGGTTGCGTTCCTGCGCATTGTCTCTGGCAGCTACAACCAGGGCATGAAGGCCCGTCATGTCCGCATCGGCAAGGAAGTTCGCTTTTCAGACGCACTAACCTTCATGGCCGGCGACCGGGAGCATGCCGAGCAGGCCTTTGCCGGCGATATTATCGGTCTGCACAACCATGGCACCATTCAGTTGGGCGATACTTTTACCGCCGGCGAGGATATGAAGTTCACCGGTATTCCGAACTTCGCTCCGGAACTGTTCCGCCGGATCCGCCTGAAGGACCCGCTCAAGGCCAAACAGCTCCAGAAAGGGCTTATACAGCTGTCGGAGGAGGGTGCAGTACAGGTGTTCAGGCCGCTGCGAAATAACGATCTCATCGTCGGGGCAGTCGGTGTGCTGCAGTTCGATGTGGTGGTTAGCCGCCTGAAAAGTGAGTACAAGGTGGAAGCAATTTACGAGCCGATCAATGTGGCCACGGCCCGGTGGGTGACTTGTGGCGATGAGCGCAAGCTGGATGAATTCCAGCGCAAAAACAACGACAACCTGGCTCTTGATGGCAGTGACCGGCTCGCCTACATCGCCCCGACCATGGTAAACCTGAATCTGGCCCAGGAAAGGTATCCCGACATTCAGTTCCACAAGACCCGGGAGCATTAACGGTTCCGGGCGGAGGTGACAGTGCAGTTGATCGACGCCCATTGCCATTTTGATTTTCCGCAGTTCGAAGGCCGCCGTGATGCGGAACTCGAACAGGGTCGGTCGCGCGGAGTTCGCGGACTGGTAATACCCGGCGTCAGGCGACCGGACTGGGGCCGGGTCCGTGACACAGCGCTGGCGCATGGTGGCCTGTTTTACTGTCTTGGAATTCACCCCTGGTTTGTTGACGAGCATTCGGAGGAGGATCTGCAGGAGCTCAGGCGGCTGCTGGCGTCTCGCCCCGAGCGCTGTGTTGCGATTGGTGAATGTGGGCTGGATCGGCTCAAGGGCAGCCTGGAAGCGCAGTGGCCGTGGTTTGAAAAGCAGGTGGCGCTGGCAGATGAGCTGCACATGCCCCTGGTGATTCACTCCGTAAAGACCCATGATGAAGTGCACAGCCTGCTCAATCGCCGGCAGTGGGGCGGTCGGGCGCTGATTCACGGCTTTAGCGGAAGTTTCCAGCAGGCCGATAAACTGGTGGACTTGGGATGCTTTATCGGGGTAGGTGGCGTGATCACTCACCCCCGTGCCCGGAAGACCCGCGACGCGATTGCCCGACTGCCGCTTGAGGCTCTGGTGCTTGAAACGGATGCGCCGGACATGGCGCCCGAGGGCGTACCGCAGGGGCAGAATTCACCCCGGTATCTGCCGGATATTCTGGACGTGCTCGCCGAGATCCGAGGTTCTAAGCCGGAGCAACTGGCGCCGGTGCTTCTGGACAATGTATCCCGACTCTATGGTTGGTCGGCTGCCGGTATAGGGGAATAACGAAACGAACCAACACAGGGTTGGCTTTCCCGAGTGGTTCGAGTATACTTCGCGCCCTGGCTTTTCAAGGCGATGTCACTATCTCAGCCCCGAATGATGGCAGCGCAACACAGGTATGGAACCTCCTCCGGATGCCTTGCATTTACCGGTGGTGGTTTTTAACGTTTCTTATATAGCGTTCAAGGCGGAATCAATGAAGACTCTGAGTGCGAAACCAGAAACAGTAAAACGTGACTGGTACGTTGTAGACGCAGCCGGCAAGACGCTGGGTCGTCTGTCAACCGAAATCGCCCTTCGTCTGCGGGGCAAGCATAAGCCTGAGTACACCCCTCACGTAGACACTGGCGATTACATTGTTGTGATCAACGCGAGCCAGGTGCGGGTTACCGGCAAGAAGGCATCTGACAAGATGTATTACAGTCATACCGGCTTTCCGGGTGGAATCAAGTCCATCAACTTCGAGAAGCTGGTCGACAAGGCTCCCGAGCAAATCATTCAGAAGTCTGTCAAAGGCATGCTTCCGAAAGGCCCGCTCGGTCGCGCCATGTTCAAGAAGCTGAAAATCTATGCCGGCGCTGAGCATCCTCACGCAGCCCAGCAGCCCAAAGAACTCGACATTTAACGGAAGGCGGATATGTCTGTAGCACAAAATTACGGTACTGGTCGCCGCAAGACATCCACGGCTCGGGTTTTTATCAAGCCGGGAAGCGGTAACATCTCTATCAATGGTCGCTCAATCGAAGATTTCTTCGGTCGTGACACTCTGCGCATGATCGTTCGTCAGCCGCTGGTTGTTGCCGAGTCTACCGATCGTTTTGATATCCAGATCACCGTCAAGGGTGGTGGTATCAGTGGTCAGGCCGGCGCTATTCGCCACGGTCTGACTCGCGCCCTGATGGATTACGACGAAACTCTGCGTCCGGCGCTGCGTAAAGCGGGTTACGTTACCCGTGACGCGCGTGAAGTCGAGCGTAAGAAAGTGGGTCTGCGCAAGGCGCGTAAGCGTCCTCAGTACTCCAAGCGTTAATTTCGCTGGTACAGATCCTGGAAAACCCGGCCCCTTTTGGTCGGGTTTTTTTATGTTCGGACGATTTGTCAGCAAATTGATCTGGAACAGTGATGAGGCGCCAGCGCCGGCTTTCCGACTTGTAAGGCCAAGGTAATTTCATTACCATTTGGGCGCTTATATTTTTGGGTTGTGAAGTCCTTTAAGATGCACATCGCCGGCGGTTTTGCGGGCTGTGACATCGCCTGATGGGAGAAAACCATAATGAGTAATGGCGACGTGAGCCAAGGCCGGCGCCGGTTTCTGATCGGTGCCACGTCTGTGGTGGGTGGAGTCGGCGTCGTCGGTGCGGCCGTTCCTTTCGTGGCATCCTGGAATCCCAGTGCCAAAGCGGAAGCAGCGGGTGCACCGGTAACCGTCAATGTCAGCAAGATTGAACCGGGTCAGCAGATTACGGTCGAGTGGCGAGGTAAGCCGGTCTGGATCATCCGCCGTACCGAAGAGATGCAGGCGAATATCGAAAAGCTTAACGACCGGGTGAAAGATCCCCAGTCAGAAGCGCCTCAGCAGCCACCGTATATTGATGGCATCCTGCGTTCCCTGAAGCCGGAATTTGCCGTGCTTGTAGGGTTGTGTACCCATCTTGGCTGTGTTCCGTCCTACCGTCCGGAAGTTGCTCCGGCTGATCTCGGTGATGAGTGGCTGGGTGGCCTTTTCTGCCCGTGTCACGGTTCCCGATATGACATGGCCGGAAGGGTCTATGAGGCGCAGCCTGCTCCCCTGAACCTCGAGGTGCCGCCTTATCGTTTTGACGACGATTCGACCCTCACGATTGGTCTTGATCCGGAGGCAGCGTAATGCAAAAGCTGATTAACTGGGTAGACGAGCGTCTGCCAATCGTAGATGCCTGGAACAAGCATCTGGGCAAGTATTACGCGCCGAAGAACTTCAACGTGTGGTACTTTTTTGGTTCCCTTGCCATGCTGGTTCTCGTTAACCAACTGGTCACCGGGATCTGGCTGACCATGAGCTACAACCCGTCCGGCGAAGGTGCGTTTGCGTCTGTCGAGTACATCATGCGAGATGTCGAATGGGGCTGGTTGCTGCGTTATCTGCACTCTACCGGTGCTTCGGCATTCTTCGTTGTGGTCTATCTCCACATGTTCCGGGGGCTGATGTATGGCTCCTATCAGAAGCCGCGTGAACTGATCTGGATCTTCGGTATGTTGATCTACCTGATCCTGATGGCTGAGGCGTTCATGGGCTATCTGCTGCCCTGGGGCCAGATGTCCTACTGGGGTGCCCAGGTTATCGTTAACCTGTTCGGTGCTATTCCGGTCATTGGTGAAGATCTGTCACTCTGGATCCGTGGCGATTACCTGATTTCCGGCATTACCCTGAACCGCTTCTTCGCATTGCATGTGGTGGCGCTGCCGATCGTTCTGCTTGGTCTGGTTGTGCTTCACATCCTGGCACTGCATGAAGTGGGCTCAAACAACCCCGACGGTATTGATATCAAGAAGAACAAGGACGAAAACGGCATTCCTAAAGACGGTATCCCGTTCCATCCTTACTACACTGTGCATGACCTTCTGGGCGTCGGTGTGTTCTTCTTTATCTTCTTCATCGTCGTGTTCTTCTTCCCGGAAGGCGGCGGGCTGTTCATTGAAAAGCCGAACTTTGAGCCAGCCAACCCTCTCAAGACGCCTGACCATATCGCGCCGGTCTGGTACTTCACGCCTTTCTACGCAATGCTGCGTGCGGTAACGATCGACCTGTTCGGTCTTGATGCCAAGTTCTGGGGTGTTGTCGTGATGGGTGCTGCGATCGCCATTCTGTTCGTGCTGCCCTGGCTGGACAAGAGCCCGGTGCGCTCAATGCGCTACAAGGGTTGGTTGAGCCGGATTGCCCTGGCCATTTTCGCAGTCAGTTTCGTGGTGCTTGGCTACCTGGGCCTGGTACCCGCGACTGAAGGCCGCACCATGGTCGCCCAGATTCTGACGGTGCTGTACTTCCTCTACTTCATCCTTATGCCGTTCTATACGCGTATGGAGAAAACCAAGCCAGTTCCAGAGAGGGTGACAGGATAATGAGAAAGCTGATTTTTGGTCTTTTCATCGCGGTCCTGCCGGCTCTCGGGCTGGCAGCGGGTTCAACTGTGCCACTAGACAGCTTTGAGTCAGATCACTCTGACAAAGCATCTCTGCAGCGTGGTGCAGCCCTGTTCACCAACTACTGCATGGGTTGTCATTCCATGGAATATGCTCGCTACAAGCGCGTAGCTGACGATCTGGAGATTCCCGACGAGCTGTATGAGGAAAACCTGATCTTCACCGGCGCCAAGATTGGCGAGCTGATGAAGAATTCCATGAACAAGGACATGGCTGCTGACTGGTTTGGTGCGCCGCCACCGGATCTTACGCTGGAAACGCGGCTGCGTGGCGAAGCGTGGGTCTACTCCTACCTGCGTGGGTTCTACAAGGACGAGTCCCGTCCGCTGGGTGTGAACAACGTGGTATTCCCGGCCGTGGGTATGCCTCACGTTCTGGTGGGAATGCAGGGGCTGTGTGCCGTTGAGCCCAACATCGGGACTCCTGCCAGCGTTGAGCCCTTGAGTGGCAACATCAACAACGCCGACGTATGCCCGGAGTACGCCATCGAAGGCAGCATGTCTGGACCGGAATTCGACCAGGCCATGTACGATCTGACCAACTTCATGTCTTACATGGGTGATCCGGTGAAGCTTGAGCGTGAGCGTCTGGGGATCTTCGTCCTGATCTTTGTGGCCATCTTCTTCGTGTTTGCCTACATGCTCAATCGTGAGTACTGGAAGGACGTACACTGAGAAATAGGGTATAATCCCGTTCCCTGAGTTCCAGCGGGCATAACCGGCCCGCTGGATTTTTGCGTTTTTTCAGGATCATTTCGGTTTGTTTACTCGTGAGGTAGTTCTATGGGCGTTGTGACCAAGCGGTCATCAATGACGTTTTTCTCGGATCCGGCCAGCCATTACAGCCACAGGGTGCGTATTGTTCTGGCAGAGAAGGGTGTTACCGTCGATATCGTTGATGTGGATCCGGACAATCCGCCGGCCGAACTGGCTGACCTGAATCCGTACAACGCCCTGCCGACACTGGTAGATCGTGATCTGGTGCTCTATGAGCCCAATATCATGATGGAGTACCTCGACGAGCGTTTTCCGCATCCGCCACTGTTGCCGGTGTACCCGGTTGCCCGTGCCAACAGCCGTCTGATGATTCATCGGATTCAGAAGGACTGGTGTGGCCTGGTTGACCAGATCCTAGCGCAGCCGAACGCCAAGGCTTCTGAAACAGCGCGCAAAGAGCTGAAAGAGAGCCTGTTGGCAACCGCACCGCTGTTCGGCGAGATGCCGTTCTTCCTGTCTGAAGAGTTCACCATCGTCGACTGTTGTATTGCCCCGATCCTGTGGCGCCTTCCGTCGCTGGGTATTGAGCTGAACGAAAAGCAGGCCAAGCCGCTGCAGAAGTACATGGAGAGCATCTTCAGTCGGGAAGGGTTCAAGGCAAGCCTGTCCGATCTGGAAGAAGACATTCGCAGCTGATTTGGTAACGTTCCGCTGGCCGGAGCAGGAGAGTGGCAGTGGCTGAGAGTAAAAACACCATGACGTCCAGCCGCCCGTACCTGGTACGAGCATTCAATGAGTGGATCCTGGACAACGACTGCACCCCCTACATCGTGGTGGACGCAGGCATTCAAGGTGTACAGGTGCCGACTGAGCATGTCGCAAATGGACAGATTGTTCTGAACATCAGTCCGGGAGCAGTGCGTGGCCTGGTTATCGGTAATGGTGCACTCGAGTTCAGTGCCCGTTTCGGTGGCGTGCCCATGCAGGTGTTCATTCCACTGCAGGCGGTTATGGCAATCTACGCCAAGGAAAACGGTGAGGGCATGGTGTTCGGTAGCGAGCCAGGCTCCCCGGATCCGGACGGTACTTCCCGTGAGCGTGAAGGCGAGCAGTCTTCATCCGGGCAGGAGGATCGTCCTTCGGGCAGGCCAACCCTCAAGGTTGTTAAATAGACCTTACTCATTTTCATGAAAAAGCCAGCGTACGCTGGCTTTTTTTATCCCCCAAAAATCTTGGCGTCGATCAGCCCGCACAAAGCGTTGATGATCAGTAGCAGCAGTGGTGTCGCTTCGGTGGGGGTCAGGTTGTTCAGCGCAATTTCGTGATCTTCCGGATGCAATAGCGACGTTATGTCAGACTTCTCTCTGGCACTGAGAACCACAACGTTCATTTCCCGGTCATGGGCGACCTGGATCGCCTGGATGAGGTTTGCCTTGTGGCCATCGTCGACAATCACGAAAAGAAGGTCTCCGGGCTTGCCGATAGCTCTGACCTGACGGGAGAACGTGTCGTTGAAGCGGTTATCCCGGCAAATGGCGGAATAGGTTGTCGCATCGGCTCCGAGATTGATGGCGGGCAGTGCGGGTCTGTCCTGATCGAACCGGTTCAGAAGGGCAGTGCAGAAGTACTGGGCCAGAATGTTGGCATTGCCATTGGCGCAAGTAATGATTTTTCCATCCTGAAGCAGCGTTCCCACGAAGGCATTGGCAACCTCCTCGATGTCGGGGCCAACCGTGCTGGCAGCCTGGGCGGTATGCTCCATATGGCTGGCGAACCACTGATTGATCTGGTGCTCGGTGTCGGTCATTTTCAGTATCACTATCCTGCCAGAATTGCGTTCCTGATCCATTGTACCCGGTATTTTTTAACGGTACCCGGGCTGATGGCAACTACATCTATTCGCGAGACCTTGTCCCAGAGCCCATGCCTGTGCAAATAGAATGAGACTGCACGAATCAGGCGTTTCTGTTTGGGGTAATTGATTGAGCTTGCCGGGTCAACCAGGCTGCCCGCGCCTCGATAGCGGACCTCAAAGAACACAAGGGTCCCGCCGTCCTCGCCCACGAGGTCGATTTCGCCGCCGCGATTGTATACATTGCGTTCGATTATCCGCACACCTCGGCTAGCGAGGTATCGGGCTGCGACGCCTTCGAAATGATTGCCCAGGGTTTTGGTGCCATCCATGGCAGCTGATCTGCTCCTGTGGTGTTATTCGCTGACGGGGACTGTTTCCTGGTCCGTGGTTTCTGGCTCGCTCTCTTCGCTCACGGGGTCAGGGATGAGCTCGGGAACCCCGTTGCGGAACTGTGCCCAGAGCTGTTCCCGGTGGATACTGCCCTTGGGGGTCATTGTGAGAACGCCAGTCTGCCCTGATATAGAGGCGTTTTCGACCTGTCTCAACAGGGGTAGCCGTTTGCTCAGGTGCCACGCGTCGGCGCCCATGGCGAACAGGCGACCGGGTTGACCACGGGTGCCGGACAGGTTGTCCGTGGCGCGGGTGCGTAGTTCGTTGTCGTCACCCAGCACCCACGGAATGTCAGTGAAAATAACCCCGTTCAGGTCTCGGTCCCTGGATGGTGCGGGCGTGCCCTCATAAATAATGGAAGGTGAGTAAACCGGCAGATCACCCCCGAAATAAAACGCGAACAGAGGCTTGAACTGCCGCGCCACCGTGGGCTCTGCCACCATGACAATGGCGTCTGCGTCCTGCCGGCGCCTCGGTTCGAATTCGACGTCCATACCGATGGTCCGTTCAACCTGAATGGCTCTGTCCCTGGAAACGGTGATGCCCAGCAGGTCGGCCGTCACTGCCCGAAGATTGTCCTCCCGGTAGAAGCGTTCAATGTCCAGCGCAACGCCGTCATGGGTGGCCATGCGTTGCAGCAGCGCAGCCTCCACGCGATCACCCCACTCGCCACCGGGAATGAGAACAAGGACCTGGCGCAGTTTTTCCGCAGCAAGCCTGTCGGCGATCTGCCGCGCCTCGTCTTCGGCGGAAAGCCCGAATTGATACAGTCCTTCAGCAGGCATGGTGCCGGCGGGCAGGTAATTCAGCCCTAGCGCAGGTACCGGCAGCGTATTCATTGAGCCAAGCCCGGCTAGAGCTTCTTTTTCCAGGGGGCCGACAATCAGGTCGATATCCTGTTCGGACAGCTGCTGGTAAAGATCGCTGAACGGTGTGCCCGCGGTGTTGAAGATGCGAATGTCAGTTTCACCCCGGTCAGCAGAGTCATCGAGGTAGTAGGCCGCCAGAAAACCGTCTCGAATTGCCTTGCCAGCGGTTGCCAGCGGCCCCTCGAGGGGCAGAGCGAGGGCGATTTTTTCAGGGCGGCTTTCGGCCAGTGTGGCGATCAGTTTCAGCTCCGAGGGCAGTACCTGGGCGGCGGGATGACCGGGCCAGTTATTCTGCCAGCCACGGATGATTCGGCCCTGCTCGTCGATGCCAGCGTCCGGTGTCCGGACAAGGCTTGCCAGTTCCAGCCAACCCTGGGCTTCGTAGCCGATGGCTTCGGCAGACGCTGAGCTCAGCTCGCTGTCGGGAACCTGTTCCAGCAGGGACCAGACCCGGTCGTGAATCTGCTGCGCATCCGCGGTGTTGTCTGTCTGGGCCAGCAGAATCAGAGTCATGGCCGCAGGCATCGGCTCGCCGGCCAGCGTGAAGGTGTCCGCCTGCAGGTTGGCTGCCCTGGCAATCAGGTCGGCCGGGTAGTCGATAAAGGTTGACGGAGTGATTTCACCGGCGATCTCCTTTGCCCAGGCTCCATCTTCAAGGGCGCTGGCACTTGCCATCGCCAACAGGCGTTTCTGGTTGCCAAGCTCAGGAGCCGGTTGCGCCAACTGTTGACTTTGGAGTAGCGTTCGCGCCGCCGTGTGATTGCCCTGATCCTGGAACCTGCTGGCAATCCGGAGGAGGTAAGCCTGCGCGGTTTCGATGTTGTCTTCATTGCTGGCCAGCTCCAGGGCCTGATCAGCGGTTTGTGCAACATGGGTTTCGAGATTCACGGTGGCACAACCAGCCGACAAAAGGGCGGCAGTAAACACGCTGGCCAGGGCTCGTTGATGAATGCGGATCTTTATCATGGCAGGCTCGACATACTCCGGATGATTGGGCTTGTAGCGCCAGACTAACGGTGGCAAGTTTAACAGCTCCGGGGGCAATTCACATGACGTAACTGTCACTGTCCCGGACTCCCCATCAGAGAGGCACAAGCTTTGGAAAATGAGGTCAGCGATAAATTGTCGCCAGATAGCCGGAAGAGTGAATCGAAAGGCACGCTCTATGTTGTTGCCACCCCTATCGGCAACCTTGATGATTTGTCGCCGAGGGCAACCCGCACGCTGGCCATTGCGGATGTGGTGGCTGCTGAGGATACAAGGCACAGTGGCCGATTGCTGAGCCATTTGGGTATCCAGAAACGAATGGTTGCGTTGCATGATCATAATGAGAAGGACCGGGCTGCCGGGATACTGGCTGAACTGGAGGCTGGGCGTGATGTTGCTCTGATCTCCGATGCCGGTACCCCGCTGATTTCGGATCCCGGTTATGTCCTGGTGAGCGAGGCCAGGGCTGCGGGGTATCGAGTCAGCCCGATTCCCGGACCCTGTGCCCTGGTGGCGGCATTGAGCGCTGCTGGCCTGCCGACGGATCGCTTTTTGTATGTGGGGTTTTTGCCTGCAAAACGCTCTGGCCGCAGAGCCAGTCTGGATTCGCTGAGCCGTGAAGTGTCGACCCTGGTTTTCTATGAGTCGCCTCATCGGATTCTGGAATCGGTACGCGATATTGCCGAAGTGCTGGGGCCGGATCGTGAGATAGTCCTTGGTCGCGAAATTACCAAAACATTCGAAACCTTCTATTCCGGCTCGGTGGCCGAGGTTCTGGCGGAGTTGGAGAGCGACCCCCACGGAAGCCGCGGCGAGTTCGTGGTCATGATTCGTGGTGTGATGGCTCGTGCGGGTAATGACGAGGCTGCAACCATGGATGTGGACCGGGTGCTTCGTGTTTTGCTGGCGGAACTGCCTGTAAAGAAGGTTGCCAGAATGGCTTCGGAGTTAACCGGGCTATCAAAAAACGAGCTTTACCAGCGAGCCCTGGAGCTCAAGGATAGTTGAATGCCGGGGCAGTTTCTCTTGCAAGGCTTTGGGCGCAGGAGTATTGTCTCGCCCGAGCTCGCCAGACAGTCGCCGCCGGTTTTCCGGGGGAGGAAAGTCCGGGCTCCACAGGGCAAGGTGCCAGGTAACGCCTGGGCGGCGCGAGCCGACGGAAAGTGCAACAGAAAGTATACCGCCTAAGCGCCTTCGGGCGCCGGTAAGGGTGAAATGGTGCGGTAAGAGCGCACCGCGTGGCTGGCAACAGTCCACGGCGATGGTAAACCCCACCTGGAGCAAGACCAAATAGGAATCCGATGGCGTGGCCCGCGCTGGATTCGGGTAGGTTGCTTGAGGCCTGTGGTGACGCAGGCCCTAGATGAATGACTGTCCACGACAGAACCCGGCTTATCGGCGAGCTCGCTCTTTTCCTTCCTGTGACGTCCGTCATTCTCAGCAGGCGTTCTTTATAGCCAAAAAATCTTAAACCTCACTTGCAGTCTTCAGACTTTTTTGCAGGTATTTGATTTTACTTCTTTTCTTTTTCGTAATCTCACCATTTCATTGAATCCGTCTCTGTAACCTCTTGTCATAAAAGGAACTTTTGCAAGTGTGGCGCTGTTTGCGGCGCTTGCATTGTGTATTGCGTGTTTCTATAGTGTGCAGAAGTGGGAAAAAGTGGTTTCTAGTGGTTTTTTGTGGATATAGGGCACCCAGAGACAGCGTAAATGAGCAATTTTCTCGGCAGTCATGCCATCAATATGGATGCGAAGGGTCGCCTGGCGATCCCCGCCAAGGTGCGCGAAGAGCTCGCGCAGGCCTGTGGCGGGCGCATTGTGTTGACGGCAAACGCTGACGAAGAGCGGTGCCTGTTGGTTTATCCCGAGCCTGAATGGGAGGTTTTACGGCCCAAAATCGAGGCGCTCCCCAACATGAATAAGGCGGCCCGCCGCCTGCAGCGCCTGATCCTGGGTAATGCTGCTCCCATGGAGTTGGACTCTGCGGGGCGCATCCTGATTCCACCAACTCTGAGAAGTTATGCCCATCTGGAGAAAAAACTGATGCTGATCGGGCAGGGCAAGAAACTTGAGCTCTGGAGTGAAGAGCGCTGGTTCGCCTGGCTTGACGAGTCCTCTGATGATGAAGAGATGCCGCCCGAGATGGAGGCGCTGTCCTTATGACCTCCGATCGCAGCCAGGAGGCCGGGGCGGCGTACTCGCATCGCTCGGTGCTCCTGGATTCGGCGGTCGACTATCTGGTCAACGACCCCGATGGCTTTTACGTTGACGGCACCTTTGGACGGGGTGGCCACAGCAGGCTGATCCTGGGCCGTCTTGGGGAGTCGGGGCAGCTTCTTGGTATCGACAAGGACCCTGAAGCTATCCGTTCGGCACGTGAGCTGGAAGCCCAGGATAAGCGCTTCCACTGCTTTCATGGTTCCTTCGCGGAGCTTGGCACTGCGGTAGCCGGTCAGGGTTGGCAGGCAGTGAATGGTGTGTTGATGGATCTCGGCGTGTCATCGCCACAGCTTGATGATGCCACTCGCGGGTTCAGCTTCATGCGTGATGGCCCACTGGATATGCGTATGAATACCGAGCAATCGCCCAGTGCGGCAGAGTGGCTCGCAACGGCGGAAGAGTCGGATATCGCGAATGTGATCTTCCGCTACGGAGAAGAGCGCTTCTCTCGTCGCATTGCCCGGCTGCTGGTCGAGCGTCGGCAGGAGGCGCCCGTCGAAACGACTCGTCAATTGGCCGAGCTGGTCAGCGAGGCTGTACCGAAAAAGGAAAAGCACAAACATCCGGCCACCCGGACTTTTCAGGCAATCCGGATTTTTATCAACCGGGAGCTGGAGGATCTGGAACTGGGTCTTCAGTCTGCTGTTGATCACCTTGCCCCGGGAGGGCGTCTGGTGGTCATCAGTTTTCATTCGCTGGAAGACCGGCTGGTCAAGCGGTTCATGAGGGACCTGGCCCGAGGGCCACAGTTGCCCAAGGGAGTTCCTGTAACCGCGGAACAGGAAGCCTCAGACTTCCGGCTCGTTGGTAAGGCCAGCAAGGCCGGCGCTGACGAAGTAAGTGACAACGTACGTGCCCGCAGTGCAGTCATGCGGGTGCTGGAACGCACAGATGCCAGGAAAAACTCGCAGGGGAGCGCGTAACCATGGGCGCGGTAGCTATTGAAGAGCCGGTAAAAACGGCGAAGCTCAACAAACAGAAGGTCCGCGAGGGCGTTGCAACAGCGGTCCGGATTTCAAGGCAGGTGTTCGCCGCTACGAAGCAAGGTCGAGTGCTGGTGTCGCTCGGGCTGGTTGCCGTGTTGCTGGCCTCCTCCATTGGCGTGGTAGTGAGCGCCCATGAGAACCGGGAGCTTTTCAATACCTTGTCGCAGCTTCAGTCCGAGCGCGATCGTTATCAGAGTGAATGGAGTCAGCTGCTGCTTGAGCAAAGTGCGCTCAGCGCTCACGGGCGGGTAGAGAAGCTGGCGGCTGAACGTTTCAGTATGGTAGTGCCGGGGCGTCAAGATATTGTGCTGGTACCACTGATGTCGCCGGTTGCAAGCCGATAACAAACGAAAACAACAACGATTCAGGGTGATCGACGTGTCCGATCAGGGAAAGAAGACAACATGGGGGGAGCGTTTGGCGTCCGGGCTGGCAGCCTGGCGTTTTGGCTCCGTCGTGGGTGTCTTTCTCCTGGTCGTTGGTGTGCTGGGATGGCGTTTGGTTGACCTTCATGTTGTTGATAACGAGTTTCTGCGCAAGCAGGGTGACGTCCGGACCATCCGCGTTGAGAGTATTGATGCCCATCGGGGTGTTGTCACCGATCGTTATGACGAGCCACTGGCCGTCAGCACGCCGGTGCAGACTATCTGGGCCAATCCGTCGGAGGCCGATCCCTCCGAGGCACGGCTGACCAATCTTGCACGGCTTCTGGACATCAGCGAGGCCTCCCTGCGCCAGCGTCTTCAAGAATACTCCGATCGGGAGTTTATCTATCTGCGCCGGAAAGTTCAGCCGGATCTGGCCAGAAAGGTCCTGGATCTGGAGCTTGATGGGATATATGCCCGTCAGGAATACCGTCGTTACTATCCGGCGGGAGAGGTCACCGCTCATGTTGTGGGCTTTACGGATATCGATGAGCGTGGCCAGGAAGGGATCGAGCTTGCGTATAACCAGTGGTTATCTGGCGAAACCGGCCGCAAGCGGGTTCTGAAAGACAACCGGGGTCGCGTCATCAAGGATCTGACCCTGATTCGCGATGCCAGTCCTGGTCAGAATCTCGCCCTCAGCATTGATTTGCGCCTCCAGTACTTGGCTTACCGGGAACTCAAGGCTGTTGTGGCGGCTCATAACGCCAGAGGGGGCACGCTGGTAATGCTCGACGTGGATACGGGTGAGGTCCTGGCAATGGTCAACCAGGGGTCTTATAACCCCAACGACCGCAGCCAGCTTGCCGCCGAGAATCTACGCAACAAAGCCATTACCGATCTGTTCGAGCCCGGCTCAACCATGAAGCCGATCACCATGGCGGCTGCACTGGAATCCGGCCAATATTCGGTCGAAAGCACCATTGATACCAACCCGGGTTTCCGCCGGTTTGGTCGCTTTACCATCCGGGATCATCGCAACTATGGCGTGATGGATATGGCTGAGATCATCGTCAAATCCAGCAACGTCGGAATCAGCAGGATTGCGACCGATCTCGGTGGTGATGTGATCCGGGATCTGTATGCCCGGCTTGGGCTTGGTCAGCCGACAGGCATCGGTTTCCCCGGCGAAGCGGTTGGGGTTCTGCCATCTCCGCCCAAGTGGCGGCCGGTGGAAGAGGCAACCCTGTCCTATGGCTACGGCATGAGCGTGAACGCCCTGCAGCTGGCCCAGGCCTATATGGTGATTGCCAACGGCGGGGTGCGCTATCCACTGAGTCTGGTTCGGCAGGATCAGAAACCGGAGGGTCAGCGGGTGCTTTCCGAGAAGGTGACCTACCAGGTTCGTAATATGCTGCGCGAGGCGGTTTCGAGAGGGACCGGCAAACGTGCGCAGCCGGGATTCTACTCGGCCGGCGGTAAAACTGGGACGGTTCATCTTGTTGGTGCCCAGGGTTACGAAGACAGCCAGTACAAGGCGATTTTCGCCGGTATGGCGCCCATTGATAATCCGAGACTGGTTACGGTTGTGGCCGTTGATGCGCCGCAGTCCGGAGAATACTACGGTGGTGAAGTGGCGGCGCCGGTATTCTCACGGGTAATGAGTGACGCACTGCGACTGTTGAATGTGAAGCCTGAACTGGAAGTGGGAGAGGCCGAAATTGGTGCTTCCGCAACCGGAGAGCGAGGGTAGGCCTATGTGCATCACATCTCTCAGCACGTTATTGCAGGGTATTGTAGCGGTTCCGTCGGTGTTCGATGTGACTATTCACGGTCTGAAAACTGACAGTCGTGAAGTCGCCTCCGGTGACGCCTTCATAGCTTTATCGGGTACCCGAACGCCGGCTGATTTCTATGTCGACAAGGCTATTGAGGCTGGCGCGACCGTTATTCTCCTTGAAGCCGAGAAAGCCGGCGAGTGCACGGAGCACCATGGCGCACTGATTGTGCCGGTTGCTGGCCTGCGAAGCCTGGTGGGCCGGATCGCGGACCGGTTCTTTGAACATCCCTCCCAACGGCTGCGACTCATCGGTGTGACTGGCACCAATGGCAAGACGTCGGTCTGCCAGTATGTCGCCCAGTTGCTCAAGGAAACGGGAACCCCTTGCGGCATCCTTGGAACCCTGGGGTATGGCATGCCCGGAGCCCTCCAGCCAGCAACACACACAACACCGGATGCGGTGCAGGTGAACCGGGTCCTGTCCCGGATTGTGAAGCAGGAAGGCCGCGCTGCGGTAATGGAGGTTTCCTCCCACGCACTGGATCAGGGAAGGGTGGATAATCTCTCCATGACCGGGGCCGTGTTTACCAATCTCACCCGGGATCATCTGGACTATCACGGCTCCATGGAAGCCTACGGCGCTGCCAAGGCACTCTTGTTCCAGCGAGAGGAGCTGCATTTTTCGGTTATCAACTTTGACGATCCTTTCGGTCGGCAGCTCTACGAGCAATTGGAGGGCAAGTGCGATCGAGTGCGCTACAGCCTTCACGAGGCCCAGACCGAGCTCTGGTTGCGGGAGTTCCGGCCAACCGACGAGGGTTTTGAAGCTGACGTGGATGGCGAGTGGGGCCGATTCGTCATTTCAGTTCCCCTGATGGGCAGCTTCAACGCGAGCAATGTTTTGGCGGCGATGGCGACGGTTCTTACCCTCGGTGTTCCGCTCGAGCGTTTACAGCAGGCTGCCGGTCGACTCACGCCACCCCCTGGCAGGCTCGAACGATTCGGTGGTGCCAACGGTGTTCGGGTAGTTGTTGATTACGCCCATACCCCGGATGCCCTGGCAAATGCGTTGGCGGCGCTGCGTCCGCATGTGGCCGGTGAACTGATTTGTGTATTTGGCTGCGGCGGTGACCGCGATGCCGGCAAGCGCCCGGAAATGGCCCGGGAAGCCGAGAAACTCGCAGACCGTGTGGTGGTTACCGATGACAATCCCCGAAGCGAAGATCCCTGGGCGATTGCCAAGGATATTCTGGCCGGGTTCTCGGATGCGGCACAGGTATCTGTTATCCACGACCGCGCCGAGGCCATACAGTCGGCGATTCGTTCAGCCACTCCGAACGACCTCGTTCTGATTGCCGGAAAAGGGCATGAGGCATACCAGGAAATCGCCGGCCAGAAATACCCGTTCAGCGATGCCGAGCAGGTCCGCCATATCTTGAAACTCAATGGGGGTGTGGCATGATGCGCGCCTTTTCGCTGGCGGAAGCCAAGGGTTGGCTGGATGCCGAGTGCTCGTCCGGCAATCTTGCGTCAGTGAGCTTCAGCGGGGTTTCTACGGATACCCGTACGCTGGAGCAAGGGCAACTGTTCGTGGCCCTGCGAGGCGATAACTTTGATGGCCACCGGTTCCTGCAACAGGCGCGGGAAAAAGGCGCTGTTGGCCTGGTGGTCGATACACCCGACAGGAGTGTTGACCTGCCCCAGTTGGTTGTGGGTGACACGCTGGAGGCTCTGGCCCGGCTCGCGGCGGGCAACCGTGAAGAAAGCAAAGCCGGCATTCTTGCGATTACCGGTAGCAGTGGAAAAACCACGGTCAAGGAGATGTGTGCCGCCATTCTCTCGCAGATGGGCGAGACGCTTTCTACAAAAGGCAACCTGAATAATCACATCGGTGTTCCGCTCACGCTGTTTGGTCTGTCGCAGGAGCATCAGTATGGCGTCATCGAACTGGGCGCCAGCGGGTTGGGTGAAATTGCCTACACCGTTGCCCTGGCAAAGCCCCGCGTTGCCATTCTTACAAACGCAGGCGAGGCCCATCTGGAAGGGTTTGGCAGCTATGAAAATATTGTCCTGGCAAAGGGTGAAATCATTGATGGCGTGACGGCAGACGGGTTGGTGGTGCTGAACCGCGACGACCCGGCTTTCGAACAGTGGCGAACGCGCGCTGGAAACCGCCGCGTTGCAGGCGTTAGCCGTCTTGGTGCTGATGCCGATTATCACGCAGTTGTCGACAGTCAGGACGGCGGAACCAGGGCGATTCAGGTGAGCGGGCCGGACGGCTGGCAGTGCCGGGTGAATTTGGGACTGGAGGGCGAGCACAACATCACCAATATGCTGCTTGCCATTGCTGCCACCCGTGAGCTGGGAGCCAGTGATCAGGCGATTGTGAGTGGGTTTGCCAGTGTTGCGCCGGTGAAAGGGCGGCTCCAGATCCTGAAGCTGTCGCCGGAACTGACCTTGATTGACGACAGTTACAACGCCAACCCATCGTCCATGAAAGCCGCGCTTGGCGTTCTGGCGGGGCGTGAGGGCCGGACGATCGCGGTTCTGGGCGCTATGGCAGAGCTTGGCGCCGAGGCAGAAACATTGCATCGGGAAGTTGGAGAGAGCGCCCGGGAGCGTGGCATCGATCGACTGATCACCGTGGGGCCGGGTTGTGAAGGTTATGCCCAGGGGTTTGGAGAGTCCACGGAACTCGGGCTGAGCCATGAGCAGGCCGTTGAATCGGCTATTGCAGACAAAAACACACCATTGACAGTGCTGGTCAAGGGTTCTCGTAGTTCCGCCATGGAACGTGTGGTGGAGGGAATTAAAGAAAAGGTGAATAACTCATGCTGCTCTGGCTGACAGAGGTCCTATCACAGTATTTCTCCGCACTGACGGTGTTTCAGTACCTGACCCTGCGTGGAATCCTGGGCACACTCACCGCGCTGCTGATTTCACTCATTATCGGCCCGGTGATGATCCGCAAGCTGAGCCAGTACCAGATTGGTCAGGCGGTGAGGGATGATGGTCCCCAGACCCACCTCAGTAAGGCCGGCACGCCAACCATGGGTGGCGCGCTGATCCTGGTGGCTATTGGTATCAGTACTCTGCTTTGGGCGGATCTTGGCAACCGGTATGTCTGGGTTACCCTGTTGGTGACACTTCTTTTCGGCGCGATCGGCTGGGTCGATGACTATCGCAAAGTAGTGGAGCGCAACCCGAGAGGCCTTCCGGGCCGCTGGAAATATTTCTGGCAGTCGGTCATTGGTGCCACGGCAGCTGTGGTGCTGTTCTTCAGCTCGGCGCTGCCTCAGGAGACATCTCTGTACGTGCCGTTCGTAAAACAGGTGTCTCTCACCCTTGGTCCGGTATTCTTCATCCTGCTTACCTACTTTGTCATTGTCGGTAGCAGCAACGCCGTCAACCTGACGGACGGTCTGGATGGGCTCGCGATCATGCCTACGGTCATGGTCGCCGGCGCACTCGGCATCTTCGCTTACCTCTCCGGGCACGCCCAGTTCGCCAACTATCTGCTGATCCCACACCTTCCGGGCACCGGGGAGCTTATCGTGTTCTGCGGCGCGCTGGTCGGCGCCGGGCTTGGTTTTCTCTGGTTCAACACATACCCGGCCCAGGTATTCATGGGGGATGTGGGTGCTCTGGCACTCGGTGCAGCGCTGGGTGTGGTTGCCGTTATTGTTCGCCAGGAGATCGTCCTCTTCATCATGGGCGGCGTGTTCGTGATGGAGACCATATCGGTGATCCTGCAGGTGGCGTCCTTCCGTCTGACCGGTCGGCGAATCTTCCGCATGGCGCCGCTGCACCACCATTTTGAATTGAAAGGCTGGCCGGAGCCGAGGGTGATCGTCCGGTTCTGGGTAATCACCGTCGTTCTGGTCCTGATTGGCATCGCCAGTCTGAAACTGAGATAGGAAAACGCTGCAACTATGAGTGTCATTGTTTCGGATCGTCGCACACTGGTCGTAGGGCTCGGTAAAACCGGGCTTTCCTGCGTGCGCTATCTGTCCGAACAGGGGCGGGACGTAGTTGTGGCCGATAGCCGCAAGGCGCCTCCGGGCCTTGATCAGCTGAAGGCAGACTGGCCGGATGTGCCGGTGCATCTGGGCACCTTTGACAAAGAACTTTTTGCCGGTTTCAACGAGCTGGTGGTTAGTCCCGGCATCAGCATTGCGGAGCCTGCCATTGCCGCAGCCGCAAACCAGGGAGCAAGAATCCGCGGCGACATTGATCTGTTCTCCGAGGCGGCTGATGCGCCCATCGTGGCCATTACGGGTTCCAACGGTAAAACCACCGTCACCACCCTGGTGGGTGAAATGGCGAAAGCCGCGGGCCGAAAAGTTGCTGTTGGCGGCAACATCGGTACACCGGCCCTGGATCTCCTGGGTCAGGGCGCCGACCTGTATGTGCTCGAGCTGTCAAGTTTCCAGCTTGAGACCACCGACGAACTGAACGCCCTGGCGGCGACGGTACTGAACGTCAGCGACGACCACATGGATCGTTACCCGAACAAGATGGCCTACTTCCAGGCCAAACAGCGTATCTTCCGGGGCTGTAAGAACGCCATTGTCAATCTGGATGATGCCCTGAGTACCCCCATGGCAAGGGATAACCTGAGGTTCCTGTGTTTCGGCTTCCACCGGGTTAACCCGGAAACCTTCAGCACCCGGGACGATGACCAGGGCACCTGGATTACCTTTGGCTTCGATAACCTTCTGCTGGCCAGCGAGCTTAAGCTGATGGGGCACCACAATATCAGCAACGTGATGGCGGCATTGGCATTGGGCCACGCAGCGGGCCTGCCTATGGATGTGATGCTGACAGTCGCCCGGGAATTTCCGGGGCTGCCACATCGCTGCGAGTTTGTGCGTCGACTGAATGATGTGGATTTCATCAACGACTCCAAGGGCACAAATGTCGGGGCTACAGTGGCTGCTATCGAAAGCCTGGCTCCGGCCAATGGCAAAGTCGTGCTGATTGCCGGTGGTGATGGCAAAGGTGCCGATTTCACTGCACTGGAAGCGCCCATCGCTCTGCATTGTCGCGCGGTACTGCTGATTGGTCGCGATGCGCCGGCGATCGCCGATGTGCTGGGCAGCGGTATTCCGGTTCACCGGATGGACAGCCTGGCCGAGGCGGTTTCCCGTTCCGCAGAGCTGTCGGTTCCCGGGGATCGGGTATTGCTTTCGCCGGCTTGCGCGAGCTTTGACATGTTCCGTGATTATCTCGATCGCGGTGACCAGTTCCGTTCTCTGGTGGAGGCCCTGTGATGCACGCAGATCTTTCCCTGCAGAACCGGAACCAATGGCTTGGCGAGGTCCAGCCACTGCCGATGCTGGTGATCAGTTCGGTGGCCTTGCTGGTCATGGGCGTTGTCATGATTTCCTCTGCGTCCATGGATATGGCCGCTGAGACCATGGGCAACAGTTACCACTATGTGATTCGCCAGCTGATGTTCGCCGGACTTGGCTGCGTGCTGGCGCTGGTTGCCGTGAACGTTCCGGTAGCCTGGTGGGAGCGCAGCGGCTGGTTGCTCCTGGGTATCGGTCTGCTCGCCCTTGTTCTGGTGCTTACGCCCCTGGGGCGTACCGTAAACGGCTCCACTCGCTGGATCCCGTTTGGCCTGTTTAACGTCCAGGTTTCGGAAGTGGCGAAGCTCTGCCTGATTGCCTACCTGGCAGGTTACGTGGTCCGTCGCCGGGACGAACTGCTCAATACCTGGTCAGGTTTCCTCAAACCACTGGTTGTTCTTGGCCTGGCCTCGGTTCTGCTGGTTATCCAGCCGGACTTTGGTGCCACGGTCGTACTGGTGACAGCCGCGGCCGGCATGATCTTCCTGAGCGGAGTGCGGCTTAGCCGCTTCGTACCCCTGATCGGTACACTGGTAGTCCTCGGGGCCATATTGATTGTTACCCAGCCCTATCGCCTGAAACGGGTCGTCAGCTATCTCGACCCCTGGAAAGACCAGTTCGACAGCGGTTACCAGTTAACCCAGTCGCTGATCGCCTTTGGTCGCGGGGACTGGGGCGGTGTAGGCCTCGGTAACTCCATCCAGAAGCTGTTCTATCTGCCAGAGGCCCATACCGACTTCATCTTCGCCATCATCGCGGAAGAGTTCGGTCTTCTGGGATCCCTGCTGGTGCTCAGCCTCTTCACCCTGCTGGTCGTGACCGGGTTCGTCATTGCCCGCCGGGCAGAGAAAGCGGATATGCCGTTTGGCGCCTGTTTCGCCTATGGCCTGACCCTGCTGATCGGCTTGCAGGCGGGGATCAACATGGCGGTCAGTACCGGGCTTCTGCCCACCAAGGGCCTGACACTGCCCTTGGTGAGCTACGGTGGGTCCAGTCTGATGATCACCTGTATCTGCATTGGCATTCTGGCCCGTGTGGAAATGGAGCGTCTTGACCAGGAAAAGCTGGCCCGTGAAAAGGTCGGTCCGAAGACGCGAGGAGGTGCGGTGTATGACTGAACAGCGCCGCTTCCTGATGATGGCCGGTGGCACCGGAGGCCATGTGTTCCCGGCCCTGGCAACGGCGCGGGCACTCGAGGCCCGTGGCCATCAGGTGTACTGGCTCGGTGCCAGTGGTGGCATGGAGCAGAGGCTGATCGGTGAAACCGACATTCCACTGTCACTGATTCATATTTCCGGTTTGCGGGGCAAGGGCAAGCTTGCGCTGGTAACGGCACCGTTTCGTCTAATGCGGGCGTTGGGTGAGGCGTTCACCATCCTGCGCCGGATTCGCCCGGATTGTGTGGTCGGTATGGGCGGGTTTGTCACCGGGCCCGGTGGCGTAGCCGCCTGGCTGAGCCGGACACCGCTGGTGATTCATGAGCAGAACGCCATTGCGGGAATGACCAACCGGATTCTGGTGAGATTTGCTGAAACCGTGCTGGAGGCCTTCCCGGGCAGCTTTGGTCCGAAAGTCGTCACCCGCTGCACCGGCAATCCGGTTCGGGAGGATCTCGCGGCCCTGCCGGTGCCCGAACAGCGGCTGGCAGGGCGCGAAGGTGCCCTCAGGTTGCTGGTGATTGGCGGCAGCCTGGGTGCCCAGGTGTTCAATGAGCAACTGCCCGAGGCCCTGGCCATGTTGCCGGAAGCCGATCGCCCGGTGGTTCGCCACCAATGTGGTGAGCGCCATGCAGATGCGGCCCGGCAGGCCTATGAGGAACACGGGGTTGAAGCCAGCGTGGAGCCGTTTATCAAGGATATGGCTGAAGCCTACCAATGGGCCGATCTGGTGCTGTGCCGGGCCGGCGCGCTGACGGTTTCTGAATTGTGTGCGGCAGGTATCGGGGCGGTACTGGTGCCATTTCCCCATGCCGTGGACGACCACCAGACGAAAAATGGGCAACAGATGGTGGCGGCGAAAGCGGCCATCCTGATTCCCCAATCAAAGATGAAACCGGCGGTGCTGGCGGAAACCCTGGGCGATCTGGCCCGGGACCGGAGCCGGGTAACTGATATGGCGAAGGCCGCGCGAACGCTGGCTCGCCCTGATGCAACGGAGAGAGTCGTGAATTACTGTCTGGAGGCCGCCAATGGCTGATGCTACCAATCCGCCCCTGGTCTATCAGGTGCCTGAAATGCGCCGGATTCGTCACATCCATTTTGTGGGGATCGGTGGCGCAGGGATGAGCGGCATAGCCGAGGTGCTCAAGAATCAGGGCTACGACGTTTCGGGGTCGGACCTGAAGGAGGGGGCTGTGACCGATCGCCTGAAAGCCATGGGTGTTGAGGTCCAGATCGGCCATCGGGAAGAAAACAGCGCCAGCGCTGATGTGGTTGTGGTTTCTTCGGCGGTCTCGGAAGAAAACCCGGAAGTCGTGGCCGCCCGCAGTCGCAGGGTACCGATCGTGCCCCGGGCAGAAATGCTGGCGGAAATCATGCGTTATCGCCACGGAATTGCCGTGGCAGGAACCCATGGCAAGACCACAACCACCAGCCTGATCGCATCCATTCTGGGCGAGGCGGGTCTGGACCCCACCTTTGTGATTGGTGGCAAGCTGAACAGCGCCGGCACCAATGCCCAGTTGGGCGGTTCCCGCTACCTGGTGGCAGAGGCTGATGAGAGCGATGCGTCTTTCCTGCATCTGACGCCAGTGATTTCGGTGGTGACCAACATCGAAGCGGACCACATGGACACCTACGGTGGCGATGTCGAAAAACTGAAGCAGACCTTCGTGGATTTCCTGCACAACCTCCCGTTCTACGGCGTTGCGGTGATGTGTGTGGATGATGGTTACGTTCAGGAGATCATTCCCCGGATTTCCCGGGCAATCATCACCTACGGAATTGACAACCCGGATGCGGATTACCGTGCCGAAAGCATTCACTCGGATGGTCTTCGGACCCACTTTGTGGTGAAGCGTCCGGCCGGTCGCAGTGATCTGACAGTCGAGCTGAAAATGCCGGGCCGGCACAACGTGCTGAACGCCTTGGCGGCCATTGCCGTGGCCACTGACGAAGGTGTCGCCGATGATGCAATCTGTCGCGGACTGGCGGGCTTTGCTGGTGTCGGACGCCGGTTCCAGGTTTACGGCGATTACAAGACACCCAAGGGCACGGTGACGCTGGTGGATGACTACGGACATCACCCCACGGAAGTGGAAGCTGTCATTCGGGCGGCACACGATGCCTGGCCGGATCGTCGACTGGTCATGCTTTACCAGCCGCACCGCTTTACCCGGACCCGTGATCTTTATGAAGACTTTGTCCGGGTGCTGTCGGAAGTGGACGGCTTGCTGTTGATGGACGTCTATTCCGCCGGCGAACCGGCAATTCCGGGTGCCGACGGTCGGGCCCTGTGCCGGAGTATTCGCCAGCGTGGACAGGTGGAGCCGGTCTTTGTGGAGGATAACCGGGAAATTGAAGCCCTGCTGGCCAATGTTTTGCAGGATGGCGACCTTCTGATAACCCAGGGGGCCGGCGATATCGGTGGTGTGGCTTCGCGGCTGGCGGCCGCAGGAGTGATTGCGGGTGAGTGACATGCATCATACCGAAACACAGGCCTACCAGGCGGATCCGGAACTTGTGAAGGCGCTCGGACGGGTCGCGGTCTTCATGGGCGGCGATTCGGCAGAGCGGGAAGTGTCCCTGAAAAGCGGCAAGGCGGTACTGGCGGCACTGGTATCTGCGGGCGTGGATGCCTACGCGGAAGACGTTCAAGGCTGTCTTCTGAAAACGGTCGATAATCCGCAATTTGATCGTGTCTTTATTGCCCTGCACGGCAGGGGCGGCGAGGACGGTACCTTGCAGGCCATCCTTTCGCAGGCAGGGATTCCGTACACCGGCAGTGAGGTCCTGGCCTCCGCACTGGCCATGGACAAGCTCAGAACGAAATACGTCTTCGAAGGTTGCGGCCTGCCAACACCGAAGTTCCGGACCATGACCAGCGTTGACCAGGCGGGCCAGATTATTGGTGAGTTGCGCGCGCCACTGAGCGTGAAGCCTTCCCGGGAAGGTTCCAGTATCGGTATCCGCAAGGTGTATACCGCAGCCGAGCTGGCTGACGCATACGAAGCTGCAGCCGCGCTGGACAGCCTCGTGCTGGTGGAGGAGTGGATCGAGGGACCCGAGTTCACCGTCAGTCTGTTGCAGGATCAGGCTCTTCCGGCCATCGGCCTGAGTGCCAGCACCGAGCACGTCTTCTACGATTACGACGCCAAGTACCTGGCCGACGACACCCGCTATCAAATTCCCTGTGGTTTGGCACCCGAGGACGAGGTTCGCCTCCAGCACCTGGCACTGGATGCGTTTCGGGTGGTTGGCTGCCGGACCTGGGGGCGGGTGGACATCATGCAGGACAGCGACGGCCAGTTCTGGCTGCTCGAGGTGAATACCGTGCCCGGGATGACCGATCACAGCCTCGTGCCCATGGCGGCGAAGGCGGCAGGCATCA
Source organism: uncultured Marinobacter sp. (assembly GCF_913055835.1). GTDB lineage: Bacteria > Pseudomonadota > Gammaproteobacteria > Pseudomonadales > Oleiphilaceae > Marinobacter. Next base: position 75,110 of record NZ_CAJXKQ010000012.1, on the reverse strand, counting down.
GTTTCGAGGAACTTGTGGTCCGGATACTGAAGGACACCCTGGAGGGCGCCGATGCTTGAGACACTGCTGATCCGGAGCCGGGCGACACCGTCCGAGCCCCCGCGGCGCCGGGGGGCAACGTCCCTTGGCCCCGAACGGGACCGGTTTGGCGTGTTGAAGGGTGTGCTGGCGGCCGTGCCCTGGCTTCAGGTGGGCATGGGCGCCGTGATTGTTCTGTTGGCTGCACTGGTGCCCTGGGGCACGGGCAAGGTGCTGGGTGCCATGGATCAGCAGTTCCTGGCGGTGGATGTGAAAGGGGATTTTGTGGGCGACAGCCGGGTGGCTATCGAGCGCGCGGCTGGCGACTGGATCGGCAAAAGCTATTTCGCCACGGACCTCTCGGAAATCAAGGAGAGCCTGGAGCGCCGGCCCTGGGTTGAGTCCGCCGCGGTGCGTCGGGTGTGGCCGGACCGGCTGGTGATTGATATCCGGGAGAAGAAGCCCCTGGCTTACTGGACCGACGGGCGCCTGGTCAGCCGGACTGGTGAATTGTTCGCGCCGTCCAACCCGGAAGTTGCGGGGCTGTTACCGAGGCTCGCGGGGCCGGATGAAAGGGTGCGGGATGTGATCAACATGGCGCGGACCATGAGTGACAAGCTGGTCGCCCGTGGCCTGGGGTTCTCGGGCCTGGCCCTGGAACACCGGGGCGCCTGGACCCTGCAACTGGCAAATGGCATCGAAGTAGTGCTTGGCCGGGATCAGGTGGAGCAGCGGTTCGAGCGGTTTATCACGGTTTATGAAAACCGGCTGGCAGCACGGTCGGACGAAGTCAGTCGGGTGGACGCCCGTTACACCAATGGTGTGGCGGTCAAGTGGAAAGCTGTCGAGACAGCCTCCAGCCCAAAATCATAGCAACAGTTAATTCAGACCTACGGTTTGGTGGAACACATGTCATCGGTTGAAACGGAAAACATGATTGTCGGCCTCGATATCGGAACCTCGAAGGTGGTTGCGATTGTCGGCAAGCGCAAGATGGACGGCACCATCGAAGTGGTGGGTATTGGTTCCCATCCTTCCCGGGGCCTCAAGCGTGGAGTGGTGGTGAACATTGAAACCACCGTCCAGGCCATTCAGCGCGCGGTGGAAGAGGCGGAGTTGATGGCCGGATGCCGCATTCATTCGGTGTATGCGGGCATTGCCGGCAGCCACATCAAGAGTCTGAACTCCCACGGGATCGTTGCCATCCGTGATCGTGAAGTCACCCAGGCCGACATTGACCGGGTGATTGATGCCGCCCAGGCGGTCGCGATTCCTGCAGACCAGAAGATTCTTCACATTTTGCCCCAGGAATTCGTGATCGACAGCCAGGAAGGCATCAAGGAACCCATGGGGATGTCCGGTGTGCGCCTGGAGGCAAAGGTTCACCTGGTTACCTGCGCGGTGAATGCCGCCCAGAACATCGAGAAATGCGTAAAGCGCTGCGGCCTTGAGGTGGATGACATCATCCTGGAGCAGCTGGCTTCCAGTCACGCCATCCTCACCGAGGACGAAAAGGAACTTGGGGTCTGCGTGGTGGATATCGGTGGCGGCACTACCGACATTGCCGTGTTTACCGGCGGCGCTATTCGACACACCGCGGTGATTCCGATCGCCGGCGATCAGGTGACCAACGACATCGCCATGGCGTTGCGCACACCCACGCAGAACGCCGAAGAAATCAAGATCAAGTATGCCTGTGCACTGACCCAGCTGGCCGGTGCGGATGAAACCATCAAGGTGCCCAGTGTTGGCGATCGCGCTCCGCGGGATCTTTCCAGGCAGGCCCTGGCCGAGGTAGTGGAGCCGCGCTATGAGGAGCTGTTCACCTTGGTGCAGTCAGAGTTGCGTCGGTCCGGGTTCGAGGATCTGATTCCGGCAGGCATCGTGATAACCGGCGGTTCATCCACCATGGAAGGGGTGGTGGAACTGGCCGAAGAGATCTTCCACATGCCGGTAAGGCTGGCCTGTCCGCAGGCGGTCTCCGGCATGACGGAGGTGGTCAACAATCCGATCTACGCCACGGGCGTCGGGCTGTTGATCCATGGTTTCCGCCAGATGGATCTGGGGCGGGCACCGGTGCTCAAGGGTGAAGATGCACCCTCGCTGTTTGAGCGCATGAAAGCCTGGTTTACCGGTCATTTCTGACGGAACCGGGCAGGTAGTACACGAAGGTATCTCGAAAACACAATCTCGAACAAACAGCCCGGAACAAGGGCTGAAAACAGCACGAAGGAGTAGGGGAAATGTTTGAACTCGTCGATAATGTCCAGCAAAACGCTGTCATTAAAGTCGTCGGTGTAGGCGGTGGTGGCGGCAACGCCGTTCGCCATATGCTTAACAGCGACATTGAAGGTGTGGAATTTATCTGCGCCAACACAGATGCCCAGGCGTTGACCGATATGGACGCGCGCCAGATTATCCAGCTCGGTGGCAATATCACCAAGGGGCTGGGTGCCGGCGCCAATCCGGAGGTTGGTCGTCAGTCCGCCCTGGAAGATCGTGACCGTATCGCAGAAGCCATCAAGGGCGCGGATATGGTCTTCATCACCGCGGGCATGGGCGGTGGTACCGGCACCGGCGCTGCGCCGATCGTGGCGGAAGTGGCTCGTGAACTGGGTATCCTGACCGTTGCCGTAGTCACCAAGCCGTTCATGTTCGAAGGTGGCAAGCGCATGAGCGTTGCTGAATCCGGCCTGAAAGAGCTGGAAGAGAGCGTCGACTCCCTGATCACCATTCCCAACGAAAAGCTGCTGGCGGTCATGGGCAAGAAAACCAGCCTGCTGGACGCGTTCGCCGCGGCAAACGATGTGCTTTTGGGCGCCGTTCAGGGTATTGCCGATCTGATCACCCGTAACGGTATGATCAACGTCGACTTTGCCGACGTGAAGACGGTTATGTCCGAGATGGGCATGGCGATGATGGGCACCGCTCGCGCCACTGGCGAGAACCGTGCGCGGGAAGCAGCCGAAGCGGCCGTTCGCAGCCCGCTGCTGGAAGACATCAACCTGCAGGGTGCCAAGGGCATTCTGGTCAACATCACCGCCGGTATGGATCTCAACCTGGGCGAATTCTCGGAGGTTGGCGACATTGTGCGCGAGTTTGCATCTGACTCCGCCACCGTTGTTGTCGGTACCGTGATCGATCCGGAGATGACCGACGAGCTGAAGGTAACTGTTGTTGCGACAGGCCTGGGCGGTGATCGCGAGAAGCCAACCAAGGTGGTGGACAATACCCGCACCCTGGATGGGAAAACCGATTACAACCAGCTGGACCGTCCGGCCGTTCTGCGTCGTAGGGCTGTTTCCCACGGCAACGTGGCGATCGACCAGAGCAAGGACAGCGAGGAGCAGGGTGTCGACTATCTCGATATTCCCGCATTCCTCCGTCGGCAGGCTGACTGATAATCTGGTGCAATTGTGATCCGGTTCCGGTTCTTGTGCGAAAAATGGAACCCGAAAACCGGTAGATACGTGCACTGATTGCCATGGGTTGAATGCTGGATGAACATTCAGCAACAACGAATTGGTTAAATGGTATTCAGTCTTATTTTCTGATATTCTCCGGGCAGATTTTTGCCTAGAATATCGCCTTTTTGTGACGGAATTATGTACCGATGATCAGACAACGGACACTTAAAAACACCATCCGTGCCACCGGTGTTGGCTTGCATTCGGGTGAGAAGGTTTATCTGACCCTCAAGCCAGCCCCGGTGGATTCCGGTATCATCTTCCGCCGTACTGATCTTGACCCCATGGTTGAGATTCGTGCCTGTGCGGAAAATGTGGGTGAGACCATGCTGTCCACGACGCTGGTAAAAGACGGTGTCCGTGTGGCGACCGTAGAGCATCTGCTCTCGGCCATGGCTGGTCTCGGGATTGATAACTGTTTCGTCGAGCTTAGCGCCGCGGAAGTGCCCATCATGGACGGTTCTGCCGGTCCTTTTGTGTTTCTTCTGCAGTCCGCCGGTATCGCCGAGCAGGATGCGGCCAAGCGTTTCATCCGCATCAAGCGTGAGGTGACGGTTGAAGAAGGTGACAAGAAAGCGACCCTGCTGCCTTTTGAAGGCTTCAAGGTGAGCTTCGGCATCGACTTTGATCATCCGGTATTCAAAGGCCGGGCCCAGACGGCAACTGTCGATTTTTCCAGCACCTCCTTTGTGAAGGAAGTGAGCCGCGCGCGGACCTTCGGGTTCATGCGTGACATCGAAAAATTGCGTGCCATGAACCTCGCCCTTGGTGGCAGCGTGGACAATGCCATCGTCGTTGATGATTACAAGATCCTCAATGAAGACGGGCTGCGCTATGACGACGAATTTGTGAAGCACAAACTGCTTGATGCCATCGGTGACCTGTACCAGTTGGGCAACAGCCTGATTGGTGAATTCCGGGGTATCAAATCCGGCCACGATCTGAACAACAAGTTGTTACGCAAGCTCAGGGCGGAAGAGGATGCCTGGGAAGTGGTGACCTTCGATGATGAGGCCACTGCCCCGATTTCCTATATGAAGCCTGTGCTGGCGGCAGGTTAAAGCGGGACGCTTTAATCCCTGACGTGGCTAGCGAGTTTTTCGAGAACCTCGCGTAATGCTTTATCCTTCGTGTGCCCGGCTTCCTCTTTGAGGAGCCGGGCATTTTCTTTGCTCAAGGGTTCTTTTTTGAACGCCGGCTTTTCCCGAAATCTGGGCGGTGCAACCTTGACCTTCACTTTCCAGACAAACCGGAACAGTTCGTTCTCTCTCAGCTTTTCCATAATCTCGTGCTGGCGGAACCTGATCTGGCTGGCTTTGCCGGCGGTTTCAGTGCTCAGGATCAGCTCCCCGTCCTTGCAGCTGACAAATCGGGTTCCGGTGACCAACTCACTTGGAACGGCGGCCAGAACCTGCTGCTCTGCCTGGCGGTGAAGTTCGGCCTTTGCCACGAGATCTTTGAGCACCGGGGTCTTGCCAAGCTTGTCGAAGGTCATTTTTTGCTCGCTTTTCCGTTTCATGACGGCGTTTTTACTCGACGGCTCCGTTTACGATTGGTTACACTTCGGCACGGTTTATGCGTAGTGCCTGTATTACACTCGTTTTACATTGTGGTAAATGAGTATGTCTACCGGGCGCTGCAATTTTTTCAGTATGTAGCTGTTGCCAAAGGATGGCAGACCCCCTTCGGATTTCTCCGGGGCGCAACACTACAGGATGCGGTTGCGGCTCAACGATGAAACCAGATGACGATATGAACATTATTCTCGTTGGTAAACACCACGGAAAATCCCGGGTGTTGTCGATCAACAGTACGCTTGCCGCTGGCCTTCTGTTCTTGGTGGTTTCCCTGCTCGTAGCCGCTGGCTGGACAGGGTACCAGATGGCGGTTGAGCAGGCTGAGGCCAGAGAGCCCACCAACGCCGAGCTGGTTGCCGAGTGGCAGCTTAAACTGGCAGAGCAGAAGGCGGAGCTGGCCAGTATTGAAGAGAACGTCCAGCAACAGGTTGATGCGTTGACGCTGCGCCTGGGCGAGATTCAGGGGCGTTTGTTGCGCCTGGATGCTCTCGGTCAGCGGTTTGTGGAATCCGGCCTGGTGGCCAGCGACGAGTTCAACTTCGATCAGCCGGCCGCTGTCGGGGGGCCGGAAGACGCCTTGTCCGGCGATTCCTTTTCCGCGCCCGAGCTGACCCGCATGATCGAGGAAATGGAGTGGCGCATCGAGGACCGCGAGCAGCAACTGCGGTTGCTCGATCAACTGGCATCCAGCAAGCGGCTTGAGGACGAGCTTTATCTTGAAGGTCGTCCGATCACATGGGGTTGGCTGTCCTCCAAATATGGTTACCGTTCTGATCCCTTTACCGGCAAACGCACCTGGCATGCCGGTGTTGATCTGGCCGGAAAGGATGGCAGCGACATCATCTCGGTCGCCGGCGGCGTGGTTACCTATGCCGGAGAGCGCTATGGCTACGGGAACCTCGTGGAAGTCGACCATGGCGATGGTCTGATCACCCGCTATGCCCACTGCAAGACCATCAAGGTTAAGGTGGGTGATGTTGTCCAGAAGGGCCAGGTCGTGGCGCTCATGGGCAGCACCGGGCGCTCGACTGGCCCACATGTGCATTTCGAAGTCATCCGGAATGGCAAGTCTGAAAACCCGGAAACCTATATCAAGCGGGCGAGCCGCTGATCCGGATCCGGTTCACCCGCCTTCAGAACCTCTCCGCCATTCCGCGCCCGGCCAGTTTTTATCCGTGAATCCGGTGCCTCATCGGCGACTTCTTGCGCCTGTGTGAGGCCTGCCTTTTGTCCTGTTACAAAATAAGGTTAGAATGCCGGCTTCCTCCGTTTAATCAAAGAAGCAGTGGTCTATGTTCACAAAGCTTGCAACCAAGATGTTCGGCAGTAAAAACGCCAGAGAAATCAAGAGAATGCGCAAGGCAGTCATGCGCATTAATGAGCTTGAAGAGCAATATGGCAATCTGTCCGACTCCGAGTTGCAAGGCAAGACTGCAGAGTTCCGTCGCCGGATCGATGAAGGCGAATCCCTTGATGCCCTTTTGCCCGAGGCCTTTGCCACCGTGCGTGAAGCGGGGCGCCGGGTTATGGGTATGCGCCATTACGATGTCCAGCTGATTGGTGGTATCACCCTGCACGAAGGCCGGATCGCGGAAATGAAAACCGGTGAGGGTAAAACCCTGGTTGCCACCGCGGCGGTGTATCTCAATGCGCTGTCCGGCAAGGGCGTCCACGTAGTTACCGTCAACGATTACCTGGCACGCCGTGATGCCGAGTGGATGGGCAAGCTTTATCGGTTCCTGGGCATGCAGGTAGGTGTTGTGGCTTCGGGCCAGCCGGCGGAAGAAAAGCGTGCGGCTTATCAGGCCGATATTACCTACGGCACCAACAACGAGTTCGGCTTCGATTACCTGCGCGACAATATGGCGTTCAGTACCGAAGACAAGGTCCAGCGCGGCCTGAACTACGCAATCGTGGACGAAGTGGACTCGATCCTGATCGATGAGGCCAGAACGCCGCTGATCATCTCCGGTGCAGCCGAGGACAGCTCCAAGCTTTACCAGGCCATCAATGAACTGATTCCCAGCCTGGAAAAAGGTGAAGTGCCTGAAGAGGGCGAGCCTACGGGGGACTTCACCATTGATGAAAAATCCCGCCAGGTGGAATTGACCGAGGGCGGTCACGAGAAAGTTGAAGAATTGCTGCTTGAGCGTGGCCTTCTGAAGGAAGGAGAGAGCCTTTATTCAGCGGCCAATCTCAGCCTGTTGCACCACGTGCACTCGGCACTGCGCGCCCACCATCTGTTCCAGAAAGACGTGGATTACATTGTTCAGGGCGGCCAGGTGGTCATTGTTGACGAGCATACCGGTCGTACCATGCCGGGTCGCCGCTGGAGCGAGGGCCTGCACCAGGCCGTTGAGGCCAAAGAAGGTGTCAAGATCCAGGCAGAAAGCCAGACGCTCGCTTCCACTACCTTCCAGAACTATTTCCGGCTGTACGACAAGCTGGCCGGTATGACCGGTACGGCAGACACCGAAGCCTTCGAATTCCGCCAGATCTACGGCCTTGACGTAGTGGTCATTCCGCCCAACAAGCCGATCCAGCGGACCGACTACAACGACCTGGTGTATCTGACCCAGGAAGAGAAATTCCACGCGATCATTGACGAAATCAAGGACGTCACCGCCGAGGGGCGCCCGATTCTGGTCGGTACCGCGTCTATCGAAGCGTCCGAATTGCTCTCAATGCTGCTCAAGAAGGCACGGATCGAGCACAAGATCCTGAACGCCAAGCAGCACGAATCCGAAGCCCATATCATCGCCCAGGCTGGTCGTCCGGGCGCAGTCACCATTGCCACCAACATGGCCGGTCGTGGTACCGATATCGTGCTCGGTGGTAACTGGGAGCATGAAGTCGCGGCCATGGAGAATCCCTCGGAAGAGGAGATTGCCCGGGTCAAGGCGGAATGGACCGAACGCCACAATCAGGTGCTTGAGGCTGGCGGCCTGCACATCATCGGTACCGAGCGCCACGAATCCCGCCGGATTGATAACCAGCTTCGCGGTCGTGCCGGTCGTCAGGGCGATCCCGGTTCTTCACGGTTCTTCCTCTCCCTGGAAGACAATCTCATGCGTATCTTTGCCCCTGACCGGGTGAAGAGCCTGATGCAGGCGATGGGTATGAAGAAGGGTGAGGCCATCGAGCACAGGATGGTGACCAACGCTATCGAGAAATCCCAGCGTAAGGTGGAAGGCCGCAACTTCGACATGCGGAAGACGCTGCTGGAGTACGACGACGTTGCCAACGATCAGCGTACCGTCATTTACGACCAGCGTAATGAGGTCATGTCCTCCAACGACATCTCGGACATGGTCAAAACCATCCGGGAAGACGTTGTCGATTCGCTGATCAGTGAATACATTCCGCCTCAGAGTATGCCGGAACAGTGGGACGTTGCCGGGCTGGAAGCTCAGCTGCAGTCCGAGATGGCGATTGATCTGCCGGTTCAGAAATGGCTGGAAGAAGACAACAAGCTGTACGAGGAAAATCTGCGCCAGAAGATTCTGGATGAGATTGTCGCCGCCTACGAAGCCAAGGAAGAAATCGCCGGTTCCGAGGCCATGCGCAAGTTCGAAAAGCAGGTTTTCCTGCAGGTGCTGGACACCCTGTGGAAAGAGCATCTTTCCAACATGGACCATCTGCGCCGGGGCATCCATCTGCGGGGTTATGCGCAGAAGAACCCCAAACAGGAGTACAAGCGCGAGGCGTTCAACCTGTTTGAAACCATGCTCGATACCATGAAGCGGGACGTCACCCGGGTGCTCTGTCACGTTCGTGTCCAGAGCCGTGAAGAAATGGAAGAAGTCGAGCGCCGTCGCAAGCAGGAACTGGAAGAAGAGCTTGCCCGCGCCCGTTTGCGCCACGATGAGACCAGTGCCACAGCCCAGAGCCAGGGTGAAGGCAACGCTGATGATACTCGGCAGTCGACGCCGGAAACCTTTGTTCGACAGGAGCGCAAGGTGGGCCGAAACGAGCCCTGTCCCTGCGGGTCCGGCAAGAAGTACAAGCAGTGTCATGGCAAGGTCAGCTAACCCAGAGCACTGACTGAACCATCGGAACCCGCACTCTGTCAGCCACGGCTGGTAGCCTGCGGGTTTTTTCGTTTTCAGCGGGTGGTGCGGTACTTGAGCACAACCCCAGACAAGAGGAGTGGCAGAATGGCGGTAGGTCCGGGAACCTTACCTGAGTTTCACCCGGTAGCCGGGGTAAAGATCGGCATAGCCAGCGCTGGCATCAAGAAGCCGGGTCGCAAGGACGTGGTTGTGTTCGAACTGGCGCCTGAAAGCCGGGTTGCCGGTATCTTCACGAAGAACCAGTTCTGTGCGGCACCGGTTACCCTCAGTCGCCGCCATCTGGCCGAGGCCTCTCCCCGATACCTCCTGATCAATACCGGCAATGCCAACGCCGGCACCGGGGAGCAGGGCATGCGGGATGCGGTGGCCTGCTGCCAGGCCCTGGCGAACCAGGCTGGCGTTACGGAAGCCGAGATTTTGCCGTTCTCTACGGGAGTGATTGGCGAGCCGCTGCCGGTGCAGAAGATTGTTGGTGCCCTTCCGGAGGCAATGGCAAACACGGCTGAAAACCGCTGGGCTGAAGCCGCCAGTGGCATCATGACCACGGACACCCGTCCCAAAGGTGCCTCCTGTCAGGTGGAGCTCGATGGCCATACGGTGACTATCTCCGGCATCAGCAAGGGCGCGGGCATGATTCGGCCCAACATGGCGACCATGCTTGGCTTCATTGCTACCGACGCCCGGATCCAGCCCGAGTTGCTGCAGACCCTTGCCTCCGAATTGGGGGAAACATCCTTCAACCGCATTACCATTGATGGCGATACGTCCACGAACGATGCCTGCATGCTGATGGCCAGTGGCCAGTATTCCGGTCCCGAGATTACGTCTTCCAGCCCGGCGCTGCCCAAACTTCGGGAGGCCTTGAAAAAGGTGTATCTGGAACTGGCCCATGCCATCGTTCGCGATGGCGAGGGTGCAACCAAGTTTGTCACCATCAATGTCAGCGGTGCGGCCAGCCAGCAGGAAGCGCTGGATGTGGCATACACCGTGGCGCACTCGCCACTGGTCAAGACAGCGCTGTTCGCCTCCGACCCGAACTGGGGCCGGATCCTGGCGGCGGTAGGGCGCGCCGGTGTCGACGGACTGGATCTCGACGCCCTGGAAATCTACCTGGGTGATGTCTGTCTGGTCCGCAACGGTGGCAGGGCCGAGGACTACTCGGAAGCCCGTGGGCAGGCAGTGATGGACCGTGAAGAGATCACTATTGCCATTGACCTCAAGCGGGGTGATGTTCGGGAGACAGTATGGACCTGTGACTTCTCCCACGATTACGTCACCATCAACGCCGAGTACCGCACCTGACTATGTCTGAGCCTGCGTCGGAAGCCCGCGTAAAAGACATTCACGTTGCCGTTGCCGTCATTGTCCGGGATGGCCGGGTGCTGATTGCCCGGCGGCCAGACCATGTCCATCAGGGGGGCTTGCTGGAGTTTCCCGGGGGCAAGGTGGAGCCGGGGGAGAGTGTTCAGGCGGCCCTGGTACGTGAGATTGCCGAAGAAACCGGTCTTCACGTGCCAGCAGCCTCCCTGCAGCCTGTTATCGGCATTCGCCACGATTACGGTGACAAGCGGGTTTTCCTGGACGTCTGGGAAACCCGAGCTGCCGAAGGCGAAGCACGGGGATGCGAGGGGCAGCCGGTTGAATGGCTTGCTCCGGAGCAGCTCCAGGACGAGGATTTCCCCGCCGCCAACCGGCCGATTATTCGAGCTTTGCGGTTGCCCTGCCAGCTTGCGATCACCGGCGATGCGAGTGATCCGGATCAGGCGCTCGAGCGGCTTCTGGCGGGCCTCGAAGCTGCCAGGCCACCCCTGGTGGTGCTCCGGGCTCCGGCCATGAGTTTGGAGGCTTATGTGGAGTTGGCGGCGAAAGCGTTGCCGGTCTGTGAAAAGGCTGGCGTTGCCCTGATTGTCCACGGTGGCCCCGAAGTATTCCACGCCAGACCCGGTGCCCGGGGCCTGCACCTGCCCTGGCGCGAGGCGGCCGGCCTCTCGGCCCGACCGGTGCCGAAGCATGTCTGGCTGGGGGTTTCCTGTCATAACCGGCAGGAAATCGATCATGCGACGACTATCGGGGCGGACTACGTGACCCTGGGGCCGGTGCAGCCGACGGAAAGTCATCCCGGGGCGCCCACCCTGGGTTGGCCGGCCTTTACCGACCTGGTGTCCGAATCGGCGTTGCCGGTATTTGCCCTCGGTGGACTGTCTGCGAGCGACCTGAAGGAAGCCCGTGAGCGCGGCGGTCAGGGCATCGCCGGTATCCGCTTCTGGTGGCCCCAAAGCTGACGGTTGTCAGCGACGCCGGGTCCATCTCTGTTATGCTGTCGTTCCTGCATTTTTCACTATCTTGCACAACCGATTCCGGGGGATTCCGTGAGCAAACTGACCCATCTCGATGACAAGGGCGAAGCCCGCATGGTGGATGTGACCGATAAGGCGGCCACTGAGCGGGAGGCGCGTGCTGAAGCCACCATACGCATGGCGCCGGAAACCCTGAACATGATTATTGAGGGCGAGCATCCCAAAGGTGATGTGCTGGCCGTTGCCCGAATTGCCGGCATCATGGCCGCGAAGAAGACCCATGATTTGATTCCCCTGTGTCATGCGCTGAACCTGACGTCTGTGAAAGTTGAACTGACCCCGGGCGACGATGGCGCATCTGTGCATATTCTTACCCGCTGCAAACTGTCCGGCCAGACCGGTGTCGAGATGGAGGCGCTGACCGCGGCAAGCGTTGCCGCACTGACGCTCTACGACATGTGCAAGGCTGTGGACCGTGGTATGGAGATCGGTTCGGTGCGTCTGCTGGAGAAGAAGGGCGGTCGCAGTGGCCACTGGGTCGCCGATAACGCCTGATCTGGCGGACCACTGCGCTCGTAAGTGTTGGTTATCAAGACTACGCCGGAGGAGCGACAGTGCCGAGACTACGCCAAGCGGGCGGGCCCGTGATAGAATGCGCGGCCCGATTGACTGAACCACGAGGAAACACTGTGGCTGTTCGTTACATCCAGACCTGCCGGTTGCCGACCCCGTTCGGGGTATTTGATATGCACGGCTTCGAAGAACCGGACACCGGAAAGGAACATGTTGCCCTGACCCTGGGTGACCTGGACAGTGACGAACCCATGCTGGCCCGCACCCATTCCGAGTGTCTGACTGGCGACGCCCTCTATAGCATGCGTTGTGATTGCGGTTACCAGCTGGAAGAGGCGCTGCGCAGCATCGCCCGGGAAGGCCGGGGTATCCTGATGTATCTGCGTCAGGAAGGGCGTGGAATCGGCTTGCTGAACAAGATCCGCGCTTACCACCTGCAGGATCAGGGTGCCGATACAGTCGAAGCCAATGAGCGTCTGGGATTTGCGGCGGATCTGCGTGACTACAGCATGTGCAAGGATATGCTGGAGCACCTTGGTATCAAGAGCCTGAGGCTGATGACCAACAATCCCCGCAAGGTTAAAGCGCTATCCTCCTACGGTATTGATATTGCCGAGAGAGTGCCGCTGCATGTGGGCCGCAACCCTCACAATGAACACTATCTCGATACCAAGCAAAGCAAGCTGGGGCACTGGCTGGAGACACACCAGGACGACGATCCGGAGCTCTGAGCCGATCCAGGCCTTGCCCACGAAAAAGCCCGCGATGTCGCGGGCTTTTTGCATTCTTGGTCAAGAGCCTGGTTTATTTGACGACTTTCAGGCTCTGGTGGCGAAGGGTTTCCAGGCGGGTACGGATGGCCGATTCGATACCTTTGGCGTCCAGGCCGCACTCGGCCAGCAGTTCCCCATGCTTGCCATGGTCCATGAAGGTATCCGGCAGGCCCAGTTGAAGCACCGGCATGGCGACCAGGCGGCTGTTGAGGAATTCGGTCACGGCGCTGCCGGCCCCGCCGGCAATAGCGTTCTCTTCCAGGGTGACCAGCAACTCATGCTGCTCCGCCAGCTCCAGCACCAGTTCCTCATCCAGGGGCTTCACGAAACGCATGTCGGCGACTGTTGCACCTATCGCTTCTGCAGCCTCCAGTGCAGGCGCCAGCAGGGTGCCAAAGTTCAGGATGGCAACACCTTTACCACTGCGTATCCGGCGACCCTTGCCAATCTCCAGTGTAGTTAATTCCTGCTGGATTTCGGCGCCGGGGCCGGTGCCACGGGGGTAGCGCACCGAGGCCGGCCCTTCGTATAGCATGCCGGTCTGGAGCATCTGGCGGGTTTCGTTCTCGTCCGAGGGCGTCATCACCACCATGTTCGGTATGCAGCGCAGGTAGCTGATGTCGAAGGCGCCGGCGTGGGTCGGGCCGTCTTCTCCAACGAGCCCGGCGCGGTCGATCGCGAACAGGACATCGAGGTTCTGTATCGCCACATCGTGTATCAGTTGATCGTACGCCCGCTGCAGGAACGTCGAGTAAATGGCGACAACTGGCTTGGCACCATCGCAGGCCAGACCCGCCGCCAGGGTGACCGCGTGCTGTTCGGCGATGGCGACATCGAAATAGCGCTCCGGGAAACGCTGTGAGAACGCCAGAAGATCCGACCCTTCACACATGGCCGGGGTAATGCCCACTATGCGCTCGTCCTGCTCGGCGGAATCGCAGAGCCACTGACCGAAGACGTTGGCGTATTTGGGTTTTTTCGGCTTCGGCTTGACCGGTTCGGGTTTACTGGCTGGAACCGGCTCGATCTTGTTGATGGCGTGATAGCCGATCGGATCGGCTTCGGCCGGGGCAAAGCCCTTGCCTTTGGTGGTCACCACATGCAGGAACTGCGGACCTTCAAGCTCCCGGATGTTCTCCAGGGTTTCCACCAGCAGGGGCAGGTCATGACCATCGATCGGGCCGATGTAGTTGAACCCCAGTTCCTCGAACAGGGTGCCCGGGGCAATCATGCCCTTGAAGTGTTCCTCGGTTTTCTTGGCCAGCGCCATCAGGTGTGGTGCGCCCTGCAGAACCTTCTTGCTGCTGTCGCGGACCTGATTGTAGGTGCGGCTGGACAGCAGCTTGGCAAAGTAGTTGGACAGTCCGCCCACATTCCGGGAGATCGACATGTCGTTGTCGTTGAGGATCACCAGCATGTCGGCGTGCAGGTGGCCGGCGTGATTCAGGGCTTCGAACGCCATGCCAGCGGTCATGGCGCCGTCACCAATAACGGCAATGCTTTTTCGACCGGACTGCTGCAGGCGTGCGGCAATGGCCATGCCCAGTGCTGCACTGATGGAGGTGCTCGAATGGCCAACGCCAAAGGTGTCGTATTCGCTTTCGGCCCGCTTCGGGAAGCCGGCCAGCCCGCCCTTGCGCCGGATGCTGCCCATTGCTTCCTTCCGGCCCGTCAGGATTTTGTGAGGGTAGGCCTGATGGCCGACGTCCCAGACCAGGCGGTCGCTGGGCGTATCAAAGACATAGTGAAGGGCGACGCTCAGCTCAAGCACGCCCAGTCCCGCGCCGAAATGGCCGCCAGTCTGGCCCACTGACCATAACAGAAATGCCCTGAGCTCCCGGGCGAGCAGGGTCAGCTGCTCCGGGGCCAGCTCTCTCAGCTGGGCCGGTTCGTCAATCCGGTCCAGCAGTGGCGTGTTGGGCCGCTGCGACGGGATTTCCTTGAAAATATAAGTGTCCTGCATCTGCTCGGGTCTTTTCCGGTACGTTCAGTAACTGACTGGCATTATAAGGGAACAGGGGAAGCTGTTTCACACAAAGCGGGCCAGTTGTTACGAAAATATTTATCGCCAGTGTGCGCCTTCGGGGCGCCGGGATTCAATGGGTTCTTGCCACCACGTAATCGGCCATCGCCCTCAAAGGATCGGCTTCGGGACCGAAATCCCGCAGACTTTGCTGCGCCTGCTCAAGCAGATCTGCCAGGTGCTCCCGGGCGCCGGACACACCAAGCAGGGCAGGATAGGTGGGTTTGGCGCGGGCCGCATCCGAACCCTGGGGTTTGCCAATGACCGTCGTGTCCCCTTCTATGTCCAGCAGGTCATCCTGAACCTGGAATGCCAGGCCCAGTGCCTTGGCATACTGTGTAAGCGAGGCCAGGGCCTGCTCGCTGACTGAGGGCGCGGTCAGGGCGCCAATCCGCACGCTGGTCTCGATCAGGGCGCCGGTCTTGTGCCGGTGCATGTTTTCAAGCTGGGCCAGTGCCAGGGTTTTACCGACGGATTCAAGATCAATGGCCTGGCCACCAACCATTCCGCCGTGGCCGCTGGCCCGGGCCAGTTCCCTGACCATAATCAGGCGCACGGATTCCGGTAGCCCCGGTGCTTCCGCAAGCCAGCCGAACGCCAGCGCCTGCAGGGCATCTCCGGCCAGGATGGCAGTGGCTTCGTCAAAGGCAATGTGCGTGGTGGGGCGTCCGCGGCGCAAATCGTCATCGTCCATGGCAGGCAGGTCATCATGGATCAATGAGTACGCGTGGATCAGTTCTACCGCGCAGGCCGGGATGAGGGCTTCGTCACCGGACTGTCCCAGTGCCCTTGCTGCGGCCAGGCACAGGGCGGGCCGAATCCGCTTGCCACCGCCCAGCACGCTGTAACGCATGGCCTCCTGCAGGCGCCCGGAGGCAGAATCGAGCTCAATGCACCGGTCCAGTTCCGCATCCACACGGGCCCGGCAGGTTTCCAGAAAATCGGAGGCAAGGGTGTTCGGTACAGGCATCAGTCGGCATCATCCGGAGAAAAAGGGCGCGTTTCCAGGGTGCCGTCGCTGTTCTGGACCAGCTGTTCAACCCGCTGCTCGGCGCTCTTCAGTGCCTGCTGACATTCACGAGTCAGCTTTACACCCCGCTCAAACGCCGTCAGGGACTGCTCCAGAGACAGCTCGCCCTGTTCCAGATCGCGAACCAGCTTCTCCAGTTCATCAAGAGATTTCTCAAAATCGGCTATCGATGTGGCGCCTTGTTCACCGGCCATCAGGGGCCCTCCGATCAGGTGGCAGAATTTCGCGGATTATACCAGAGCCAGATTGCTATCGCTGCCAATGGAAGTGACGGCGTTCGCCGGTTTTGGCGTCTGGGCCCCAGCTCTGTTCGGTGACCTCTATGTCGCCTGCGGCGGATACGGTCACCACGGTGGTTGCCCGGGTGCCGTAATCCGATCCCACGATAAAGGGCGACGACAGAAAGCGCTCGGTTTCCAGGCCGACACCGGTGTCGGGCAACAGGTGGTCTGGTGCCGGCGTACTGTCCTGGAGCAAGGGGATTAACTCTTTATGCAGTTTCTCAGCATTATGGCCGGCAGCGGCGATAGTATTCCCTGCGGCTTCGCGCAGGCGCAGAAGTTTGGGCCAGGGTGTCTGCAGGAGGTGGTTGCTCAACCCGTACACCCCGCGGTGGATCTGCCGCCCCGGATGAGCATCCCGATTACTGAAATACCAGCCGTCGCCGGCGGCCAGGTGAACGAGATTGAATCCGGAAAACTGATCGGCATTATCGAGCAGATAGCCCTCAAGCTGCTCCCGTGAATCGGTCAGGGCTCGCAGGGGCAGTTCCCCCCGGCTGATTCGGCCGGTTTCCGGTGTGCCCTCGCGCACATTGGTCACGGCACTGACCTCACCGTCGGCATTCACCGCAAGCCAGGTGCCCCCGGAAAGCAGGTCGCGGCCGGCAAGCACGCGGGTGCCCGATTCCGTGGTCCACCAGTCCATGGCGGCCGTCGGGCGACGGAAGAATTCATCCCGGTTGGCGGCAACAACCAGTGGGAAATGAGGGTTCTGGCCGAGGGCAAAAGCGATCAGGCACATGGAAGAGGATGGTGCTCCCGGAGTTAATGAAGTTGACTCTTGCGCTGTGTATCATACCAGCCTTGGTTTTCCCGGGCGCGACTCACACTATGACCCTGTTTTATGTAATAGCATCGTATCTGGCCCTTGGTGCCCTGGCTGGCACCGTTGCGGGCCTGTTCGGCATTGGCGGAGGCCTGATTATCGTGCCTGTGCTGATGTTCAGTTTTGGTCTGCAGGGAATCAATCCGGACATTATTCCCCATCTGGCGGTTGGTACCTCACTGGCGACCATTGTCTTCACCTCGGTCAGTTCCATCCGTTCCCACAACAAGCATGGCGCCGTAAGGTGGGATCTGTTCCGGCCCATGACGGTTGGAATTATTTTTGGGGCTCTGGTCGGCGCCTGGACAGCATCTCTGATGAGCGGCCGCATGCTGGAACTGGTGATTGGCATCTTCGTGATCCTGGTGGGGCTTAAAATGTTCTTTCAGGTCGACCCGAAGCCCGGTCGCGATGTTCCCGGGGTTGCCGGTCTTAGTGTCGCAGGTGGTTTTATCGGTTGGGGCTCAGCGATTTTCGGAATCGGCGGCGGGACCCTCACGGTTCCGTATCTGAGCTGGTGCAACGTGCGGATGCAGCAGGCGGTGGGAACATCTGCTGCCTGCGGTCTGCCTATCGCCATTGCCGGTGCTCTGGGTAATATCTGGACCGGGTGGAACAATCCCGCATTGCCGGAACTGAGCGCCGGCTTCATTTACCTGCCGGCGCTGATCGGTATCATTTTTGCCAGCGTTTTCTTTGCCCGGGTGGGTGCCAATCTGGCCCATCGGCTGAACCCCCGAATTCTCAAACGAACGTTCTCCATCATGCTGTTGCTGGTGGGTCTCCGTTTTCTCCTGAGCTGAGAGGTAGTTGATGCTGCAGCATCCCCAGATTGATCCGGTGGCCATCGCCATCGGCCCCCTCAAGATCCACTGGTACGGTCTGACCTATCTGTTCGGCTTCGTGGCCGGTTGGTGGCTTGGGCGCATCCGTACCCGCAAACCCTGGTCACCGATCAACGAAGAACAGATGGGTGACCTGCTCTTCTACCTGGCCCTGGGGGTGATCCTGGGCGGGCGATTCGGCTATGTCCTGTTCTACAACTTTGATGCCTTCCTGGCGGACCCGCTCTGGTTGCTCCGGGTCTGGGAAGGCGGTATGTCCTTCCATGGCGGTCTGCTGGGCGTGATGTTCGCCATGTGGTGGTACGGCCGCAAAGTGGGCAGTGGTTTCTGGCGCATGGCTGATTTCGTGGCCCCGCTGGTGCCCCTGGGTCTTGGGGCAGGGCGGATAGGAAACTTTATCAACGGCGAGCTGTGGGGCAAGCCCACTGACGTGGCCTGGGGCATGGTGTTCCGGACGGCGCCGGATTCGCTGGCCCGGCATCCTTCCCAGCTGTACCAGTTTGCCCTGGAGGGCGTGGCGCTGTTCGTGATCCTCTGGTGGTTCTCATCCAGGCAGCGGCCCACCATGGCGGTCTCCGGTCTGTTCCTGATCTGCTATGGCGTGTTCCGGTTCCTGGTGGAATTTGTCCGTCAGCCGGATCCGCAGCTGGGCTACCTTGCTTTTGACTGGCTAACCATGGGGCAGGTACTGTCCTTCCCGATGATTGTTGCCGGCGCCGCCCTGATGTTTATCGCTTACCGGAGACAAGCCGAATGAAAGCCTATCTCGACCTGATGCAAGACGTTGTCGATAACGGATTTGACAAGGGGGACCGCACCGGCGTTGGTACCCGATCTGTCTTTGGCCGCCAGATCCGTTTCAACCTGCAGGAAGGCTTTCCCCTGGTGACCACCAAGAAGGTCCACCTGCGCAGCATCATTTATGAATTGCTCTGGTTTCTCCGGGGCTCCACCGACAACACCTGGCTGCAGGAACGGAAGGTCTCCATCTGGAACGAATGGGCCCTGGAAGATGGTGACCTTGGGCCCATCTACGGAAAACAGTGGCGTAGCTGGCAGTGCCCGAATGGTGAGGTGGTCGACCAGATCAGCGAAGTGGTTGAACAAATCCGCACCAAGCCCAATTCCCGCCGACTGATTGTCTCGGCCTGGAATCCGGCAGAACTCCCGGACGAATCCATTGGTCCCCAGGATAATGTTCGCGAGGGCCGCATGGCCCTGGCGCCCTGTCACTGCCTGTTCCAGTTCTACGTGGCCGACGGCAAGCTGTCGTGCCAGCTCTATCAGCGCAGCGCCGACCTTTTCCTGGGGGTACCGTTCAATATCGCCTCCTATGCCTTGCTCACACACATGATCGCCCAGCAGTGCGACCTGGATGTAGGTGAGTTCGTCCATACCTTTGGCGACTGCCACCTGTACCAGAATCACCTGACCGATGACATCGTCTTCGAGCAGTTGAAGCGCGAGCCGCGGGGCTTGCCGAAACTCCTGATCAAACGCAAGCCCGCGAGCATTTTCGAGTACGAGCTGGAAGACTTCGAGTTTGAAGGCTACGACCCCTATCCGGGCATCAAGGCGCCGATTGCCATCTGAATGAACTCTAAAAAGGCGAGCACATGAGAAAAGCCCTGATTGTCGCCATGTCCCGGAACCGGGTCATTGGCCGGAACAACAATCTGCCCTGGTATCTGCCGGGTGACCTTCGTTATTTCAAACAGGCCACCATGGGCAAACCGATTATCATGGGCCGTAAAACCTGGGATTCTATCGGCCGGCCGTTGCCGGGAAGGATGAACGTGGTTATTTCCAGGAATGAAACCTGGGAAGCGCCAACCGGAACGGTGGCTGCGAAGTCATTGCCCGAAGCACTGGTGAAGGCTGAGGCGCAGGCGGAGCTGGAAGGTGGTGACGAGGTAATGATTATCGGTGGCGGGCAAATCTATGCCGAGGCGCTGCCCCTGGTGGATCGTATGTACATCACCCAGGTGCACGCCGAGGTGGACGGGGATGCGTTTTTTCCGGAAGTGAACTGGGATGAGTGGGAAGAAATCGGACGGGAGGATTTCTCCGCGTCCGATAACAATCCATACGACTACAGCTTCGTCGTCTATCAGCGCTTGGCGTCAGCCTGACGCGGCGGGCGCTTGCCTGATGGTTTGCCGCCCTTGCCGGGGGGCTTACCCTTCGGTCCGGGGCCTCCGCGCCCCTTTGGTCCTTTTTTGAACCCGCCTTTCGGGCCTTTGCGGTTATCGCCCGGGCGGCCACCCTTGCGGTCGCGACGCGGTGGCGGGGTGGCTGAGACCACCGGCAGAGCCTCCGGCTGCTCCAGGGGCAGGGAACCGGGTTGGGCCGCTTCCATCCAGCAGGCCAATGCACCGGCCACCATGGCCATATCCATTTCGTTGCGTTCGGCAATCTCGTCCAGCAGAGCCATGGTCTTGGCCAGCTTCTTGTCTTCAGCGAAGGCCAGCAGCTGGGTTTCAAACTGCTGCTCCCGCATTTTTTTCAGTTCAACCGGTGACGGCAGCTCATAGGCCTGCATCGGGGAGTTGGTGGCCCGCTCCAGGGTGCGCAGCCAGCTCCGCTCGCGGGGCGTGACCAGCAGTATGGCCTTGCCTTCCCGTCCCGCACGACCGGTGCGGCCGACGCGATGAATGTAGGCTTCGGTGTCGTAAGGCACATCGTAGTTGATCACGTGGGTGATACGGGGTACGTCCAGCCCGCGGGCGGCGACGTCCGTGGCGACGATGATGTCTTTCTTGCTGCGCTTGAGGTCCTCAACGGTCTGTTCGCGCTGGCGCTGGTTCAGATCGCCGTTCAGCGGTGCCACCGCGTGTCCGCGTGCCGACAGCTTCTCGGCCAGCAGTGTGGTTTCCGCCTTGGTGCGCACGAAGATGATCGACGCGTCAAACGGCTCCACCTCGAGGATCCGGGTCAGGGCGTCGAGTTTGCGCTCGGCATACACCGGCAGAACGAACTGGGAAATGCGCTCGACCGTGCGGGTCTCGCTTTCAATGCGGACTTCCGTGGCGTTACGCAGGTAGGTCTGGGCAACTTTCTTGATCTGCGGCGGCATGGTGGCCGAGAACAGGGCGCGTTGGCAGTTCTCCGGTGTCTTGGCCAGAATCGCTTCCACGTCGTCGATGAAGCCCATACGCAGCATTTCATCGGCTTCGTCCAGAACCAGTGCCTTCAGGCTGTCCAGTTTCAGAGTGCCCTTGCGCAGGTGGTCGAGCATGCGCCCCGGAGTGCCCACAATCACCTGGGCACCACGGCGAAGCCCCTTGATCTGGGGATAAAAATCCTGGCCGCCGTAGATCGGCAGAACATGGAAGTTCCGGAACTTGCTGGCGTAGGTGGTAAAGGCTTCAGCCACCTGAATGGCCAGTTCCCGGGTTGGCGCCAGAACCAGAATCTGGGGGTCGGTCACGGAGGCGTCAATCCGGCTCAGCAGAGGCAGTGCGAACGCTGCAGTTTTACCGGTACCCGTCTGGGCCACGCCCAGCAGATGATTGCCGGAAAGCAGCGCTGGAATAGACTGGGCCTGGATGGGAGACGGGGTTTCATAGCCAACGGAGGACACAGCTTCAAGTACGGCTGGATCAAGCCCCAGTTCGGCAAAGGACAATTCAGACATTGATTCACTCGGAATTCGGGAGGTAGAGCATTGCCGGGCAATGCGTGATGTGCCGCCATTATAGCGGTTTTATTGCTCCTTTAATACGCAAAACCCTGCCAGGTCTGTAGGTAGTTGCCGGGGACAGGCCATTGCGTTGCTGTCCGATCTTGGGCAGGCTTCGTATTTATCCCGATAGGTTGCTAACAGGAACTTGAGATGACCTTTGATGAATTACTACGGACGGCCCGTGGCAGTGAGGTGCTGGTAATGCCCGAAAGCTGGTCCCAGGGCAGGGCCACTTTCGGTGGTCTCACGGCCGCGTTGATGTTCGAGCGAATGGAGAAGCTTGTTGCCGGGGGCCGGGCGATGCGGTCATTGCAGGTCTCTTTCGTGGGCCCTGTGGAGCCGGAAATTCCGGCCGGTTTCGAGGCTGAGATTCTGCGCGAGGGTAAGGCGGTCAGTCAGGTACAAGGGCGCATCGTCCAGAAAGGAGAAACCCGGCTGGTATGCCTGGCCAGCTTTGGCGGCGACCGGGAGTCGGCGGTTCAGGTGGATGCCATTCCGGCGCCCGAGGCACCACCGGTCGATCAATGTCCCGGCCTGGATTACATCGAAGGAGTCACTCCGGAATTCATCCAGCAAATAGAGATGCGCTGGGCCTTTGGCAACCTGCCGTTCAGTGGCAAGGGCGGCCGGGAACTTGGCGGCTGGATGCAGTTCCGGAAAACCCCGGAGTCATTCTCGGACGCCCATATTGTTGCCCTGGTTGATGCCTGGCCCCCGGCAGTACTGCCGTATGTAAAACAGCGGGTGCGAACCAGTTCCCTGAGCTGGGCGCTGGATATCGTACACCCGAGGCCGGTCATGGAGCCGGGTGATTGGCTCCTTTACAAGGTTGGCATTGATCAGGCGGGCGCAGGTTATGGTCATACCCAGGCCGGGATATGGACGGCGAAGGGCGAACTGGTGGCGCTGAGCCGTCAGACGGTAACCGTTTTCGGTTAGTAGAAAAGGCGGCTCAGGCCGCCATTTCCGATTTCAGTGCATCAATGATAATGCGGGCGAAATCTTCAGGCGAATCTTCCTGCAAAAAGTGCCCGCCCCGGAGCGTGATGTGAGGTTGGCCGTGGGCACCGGGAATCCGACGCTGCATATGCCGGTCTCCGCCCCTGGTAATCGGGTCGCCGCTGCTGAAGCAGGTAATGAATGGTTTTTTCCACCTTTCAAGCACCTCCCAGGCGGCCTTGTTAGCATCGCTGTCCGGCGTGCCCGGCTCCGTGGGTACCAGCTTTGGAAACGCTCTGGCGCCTGCCTTGAACTCCGCTAAGGGGAAAGGCGCCTCATAGGCCGCAAGCTCAGCCTTGCTCAGCGTGCGATCGGTGCCCAGTTGCACGATGCGCCCAACCGGGAACCAGGGGCTATGCGTGGCGAAGGCCTTCCAGATGGAAAACACCGCAGGAACGGGTGCCTCGCCGGTTGGCAGCATACCATTCCCCACGATAATGCGACTGAAGCGCTGTCGGTGTTCGGCCGCCAGGCGCAGGCCCAGCAGTGACCCCCAGTTCTGGCACACCAGGGTGATGTTGCTGAGGTCCAGCTGTTCCAGCCAGCTTGCCAGCCATGCCAGATGGCGGCCGTAGCTGTAGTCAGCGATCGAGGCCGGTTTGTCGGATTTACCGAAGCCAATCAGATCCGGAGCCAGCACCCGATGCCCGGCATTTGCCACCAGGGGAATCATGTGCCGGTAAAGATAGGACCAGGAAGGTTCGCCATGGAGCATGAGTACCGGCGACGCGCCTCGCGGGCCTTCGTCAACGTAGTGCATCCGGAGCCCGGGTTCTACGTCAAAATGATTTGGAGCAAAAGGGTAATCCGGAAGACCTGCGAAGCGGGCTTCATCGGTTCTCAGAATACGCATGCCATCGACTGTCCTGACTGATTGGTTGCGTGATTGCCGGGCGGCATCCGGTGATCAGGATGCCCTACTACAATCGTCGAATATCAGGATAAAGCAGATGGAAAATTTGTGTGTTTGAGTTGCGTAACAGAGCGTTGCCGCTTTGAATCAGGACGCGATGCCGAACAGTCGCTCGGGGTTGTCTACGTGGGCCAGAGCCTCGTCGCAGCAATTGACTGCACCGCAATCGTCGGCTGAACAAAGGCCAATGGTCCGGCATTCCATATTCTGGTGCTGGTCGCCCTGATTCCGGAAAATGCGGGCCCTGGAGAGAATCGAGTGGCAGTGGCCGCACAGCAGGGTGGGAACCGCGCTGCCCTCAGCCAGAAGTGCCGTGTAATGCTGTGGTTGAGTCATAAATATCCTCCTGATACTGCCCAACATATGGGCCAAGTATGACATTTCAAAGTCAGGTTGCCGTATTAATACGGCTTAACTGTCTGGATCGACCAGTGGCCGGCGGTTGGAGCGTTTGTCATCCCAGTCAAGCTCCTTCGGATCGTACCAGCCAATCGCCTCCAGCACTCTCTCCCGTGTCTTTGGCGACAGGGTAGGCCAGAGCTCCTGGAAATCCTCAAGGCCAAGGTCCCGCTGTCGCTGTTGTTTGCTCTGAAGCCGGTTGATAATCCGTGGCAACTGCAGGGCTTCGCCGAGTTGGCCGGGCACTACCACCTCCTGGCCCATCACCTTGCGCCGGTGAGTTCTGGCGGCCAGTACCTTGCGCAGCTGCGTGGCCGCGTCCAGGGCTGTTTCGACGGTGAAGGTTTCCAGTTCCAACAACATGACCTGTCTATTAGTTGAACAACAACCGTCCACTATAACCTGAAGAGCGCTACAGTGGCCACGACAGCGTGGTAGGGTAGAATGGCTCGGTAAAACGCAGAACCAACATCGGGGAACCGCAAAGACTATGTACGCAAAACTCGAAACACGGACTTTTCTGGCGTTGCTGATTGGCGTTTCCCTTGCCTTCGTGTTTCTCATGAAGCCGTTTTTCGGGCCCATATTCTGGGCGGTCGCCATCGCTCTGATTTTTCATCCCGTGCAGCAACTGCTCGTGCGTAAACTGGGTGACCGGCCCAATGTGAATGCGCTGATCACCCTGTGCATTTGCATGTTCATCGTCGTTATCCCGGTGCTGATCCTGGTGACATCCCTGGTTGCCGAGGGCGTCGCGCTCTACCAGCAGATCCAGAGCGGTGAAATACGGCCCGGCGAGTACATTGATCGGGTCAATCAGTCTTTTCCCGCGATTCAGGCGTTCCTGGCACAGTTTGATATCAGCTTTGCAGAACTCAGGGACAGGGCCGTGAGCATTTTTGTCGGCGGTAGCCAGTTCCTTGGCAAGCAGGCACTGGGCGTGGGCCAGAATACCTTCCAGTTTTTCCTGGGCCTTGCATTGATGGTGTATCTGGCGTTCTTCCTGCTGCGGGATGGCAGTGCGCTGGTAGAACTGATCATCCGGGCACTCCCGCTCGGTGATGAGCGGGAGCGATTGCTGTTTGCCAAGTTCGCGGAGGTGACCCGGGCGACCGTTAAGGGAAACCTGCTGATTGCAATCATCCAGGGGGCCCTGGGCGGGCTGATTTTCTGGATACTCGGGATCTCTGGCGCCTTGCTCTGGGGTGTCGTGATGGCGATTGTATCGCTTTTACCGGCGGTAGGTGCCGCATTGGTCTGGGTGCCGGCCGCCATCTACCTGGCGGCCGTCGGAGATGTGATCGAAGCGGTGGTGCTGACCGCTTTCGGAGTGGTGGTCATCGGGCTGGCGGATAACCTGCTGCGCCCGGTACTGGTGGGTCGCGATACCAAGCTGCCGGACTACATTGTTCTGTTATCAACCCTGGGCGGTATCGTCATGTTCGGCATCAACGGTTTTGTAATGGGACCATTGGTGGCGGCTCTGTTCATGGCTTTCTGGGGAATCTTCATCCGTGAGTTCAGTGAAGAGGCCCACCGCTCGCCGGCCAGTGTGGACGATGAGACGCAGGAGTCCGGCAGGAAAACGGGACATGATGTCCGGTAAGGCGACATACGACAAAAGTATGGTAGGCTTTTACCCGTTTGCCCCAGCCTGTGGAGATAGGCACCA
The DNA here is from genome assembly GCF_913055835.1 of uncultured Marinobacter sp. Taxonomy (GTDB): domain Bacteria; phylum Pseudomonadota; class Gammaproteobacteria; order Pseudomonadales; family Oleiphilaceae; genus Marinobacter. The sequence continues at coordinate 49,659 of NZ_CAJXKQ010000012.1, read as the reverse complement.
CATAACAAGAAAGAAACGGATATCGGCGAGATATCAGGAGTAAGCAGGTGAGTACCATGAGAAAAGCAACTACCCGACTGGGACGCCTGGCCGCTGCGGCCGGATTGGCGGTCACACTGGGCTTTGCCCCTGCGGCCTTCGCGGATGAGATCGTTGCACTCAAGAACGCGCTTTACGGAGCAGGCTACGACATTACCAATGTCAGCCCGCAGATGGATGACTCAACCCGGTCGGCGCTGACCCGGTTCCAACAGGATAACGGTCTTCAGGCTACCGGTATCCTGGACGACCCAACCAAGGAAGCCCTGGGCATGATTTCGGTTCAGGTGGCCGCGTCAGCGCAGTCCACCGGATCCAGCAGCGCTCCGACTCAGGAGTCGGCTTCTTCTGCGGCGGAAACCTCGGCTCCCGAGCCCGAGCAGGATGACGCCATTGAAGAAGAGGAAGACGGTGGCTGGTCACTCTGGTGATCGGAGTCTCCTGAACATAAAAAGCCCGCCGGGCTTGTCCCGCCGGGCTTTTTTGCTGCCTGGTGCCGGGGATTCTCAGTCGAGCTTTTCGAGATCCCGAACGGCGCCCTTGTCGGCGCTTGTGGCCAGCAGCGCGTAGGCTTTCAGGGCCGCAGATACCTTGCGGTCCCTTGGCAGTTCCGGTTTCCAGCCCTTGGCATTCCGGGCTTCCCGGCGACGATCCAGCTCGTGCTGGTCCAGTTCAACGTTGATGCTCCGGTTTGGTATGTCGATACGGATCGTATCGCCATTCTCGATCAGGCCAATTGCACCGCCGGCGGCAGCTTCTGGCGATGCGTGGCCGATGGAAAGGCCTGAGGTTCCGCCGGAGAAACGCCCGTCTGTCAGCAGTGCGCAGTCCTTTCCAAGGCCCTTGGATTTCAGGTAGCTGGTCGGGTACAGCATTTCCTGCATACCCGGGCCGCCACGGGGGCCCTCATAGCGGATGATCACAACCTCGCCCGGCTTCACCTCGTCTGCGAGAATGCCGGCAACGGCGGAATCCTGACTCTCGAACACCCGTGCCTTGCCCTCGAACACATAAATGCTTTCGTCCACCCCCGCGGTTTTGACCACGCAGCCGTCCAGGGCAATATTGCCGTAGAGCACGGCCAGGCCGCCCTCGGAACTGTAGGCGTTCTCGACCGAGCGGATGCAGCCGGTTTCCCGGTCACCGTCCAGGGTCGGCCAACGGGTGCTCTGCGAGAAGGCTGTCTGGGTGGGAATGCCGGCCGGCCCGGCTTTGTAGAATTCGACCACTTCGGTGGTCGGTGACCTCATGATATCCCAGGTCTCGAGGGCCTCTTTCATGGTCTTGCTGTGCACAGTCGGAAGATCGGTGTTGATCAACCCGCCCCGCTCCAGTTCGCCAAGAATGCCCATGATGCCGCCGGCACGGTGCACGTCTTCCATATGGTACTTGGGGGAGTTGGGGGCCACTTTGCACAGCTGCGGAACCCGGCGTGACAGCTGGTCGATTTCGTTCAGGGTAAAGGGAACGCCACCTTCCTGGGCAGCCGCCAGCAGGTGAAGGATAGTGTTCGTCGAGCCGCCCATGGCAATGTCCATGACCATGGCATTTTCAAAGGCCGCCATGGAGGCGATGCTCAGAGGCAGTACGCTGGCGTCGTCTTCCTCGTAATAGCGCCGCGCATTCTCCACAATCTGTCGACCGGCCTTCAGGAACAGTTGCTCCCGATCGGCGTGGGTAGCCAGCAGTGAACCGTTGCCCGGCAGCGCCAGGCCAATGGCTTCGGTCAGGCAGTTCATGGAGTTGGCGGTGAACATGCCGGAACAGGAGCCGCAGGTGGGGCAGGCGCTGCGCTCGTATTCTTCCACCTGTTCGTCGGAGGCGTTGGGATCTGCCGCGATGACCATGGCGTCTACCAGGTCGAGCTTGTGCTCGGACAGCTTGGTCTTGCCCGCTTCCATCGGCCCGCCGGAGACGAAAATCGTTGGGATGTTCAGGCGCATGGCGGCCATCAGCATGCCCGGGGTGATCTTGTCGCAGTTGGAAATACAGACGAGGGCATCGGCGCAGTGGGCGTTCACCATGTACTCTACAGAATCTGCGATGATTTCCCGGGAGGGCAGGGAGTACAGCATGCCGTCATGGCCCATGGCGATGCCATCGTCCACCGCAATGGTGTTGAATTCCTTGGCCACACCGCCGGCGGCCTCGATTTCGCGGCACACGAGCTGGCCGAGGTCTTTGAGATGGACGTGGCCTGGCACAAACTGGGTGAAGGAGTTGGCAACCGCAATAATGGGTTTGCCGAAATCCCCGTCTTTCATGCCGGTGGCGCGCCAGAGGGCACGGGCGCCGGCCATGTTGCGGCCTGCGGTGGATGTCCGCGAACGATACTGAGGCATGGTGGTCTGTTCTCTCTGTTGTTACCTGATGACGATGATCAAAAAAACAGAGGATACCAGATTAGACTCGAGGCGCATGGTTGTTTTCAGAGCCGCTGTTTACAATAGTTAACACAGTTGCCCAATTATTTTCCGGTTTGAACCGACAAGGAGTATGCCTATGGCCGGCCAGGAAAGCCTGCCGCTTCGTCGCCTTAAAGAGTTTCAGCCGTTGAACCGGCTGACCGATGATCAACTGGTCCTGCTTGCCAGCCGCGCCGAGCGACGCACCCATGGGCCCGGGCAGCGGGTTCTGGAGCGCGGTGTCCGGGATGGTCTCGACTTTTTCCTGATTGCCGGCAAGGTGGAACTTGAATCCCTCGACGGCCGTAAATCGATCATCGAAGCCGAGACGGAGAAAGCGCAGAATCCCATAGCCCGGCTTCAGCCCCGGATGTACGACGTAACGGCGGTAAAACCCTGCGAGTTCCTGGTGGTTGAGCAGGAAATCCTCAACCAGCTGCTGCGCTCGGCGCCTGTGGAACAGGTCGAAATGGATTCCGGTGAAGGCACCGGCGGCATGGAAAGCGAGGAACATCATCTGTTGATGGAGTTCCTGTCGGAGTTGAGGTCGAATCAGGTCAAGCTGCCCAGTGTGCCGGATGTGGCCTGGAAGGTCCGTCGTGCGGTCGATCGAGAGGAATCGACGGCAGACCAGGTGGCACTGGCGGTGTCTGCGGATCCGGCCATGGCCGCCAAGCTTGTCCGCGCCTGCAACAGCCCGCTTTATCGCGGGTTCAGTGACGTCCGGAATGTCCGGGAAGCGGTTGTTCGTCTTGGCATGCGTACCACCCGGCAACTGGTGACAGTGTTCTCGATGCGGGAGGTGTTCAAGACCCGTCAGGCATCGTTGCAAAAAGAAATGGAAAAGCTCTGGCGGCACTCCCGGGAAGTGGCAGCCCTGTGTTGGGTGCTGGCGGATCACGCGACCAAACTGAATCCGGAAGAAGCGCTGCTGGCGGGGCTGCTCCATGATATCGGCGTGGTGCCCATTCTGGTCCAGGCCGAGCACCATGTGAACCTTTTTGCCGATGAGGCCAACCTGAGCCATGCAATCCGGGAACTCCGGGCCGATGTGGGCACGGCGGTTCTCGAAAACTGGTCTTTCCCGCCGGCCTTCGTGGAGGCGGTCCGCCATGCCGAGGATTGGGGCTATGAATGCCGTGAGGCGTCGCCGCAACTGGTGGATGTGGTTATCGTGGCGCAATTGCATTCAATGATCGGTTCCAGCCAGAATGCCGAGCTGCCTCCGTTCGACCAGGTGCCGGCGTATCGGCGTCTGGGTGAACTTGAACTCAATGCCTCCCGCAGTTTGCAGCTTCTCACGGAGGCCAGGGCCCGGGTCGACGAAGTTCAGCAGTTGCTGTCCATTCGGTGATCGTCCGGGCTGTGTAAACTGTGGAGTCTGCTTTCCGGTGACTGTTGCACTTATGAATGTACCTTTGTTCCCCCTGAACTCCATCGTCCTGCCCAGGGGGAGGATTCCCTTACAGCTGTTCGAGCCGCGCTACATCGACATGCTGACGCGTTGCCTCAAGGAAGATCGGGGGTTTGTTGTGGTGTTGTTGCAGGAAGGCGGAGAAACAGGGCGCACCGCAGCCTTCTACGACATTGGCACCTATGTTCGGATTATTGATTTCCAGCAGCTTGATAACGGCCTTTTGGGGATCACCGTGGAGGGCGAGTCCAAGGTGTCGGTGGTCCGCAGTTGGCAGCAGGAAGACGGCCTGAATGTTGGCGACGTGGAATGCCTGATTGAGGAGGCCGAAAGCGAGGTGCCGGAACGCTTCAGCGAGCTGCCCTCTGTTCTCAAGGCACTGTTCCGGCATCCGGTAATCAGGGACCTGAATATGGACATCGACTATGGCGATGCCCGGGATGTTGGCTGGCGGCTCACGGAGCTTTTGCCCCTGGACAAACAGGAGAAGCAGAAGCTGGTGGAGTTGCAGGATCCACTGGAACGCCTCAGTCGACTGCAGGGGCTTCTGGAGGCGTTGGAAGAAGGCTAAGGGCTAGCCGAGGGGCCGGAAATTCATCACAGCCTCGTCCCACGACAGCGCAATATACCCGCAAGCAAAGGCCGCCCACGCGATCGCTGCAACTACCACGGTTATATCCGTTGCCAGAGGTACCTTGTCGTAACGGCTGTAACTGGCTCGCACCGCCCCGGTAACGGCCAGTGCGAGCAACAGCCCGCCAATCACGTCCGTGAACCAGTGAACCCCCAGGTAAAGCCGGCTCAGAGCCACAGGAACCAGTGGTAGAGACAGCAGGACATAGTACTGCCAGCGCTTCCGGTGACGGCTTTCTCCGGCAACGAAACTGGCCAGCAGGGTGACCAGCAGGGTAATACCTGCAGTGTGACCGCTTGGGAAGGCGCCGGAACTTGGCGGGTCCATGACTTCGTCTGGCCGGGGGACGCCGAGCAGGGATTTCAGGCCCCAGACCAGAATAACCGTAGCAACGACAGCCACCAGAATGTGTACGGCAGCGGCATAGTAGCCACGAAACACCAGCGCCATGCAAGCCAGCGCACCAGCAGCTATCAGTACCGGCGGGTCTCCAAGCAGCGTAATGGCAATGAAGGGACCGTCCAGCAGGGGCTGGCGGAGTTGCTCGAACCAGAGACGGGTAGCCTGGTCGAACCCGTCGAGCAGGTGAGTTGCTGTGGCCAGTTGACCCCAGAGCAGCAGCAGAGCGGAAGCGCCCAGCGCGAGCAAAAATGAAGACAGCGGAAATTCACCCTCCCGGGCTGGCCGCTGATTGGTATACAGACGCCAGAATCGGTGTGTCGCTTCGTACTTCGCCATCCATTGTTTCAGCCATTGGTAAAAACGGCTGGTTTCACCGAGCCCCAATTGAAATCGCAACAGCACGAAATAGACCGCGGTCAGGGCAGCGAGACTGATGCCGATTACCGCATAGAAGTGCGCCGGCGGCCTGATTTCGCTGGCCAGTGCGCTGCCCACCAAAAAACCCGGGAAAATATAGACTGGCGCCCAGGCGATGGCTGAGCCGATGTTGAAGGCCAGAAAGCGACGCCAGGACATCATCAGCGCACCGGCCACCAGGGGAATGACCGGGCGCACCGGCCCGACAAAGCGCCCGATGATCACGCTTTTGCCGCCGTGTCGGGTAAAAAAACGCTCTCCGGTGCTGATGATTTTCGGGTAACGGCTCAGCGGCCAGGCTGTTGTCAGGCGGCCCTGCAGCAGCCGCCCAAGACCAAAGCTGGCGGTGTCGCCGGCAATGGCGCCCAGGCCCGCCCAGAGCAGTGCTTCCGGTAACGGCATCCCGGTTTCACCGGCCAGCACAGCAACGGCAAACAGGATGGCGACACCAGGGACAATAATGCCGGCGATGGCGAGGGATTCGATAAAAGCGGTGGTAAACAGAGCCATTGCCAGCCAGCCGGGATGCAGGCTCAACCATGCCGACAGGTCGTTCAACCAGGCACTGCTCATGTTTCGATGGTTTCTCCCGGACTGAACCAGACTGAATCCGTGCCCCGTCTGCGAGCTTCCTCCATGGCCTGGTGGGCCCGTTTTCTGAGTGTGTCGGTGCGGGTGTCACCGCTGCCGCGGGTGGTGCAGCCGAGGCTGACGGTGGCTTTGCCGACCACCGGCCAGTGGTGTTCAGCGATGGTCCGGCGAATCCGCTCGGCAATGACTCTCACACCTTCTTCCGGCGTAAACGGCAGGATCAGGAAGAATTCGGAGTCTTTCAGCGTATAGAGTGTGTCGCCGGCACGAATAACCCCGAAGAGGTGTTCGGTCATGTCCCGGAACAGACCCTGAACCTGGTCCCTGCCATGGAGGTCGGCCACTTCATCCGCGTAATCAATACTCAGATCGATTACAGACAGGCAGTGCCCGGTGGCGATGGCCCGGCTGATCTCTTTCTGCAGGGTTTCATCGAGGAAGCGGGCGTTATGAGCACCGGTTACGGGATCGGTAATGGCGAGATCCTCGGCCGACTGGGCCATGTGGTCATAGTGCCAGATGTACAGTGCCGCGACCGCCAGAAGAATGAACAGACCTCCCGTGATGGCAATGGCTTCGGCCGGTGGCTGTTCCAGGAAAAGGATGATCGACATGGGCACTAACAGCAAAAGAGAGAGCCCTACGCCCTGGCGCAGCGGCAGGATAAGCAGGTTCAGCACAAGCAGGGGCATTGCCCAGTGGCTGATGCCGGGCGCATTCATGGTCAGCAGAGCTGCCAGCATGCCGCTGTTCAGGCCGGAGAGGATGACCAGATGCCCCGGTGCCGACAACTGATGCCGGCGGCAGATAATGGTGTAAATTGCGCCGGCCAGGGTCAGGACCGCCATTCCGGAGGCCAGATAGAACAGTTCGTAGAAGCCATAGCGCAGGTTCTGCATGGCCAGGGTGAAAATAAACAGGCAGGCAATGCCGTAACCAAAGGCGTGTGTCCAGGTTCTCAGGCGGGTCTCGGTCATGCTGCCGGCCCCTCTGCCCGTGGTTGGCTCGGCTGCGCCGGTTGCGACCATGAACTGTAGGCCTGGCTCCGGTTGCCGCCCTGCTGCTGGGCCCGGCGCAAGGCATTCGCCGCGCTCTGCTGAAGGCTGTTGGCATCGTCACCGATATTCAGGCCGGCGATTCCGGTACTGACCGTAAGGTTCATTCCGTGTGATTCCAGAAGCGTTGCCAGGCCCTTGCGGATTGTCTCCGCGCGGGCGATGGCGTCACTGGTGGCAATACCTGGCAGGATTACCAGAAACTGCAGATCGGCCACCCGGTAGTAGGTGTCGAAATCGCGGATCTGGGAATGCAGGTAGCGACCGATGCGCGGAAGAATCGAGCGTATGTCTTCATCTGGATCATTGTCGCTCAGGTGGGTGTCCAGCCCGATCATGATAATGGACATATCGGTGCCTTCCCGTTCGCTGCGCTGGATTTCCTTGTGCAGGTCGGCGGAAAGATATTCCCGGCTGGCAGCCTGGGTCAGTTCATCAGTCCGGCGCAATGGGGCCAGTTGCCGGGCCTTATAGTCCCGCAGGAATACCAGCAGAGCCGAGAGCAGCATCGTTAGCAGAAAAGCGCTGATCATCTGGTGGCGGTCGGCAAGGCCTACCGCCCACTGTGTTGCGATCATAGCCAGAATGGCGATAGCCAGGGTCACCACGGCTGCTGCCGCAGGCGGAATCAATGCGAAAGCGGCGAGGGGAAGGGCGTACAGCCAGTGGCTCAAAATCCAGGGGCCGGTCCAGAAGCTGGCCAACAGAATCAGAAGAAGAATCACGAAGAAGGCCTGCTGGACACGGGGCCAGGGTTGATTCACCCGGCTGGGGTGGAAAGTCTTGCCGGAAATCACTATGCCTGCGGCCGCAGCCGCAGCCGCCGCAACCATGGGTTCTCCCAGTACGGCGCAGAGGGTGGCAATGGCGATCAGGGCCACGAAGCCTGCCCGCGACAACTTGCTTAACAGGAATTTTTCGGCCATCTGGGCCATTGTGTCCTTCCTTTTTCCCGAACTCCCTGAAAAAACCGTCCCCGGGGAGTTGTTCAAAAGCTCCTCCAGATTCCGAGTATGGCATATCGCAGCGGTATAATATCTGTTTGGGATGCGTACTTGAAACGGGAAAGGTAAAGTTAGGCACTTATTCCTGATTCCGCTTGAAAACAGAAAGGTATTTGAATGGATATTGCAGCGTACATGGCCGAGGTTGGACAGCAGGCCCGAGCAGCGGCAGCCGGAGTGGCGCGTTCGACCACGGCTGTGCGTAATCAGGCGCTACTGGCCACGGCAGAGGCTCTTGATGCCGCGCGAGAAGAGCTCGCCCTGGCCAATGGCAAGGATCTGCAGCGGGGCCGTGAAAATGGCCTGGATGCGGCGATGCTGGACCGGTTGGAGCTCACCCCCCAGCGAATCGACACCATGATCGAAGGGCTGCGCCAGGTGGCTTCCTTGCCCGATCCTATTGGGGCCATCACGGATATGGCTTACCGCCCCTCCGGTATTCAGGTGGGCAAGATGCGTGTTCCCCTGGGCGTCATAGGAATCATCTACGAGTCCCGCCCCAACGTGACCGTCGAGGCGGCCAGCCTGTGCCTCAAGTCGGGTAATGCAACCATCCTCCGGGGCGGCTCGGAGTCGATCCACTCCAACCAGGCCATTGCCCGTTGTCTTTCCGAGGGCCTGGCGAAAGCGGGTCTGCCCGAGAATGCGGTGCAGGTGATCAAGACAACCGATCGTGCTGCGGTGGGTGAGCTGATCACCATGCCGGACCATGTTGATGTCATTGTGCCCAGAGGTGGCAAGGGTCTGATCGAGCGTATCAGCCGTGATGCCCGGGTGCCGGTCATCAAACACCTCGATGGTGTCTGCCATGTCTACATCGACAGCCATGCCGACCCGGAAAAGGCGGTGAACGTGGCGATCAACGCCAAAACCCACAGGTACGGGACCTGCAACACCATGGAGACCCTGCTGGTGGACTCCGAGATCGCCGAAGATATCCTGCCTCTTCTGGCCCGGGCTTTTGTTGAGAAAGGCGTGGAGTTGCGGGGCTGTGAACGAACCCGGGCTATCGTAGAGGGCGTGGCCGAAGCCACCGAGGCGGACTGGGAGGCTGAATACCTCGCTCCTGTGCTGGCGGTGCGTGTGGTTGGCGGCCTGGACGGCGCTATTGACCATATCAACCGCTACAGCTCCCAGCATACCGACAGCATCATCACCGAGAACTACACCCGGGCCCGCCGGTTCATCACCGAAGTGGACTCCAGTTCCGTCATGGTCAATGCCTCCACGCGCTTTGCCGATGGCTTCGAGTATGGTCTGGGTGCCGAAATTGGCATCTCCACCGACAAGATTCACGCCCGTGGGCCGGTGGGGCTTGAGGGTCTCACGTCCCAGAAATACGTGGTTTTCGGCGACGGCCATATCCGGACCTGATGCCCATGCATGTGATCTATGGCGGAACCTTTGATCCGGTGCACCACGGCCATCTCAGGCTTGCCCTGGAAATCAGCGACCGCCTTGGCGTGGATTACGTCAGCCTGGTGCCCTGTCATATTCCACCGCACCGGGGGCAGACCGGGGCTACCTCCGGTCAGCGTCTGGAGTTGCTGAGGCTGGCGGTGGCCAACGAGCCCCAGCTACGAATTGACGACCGGGAGCTGGCACGGGAGGGTGCCTCCTATACGGCCGACACCCTGCGTCAGCTTCGCGCGGAGCTTGGGCCGGATGAGCCCCTGGTGATGGTGGTGGGCACTGACGCATTCGCCGGATTCGACCGGTGGCGGGAGTGGCGGCAGATCCCGGAGCTGGCCCATGTGGTGGTTGTCCGTCGGCCAGGCCCTGCACTGGACCCTTCAGGCATACCGGCCCGGCTGCTGGCGGAACGGGGCGTGGAAGGCCCCGAAACTCTGAAGCACAAGCCCTGCGGCCATTTTCTCGAGCTGGATCCGCCGCTTCTGGATATTTCCGCCACGGGGATCCGGGAGCGTATTGGTGACGGACGTTCACCCCGCTATTTGATGCCCGATCCGGTCTGGGCGGAAATTCGTCGCCAGGGGCTCTATGGTGCATGCCCCGACGGGAACTTTTAGTGCTACAATCGCGTCTGAATATGATATTTCGGGCGGCCATACCGGCAAACGCCCGTCCAACAGGGTGATTATGCAGGCAGAGCAACTGAAAGATCTGGTAATTAATGCGCTTGAAGATGTGAAAGCACAGGACATCAGCGTGATTGATGTCCGTGACCGCACCAGTGTCACCGACTTCATGGTTCTGGCATCCGGAACGTCCAATCGACATGTGAAATCTCTCGCCGATTCCGTTGTTATCGAGGCCAAGGAGCAGGGTGTGCGCGCGAGCAACGTTGAGGGTGCTGGCGTCAGCGACTGGATTCTTGTGGACCTGGGCGATGTGGTTGTTCACGTGATGATGCCTGCCACACGGGAGTTTTACGATCTGGAGCGCTTCTGGCGCGATGCTCCGGATCTTGGTGTTGCGGGCAGCGAATAATCATGCGGTTACGCCTGATCTGTGTGGGGCAGAAAATGCCCGACTGGGTCAGTACCGGGTTCGGAGACTATGCCCGCCGCATGCCGCCGGAGCTTCCCGTGGAACTGGTTGAAATTCCTGTCGCCCACCGGGGCAAAAATCCCGACATTCCCAGGCTGATGCAGCGAGAAAGCGACGCAATCCTGGCCGCCACCGGTTCGAAAGACCGCGTGATTGCGCTGGAGGTTGGCGGTCGGCCCTGGTCGACCGAAAAACTCGCGGCTCAACTGGAAAACTGGCAACAGGATGGCCGCGATGTGAGTTTTCTGGTGGGCGGCCCCGATGGCCTCGCCGACGATTGCCGGAAGCGGGCCGACCAGCAATGGTCGCTGTCGCCGCTCACCTTGCCTCATCCCCTGGTACGCATCGTTCTGGCAGAGCAGTTGTACCGGGCCTGGTCGATCACCCGCAATCACCCGTATCACCGGGCCTAGGGGGTAACCATGCCATGGGGTGAGTTCAAGGATACGGCAGCAGAACGCCGGCTCTTCCAGCGCCGTACCCTGGTGATGCTGGTGTTTGTGATGCTGGCGATTGGCGGTCTGATTGTGCGGATGTACCAGCTTCAGGTTGTTGAGCATGAGGTATATACCACCCTTTCAGACAAGAACCGCGTTCAGGTCCAGTCGGTACCGCCACCCCGGGGGCTCGTCTACGACCGAAATGACACCCTGTTGGCCGAGAATCGGCCCGTTTTCAGTGTGACGCTGGTCCCCGAGCGGGTTCAGGGCATGGACGATACCCTGGCGCAGCTTGGCAGTATTCTGGAAATTTCCGACGAAGACCGTGAACGTTTCGAGCGGCGGCTTCAGGAACCTCGCCGACCCTTCCAGGAAATCCCCCTTCGCTATGACCTCAATGAAGAAGAGATGGCCCGTCTCGCTGTGCATCGCCATGAGCTTCCGGGGGTTGAGGTCAAGGCCGAGCTGGTCCGATTCTACCCGCACAGTGAATTGACAGCCCATGCCCTGGGCTTTGTTGGTCGTATCAACCGGGACGAGTTGCAGCGGATCGATCCGGTCAACTATGCCGGCACCAACTACATCGGAAAATCGGGCATCGAACGCTTCTATGAAGAGATCCTCCATGGGGAGGTCGGTTACCAGCACGTTGAAACCAACGCCCGCGGCCGCACGCTGCGCGTCCTGGAGCGGGAGAACCCGGTGCCCGGAGAGGACCTGCAGCTGCATCTGGATCTCCGGCTGCAGCAGCGCGCCCACGAACTTCTGGATGGTCGCCGGGGCGCCATCATTGCGATCGAACCGGATACTGGTGGCATTCTTGCACTGGCCAGCGTGCCGGGTTTTGACGCCAACAAGTTCGTTACCGGTATCAGCGTTAATGACTACCGGGAACTGAGCGACAGCAAGGACAAACCACTGTTCAATCGGGCGCTGCGTGGGCAGTACCCCCCGGGGTCGACGGTGAAACCGATGCTCGCAGTAGCTGCCCTTGATAGCGAAGCCACCACCCGCGATTACACCATCTGGGATCCCGGGCATTTTCGCCTGAATGAAGGCGGCCGGTTATGGCGCGACTGGAAGCGAACCGGCCATGGCTGGGTGGATCTGAAAGACGCTGTGGCCGAATCCTGCGATGTCTATTTCTACGAGGTGGCAGTCGAGATGGGGGTGGATACCATGCACAGCTACCTGTCCCGTTTCGGCTTCGGAGAGGACGCCACCCTTGATGTCTCGGGAGCGCTGAGCGGGTTGCTGCCCTCGAGGGACTGGAAGCGGGCGGTCCGGAACGAGCCCTGGTATCCGGGGGACTCTGTCAATATGGGCATCGGGCAGGGTTTCATGCTGGCTACGCCATTGCAGCTGGCCACGGCAACCGCTTTGATTGCTAACCGTGGCCGCTGGGTAGAGCCGAGGCTGCTAAAGGACATCAAGGGAGACCGACCGGTCGAGGAATTCCTGCCCGCCGAGACCCACGAGCCGCTTAGCCTCAAGAATCCCGACGACTGGGAATACGTCGTCGACACCATGGTTGAGGTCATGCATGGGCCGAAGGGAACGGCCCGCTCTGTGGGGCGGGGTGCACCCTACAAGATGGCGGGCAAGACAGGAACTGCCCAGGTCTTCAGCCTGGCTGAGGATGAGGAATACGATGAGGAAGAAATCCGCGAGCGGCTCCGGGATCACGCGCTTTTCGTTGGCTTTGCGCCGGCGGATAACCCGGAGATCGCGGTTGCGGTAATCGTTGAAAACGGCGGCAGCGGCAGCGGCACGGCCGCGCCGGTGGCTCGCGCCCTGTTCGATTCCTGGCTGCTCGACTATGGGCAGGCCGATGGCACACTGGTCAGCGACGTTGACGAGGTGGCCAACTGATGGCGTTCAAGGCGTTAATGGATTCAACGGCGAGCAACCCGCTTGGCCGTCACCGCAGTATCTGGAGCGCGCTGCATCTGGACCCGATTCTGTTACTGCTGCTGCTACTGCTGGTTTCCGGCGGGCTGTTCGTGCTGTATAGCGGTGCCGACCGGAACCTGGAAGTCGTCAAGGCTCAGGGCATACGCCTGGGCGTTGCCTTTGTCGTGATGCTGGTGTTTGCCCAGCTGGATCCCTCGGTGTTTCGCCGATGGGCGCCGTGGCTGTATGCGGCTGGCATTGTGGCGTTGATTGCAGTCATGCTGGTGGGCGTCGGGGCCAAAGGCGCCCAACGTTGGCTGGCGATCCCCGGGCTGCCCCGTTTTCAGCCTTCGGAGCTGATGAAGCTGGTGGTGCCCATGATGGCGGCCTGGTATCTGTCCAGGCATTTCCTGCCGCCAAGGTTCCGGCATGTGGCCGTTGGGCTGGCCATTGTTCTGGTGCCGATGATCATGATCATGCAGCAGCCGGATCTGGGGACTTCGTTGCTGGTGGGTATGGCCGGCATCTTCGTGGTGTTTTTTGCCGGCATCAGCTGGAAACTGATCACCGCGTTTGTGGCCATGGTGTCCGTGTCCGCTCCTCTGATGTGGTTTTTCGTCATGAGGGAGTACCAGAAGCAACGGGTGCTGACACTACTGGACCCGCAAAGTGATCCCTTGGGGGCCGGCTGGAATATCATCCAGTCCAAGACAGCCATTGGTTCCGGGGGAGTGGATGGCAAAGGCTGGTTGCAAGGGACCCAGTCACACCTCGAGTTCCTTCCGGAGAGCCATACCGACTTTATCGTGGCGGTGCTGGCCGAGGAATTCGGTTTTGTCGGTATGCTGATCCTGATGACGGTGTATTTCCTGATCATCCTGCGATGCCTCTACATTGCCGCCACAGCCCAGGATTCGTTCAGTCGGTTGTTGGCCGGCGCGCTTACCATGACGTTCTTTATCTACATCTTCGTGAATGTCGGGATGGTAAGTGGACTTTTGCCTGTGGTTGGTGTGCCATTGCCCCTGATCAGCTACGGCGGAACCTCGGGGGTGACGCTGATGGCGGCGTTCGGTGTTTTGATGTCGATCCATACGCACCGACGGATGATTGGCGCCTGACCGGGTTGGTCGAACCATGGCGGTCGGGTAATGGTGATTCCGGCGCAGAACCCGTTACAATGAAGATCAGGCCGCCCGAAAGCTGATGGCGGTGGCCAGTGTAGTCAAGAGGAACTCCGGACAGTGAACTGCAAGCCCCCATTCTCTCTTCTGCTGACGGTTGTTGCGTTGCTGGTGCTCGGCGGCTGTGCATCAGCCCCGGAAACGGACCATTCGTCACGCTACACCCTGGCAACCGACAGGGCACCCTCGGGCAACTTTGATGTCTCCGGGCTTGACGATGCGGTGCCGGTTTACGAGGCTCCTCGCAGGGCGGGCAATAAATCGCCCTACACGGTCTGGGGCAAGCAGTACCACGTGCTCGACAGCAACGACGGCTATGTTGCCCGGGGCACGGCGAGCTGGTATGGCGAGAAATTCCATGGCCACAAGACTTCCAACGGCGAAACCTTTGACATGTATGCCATGTCTGCCGCCCACAAATCGCTGCGGATCCCGGGTTATGCCCGGGTAACGAATCTTGATAATGGCCGTTCCGTAGTGGTTCGGGTCAACGACCGTGGTCCTTTTCACAGCGATAGAATCATTGACCTGTCCTATGCTGCTGCCAAAAAGCTGGGTTACCAGGCCCGGGGCACGGCACGGGTAGAAGTCGCCGCCATTACAGTCAGGCCGGACGGAGCCATGTTCATTGCCGGCAAGCCCTTCTCTCCCGGAGACTCGACCGGATACGCTGAAAGCCGGGTGAAGGCAAGTGGTGATATGGCGATGACCAACCGGTCATTGTTTGTGCAGCTGGGTTCCTTCAGTAGCCGGGATCCGGCCGAAAAGTTGCTGAGCCGGGCGAAGGCGGTGCTGGAAAATCCGATGCGTGTGCGAGCTGTTGATACGTCTTCAGGGCGGTTTCATCGGGTTCAGGTAGGCCCGTTCAGCGATGAAGACAGCGCCAGGCGCACCCAGAGCCTGTTGGAAGCCCGGGGCTTCGATCAGTCCATCCTGCTGACCGATACACACTGAGCGCGACGAAAAAGACACCTGTATAAGAAACACACTTAACGACGAATGAATGGACCCATGGCCTTAAACTCTGCTTTTCGAACCCTATCTGTTGTCTTTGTGCTGATGCTTGCCGTGACAGGCAAGGCGATGTCCCAGTCGGTACTGATTCCGTCGCCGCCGCAGATTGCCGGCAGCTCTTATGTTCTGATGGATCCCAAGAGCGGACGGATCATCATGGAGGAGAACAGCCACGAGCGTTTGCCTCCGGCCAGTCTGACCAAAATGATGACCGCCTATATCGTCGAGCGGGAGCTTGATGAGGGCCGCATTTCCATGTCCGACATGGTGCCGATCAGCGTGAATGCGTGGAAAACCGAGGGCTCCCGAACCTTCGTCCGGGAAGGCACCCAGGTGTCGGTTGAGGATCTGCTCAGGGGAGTGATCATCCAGTCGGGTAACGATGCGTCCGTCGCCCTGGCAGAGTTCGTTGCCGGTAGCGAAGACGCCTTCGTTGATATCATGAACCAGCAGGCCCAGTTGCTGGGCATGAAAGACACCAACTTCGAAAACGCTACCGGTCTGCCTTCGCCGGATCATTTTTCAACGGCCTATGACCTGGCCATGCTGGCGCAGGCAATCATCAATGACTATCCGGAAAACTATCCGCTGTACGCTGAAAAGCACTTCACTTATAACAATATCCGCCAACCCAACCGGAACAGCCTGCTCTGGCGGGATGACAGCGTTGACGGACTGAAGACCGGTCATACTGAGGAAGCCGGTTACTGTCTGGTTGCTTCGGCCAAGCGCAACGACACCCGTTTCATTGCTGTCGTTATGGGCACCAGCAGCTCTGAAGCGCGGGCCCAGGAAATCCAGAAGATGCTGAATTACGGCTTTCGCTACTACGAGAGCGAACGCCTGTTCCGGTCCGGCCAGGAGCTGATTGAGGCCCGTGTCTGGGGCGGCCAGGCTGACCAGCTTTCTGTCGGCATGACCGAAGACGTCTATGTCACCATTCCCCGGGGGTCCCGAAACGATCTGGAGTCCACGGTAGACCTTGATTCTGTCATCAAAGCACCCATCAACGTGGGGGATGA
This sequence comes from uncultured Marinobacter sp., assembly GCF_913055835.1. Lineage (GTDB taxonomy): Bacteria > Pseudomonadota > Gammaproteobacteria > Pseudomonadales > Oleiphilaceae > Marinobacter. Next base: position 33,634 of record NZ_CAJXKQ010000012.1, on the reverse strand, counting down.
GCTGGGGCGGGTCAAGGTGTCCTATAACGGTGAGGTACTGGTTGATCAGCCTGTGCTGGCCCTGACCGAGGTTCCCGAGGGCGGGTTCTTCAAACGCATCTGGGATGCCATCAAGCTCTTTTTCATTCAGTTATTTCAGTAGGGTGATGTTGATCCCGGGGAGTAAAACGGCATGAGTCAGCCGAAAGCACCAAAAATTGAGTTTCCTTGCGACTACGTGATCAAGGTGATCGGCAATGCCGCGCCGGATTTCACCGAGTTCGTGGTCGAGGTTGTGGAACAGCACGCACCCGGGATCAGTGAAACTGACATTACGGTTAACGATAGCAGCAAAGGCCGTTTTTCCTCGGTTCAGCTGAGGATTGTGGCCACGGGTGAGGCGCAATTGAAGGCCCTGTTCGAGGATCTCAAGGCCAGTGGCCGCGTACACATGGTGCTCTGAGCCAGATGCCTGACCTGATTGTTCGATCCCTGGGGGAACAGCCCTACCTGGAAACCTGGGAAGCCATGAAATCGTTCACTGCCGACCGCGATGACAGTGTGGCGGACGAACTCTGGTGCCTTGAGCATCCCCGGGTATACACCCAGGGCCAGGCAGGTAAGGCAGAACACATTCTCGCCCCGGGCGATATCCCGGTTATCCCGGTGGATCGGGGTGGGCAGGTGACCTATCACGGGCCCGGTCAGCTTGTGATTTACCTGATGATCAACCTGACCCGCAAAAAACTCGGTGTACGTTCTCTGGTAGACGAGATTGAGCAGGCCATTGTCCGTACCCTTGCAGGATTGGGCATTGAGGCAGCTCCGAGACCGGACGCCCCGGGCGTTTACGTGGGGGACGCCAAGATAGCTTCTCTTGGCCTCCGGGTTCGCCGGGGCTGTTCTTTTCACGGGCTGGCATTGAATGTCGATATGGACATGGAGCCCTTCCAGCGGATCAACCCTTGCGGCTACGCCGGCATGGCCATGTGTCAGGTGCGGGACTTTGTTCCTGGTGTAACCCTGGCCGACGTGCAGGAACGATTGTCGCAGCAACTTGTGACCGGTCTGGCCCACCAGAATGTCGAGTTTCGCGAGGGTTGGTAGTTCAGGCGGCGGCTTCCTTCTCGTAACCGCATACCCTGTTTCGCCCCTCGGATTTGGCCCGATACAAGGCCTCATCTGCCCGCTGCAGAAGGCGGTCGATGGACTCGGATCCCCGGATTGATGCCACACCCACACTGATCGTGGCCTGAACCCGACCCTGCTCGGTGCCAACGGATTTGGCAGCAAAGGCTTTCCGGATCCGGTTGGCAGACGACATGGCCTCCTCGGTCGTGGTCTCCGGCAACAGTACCAGGTATTCCTCGCCGCCCCACCGGGCCAGTGTGTCAACCTTGCGACATTGCTCCCGCAGGGTCCGGGCAACCAGGATGATCAACTCGTCCCCCACATGATGCCCGTAGTTATCGTTGACGCTCTTGAACAGGTCGATGTCCATCAGCAGCGCCGAAAAGGGCCGGGCATTGCGAAGGTAGCGCTGGTACTCGATGTCCAGCTGCTCAAGCGCCTCTCGTCTGTTGGCCAGGCCTGTCAGGGCGTCATGCTTGGCTGCATATTCGAATTCCGCGGCCAGCTTCAGCAGGCCCAGCTTGCTGCGCCGGCGGCTCTGGTCAAGGATGTAGCAGGTGACCATTTCAAAGCCGAGCACCGCCACCATGGTAATCCGGAAACTGGTGCTGTGAGGGGGCTCGAACAGCAGGTCTCCCAACGGGCTGAACAGCAGAATGACGGCGGCGAATCCGCCACTGCAGGCGAGCACGCCAACCCGGGATTCACTGATATAGAAAATGATGGGGGGGTAGGCAAACAACCAGATAATGGCTGAGCCATCTTCCACTGCATAGATCGCGAGATAGGTGAACAGCACCGTGATCAGGGCAATGAAGCCCCGTCGCTGCAGGGTTTTGTTGCCAGATAGCAGATAGGTTACAGAATTGATCGCCAGAAGAATGGCAAAGGCAACCAGCAGCGGCGGCGTAACCGGGTCGTCCTGCAGGCTTGAGCGCCAGGCGAAGAAGAACAGCAGGGGAACGGCAACGGCAGTCAGCCAGTTGATCAGGATCGGGACAGGAATTTCGCCCTTGACCCGGAACTGGGACAGTTCCGTATCCGGTGCTTTTCTTGCGGACTGCGGCATGTTTGGATCTTGTTCTTGTGATAGTCGTTATTGGACCTTACGTATGTAGAAATACTAGACCGGTTTCCTGCCAGAAACTGTGTCGAAACGTAAACGATCCGGTTGGTCAGGTGTAAACCGGCGACGACGCTGACACATTGGCCCCATGGCCGCGGAAAGCCGGTCGACTCGGTTAGGTCAGCTACCCTGACTATCCGTATAATGGTAACAACCGCCAAACGTGGTGAAATTCTCTGATCCGAACAGGTCACTATGTCTTCCAGACGTTCAGGAAATTCGGTTTCCCGCATCAAGACAGGCAGTTTCGAGCGCAGGTTGAGCCTGACCCGCGCCGGGTTGTTCGCGGGTACCCGTATGGCTTCTCATATGGCAACCAACTGGTTCAGCAGTCGGGAAAACCGGGAGAAGCGGCACCGGGCCATGCTGTCGAGCCAGGCCCGGTTCCTGGTGGATGAGCTGGGTCAACTGAAAGGCAGCGTGGTCAAGATCGGCCAGGTTATGGCCCTGTATGGCGAGCATTTCCTCCCGGAGGAAGTCACCGAAGCGTTGCATACCCTGGAAGATCAGACCACCTCACTGGAATGGCCGGCCATTGAACGTGTATTGAAAGATGAGCTGGGGGCAGACCGCCTGGCTCAACTGGATGTGGAACCCGATCCCATCGGGGCGGCCTCGCTTGGGCAGGTGCACAGAGCCTGGCGCAAAAGTGACGGCCTGGAGTTGGTGCTTAAGGTGCAGTACCCCGGCGTTGCCGATGCGGTTGACAGTGATCTGAATGCCGTTGCCCAGCTGTTGCGGGTAGCGAGACTGGTCAGTTTTGGCCCGGAGTTCAATGACTGGCTGGAAGAAGTCCGGCAGATGATGCATCGGGAAGTGGATTATCGCCTGGAAGCGAAAACCACCGAGAAATTCCGCACCATGCTGGCGTCGGATCCCAGGTTCATCGTGCCCAGGGTCCTGCCGGAATTCTCAACAGCCCACGTTATTTGCTCAACCTACGAACACGGTCATTCGGTCAGTTCCCAGGCAGTCCGGGACCTTCCGCTGGAACGTCGCAGCGACCTGGGCAAGGCTGCCCTGGAGCTGTTTTTCCGGGAGCTGTTTGTCTGGGGCGAGATACAGACGGATCCGAACTTCGGTAATTATCGCATCCGTATTGCCGGCGAAGAGGGGGACGATCCGGGTTACGACCGTATTGTCCTACTTGATTTCGGGGCGGTTCAGGCCTACTCGGATGACTTTCTCAAGCCGGTCATCCAGATGATCAGAGCCTCCTACGAGAATGATCTCCAGGGGGTGATCGATGGTGGCGTGAAGTTGCGCTTCATGAGCACCGATTGGCCCGAGGAAGTACTGGAGAAGTTTGGCCAGGTTTGTATGTCGGTTCTTGAGCCTCTATCCAGCGACAAGGACTCGTGGCCGGATTATGCGGTGAACAGTCACGGCCAGTATCGCTGGAAGCAGAGTGAATTGCCGTCACGTGTGGCGCGTCAGGCGGCGCGATCGGCCATCAGTCGTTATTTCCGGGTGCCTCCGAAGGAATTTGTGTTTCTTAACCGCAAGTTGATCGGGGTCTACACCTTCGTTGCAGTGCTGAATTCCGAATTCAACGGCGAGCCACTGCTCAGGAAATACCTCTACGGTGAGGGGGATGACGCACCGGATGCCTCTGCCACGAGCCACAACACGAAGGCATAGCGGGCGCCCTTTCCGATACCCACCAGGATGACAAAGTTGAGCCAGGGGACGCGCATGATCCCGCCAACCAGGGTCAGCGCGTCGCCTCCGAGAGGGAGCCAGCCCATCAATAGCGACCACTGGCCATAACGGTTAAAGCGGTTCCGCGCTTTGTGCAGTTGCATCTCGCTGACCGGAAACCAGCGTTTATGCTTAAAGCGATCCACCTGCCGGCCGATAATCCCATTAACGACCGAGCCCAACGTGTTGCCGAGTGTTGCCCAGAACCAGAGCCACCACCAGGAGTAGCCCTGCGTTATCAGGGTGCCGAGCAGTACTTCCGAGTAAGCAGGCAACAGCGTGGCGGCAGCGAACGCGGTCAGAAATAGCGTCAGGTAGGCCACCGGGCCCTCCGTGCTTTAAGATGAAATGAACCTCCAACACTCCGCAGGTCCGGCCTTACCATGAAACAGTTATCGCTCCGCTTCAAGCTCTATGCCCTCGTTGTGTCCCTGCTCCTGATTATGGGGATCAGCATCGTGGTTACGGCCCAGCTGTCACTCGGAGACATGGAAGAGAGATTGACCGCCGAGACCCGGGATACGGTTCAGGGTATTGTGATGGATCAGCTCGGCGCAACCGCCGGCAAATATGGCGAACTGGTCAGTGGCCAGTTTGCGACCGCTTTTCGAACCCCGGAAGTCGTCCGCAATGTCATTATCCGGAACATTCAGGCTGACAGCTCCGGACGTATCAGTCGGACGGCCCTGCAGGAGACCGTTGGCGCGGTTCTGGAGGAGCAGAAAAGCCTGAGTTCGATCTACGCCCAGTTTGAGCCTGATGGCTACGATGGCCAGGATCGCTACTTTACGGGCGGAGTTGAAGAGCACAGCAGCGACGAAGGCACCTTGGAGATCTATTACTATCGGGATCCGGACGGCCAGGTTCAGTTCAGTCGCACCGAGGATCCGGCCACCAAGTATCTGGACAGCGTGAACGAATTCGGGATCCGGGAAGCCGAGTGGTATCTCTGTTCACGGGATACGAAGGCCCCCTGCATCATGGAGCCTTACGACTACGAAATCAGTGAGGGCTACTCCGAATTAATGACCAGCCTGGTGGTTCCGATTCTGGATGATGGAACCTTCGCCGGTGTGGTCGGTGTCGATATCAATCTCTCGACACTGCAAAGAACCATTGCCGGTGTCAGTCAGGAGCTGTTCAACGGTCAGTCCAGAGTTACGCTGATCAGTGAGCAGGGGCTGATTGCGGCCTCAAGTCATTATGAAGAGCACCTTGGACGGCCTCTCCAAGAGGCCGTGCCCGAGCATGGCAACACCTTTGCCAAGTTGCACCAGGGCGAGGGCAGCTTTGATGACGGGCAAACCCTGGCCGTGGCGTACCCCGTTGAGATCCGTCTGCCGGATGCACAATGGTCACTGCTGATCGAGCTGCCACGGGATGCCGCCCTCGCCAGTGTTTCAGAAATCACCGGCCTGTTGTCGGAGGAGGTCGCCGCGACCGCGACTCGCCAGAGTTTTGTGGGCATCGGTGTGGTGGTCCTGGCGATCGTGGCTCTGGTGCTTCTGGTGCGCTCGGTGACCCGCCCGCTGGATGAAATCCGGGATCGCATGAAAAACCTCGCCAGCGCTGAAGGTGACCTGACCCGTGAACTGGAGATTGACACCCATTCCGAGCTGATCGACCTGGCTGGCGGATTCAATGCCTTCCTGGCGCGGCTAAGAGAAATGATCAATGACCTCAAAGGCGTGAACGCCAAAGTCCGCGAGCAGGCCCGGGATGTGGGCAGTATTGCGGTTGAGACCGATGAACAGACAGGTCGACAACACCAGGACATCGACAGTGTGGTCACCGCTATGAACGAAATGTCTGCCGCCGCAGGCGAAGTAGCCGGGTTTGCCGGCGAAGCTGCAGACAACGCCCGCATGGCCCAGGACGGCATCCGGTTTACCCAGGATACCCTGTCATCGGCGGTGAATGGCGTGAGCGCGGTCGCCAACGACATGGGCGAGGCCAGTACGGCAATCGGGCAGGTGGCCAACCGTAGTGAGGACATCAACAGGATTCTGGATGTCATCCGCGGTATCGCCGAACAGACCAATCTTCTCGCCCTGAACGCTGCCATCGAGGCCGCCAGGGCGGGCGAGCAGGGACGCGGGTTTGCCGTGGTTGCCGACGAGGTTCGCACGCTGGCCTCCCGTACGCGGGAATCCACCGACGAAATCAGCACCATGATCGACGGCCTGAAGCAGGATGTGAACGGTGCCGTTTCGGTGATCCAGAGCGGGGTTGATCGTGCCACCTCGGCGGTTGATGGCACCCAGGAAGCGGCCCATTCACTGGCCACCGTTGTCGACCGAATCGGCACCATTGTAGAACATGTAACCCAGGTGGCCACTGCAGCGGAAGAACAGAGCTCGGTGAGCGAGGAAATCAACCGCAACCTCACTCATATCGGCGATGCTGCCAACGACCTTCGGGAGCTGGCCAGCAGGGTCAAGGGCAGTGGTCAGGCACTGGACGACCAGGTTCAGGTTCTGGAGCGAGAGCTGAGCCGTCTCAGAACATGATGGCCGGCCACTATGGCAGCGATTCAAAGCATCAATTTTCAATTACCCGGTGCCGTGTCATGATTCCGGCATGTGTGTTTAGTCCCGGAATTTATCGTCAGAGATCTTGGGGAGGTGTTTATGGAGCAGGTCACGATTTATGGTCGCTCGAGTTGTGGATTCTGTGTGCAGGCAAAGCACCTTTGTGAGGCCAGAAATATTCCCTATGTCTGGGTCGACATGATCGAGAAGGGGATGAGCAAGCAGGATATCGCCGACCGGATCGGCCGGCCTGTCTATACGGTGCCGCAAATTCTTGTCGGGAGTCAGTACGTGGGCGGTTTTGACCAGTTCTATGCTTATGTGCGCGACCACCAGGCGGAATTGGCCCGCTAACCAGGGCAGATGATTCCGCGCACAACGCAAAAAGCCTGACAGGGACGACCTGTCAGGCTTTTTGCTTTCCGATGGGGCCGAGATGGGCTACAGCTGGAAATCCGTTTTCAGCTTCTTCTCGGTCAACGTGTTCTGGAGTCTGGCCACTCGCGGCAGGCCATTATCGAACGGCGGGAAGCTCTCGCCGGCAATCAGGGGTTCCAGGTAGTCCCGGCAGTCCTGGGTGATGCCGAAGCCATCGTCGGTGATGAAGTGGATCGGCATCTTCTTTTCCTGGTTTGCCACTTCACTAAGTGGGGCTTCGCCAATCTTCCAGCGATACGGTTTGGCCTGCTCACGGACGATGGTGGGCATCAGTGCCTGCTTGCCCTCAATGGCCATTTCCACTGCTGCCTGGCCGACCGCGTAGGCCTGCTCCACGTCGGTGGCGGAGGCAATGTGGCGAGCGCTGCGCTGCAGGTAGTCTGCAACCGCCCAGTGGTATTTGTGGCCGAGGGCCTGTTTGACCATGTTGGCCAGAGCCGGGGCAACACCACCAAGCTGGGTGTGACCGAATGCATCCTTGGCACCGGCATCCGCCAGGAAGCGGCCATCTTCGTACTGGGCACCCTCGGACGCCACGACAACACAGTAGCCATATTCCTTCACACAGTGATCAACCCGAGCCAGGAAGGCTTCGCGATTAAACGGGATTTCCGGGAACAGGATAATGTGCGGGGGCTCGCCCTCGCCCTGTCCGGCCAGGCCGCCGGAAGCGGCAATCCAGCCGGCATGGCGCCCCATGACTTCCAGTATGAACACCTTGGTGGAGGTTTCACACATGGACTTGATGTCCAGGCTGGCTTCCATGGTGGATGTGGCAATGTACTTGGCCACAGAGCCGAAGCCGGGGCAGCAGTCGGTGAACGGCAGATCGTTATCCACGGTCTTGGGTACGCCGATGCAGGTAATGGGGTAGCCCATCTTGTCGGCGATCTGGGAAACCTTGTAGGCGGTATCCTGTGAGTCCCCGCCACCGTTGTAGAAGAAGTAGCCAATGTCGTGGGCCCGGAACACCTCTATCAGCCGCTCGTACTCGCGCCGGTTCTCGGAAATGTTCTTGAGCTTGTGGCGGCAGGAGCCAAAAGCGCCCCCGGGGGTGTGAATCAACGCCTGGATGGCATCGTCGCTCTCGAAGCTGGTATCAATCAGTTCTTCCTTCAGCGCCCCGATAATGCCGTTGCGTCCGGCAAACACCTTGCCGATTTTGTCCGGATGCTTGCGGGCGGTCTGAATGACGCCACAAGCACTGGCATTGATGACGGCGGTGACACCGCCGGACTGAGCGTAGAATGCGTTCTTGATGGCCATCTCGGGCTGGAGCCTCCTGCTGGTTCGACAATGGCGCCGATGATACGCCAATCGCCGGCATTTTTCATGAGCAGGATTGCGGATAGCGTGGCTCTTGACGGGGTGGGGCGGATACGGGAGGCTTGTCGGGTTTCAACTCAGAGGGCAGTTGCCGAATGCACATTCACATCCTCGGAATCTGTGGCACCTTCATGGGCAGCCTGGCCGTTCTGGCCCGGGAGCTGGGTCACACCGTGACCGGCTCCGATCAGGGCGTTTATCCGCCCATGAGCACCCAGCTGGAGGCCCAGGGTATCAGCCTGATGGAAGGCTACAGCCCCGATCATCTGGAGCCGAAGCCGGACCTGGTGCTGATCGGCAACGCCATGTCCCGCGGCAATCCGGAAGTCGAAGCGGTTCTCAACCGGAATATTGACTACATGTCCGGGCCCGAGTGGCTGAGCCGCGAGGTGCTTCGGCACCGCTGGGTGATGGCGGTGGCCGGTACCCACGGCAAGACCACAACCACGTCCATGTTGCTCTGGATACTGGACCAGGCCGGATTTGAACCGGGATACCTTGTGGGCGGTGTTCCCCGGGATTTTCCCGTGTCGGCCCGTCTGGGCAACAGCGACTTTTTTGTGATCGAGGCGGATGAATACGACAGCGCCTTCTTCGATAAACGCTCCAAGTTTGTCCATTATCGTCCCCACACCCTGATCCTGAACAATCTGGAATTTGATCACGCGGATATTTTCGAAAACGTCGAGGCGATTGAGCGTCAGTTCCATCACCTGGTCCGGACCGTCCCCTCCCAGGGACTGATCATTCGCCCGGCGGTGGATGGCCATCTTGATAATGCCCTGGCGATGGGCTGCTGGAGCCCGGTGCAGGACACCGCCATTGGTAGCGAGACCCCACGCATGTCGGACTGGCGGGCCGAGCTGCTCTCTGAGGATGGCAGCCGGTTTCTGGTGATTCACCATGAGCAGCCGGTGGCCACGCTGAAGTGGGATCAGACCGGTCTGCACAATGTCCGCAATGCGCTGTCTGCGATTGCCGCCGCCCGCCACGTGGGTGTAACGCCCGATCATGCGGTAGCGGCCCTGTGCCGGTTCTCCGGTGTGAAGCGGCGGATGGAGCTGCTGGCGGACATAGACGGTGTGCGTGTGTACGACGACTTTGCCCACCACCCGACCGCCATTGCCACCACCCTGGAGGGCCTGCGCAACCAGGTGGGCGACGAGCCCATCCTGGCATTGATCGAGCCGCGCTCGAACACCATGAAGCAGGGTGTCCACCAGCAGACACTGCTGCCCAGTGCAGAGACCGCAGACCGCATTCTGTGGGCCAACCTGAATAATATGGATTGGCTGCCAGAACTGATTGCCGGGTGGCAGGCGTTGAATGCTGGCTCCGAGAGGCATCGGGTAGAGGCCACGGTAGAGGATTTGCTGGCGCGCACCCTGGAAGATCTTCCCAGCCCCTGCCACATTGTGATCATGAGCAACGGTGGCTTTGGCGGTATTCACGGTAAACTTATTGCCGAGCTTGAGCGTATTCGTGGCTGATCCGGCGCAACCGGCGACTTTCTCTGACTGACAATTGGCGACATCCATGAGCAATGACCAGAACCGGCCATCAACCGTAAACCTGGCCTTCACCGGTGCTTCCGGTGCCCAGTATGGCCTGCGCCTGCTGCAGTGCCTGGTATCGGCCGGTTGCCGGGTAAATGTGATGGTCAGCCGGGCAGCTCAGGTAGTGATCGCCACGGAAACCGACCTCAAGCTGCCGGGAACGCCGCCGGCGATGCAGGAAACCCTGTCTGCCTATGCCGGCGCGGAACCGGGCCAGATTCTGGTGTTCGGCCGCGAAGACTGGTTTGCGCCGCCGGCCTCCGGCTCTGGAGAGAAAGCACCGCTGGTGGTTTGCCCCTGTAGTACCGGCACGCTGTCGGCCCTGGCGACCGGCGCCAGCAACAACCTGATCGAGCGCGCCGGTGATGTGGCTTTGAAAGAGCGACGCACGCTGATCCTGGTGCCCCGGGAGGCGCCATTCTCTGAGGTGCATCTGGAGAATATGCTGAAACTGACCCGCATGGGCGCCGTTATCATGCCGGCCAGCCCCGGCTTCTACCACAAACCGCAATCACTTGAGGATCTGGTGGATTTTATTGTCGCCAGAATCCTTGATCATCTGGACCTGCCCCAAGACCTCATGCCCCGTTGGGGCGAGGCCCGTGCCGAGGACAAGCGCAAGTGCTGAGGCTGCTCCGGGCGATGGTTTTGGTCAGCCCGATTGATGCTTTTCATCATTGAGCAAACCGGGCTCCGGGCAGAGACTTGGTGAACGACAATCACAACACAGGTTATTCACCGAGGTTCACCATGATTCCACGTACTCTCTTCGACGCCGACCTTGAAGGCTTCCGCGATTCCGTTCGCAAGTTCCTGGAAACGGAGGCAGCGCCTTACCATGATCAGTGGGAGAAAGACGGCCAGGTCAGCCGTGAACTCTGGCGAAAGGCCGGTGAGCTGGGTTTTCTGTGTCCCTGTCTGCCGGAGGAATTTGGCGGTGTAGGCGCGGACTTCCGTTACAGCGCGGTGTTGATCGAAGAGGTCGCCAGGGCCGGCTTGACGGGAATAGGCTGGGGCCTGCACTCTGACATTGTTGCGCCTTACGTGCTCAACTACGGCTCGGACGAGCTGAAGAATCATTATCTGCCCAAGCTGGCCAGCGGTGAAATGATTGGCGCCATCGCCATGACCGAGCCGGGTGCCGGTTCGGACCTGCAGGGCGTGAAGACCACCGCGGTCAAGAACGGCGATCATTACGTTCTGAACGGTTCCAAGACCTTTATTACCAACGGTCAGCTGGCCGATGTGGTTATTGTGGTCGCCAAGACCGATCCGAAGGAAGGCGCCAAGGGTATCAGCCTGTTCATGGTGGAGACCGCCTGGGAAGGATTCGAGAAAGGCCAGAACCTGAACAAGGTGGGCATGAAGGCCCAGGATACTTCCGAGCTGTTCTTCCAGGATGTAAAGGTACCTGAGAAGAACCTGATCGGCCCGGGCGAAGGCCAGGGCTTTTTCCAGCTGATGCAGGAGCTGGCGGCCGAGCGCCTGCAGGTGGCTCTGGGGGCTGTCGCCGCTGCTGAAGCCGCCTGGCAGTGGACCCTGGATTACGTCAAGGAGCGCAACGCCTTCGGCAAGCCGGTGATTGCGTTCCAGAATACCCGCTTCAAGATGGCGGAAATGAAGGCGGAAATCACCGCTGCCCGAGTGTTCACCGATCGTTGCCTGGAACTGCATCTGGACAAGAAGCTCGACATCCCCACCGCGGCGATGCTCAAGCAGCTCACCACGGACCTGCAGTGCAAGGTGATGGACGAGTGCGTGCAGCTTCACGGCGGCTACGGCTACATGTGGGAATATCCGATCGCACGGGCCTGGGCAGACTCGCGGGTGCAGCGGATCTACGCCGGCACCAATGAAATCATGAAGGAAATCGTTGCCCGTTCATTCTGAACCCTCGCCACGGCGGCTGGTCATAAGGGCAATGGAGGGCAGTGCTGGCACTGCCCGTTTCCTTTGATCAGGAGAGGCACAGATGAATAAGCCGTTGTCGCGAGAAACCCGTTTCGAAGTGACCAACCTCGAAGAACTTGCACCGATGGCCGACTATTCTCTCATGGATAGTCTGAACTGTGATCCGGATGCCACTCCCGATGGTGTGGATCATCAGCCCAGGCAGGTCTATTCGGGGCATTATGTTCCAGTCCGGCCCACGCCCATCGAAAATCCTGAATATGTGGCCCACAGCCCGGGGTTGTTTCGCGAGCTGGGCTTTGCAGACAGCCTGGCCCAATCCGGTGACTTTGTCCGGATGTTTTCCGGAGACCTTTCTCACGTGCCGGCACCCATTAGCAAAGTGGGTTGGGCTTCTGGCTACGCGCTTTCCATCTACGGCACCGAATACACCCAGCAGTGCCCGTTCCAGACCGGCAATGGCTATGGCGACGGCCGTGCCATTTCGGTGCTGGAAGCTGTTCTGAACGGTCAGCGTTGGGAAATGCAGCTGAAAGGTGGCGGACAGACGCCCTATTGTCGCGGCGCCGATGGCCGGGCCGTTCTGCGTTCCAGCGTCCGTGAATTCCTGGCCCAGGAGCACATGTATGCACTGGGTGTGCCGACCTCGCGGTCACTGAGTCTCTATGTTTCGAAAACAGAGAGGGTGCGGCGCCCCTGGTACTCTCCTGGATCCGATTCCCTGGATCCAGATCAGCTTGTTACCGAGCCGGTTGCCATCTCCACCCGTGTTGCCCCGTCTTTCATTCGGGTAGGGCAACTTGAACTCTTCGGTCGCAGGGCCCGGAAGCAGGAACATCCGCGGGCGATGCAGGAGCTTGAGCAGTTAGTGCTGCACCTGATTGATCGGGAATACAGCGATGTTATCGATCAGGCGCTTGCGACTCCCGAAAAAATCCTCATGCTTGCGCGGGCGTTCCGGAGCCGTTTTGCCTCCCTGGTGGCGAACTGGATCCGGGTTGGTTATTGCCAGGGCAATTTCAACAGCGACAACTGCGCAGCTGGCGGCTTCACACTGGATTACGGACCTTTCGGCTTCTGCGAAGTATTTGAGCCGTTTTACCAACCCTGGACCGGCGGCGGGCAACATTTTGCCTTCCTGAATCAACCGGCGGCGGCCGAGCAGAACTTCAAGAGTTTCTGCTCGGCCCTACGGCCTCTGCTCAATGGCCATGAAGGCGAACTGGCTGAACTTGACGAAATCCAGAAAAGTTTTCCTCAGGTGATGCAGGCCGAGATGCAGAGCATGTGGTCAGCCAAGCTGGGGCTGGAGGCGTTTGATGTCGAACTCTTCAGGGAACTGATGATGCTGATGACGCACACGCCGGTGGATTACACCGTTTTCTTCCGCGAGCTTTCGGCAATACCCGACGACATAGAGCCTCTCAAAAAGAGTTTTTACAGGTCACTGGATGAAGGCGGGGATGCGGATTCGGCAGGGCTGCTCAAGCGTTGGTCTGACTGGCTGGCCGAGTGGCAATCCCAGATCGGACTCACCGGGGCTGGCAACGGTTCCCGGCTGCGGGAGGAGCGCTCCCGAAGCATGAAACTCGTGAACCCGAAATACACCATGCGCGAGTGGTTCGTGGTGCCTGCCTATCAGCGGGCAGCCGAGGGTGATTACCAGCCGTTGAGGGCGCTGCAGGATGTATTGACTCAACCCTACGCGGAGCAGTCGACTGCCGTTGAGTCGCAATACTACCGGCTGAAGCCATTGGAGCTGTTCAATCTGGGCGGGGTTTCCCATTACAGCTGCTCATCGTGATTGGTGCCCCGTCTGGTTATTAATCAGACGGGGCGCCAGTTACCAAACTTTACAAATTGCCAAACCTATCAAGGTCTCCGATCACCACATCCCCTAAAGTAGCGGCACAACCTCTAACAAGGATAAACGGTTGCCGCGATGAAACGCCTGATAGGTCTCTCTGTATCTGTTCTCTCCCTTACCCTGGCCGGTTGCGGTGAGGAATCCGATGAGCTGCCCGTGGACGGGCGGGATTTCGATGGCGTGGAGTACAGCGAGCCCGCGCCTTATACGGGCAAGGTTATCGACGGCTACCTTAAGAACGCCCGGGTCTGGCTGGATATGGATGGTGACAGCCAGTACACCCCGGGGCCTCTCGTTATCGAACTGGATAACGGCAGCGAAGTCACCCTGGCCTCCGGTGAGCCCACCGCAATGAGCGGCGCCGGCGGCCGTTTTGCAATGGATATCTCGGAACTGGTCCTGGAGCCTGCCGTAGGGCCTGATCTCGATCCAAGGGACTATCCGCTCCATGCTGTCGCCCTGCCGGGGAAAACCCTTGAAGAAACGCGCAGCGGAGAAGTCCCGGTGGCGAGCGCCTATCTGATGTCGGCGCCCCCGGGTGTTCGCAATATCACGCCACTGACAACATTGGCCCGCTATCGGGGCATCGTCGGGCTGGGGGCGTTCCTGGAAACGCCGTCCGGCGTTGCTGCCAGCCTGGCTGACCTGAATCTGGTGCGCGATTATATCCTCGCCCAGGACGAGCGCTCACACGCTTACGCCCGGGCATTGGCAAGGTTCATGGCCAGCCAGATTCCTGCCGCTTACAACGACCTGCTGGCGGCCGGAGATAGTGACGGCACGGAGCGATTCCTGAGCAGGGAAGCTGCGTTTCTGTTAGGTGTCTCTCTGGTGCAGAATGCCGGGGATGTCATCGCGGTGGTGGATGCCACCGCGCCTCAGGGGCAGTACGCCAATGTCGACGTCGACGCCCTGGCCCTGCCCGAAGTGGCTGTGGAATTGAGCGATCCGGTGCTGCTCACCAGCCAGAAAATTTACGCCGAGCCCTCCAACCAGGACACAGTGCCCGCCAGTCGCTCCGGCCTGCAGATTTCCGCCGAGCTGGCCTTCGATTACAGTGAAAGCGGACGCCTTTTATCTGTCTCCGCAAATGGCTGCCTGGCGCCTTCCATGCCGGAACTGGCAAGACTGATCGGTGTAAATGGCTACATGGCGGACTTGCAAACCCAGTGGTTGCCCTCCGCCGCCCTCTCGGAGCAGAGCCGCTTGAATTTCGATGACGAGGGAACGGATGAACGTCTGGTTTTTGATTGGGACAACCGGCGAATTCACTTCGAGACCAGCACCACCTGCCACGAACATCGGGGTATTTCAGCGGATTCAACGGAGTTGGGCGGCCCTCCGGAGGTCACCTACAGCTGGACCAGGGACAGTGGTGATCTGGTGGAGCTGGTTGCAGAGATTCGCAATGGCGTGACCCGTACGCTGGTTCCAGAAACCGCAAATTCCTCTGCTGTATTTCCCGGTTACCGGATTTCAGAGCAGGGCAGTGAGGTGGAAGCCATAACTTTCGCGACCGGCATCAACGCCTGCACCCCACAGGGGGATGCCGTCGACGCGAGCCAGGTTGTAACAGGCGTTCAGCCATACCAGTTTTCTGGCTACGACCCCCAGCCTGCTGGCTTTACCGATCTGGTTCTCGAATTTGATCGAAGGGAATTTTCGGGATCCGAACAACCGAATCTTCGGCTGTTGCGCTATGGATTCCTCGATCCGGATCGGCTCCAGCTGTCTCGGGTTGACGGTGATGGAAGTTTCGAGTGGGCGATGAATTATCCGGCAGCAGACGGGCCGGGTTTTGTTACTGAGCAACCGAACCTTATCCGGGATGCCTACCTGAAAAGCTACAACCCGGCCGGCGATTGTGGCCGCGAATTTGAGGGTATTCCAAATTCTGCATACGCGCGTGTTGAGTACGGTTACCAGAGGTTGTCTGAGTATCTGGTGGGGTTGCTGGAATAGCCGAAATTAGGCCCAATCCTATTGCTACATAAGTGCAAAGTCAGAGGCAATGGGAAAATGGAAGGGAGTTAAAGCTTCGCCGGTTGGCTATCTCGCCACTTCCTGAGAGAGGAAGTGGTGCCGAGGAGAGGACTTGAACCTCCACGGGGTTGCCCCCACTAGCACCTGAAGCTAGCGTGTCTACCAATTTCACCACCTCGGCAGGTGATTTGCAGAACTTTAGCTTGTTGAAAACTAAACGTTTCTGCCAGCGTTGAGGTGTGTGCCTCAACCGATGGCGCGTACTTTAATAATTCCGGTCGAGGCTGTCAAACACTTTTTTGCAAAAAGAATCGCAGGTATTTGTGCCTATTACGGGCAGGTTGATAGGCAGGAGCTCCGTCCCAACGTTATACTCCATTGCAAATTAATTTAAACTGTGCCGCCCTGGCGCAGCCTCAGAACAAGGATCCGAATGGTTTCCAGGAAGAAAAATAACCGGGATCCTCACGCCAGCCGTGAGGCCCAGAAGTATGATAACCCTATTCAAAGCCGGGAGTTTATCCTCTCGCATCTCAAAGAGCGCGGGGCGCCCGCGACACATGAAACATTGTGTTCCGAGCTTGGCCAGTCGTCGGAGGAGGGCATCGAGGCTCTTCGCAGGCGTTTGATTGCCATGTGCCGGGACGGGCAGCTGATCTGTAACCGGCGTGGCGCTTACCTCCCCATTGAAGAAGCCGATCTTGTGACTGGTCGGGTAATTGGCCACAAGGACGGCTTTGGCTTTCTGGTGCCCGACGACGACGGTTCTGATCTCTTTCTCACCGCCCGCCAGATGCGCCAGGTGTTCCACGGTGACCGGGTAGCTGCCCGGGTAGACCGGGTGGATGATCGTGGGCGCCGTGAAGGCGTCATTGTGGAGGTGCTGGAGCATCGTACCCAGCAGACTGTGGGGCGCTTCTTCAAGGAAAGCGGAATCGCTTTTGTCGTCCCGGAGAATGCCCGCATCAACCATGAGGTGTTGGTGCCAGAGGAACACGCGGGTGAGGCGTATCACGGCCAGTATGTGGTCGTGGAGATTCTGCGCCAGCCCACCATTCGCACCCAGCCGACAGGCAAGGTGATCGAGATTCTGGGCGAGCACATGGCACCCGGCATGGAGATTGATGTCGCCATCCGGTCCTACGATATCCCTCACAGCTGGCCACCGGCGGTGGGTGACCAGGCAGCTTCGATTCCTTCCGAAGTTGCCGAAAAAGATAAAACCAATCGCGTTGATATCCGCAACATGCGGCTGGTAACCATCGACGACGAGAGCGCCCGGGATTTTGACGACGCCATCTATTGCGAACCCCGTCCCCGTGGCGGTTACCGTCTGGTGGTGGCGATTGCCGATGTGTCTCACTATGTGCGTCCGGGTTCGCCACTGGATGAAGAGGCCATTCGCCGGGGCAATTCGGTGTACTTCCCGGATCACGTGGTACCCATGCTGCCGGAGAAGCTCTCCAATGGTCTGTGCTCCCTGAATCCTGATGTCGACCGCCTCTGCATGGTCGCCGACATGACCATCAGCGCAGCGGGCAACATCAGCGGTTACACCTTCTATCAGGCAGTAATGCGCAGCCATGCCCGTCTGACCTACAACAAGGTCAGCGACATGCTGGAGCGCCCGGATACCGAGCAGGGTTACCGGCTGGCTGCCCATTACGCCGATCTTCTTCCGCACCTGCACAACCTGTACGACCTGTACAAGCTGCTGCGTCGGGCTCGCACCGAGCGCGGAGCGATCGATTTCGAGACCACCGAAACCAAGATTGTGTTCGATGCCGAGCGCAAGATTGAGGAAATCGTGCCGGTCCACCGCAACGATGCACACAAGATCGTTGAAGAATGCATGCTTTGCGCCAATGTGGCGACGGCGCGCTTCCTGAAGAAGCACCAAGTCCCGGCACTCTATCGGGTTCACGACGGTCCCTCGGAAGAGCGACTGAATGCAGTGCGCCTGTTCCTTGGTGAGCTGGGTTTGCAACTGGGAGGCGGTGACAAGCCCACGTCGGCAGACTATCAGGCCTTGCTGGCGGAAGTGGCAGACCGGCCGGACGCCAACGTTATCCAGATGGTGATGCTGCGCTCACTCAGTCAGGCGGTTTACAGCCCGGATGAAAGCGGTCACTTCGGTCTCGGGTTTGCAAGCTACACGCATTTCACCTCGCCAATCCGCCGCTATCCGGATCTGATTGTGCATCGGGCCATCAAGTCCCGGATTCACAATCCGGAGGTCAGGAAGGACGTTGTGACGCCGCCTTCGCCGGATCCGGAGCTGGCCGAATACCCTTATGATCATGCCCGCATGGTAGAGCTGGGCGAACACACCTCCATGACCGAGCGGCGGGCGGATGACGCTACCCGGGATGTGATGGCATGGCTCAAGTGTGAATTCCTCAAGGACCATGAGGGTGAAGAGTACGACGGGGTTATTGCCTCAGTGGTGCCTTTTGGATTCTTCGTGGAGCTGAAGGACATCTATATCGAAGGTCTGGTTCACGTTTCCACACTCAGTGGTGATTACTTCCACCACGACGCTGCCAAGCATCGCCTGATTGGTGAGCGCACGGCGGTCAGCTTCCGTCTTGGTGACGAAGTTCGTGTCCGGGTAGTTCGTGTTGACCTGGAGGATCGCAAGATTGATCTGGAGCTGATCAGCACCCCGAAACGGCGCCAGGCTGACCGGGATGCCCTGGATGTTTCCAAGCGAGAGGATCGCGGAAAGGGGGGTAAGCGAAGTGATCGGAGCCGGAGCGACAAGGGTGGCCGCAAGAAAGGTGGTGGTTCAACTTCGCGGGGTAAGGCAAAGACGGGGAGTGCAAAGCCCGGAAAATCCGGGAAGAGCGGAAAACCCGGCAGCGCCAAAGACCAGCTGGTCGCCGACGCGGCCCGTGAAGCGGCGAAGAAAAAGTCCGGCAAAGGGTCGGGCAAACCCTCTGCTGGCGGCAGGCAGCGCAAGCCGCGAAAATCAGGCAAGTAACAGGAAATAGAATCAGTGTCCGGAGAATTCGTGTTTGGCTGGCACGCGGTTGAGGCTGTCCTCAAGCGCGAGCCTGAACGTCTGCAGCAGGTATGGATTCAGACCGGCCGGCAGGATAAGCGGGTCAAGAGCATTACCGATGCCCTGGATAGCTTGGGCGTGCGCTGGAAAGTTGTGCATCGCAGGGAGCTCGACGAGCGTGTGTCCGGGGTGCACCAGGGCATTGTTGCGGCCGTCAGTGAAAGCCGGGAATGGACAGAAGACGATCTGCTCGCTCAGCTGGCCGGCAGTGACAAGCCTCCGTTTCTGCTGGTGCTTGATGGCGTGACCGATCCCCACAATCTGGGTGCCTGCATGCGCACCGCCGATGCGGTGGGTGTTCAGGCGGTTATTGTGCCCAAGGACAAGTCCGCCTCGCTGACACCGGTGGCCCGCAAGGTCGCCTGCGGGGCTGCTGAGACGGTGCCCTTTGTTCGGGTTACCAATCTCGCCCGCTTTCTGCGCAGTTTGCAGGATCAGGGGGTCTGGCTAATCGGTACCGCCGGTGAGGCAGATGCAACGCTCTATCAGGCCGACTTCAAGGGTCCTGTGGCTCTGGTTATGGGGGCTGAAGGCAAGGGTATGCGCCGACTGACCCGGGAACACTGCGACCAGTTGATCAATATCCCCATGCTCGGCCATGTGGACAGCCTCAACGTGTCCGTGGCTACGGGTGTTTGCCTATACGAAGCCCTGCGCCAACGGCTTGGTTAACCCTTGCACACAAGGGCTTCCCCGCCTAGAATACGTCACCCCTTTTTTAAGGGGTGGTTTTGTATTGCCTGAACGCAGGCATTATGGGACCAAGCTTTTGATCAAGCCTTTCTTGTAAAGCCTTATTGATAAAGCAAAAAGAAACCGGCAGCAGAATGCTGTCAACTCCTTGCTTTCATGTTTGTCGGTCGCGGGGTCAAAGCCGTGTCGATAAAAAGGAAGCTGTTTAAACCGTAGGGAGAACTCATGCGTCACTACGAAATCGTTTTTATGGTACATCCGGATCAGAGCGAGCAGGTGCCCGCGATGATCGAGCGTTATACCGGCGTCATCACTGAAGATGGCGGCAAGGTACATCGCCTGGAAGATTGGGGCCGTCGTCACCTGGCATACCCGATCAACAAGATTCACAAGGCTCACTACGTACTGATGAACGTTGAATGTTCACAGGCCGCAATGGACGAGCTGACTCACAACTTCCGTTTCAACGATGCAATCATCCGCGACATGATCCTGCGCCGCGATGGTGCGGATACAGAACTGTCCCCGATGAAAGCTTCCGAGTCCCGTGAAGATCGTCGTGGCGGCGATGATCGCCCGCGTCGTTCAGCCGAATCTGACGAGCCACGTCAGCGTGCTGAAACCCAGGACGAAGAAGAGTAATTAACCGGAGTTGAGGAGTTAAATTATGGCTCGTTTTTTCAGACGTCGTAAGTTCTGCCGCTTCACGGCAGAGGGTGTCAAGGAGATCGATTACAAGGATCTGGACACCCTGAAAGGCTACATCACTGAAACCGGCAAAATCGTGCCCAGCCGCATCACCGGCACCAAAGCACGTTATCAGCGTCAGCTGGCTACCGCTATCAAGCGTGCCCGCTACCTGGCACTGCTGCCGTACTCGGACAGCCACGATAACTAAGTAACAGAAACACGGGACTTGGGACCATGCGTGCACTTGCACAGTATGTAATGCGCGGTCCCTTCCAGGCCGGCGGGGTAGCAGCAGTCACAACTGCCATACCCTTGTTGTTCTGGATTGGCGCAGCCGTTGTCGGTCTGGTAATTCTCAGGCTTGGCATCAGTCAGGGGCTCAACATCGGGCTCTGGGCATTACTTCCGGCGCTTGGCTGGAGCATTTTCGGGCAGGACCCGACTGCTCTGGCCGTGTTGCTTCAGGTTATGCTCATGGCGTCGCTGATCAGAACCACGCTGTCCTGGGAAAAAGCTCTGCTTGCGGGAAGTTTCCTCGCAATCGTCACAGGCCTGATGTTGCCTGTGGTCTACCCGGGGTTGCTGGACGATCTGGTCCAGGCCGGGGTGAGTTTTTACCAACAGTACAATGCCGAAATTGCGAAGAGTCTCGGCGATGACCTCGATAAGGTTATCCGGGACACGATGAACGCGAGCATGGCAGGCACATACCTGGCGACAGGTGTGGGCATGACCATGCTGGCGAGGGCCTGGCAGGCGGGGCTTTATAACCCCGGCGGATTCCGCAAGGAATTTCACGCCCTGCGTCTTTCGCCGCCAATTGCGGTGTTGTGCGCGGTGACCATGGTGGTTGGTCCGTTCCTCGGGCTTAACTCCATGTTGCTTGCCTGGGCTGCGGGAACACCGCTGTTCCTGGCCAGCCTGGCACTGGTGCACGGTGTTGTTGGTTTGAAAAAGCTCAGTGGGAACTGGTTGGCGATGTTTTACGTCGCGCTGATCCTTTTGGGCCCAAGTCTGATGATTCTGTTAGTGGTTCTGGCTTTTGTGGATAGCTGGCTGGATATCCGGAGGCGTATAAGCGCTGCCGGGCCGGCTGAATAAAGCACGAAGAGGTTAACGAGATGGAAGTTATTCTGCTCGAGAAAGTTGCAAACCTTGGCTCCCTGGGTGACAAGGTAAAGGTCAAGGCCGGTTACGGTCGTAATTTCCTGCTTCCTTATGGCAAGGCTGTACCTGCCACTGAAGCAAATCTGAAGGCGTTCGAAGAGCGTCGTGCGGAGCTCGAAAAAGCAGCTGCTGAAAAGCTGGCTGCTGCCCAGGCTCGCGCCGAGGCTCTCGAGGGTGCTGCTTTCACCATCAGCTCCAAGGCTGGTGAAGAAGGCAAGCTGTTCGGCTCTATCGGTGTTCGCGACATTGCTGACGCGATTACTGCCGGTGGTACCGAAGTCGAGAAGAGCGAAGTGCGTCTGCCGGAAGGCCCGATCCGGGTAACTGGCGAGTACGAGATCGAGCTTCAGCTGCACTCCGACGTTGAAGTAACGGTCAAGCTGGCGGTGGTTGCCGAGTAAGCCGTTTTCCCTGAAAACGGCGCCGGGGTTTCCCGGCTCTGGTAACACGCTGGTGGCCGTCGCTGCCTCTTCTGGGGCTGGGCGCCGGCCAACCTGACAGGCCCGAACCGCACTTGCGGCTTTCGGGCCTGTTGCTTTCTGGTATGCTGTTAAGTCCCTGTAACCCTCTCCCATTGCTGCGGCAGGTCGCTTAAACTGTCGTGGTAATTTTGTCCAACTGAAGATGTGTTCATGGCCAAGCCCAATCTGAAGCCCGCGAGTACCGATCTCGAAACCAGTCGTATCAAGGTGCCTCCCCATTCTGTGGAAGCAGAGCAGGCGGTATTGGGCGGCCTGATGCTCGACAACCGCCGGTTTGATGAGATCTCGGAAGTGATTTCGGCGGCTGATTTCTATCGACAGGACCACCGCCTGATCTTCGGTGCCGTGGAGCGCCTCGCCAGTGAGAGCGAGCCACTGGATGTTGTAACTCTGGCGGAATTCCTTGAGCGGGCCGGTGACATCGAAGATGCCGGTGGCTTGTCTTATCTGGCGGAACTGGCCGAGAAAACCCCGGGTGCTGCCAACATCCGCGCCTACGCCGATATCGTCCGCGAGCGGTCCATTCTGCGACAGCTGGTAGAAGTATCCGGCAAGATTTCTGACTCGGCCTTCAACCCGCTCGGCCGGAACAGTAATGAGATTCTCGACGAAGCCGAGCGCAGTGTATTCCAGATTGCCGAAGCTCGGGTCAAGGAAGGTTCCGGCCCCCAGGCGATTAACCCCATTCTGGCCAAGACCCTGAGCCGGATCGAGGAGCTGTTTGAGTCCGGCGAGCAGACCACCGGTCTGACCACGGGCTTCAAGGATCTCGACGAGCAGACCTCGGGCATGCAGCCTTCGGATCTGATTATTGTGGCGGGTCGCCCTTCCATGGGTAAGACGACCTTTGCCATGAACATCGTTGAAAATGCCCTGATCAGCACCGGCACGCCGGTTCTGGTGTTCAGTATGGAAATGCCGGCGGATGCTCTCGCCATGCGTATGCTCTCGTCGCTCGGGCGCATTGACCAGACCAAGGTCCGCGGCGGCAAGCTGGAAGAAGACGACTGGCCCCGGCTGACGTCGGCGGTGAGTCTGCTCAAGGACAAACCCCTTTATATCGACGACACGCCGGGTCTGAGCCCCACGGAAATGCGCTCCCGGGCTCGTCGTATTGCCCGCGAGAACGATGGGAAGATTGGCCTGATCATGGTCGACTACCTGCAGCTGATGCGGGTGCCTGGCAACACCGAGGGGCGGACCGCGGAAATCTCGGAAATTTCCAGGTCGCTGAAGGGTATCGCAAAAGAATTGAGTTGCCCGGTGGTGGCTTTGTCCCAGCTCAACCGGAGCCTTGAGCAGCGGCCCAACAAGCGCCCGGTGAACTCGGATCTGCGGGAGTCCGGCGCTATTGAGCAGGACGCCGACGTGATCATGTTCGTGTACCGGGATGAAGTCTACAACGAGGACACTCCGGACAAGGGCATTGCCGAGATCATTATTGGTAAGCAGCGGAACGGTCCCATCGGCACTATCCGACTCGCGTTTATCGGCAAGTACACCAAATTCGAGGATCTGGCCCACGGCGACTACAGCGATTATGGCGGGGACTATTGATGCCCCGCAGTACGGTTGCCCGGATTGATCTGGAGGCCCTCCGCCGGAACTTTCAGACTGCCCAGAAGCGGGCTGGCGGTGCAAGGGTTATGGCCGTGGTGAAAGCCGATGGCTATGGCCACGGCATCGAGCGGGTGGCTTTGGCGCTGGATAGCCTGGCGCTGAAATATGCAGTGGCTTGCCTGGAAGAGGCGCGGGCCATTCGGGAAACCGGCCTGGAACAGCCAGTGGCCCTGCTGCAAGGTGTGCACGCCGACGCTGATATCGAGGAGTGCGCCCAACAGGGATTTGAGCCGGTTTTTCACAGTTTTCAGCAACTGGCGTGGCTGGAGCGCCTTGAGGCATGGCCCGCGTTCTGGCTGAAAGTGAATAGCGGTATGAATCGTCTTGGCTTTCACCCGGACGAGCTGGCTGGAGTCATGAGCAGGCTAGAAGCCATCGGGGCTGACAACGGGCTGCTTGGCTTTGTGACCCACTTCGCCTGTGCCGACGACCCTGAGAGCGCCATGACAGCGCAGCAGACATTGGTGTTTGAGCAGGCCACCTCTGCTTTCCCGGCGCTGATGAGGAGCGTTGCCAATTCGGCCGCCCATTTTCACCCGGACCAGCCGATGTTTGACTGGAGCCGCCCGGGCATCATGCTGTATGGCGGTTCGCCCATGGTTGGCAAGACCGGTCCGGAGCTTGGTCTCGAGCCCGTAATGTCGCTGGAAGCGCCATTGATCAGCACCCGAATGGTGCCAGCGGGAGAATCTGTTGGTTACGGAGCCAGCTGGGTTGCCGACCGTGATACCCGAATGGGCATGGTGGCGATCGGGTATGGTGATGGGTACCCCCGGCATGCCGGCACCAACACCCCGGCGGCCATCAATGGCCAGCGGATCCGGCTCATCGGCCGGGTATCCATGGACATGCTGGCGGTTGATCTCACCAATGCGCCGGATGCGAAGGAAGGCGACACTGTCGAACTCTGGGGGCGTACGGTCGGGGTGGATGAGGTGGCGACCTGTGCCGGCACCATCTCCTACGAGTTGATGACCGGCATCACCGGGCGGGTACCGCGGCAATACCGTTAGAATCGCGGGGCGCTCTGTCAGCCCTGTTCCGGTTCGTGAATGATTTCCTCGATGAAGTCGAGAATGGCAGCGAGGCTGCGGTCGTCCAGCTTTTTGAGCACCTTGTGTACGACCATCTTGCTGCCTTTGAGCATGCTGCTGATGCCCATTTTGGCCATGCCCATCATCATGTTGCTGGCATGCAGGCGGCGAAGCGGCTCCAGGAAAAAGAAGTCCAGGCCTTCTTCGGTCATGTCCACAATCAGGTTGAAGAGTTTGTCGATGGCTTCCTTGTCGGCCTTGCCCCGTTCGCGCAATTCGCCAACGGTGTAGAGGGCGCGGGTTCGCAACTCATCGGGGATCGGCGCCACAATGTGGCTCTGTTGTTTCAGCATGAGAGTTCCTGTTGTTGTATGCTCTTGAAAGAAATAGCAAAGCATTAAGTCCAGACTGCATCACAGTGTATGGACCGGAATGGATAAACCATTGGCCAGACCGGTTCCGAAATACCGTCACATCAGTGATATCCGGAGGCATTGAATCCTCGTGCATGTACTTGTTGTTCACGATTACGGCCCCTTGGGGAAGGTTTTGCTGGAGCGACTGCGGGAAACTCACCTGCACGTCAGCCCATTGCTTGTCAGCGACCCTTCCAATGCCGATCTCAATGCGCTGGAAAACTGGATTCCTGAAGATACCGACCTGATTGTAAACGCACTCTGGATGGCTGATCCCGAGGTCGCCGAGAAAGACCCTGAGGGCGTCCACATGGCTGCGTTTTCGCTACCGGTGGCCATCGCCGAGTTTGCCCGTGATCGCGGCATGGCGTTGCTCCAGCTTTCCTCCTGCTACGTATTCGATGGCCGCAAGCAAAGCGGGTATATTACCTCGAACCCGGGGCAGCCGGTGAATGAGCTGGGCAACTGGCAATGGGAGTGCGAGCAGGCACTGAGGACCCTGCTGCCAAGACACATCATCCTGCGGACCGGCTGGAGCCTGGCACGGTTTATCCGGAAGGTTCAGGCCAGTACAGCTGCAGGCGAGGTACTGTCATTGCCAGGGCGGTGCCGTGGCCAGCCTGTGGCGGTCAGGGACCTTGCCCGGGTGATCGAGGCGGTGGTTCTGCAGCTCGACTGCGGGGCCGAGGTTTGGGGTACCTATCAATACGCGGGTGCCGAGGAAATCAATCTGTACGAGCTTGGCCTGGCCATTGCCGGCCTGCCGGGCATTCCCGAGGGTATCCGTGTGGTGGATGAGGTGCCCGAATGGGGCCATCTTGAGCCGGTCAATACCACGCTGATCTGCACCAAAATCCGCAATACCTTCGGTATCAAACAAATGCCATGGCGCTCGGGGCTGGTGGATGAGCTGGCCATGCTGAAAAAGAACAACGGCAGGGAAGTGGAGAGTGAGCCCGCCGGTTAACGCCAGCGGCGGGCACAAGAAGCAGTTTCTCAGTTATTGCACTGGCGGGAGAATTCCCGGCTGACCATCTGCAAGGCTTCAATATCCAGAAGTTCGACCTCCCGTCCACGGGCCTTGATAATCCCCTGGTTCTGGAAGCGCGTGAACACCCGGCTTACCGTTTCAACAGCAAGACCCAGGAAGTTGGCGATATCGTTACGCGCCATGGGCAGGCTGAAATTGGTCGGGGACATCCGGCGGCGCTGGAATCGACTGGACAGCGACAACAGCAGGGCGGCAATACGTTCTTCGGCGGTATTCTTGCTCAGCAGCATGGCCAACTGGTGGCTGTTCTGAATCTCCTGGCTCATCAGGTGGTACATGTGGTGCTGCAATTCCGGCAGTTTACCAGTCAGTTCCTCAAGCCGGTCGATCGGAAACTCGCACACGCTGGTCCGTTCCAGTGCCTTGGCTGTGCAGGCGTAGTGTTCGCTGCCGATGCTGTCCAGACCCACCAGTTCACCGGGCATGAAAAAGCCGGTCACCTGCTCTTCACCGTTTTCAGTAATGATCGAGGTCTTTATGGAGCCGCTTTTCACTGCAAAGCAGGAGCGGTAGGGTGTGCTCTGGTCGAAGATATGTTCGCCGCGGTTGAAAATCCGCCCCTGCTGGACAATGTCCTCCAGACGGTCGAGGTCATTTTCCTCGATAGCCAGTGGCAGGCAAAGATTGCTCAGGCTGCACTGGTGGCAAGACGCCTTGAGGGGAGAAGCCTGACGAAACGGAATTGCTTGAGCCATACGTGATGATCCGTCCGAGTTGATCCATATCAACTATGTACCTTAATACGGATAACTGTCTTTGCCAATAATCAAGCTTAATGATCTTAGAATATATTTTTAAAAGATAAGGGCCCGTGGGCCCTTATCTCTGCTGGCTTCAGAGTGTCTCGAATACCAGAGACGCGTTGGTTCCACCAAAGCCGAAGCTGTTGGACATCACGGTTTTCAGCGCGGTTTCGCGGCTTTCCGGTCCAACAAGAGGAAGATCGCTGATCTTCTCGTCCGGATGGTTCAGGTTCTTGGTGCCGGCAATAAAGCCATTCTGCAGCATCAGCAGAGAATAGATTGCCTCCTGAACACCTGCGGCACCCAGGGAGTGACCGGTCAGTGATTTGGTAGAGGAAATGGTGGGAATGTCGGAACCAAAGGTTGAGCGCACCGCACCCATCTCGGCAACATCACCAACAGGGGTACTGGTGCCGTGGGCGTTGATGTAGTCAATCTTGCCACGAATAGTGGCCATGGCCTGTTTCATGCAGCGCTGGGCGCCTTCCCCTGAGGGAGCGACCATGTCATAGCCGTCAGAGGTGGCACCGTAGCCGGTGAGCTCGGCAATGATGTTGGCGCCACGTTTTTTGGCGTGTTCCAGCTCCTCCAGTACCATCATGCCACCACCACCGGCGATCACGAAACCGTCCCGGCCGGTATCGAAGGGGCGGGAAGCTGTTTCAGGGGCATCGTTGTACTTGGTAGAAAGCGCGCCCATGGCGTCGAACATCATGGTGAGGCTCCAGTCCTCTTCTTCACCGCCGCCGGCGAACACAATGTCCTGCTTGCCGGCCTGGATCTGCTCCATGGCATGGCCGATGCAGTGGGCGCTGGTGGCGCAGGCCGAAGACATGGAGTAGTTCACGCCCCGGATCTTGTAAGCCGTGGCCAGACAGGCGGAGACCGTGCTGGTCATGATGCGGGGAACCATGTAGGGCCCGATGCGCTTCACGCCTTTCTCGCGCATGATGTCGGTAGCTTCCACCTGGCTTGAGCAGGAAGCGCCGCCGGAACCGGCGATCAGGCCGGTACGGTCGTTGGAGATCAGGTCTTCGGTCAGCCCCGCCTGAGCAATGGCCTGCTCCATGGACAGGAAACTGTACATGGCAGAAGGGCCCATGAACCGGCGGATCTTGCGGTCGATAACGGATGTGTCCACATCCACCGAACCTGCGATCTGGCTGCGGAAGCCCATTTCCTTGTAGGTTTCGTTGAAGCGGATCCCTGATTTTCCGTTCTTCAGGCTCTGGGTGACCTCGTCCAGTGAGTTGCCGAGGCAAGACACAATGCCCATGCCGGTGACGACGACGCGTCTCATAAGTTCCTCCTTACCGATCGGCCGATATGGCCGACCTTGCGATCAATTACGTTATTTAACAGTCTAGGCGCTTTGGCCCGGATACGATATTTGACCTTGGTAAGGGGAGACGATCGGATATAGCTCTATAGAGTGTCTAGCGCTTGCCGCTATTACCCTTTCTGGAACCCTTCTTGACGCCGCGAGCTTCCTCGCGAGCCGCTTTCTCAGCCGCCGCTGCCTCGGCCTCCCGGGCCTCGCGCTCGACCATGTCAGGGGTTTCCAGCGAAATACGTCCCAAAGTGCCGGCCCGGAATTCATTGAGCAATACCTCGGACACTTTGTGCAGATCCGGTATGCCGCCACGACCGAAAAATCGGCGTTTCGCAGCAATCCCGTCCATCAACGCCAGCGCGTCTTTCGGCAGTTCCTCGAAGCCGTAGCGGGTTCTGACCAGCTCCGGATAGGCTTCCAGAAGGTACTCGGCCTCGAACATGGCCACATCCTCAAAATCCAGAACCGCGCTGCGAATCGCCCCGGTTACTGCCAGACGGTAACCGCAGGCTTCGGGCGACAGTTTCGGCCAGAGGAAGCCCGGGGTGTCGTAAAGTAGAATGTTGTTGGGCAGCTTGATGGCCTGTTGGGCCCTGGTTACGGCCGGTTCGTTCCCGGTTTTGGCTGCAGGGCGTCCCGCCAGGGTGTTGATCAGAGTGGACTTGCCGACATTCGGGATGCCCAGGATCATCACCCGCAAAGCGCTCTTCTGGCGATCGTGACCGGGCGTCATCTCTTCCGCCAGCTTCAGGATGGAGAGCGCCTCATTGCGCTGGTTGTGGGTAAGCGTGATGGCCCGTACCCCGCGCTCTTTCTCGAACCAGGCCAACCACTGGTCGGTGATCTCTGGATCCGCCAGGTCTCGCTTGTTCAGTACCTTGATCAGTGGCTTGTCACCACGAAGGGCCGGTACCAGCGGGTTTTCACTACTGAAAGGAATACGCGCATCAACCACTTCGATGATGAGATCCATCTGCGGCATGACTTTCTTGATCTCCTTGCGGGCCTTGTGCATGTGCCCTGGAAACCAGTTGATGGCCATCGTATCTGCTCCGGATTGGTTTGAACGGCGCCATTATGAAGGGGAATGACCAAACTTTCACATTTGTTTGAATGCCCGTGTGTGGCGGCTTTTGGCGGGGGATACTGAGAAGTATGTACAAAAAGAGGGCTGATCGGGGTGAAAAACCGTATCCGTATGTTTTAGGGTGTAGTCCCTGAACGATGAAACCAATGTATGTCGGTGGTATTCAGATCGTGGCCACCCTGTTTATGGAGAGAGTTATGAAGCTTGCAAAACTGTTTGGTACTGCCCTGGTTGCCCTCAGCCTTTCGGTCCCGGCCGTGGCCCAGCAGTCTGGTGGCCAGCCTGACCAAGTTGACCAACTGGCCCAGATGGTAGGGCTGACCGAAGATCAGCAAACTGAAATCCGTGCCATCATTGATGAGATGCAGGGCGAAATCGGGGAGCTTCGCCAGGAAGCCCGCGCGCTGCAGCAGCAGATGCAGGGTGAGATCAAATCAGACTTTGACGAAGCGGCTATTCGCGAGCAGGCCAAAGAGCTGGGCGAAGTGACCGGCGAGATTGCAGCTCTGTCCACGCTGATGCAGGCGAAGGTCGACAGCGTGTTTACCCAGGAGCAGCGCGACGAGTTGGATAAGCGTATGCAGCAGATGCAGCAGCAAATGCAGCAGCGTCGTCAGATGCAACAACAGATGCAGCAGGGGCAAGGTCAGGGCATGCAGTGATCCTGACTTCCCTTTAGCTGGGTTGGAGAAGGGCCGCATCTTTTGGTGTGGCCCTTTTTTGTGCCCCTAGCCTGCTGGTTTGGCGGGAGAAACAGGGGTGTGGAGCCCTCCCAAAAACCGCTACGAGCACATCCATGTGCGCTTGGCTGTGGCCATCCTTGGCCACAGACATTTTTGGGAGGGCTCCACACCCCTGTTCTTCAAACGGTTCAGTAATCGCTTACTGATCATAAGGTTGGCTGAAAGATTTGGCGCGGAGTGTCTTCCTATAACTCCTATTTCTGAAGCTTGGCGGGTGTGGGCCTTTGACAGAATGTCGGCGGCCAAGGATGGCCGACGTCAAGCGCACATGGATGTGCTCGTAGCGGTTCTGACAAAGGCCCGCACCCGCCGAGCCACCCCAAAGCCAGAAGGCTAGGAGCCCAGGCCAGACCTACACGCCTGAGCCAAAGGGTTTAACCAGAACAATGAGTCGCGGAAGCAGGGTAAGAGCCCCCACCAGAGCCATGAACATGGCGAACCCCGTAAACAACCCGAAGTAGATGGTCGGGATGAAGTTGGACAGCACCAGTATCGAGAACCCGGAGATGATGGTCAGCGAGGTGAAGAACATGGCCTGGCCGATGCTCCGGTGGCAGCGGTGCATGGTGGCGATGTAGTCGCCGTCTTTCCGGAACTCGGTTTTGAAGCGGTGGATGTAGTGGATGGTGTCGTCTACGGCGATGCCCACGGTGATGGCGGCCACGGTGATGGTCATCATGTCCAGGGGGATTCCGAGCCAGCCCATCAGGCCGAGCACCGAGCCGGCGGCGATGAGGTTGGGGGCGATGCCTATCAGGGCCAGTTTCAGGGAACGGAACAGGATCAGGAACATCACCATGATGGCGGCGAAAACCACCCCGATGGTCTTGATCTGGGAATCGAACAGGCTTTGCAGCATGTTGTTGTACATCACCGTCATGCCGGCAAAGAGCACCTGATCCTCCGAGTAGCCCAGTTCCGTGGTCAGGTGCGTGTGGATTCGGTTCAACAGCTCGTCTCGACGCAGGTCCGGCATGGTTTCCAGGATCCGGATGCTGAATCTCGCCTGGTCGTGCTCCTCGGATATATAGGGCGTCAACAGGGTGTCCTGCAGGTCATCCGGCACGGCAGCGGGAACGAACGCCAGTTCCAGGGCATCCAATGGCTCGCCCTGGTTGATCCTGGCGAGGATATCCAGCGTGGTGTTGATTGAGAGCACCTTGCCGGTCTCCGGTAATCCGTCCAGGTATTCGTGGACGGCTTCAAGTTCTTCCATCTTCTGGTAGGTGTACCAGGTATCCCGGTATTCCTCGTCTGCACCGCAGTCCTCCACAAACGGGTCACAATCGCTGGCGAACGGGTCGCCGGTGCCGGCGCCTTCCGGTGGTGGATCGTCAGTGATTACCACGTCCAGGGGTGTGGTACCGCCGAGGCGGTTGTCGATGGTGATCATGCCCTGATGGATTTCGGTGGAGGATTTGAAATAGTCGATGAAACTGTTTTCCACCGTCAACTTGCTCAGGCCGACAACACACAGAACAGCAATCACTCCGGATCCGACCAGTACCGTTTTGCCGAAGTGTTCTGTGAACCTGGCAAAGGCATCGGTGAAGGGAACCCGGTCGGAGGTCACCCGGCTGTCCAGTGGCGGCGGCAGCAGGGTCAGCAGGGCCGGGAAGATGATGAAGG
This sequence comes from uncultured Marinobacter sp., assembly GCF_913055835.1. Taxonomy (GTDB): domain Bacteria; phylum Pseudomonadota; class Gammaproteobacteria; order Pseudomonadales; family Oleiphilaceae; genus Marinobacter. Next base: position 2,333 of record NZ_CAJXKQ010000012.1, on the reverse strand, counting down.
TAATGAGGAAGGCCACCGTCAGGCCCAGGGTCATCATCCAGCCAAAGTCGATGACCGGGCGAATGCCGCTGAAGGTGAGGGAGCCGAAGGCGACAATGGTGGTGATGGCCATGTAGAAGCAGGGCTTGATCATCGCCATCACGGTGTTGCGCAGGATCTCTCGTGGGCCGGCCTCGGGTTCGTCATGCTGGAATTCCCGGTAGCGCACGATCAGGTGGATGGTGAGCGACAGGGTCATGATCAGCAGCAGGGAAATGAAGTTGGACGAGATAACCGTCACCGGCCACTGGGCCCAGCCCAGAAAGCCGATCATCAGCCAGACCGTAAAGCCGCAGCAGAGCAGCGGCACCAGCACCCATCGCCATTGCCGGAAGATAATGGCCAGGGTGAGCAGGAGAAACGCGAGCACGCCGAGCCCAAAGGTCGACAGATCGTTTTCGATGAAGCGGATCATGTCCGCCACGATCATGGGCACGCCACCCAGGTGGATTTCAGCGCTATCCCGGTAGTTGTCGAGGATAGAGCGAACGGTGCGAATGGTGGCATCGCGCTCAACCCCGAGAGTTTCGGTAAAATCGATGAATTCCTGTTTTACCTTTTCCAGTTCGACCAGCTCGGCCTCGGAGGCTTCGCCGGCGTCAGCCTTGTCCCGCAGATCGTTGCGCATTCTCAGCAGTTCGAAATAACGATCCGGGGTGGGCAGGTTGACCTGTATCGCGGTTGTGCGGCCATCTTCACTGATCAGCAGGTTGGGGTAGAGCGGATTGTTCAGCAGCGCCTGGCGGGCGGTGTCCGGTGCCACATCGTGTTCGTCCAGGGTCTTGATCTCGCTGTCCACGGTGTCCAGCGTCAGATCCGGGCTATGCAGAAGCGGCACGTTGAGGATGCTGTTGGTGGAGCCCACGGCGTCCAGGTTTTGCAGTACATCCCTCAACGCGCCCAGTTTTGCCAGGCCCTCTTCAGAAAACAGTTCGCCCTCGGGGGTATAGGTGACGATCAGGAAATCGTCGGAGGTGGTAAAGCGACGGTTTACCTGGCGGTATTGTTCCAGGGATCGGTCGTTTTCGAGCACCAGGGATTCGGCGGATGCATCCAGGCGGAATTCGCCGAACTTGATGGCGGCGAAGGCCAGAAGCAGGGCGAAAGCCGCCAGGATAATAAACGGATGCGGAAAAATCAGGCGGTCATACAGGGCGCGAAGACGATTCATGAACAACTACTCTGCCGGTTCAAACGAGTGCAGAGTGTGCCATAAACCTCAGTGAACCGTGACCTTTGACGAGGCTTCTTCCAGGGAATCGATCAGCTTTTTCAGGCGGCGGCTCATATCCGCGCTCTCGGCAAGCTGGGTCACCATGTTCTGGGTGGTTTCGCGAATGCCCTGTACGTTGGCCAGCACATCGTCAGTGCCAGCGGTCTGCTCCGCCGATACGTTGGCGATTTCCTGGTTGGTATGATCAATGCGGCTGACCACTTCGTTGATGGCTTCCAGGGCGCGGCGGCCTTCCTCGGATTCCTCGACGCAGCGGGTAGCATCCTCGGAACTGCCGGTCATCTGGTTCACGGCGGTGTTGATGGCATTGAGAAGCCGGTCGATGGTGTCCTGAATCTGATCGGTGGAGTCCTGGACCCGCTGGGCCAGTTTGCGGACTTCATCTGCCACAACGGCAAACCCCCGGCCCTGTTCGCCGGCCCGGGCCGCCTCGATGGCCGCGTTCAGGGCCAGCAAATTGGTCTGTTCGGCAATGCCCCGGATCTCGGTGATGGCGTGGCTGATGTCATGGCTGTTCTCGGCCAGGGCTTCGACGCTGCTGGCGGAATTGCGTACCACATCTGCGAGTTTGCGGATGCTGTCGGCGCTCTGGCCAACACGGGTGCTGCCGTCGCGGGCTGCATCGCTGGCTTCGTGGGACAGGGTCTTGGCAATTCCGGCCTGTTCGGCGATGCCGGTGAAGCTCTGCAGCATGGTTTCGATGACTTCCGCGGAACGGTCGGCGCCCTGTTGTTGACGGCCCAGGTCATCCCGGCGGGCTTCGGCGGCCGAGGTGAGTTCTTCAACTTCATGATGCAGCCGATCAGTGGCTTCCTTCATGCTGCGGACTACCCCAACGGTGCGGTCCTGCATGGCATTGAAGGCACTGGCCATTTCGCCGATTTCGTCGGTGGAATCCACCACCGCCCGCTGACTCAGGTTGCCCGAGGCCTGTACGTCGACCATGGTGTTTTTCAGGCGATTCACGTGGCGTTCGATAAACGAGATCAGCAATTGGGAGCCGGCCATTTCGAGCACCATGAGCACCGCAACCACCAGCGCAAAGCCGGGCGCTGTATCA
>NZ_CAJXKQ010000011.1 GCF_913055835.1 uncultured Marinobacter sp. | reverse complement strand
GGGATAGATTTTTCGCCAATGATGCAACAGTTCAATAAGGATTATGGTCATCGGCCAGGTCTACAGCGCTTCAGCAACCTGTTCTGGGAAGAACGGTGCGAGCAGTACCTCTGACAAGGCAATTAAATTCGCTCCAGCCTTCGGCCTCCACCGGACGCCCTTGTCAGGGCGCCGTTTATTGCTGGCGTTAACTGTATGGAGGCCGTATGAAACTCGTCGTTTTATTTGTCCTTTTTATGCCAGCCCTAGTGTTCGCTGAATGCTTCGTCCTTGGAGATCTAAAAGGATATTCGACCCGAGAGGGCTTTGATTACGAAATCTCAAACGATGGGCTCAGTTCCAGAAAATTCATCGTCGAGCTCGATGGCCAAGCAAGTAGCGTTACTCCAAATAATATGGATTGTACTCAAGCTGGCAAACACACCGTTCTTTGTGTTGACGCGAGCGACAGCGGTGAAGCGACAATTGAAACTTGGGCCGTTTTCCCGGAGAAAGGAAAGGCAGTTTATACCAAGTCCATGAGTGGGTTGGGGCCTTTCAATGGAGCCAATCTTTTCGTTGGCAACATTAAGGGGCGTTGCGACTGAAAGTTAACCAGTGCAGGCACGGCGACGCCCACTACATTGCGCCTTCGGCTTCATTTCGTGGGCGCGCATGCTGCAAGCGTTAAATGTCTATGATCGATCACGATAAATTCCGGGCCTTGGTCACTCAGCTATATGCCACGGTCAATGAGTTGGAGGCCATGTTCCCGGGTAGGCACTTCACCCCGGATGGTCATATGGTTGGCAGTTTGGGTGAATGCCTCCTGGCCGACGCCTACAATCTGGAGCTGAAGACAGCGTCCAACAAAGGCTATGACGCTGTAACCGAAACCGGCTTGGAAGTTGAGATCAAGGCTACGCAGTCAAACTCTGTTGCGTTCCGGAGTCAGCCACAGCATACGATCATCATCAATATCCTGCGTGACGGAACATTCGAAGAAATTTACAACGGGCCAGGAGCCCTTGTTTGGGAGCAGTTCACAGGTAAACGGCTACCGAGTAATGGCCAGTTTCAAGTCTCTCTAAACAAGCTTCGGCAACTCAATCAAACCGTGGCTCAAGCGGACCGTGTGCCCAGGGCCATTTAACAAGGCGCATCAATTCGCGGCCGGTGGCCGCCGGACGGCCTTTACATTCCGGCTGCGCCTCCATTCCAAGGGCGCCGTTGTGCGCTGGCGTTAAATGCCGGTGATGGCGAGGTCCAGAGCTCCGACAATCTGGTCTCTAAGATGGGAGAGGGAGCCAATGGGGCTCTTGAGATACTTTTCAGGCACAGAGGAAATTTGCGGGGTTAACAGCAGCAGCTCCTGGTCGGCAAAACTGATTTCCGGCGTGAGCCCTTGCATGGCTTCACCACCAAAGGCGGAGCGTTTTCCTAAAGGAATGACGATTCGAGTTGCCAGTTCGCTCAGCAGGCTGCTCTGAATATCGACAAGGTAAGGGTAGTGTACCTTGCTGGTTTTGCTTGGATTGGGGTACACATCGAACTGCGCCATCAGAAGTCCCTGAATTCGTCGCCGAAGCATCCATGTTGTTCGACAAAATTGTTGTAACTTTTTATCGCAGCGCGATTTTCTTCAACCCATTGTGCGGCTTCGCGTTTGGAGAGCTCCTCTTTCAGGGCTCGTTCCAAGGTAGCAGACAAGTTAATGTTTAGTTCCCGAGTCTTACGCAGCAGATCGCTATTGATGGAGAGGTTCGCCGCTTTTTTGGGTGCGGCTGCGTTATAGAGTTCGGCCATCGGAGCCTCCAAGTGGCTGTTTAGTCCTCGGCCTTAGTTTATGCGCACGGGAATGCGCATTCAAGCATTTAGCCAGTGGCTGTTGTCGGATGCGCCTACGCTGGCGCTCCGGCACGCCGCGTCAGGCGCTTCGTCAATTTCGAGCGAGTTGCCTTGAGGAAAATTCGGCAACTCTAAGCTGCAAGCCAGTTGGATGATTTGAAAGTACCGCCCGGAAATATGTTGGAGCCATTGCATGGTGACCGCCAAGACCAGCACAGCATTCGAATCAACAAACAGTTCCGGGTTTGCTTCCGCTGGACCAAGGCTGGCGCGGAAGATGTCGAAGTTGTTGATTTCCATTAGGAGGTGGCTCATGCGCAACATTGATGCTGTCACGCCAGGCGAGTTGCTCAAAGAAGAGTTTCTGGAGCCGATGGGCATTTCTCAATACCGCCTGGCCAAAGAAATTGGGGTGCCTGCTCAGAGAATAGACCAGATCATCGCGGGAAAACGTTCGATTGCCGAGGATGCCCTAGAGGATTAGTTGAAGAATATTCGTCCGTGGACTGCTGTGTCCGAAATCGGACATAGAACATAACCAGCGGCTGCACAGCGACCAATTTTCCGCCGCTTCGCAGCTCCGAACCCGCGCATTAGTCGGGCGTTAAGCTTTATTGTTGCGTGGTGCGCAACATGCTAGCATTCCCTCATGATCAAATCATTCCGTCACAAAGGACTGAAGCGGTTCTACTCGACCGGCAGCACCTCTGGCATACAGCCCGAGCACGCAAAGAAACTGCGCATGCAGCTGGCAGCTCTGGAAACCGCCACTTCGGTGGATGATATGGATATCCCTGGTTTTCGGCTTCACCCATTGAAAGGGCGAGACAAAGGGCGGTGGTCGATTCGTGTTAATGGAAATTGGCGCATGACGTTCGAATTTCAGGACGGCAACGCCTACATTCTTGATTATGAGGATTATCACTGATGACTATGCATAATCCGCCGCATCCTGGTGAATTCATTCGGGAGGTCTACCTGGAGCCTTTCGGTATCAGTTCCCGTCAGCTTGCGTCCAGTTTGGGGGTCTCTCCCTCCACTTTGTCTCGGCTGCTCAGAGGGGATAGTGGTATTAGCCCGGAAATGTCACTTCGGCTGTCCAAGGTTCTCGGACGTTCTCCTGAGAGTTGGTTGGCGATGCAGGATATGTACGATCTGTGGGTTGCCCGCAACACGGTCAACCTGGATGGAATCCAACCACTGGATTTCGAGGCAGCCTAACCAGTGGCTGTTGTCGGACGCGCCTGCGCTGGCGCTCTGGCACGCTGCAAAGCCAGGCGTTATACATTCAAAGAGGCTAGTTTTGAAGAACGTCATTTTATTGATTGTCTTGGTTTATTGCAGTTCCGCGAGCGCTAACCTGGGTTCAGGCAATGAACCTAATAGTTCGCCCAAGTTTGATGCGGATTACGATAAGGTTTTAGGCCAGTGGTTTATGCAAAACCAGATGGCAGCTTTGGATAAGTGCGTTAAAGAAAACCATGCTGAAGCAATTGCCCCGTTTGACGGCTTCCTTCAAGTTGAACCGAGTGGTCTGATAATCCAATACCATGTTGAGGTCAAGAACCCTTTTTCCCTGTGCCTGAAATCAGCACTGGAGGGAGAGCAAGCGCCTAAGCCACCACGGGGCATCCAACTCAATCCGTTCGACTGGGGTGGACTGGAAGAGGTATAAACAACGCGTCAACAGAACTGAGTTGTTCCGCTGCCACTCTGCAACCGTAAACGCTTTCATGTTGTCACCCGTAGCCGTTGATCCAGACCATCAGAGCAAAGGCGTTGGCCAAGACCTGATTAATAAGGAGGAGGCGTGCATCACTTAGCAGCCCAATGGATAGTGGGATTACTGAGAGATAGGAATATTCCCTTTCTGATCTGTGGCGGGCTCGCAGCAAAAGGATATGGTTCTGAGCGAGACCTGAATGACATAGACCTTTTCGTGCCCGGTGCGTTCTTTCCGTCTGTGGTACAGGCCGGCCAGGAATTTGTATCCAAAGCTGCCGCTCACCGGCAAGAGGAAGGCTGGGATCTAACCTACGTCCAGTTCAAGTATGAAGGTATCAAAGTAGAGGTAGGTAGCGCTGATTGTCCAAAAATCTTCGATGCAAGCAGCGAAACCTGGGTTCCACTCAACATAGATTTTTCTCGCTATACACCCGTGCATTTGCTGGGCCTGGAGCTTCCCCTTATGCTGAAGGACGACTTGGTTCAGTATAAATCTGCGCTCGCACGTCCGGTGGACATCCAGGATATCCGTGCTATCCGTGAAAGCGCACAACCAGGCCATGCAAAGGATGCCAAAACCTATGCCCCGCGCCGGTTTTGTCAGCGGTAATGGTTGGCGTTAAATCTTTGGGAGGCTCTTGTATGAGGTTTTGGATTGTTCTGGCAGTTCTTGCTCTCACCGGGTGCGACAACACTACGATTTCAGCCTCTCCCAACTTTTCGCTCTTTGAAACCTCGGAAGGTGTTGTCTATTTACTTAACCAGAATACCGGGGAACTGACAGTAGTTTCTTCAAGTAAGCGCTGCTTAAAGTAGAAACCTTTCTTGGCAAAGGAAAGAGCAGTATCCGTTCGGCAAAAGGAAATCCGATGACTGATTATTCTGGTTCTTGCCTGTGTGGCACCGTGAAATTTGAGATCGAAGGCAACTTCGACAGCTTTTACCTGTGTCATTGCCAACACTGCCAAAAAGATACTGGATCTGCCCATGCGGCAAATTTGTTCTCGCAGTCAGCCAAATTAACCTGGCGGGCCGGTGAAGATGCCGTGATCTCCTATACACTCCCGGGTACTCGTCACACCAAGAGTTTTTGTAAGGTGTGTGGTTCGGCGTTGCCAAACGCTCAGATTCAAGGCTTGCTTGTTGTGCCCGCAGGATGTCTGGACACCAAAATCTCTGTGGTGCCTACAGCCCATATTTTCACAGCCAGTAAAGCAATCTGGGATGTCGAGTCAGATAAGGTTCCAGAGTTCCCGAGCTTGCCAGAGTAAGTTAAGACACTATCACCACTCCAAACATTGACGACTATCGGAGAAAAAAGGCGACATGACTACAGCTCCAACACCCTATCCAATCGGCACCCCTGGCATCCCATGGGGCGAGGCGGAACGCGCCGAGTGGTTGTCACGGCAGACTCGCCAGCGCAGTTATGAGGCGGAGGTGTTGAGTGCCATTGAGCGTTTGCGCTCGCGCTTTGATGTAGAAGAGTATGGCGCGCTGGACTATGGCCCGGATTACTATCCGCTGATGGCGATTCGCAGCCGCGATTGGAACAACGATTTGCCCGTGGTACTGATCACGGGCGGCGTTCACGGTTACGAGACCAGCGGTGTGCATGGCGCGCTTGAATTTCTCGATAAGTACGCGGCGGATTATGCGGGCCGAGTGAACGTGCTGGTTGCGCCCTGTGTTAGCCCCTGGGCGTACGAGCGTATTCATCGCTGGAACCGGAATGCGATTGACCCCAACCGTTCATTCCACGAGAACAGTCGGGCGGAGGAGTCAGCCGCACTGATGCGATTGGTAGCACCTGTCCGTGAAAATATTCTGATTCATATAGATCTTCACGAGACCACCGATACCGACGAATCGGAGTTTCGCCCTGCGCTGGCTGCCCGTGATGGCAAGCCTTTCGAGCCGGCAGGGATTCCCGACGGCTTCTATGTGGTCGATGATAGCGAGAACCCACAGCCTGAATTCCAGCAGGCATTGATCAGGGCGGTAGAGCAGGTTACGCATATCGCGCCGGCCGATGACAGCGGCGAGATTTTCGGCTCGCCGGTGGTCGCCAGGGGCGTGATCGCGTATCCCCTTACGCAGTGGGGACTGTGCGCTGGTATGACGAGTGCACCCTTCCGGACCACCACGGAGGTTTACCCCGATAGCCCCCGTGTAACCCCCGAGCAATGCAATGCCGCGCAGGCTGCGGCGGTATGTGCAGCCATTGATTACGGGCTGGCTCATTAACCCGTCTCAGAATGGTGGGACCGGGCGGCACAAGGCCATAACCTGAACTACACTTGCGGTGAACGCACGCGACATAGGGAGGCTGGTTATGGCTGACCGACCGAACGTCGTTTTATTCGATGTCCTCGAGACATTGATTGATCTGGAACCGCTGGCGGCACGGCTTGAAGAGGTTGGCCAGCCAGCGACCACCCTGCAGCCCTGGTTCCTGCGCTTTCAACGCGATGCCATGGCACTGACCCTCGCCGGCGACCCGGCACCCTTCGAACCTCTCGCCCGGGAATCACTCCGCACGGAAACCAAATACACGCTCAATGAGCGCGATATCGAGTATGTGGTTGAGGGGTTCTCCACCCTGCCTACTTTTGATGATGCGGCGCCGGCTCTGAAAAAAATCTCGGAGGCGGGCGCATCCGTTGGCTGTCTCACCGTGAACAGTCCCGAAAAGACGCGATCCTTTCTGGATGGAGCGGGGCTTTCTGCTCATGTTGATCAGGTGATCACGGCACAGGAAGCGGGTGTCTGGAAGCCCCATCCGGATATTTACCGCTACGCTGCAAAACGCCTGGGTATCCCGATTGAGCGCCTGGCGCTGGTTGCCGTGCATGCCTGGGATTGCCATGGCGCCAAAAAAGCCGGCGCACAGGCGGGCTGGTGTGATCGACTTGAATGCGAGCCCGGGGATGTGTTCATCCCTGCTGATGTGACTGGCAGTACTCTGGTTGAGGTTGCCGACAAACTGATGGGGCTGCATTGAAATCCACCGCCACTTCCTCTGGGCTTCGGCCCTGAGGGGTGGTATATCCGTGCATTTACCTGCCATTATGTAGCTTTAGGCCTCACGTAATCTTCGAGGCCGGGAGGGCTGGCTTCCCGAATAGATCTACAAAAACAACAAGGCAAATCCCATGGATTCTTCCGAAAAGAAGTTGGCGCTCAGTCTTTTTCAGATAATCGAGCGCATTCTGCTGTTCCTCGTTGTATTGATGACGCTTGGTGGGGTGGCTTTCGAACTTAATTCGCTGTACGCCGCTCAGAGCATCAATCTCGCAGATATTCTGCTGATGTTTCTGTATCTGGAGGTCATCGGCATGGTGGCGGTGTTCTACTCTGACCGGCGGTCAGCCTCTGTCTTTCCGATTTTCATCGCCATCACGGCGCTGGCGCGGCTTATTATCCTCCAGGGCAAAGATATGGCTCCCGAGAATATTCTTTATGAGGCCATCGCGATTCTTATTCTTTCCATAGCGGCCTTTGTCATGACCCGGCTCAATCAGCTTCGGAAAGATGATTAACTCCGTTCCGATAGATAGGGCTGTGCCAATGCTTCGAGTGTTTCTTCTCTGAGTGCGCCGATGGCGTCCCATATACTCTCGGACAGGGCGGTGTTGTTCACTCTGAACTGGCGGGAAAGCATCAGGTAATAGGGTTTGGTTTTCAGGGGCGGGTCTATGCGAACAATGTTCGCTAGTTCGCGAGAATTGCTGTTTAACAGATAGTCGGCTGTCACCGACTGAAGGGCGACAGCATTTACACGCCCCGCGTTGAGTAGCTGTAGACTCTGCATCGAGCTGCGGACTTTGATCACGGAGACACCGAGGCTCTCAAGATCGTTCACGATTGAGTAACCCAGTGGGGCGCCAATGGTGAGGTTTGTATCTTCAAATGTCTCACCGTTCCAGCCCACCTCAGTATTGGGCAGTGCATAGAGATGATAGCTGATGGTGGTGAGGCGGCGTGAGGTGTCCACGTGGCCATCCTTCCAGGGGTATTCGCCAATGCGGGTGCGCGCTGGGCTAAAGGAGGCATTGAATATGCCGTCCACCTGGCCGGTTTCGAGCATGGCAAGGCAGCGCTTCCACGGATAGCGGCTGAACTTGATCCGCAAACCCGGTACTCGCTCTTCCAGCAATTTGACCAGCTCCACCGCTGCTCCGGGTCTCTCCAGAACCGACTGGGTGTCGCCCATGTAGTAGGGGAATTGCGTTTTATCTTCGTAGGCAACATGCAGGACGGTTTCCGCATGGCCAATTCGGGCTGGACTCCAGAGAAGCAGAATGGATAGGGCGAGAGCTAGAACTGCATGAAGACACGCTTTCATGGGCAGGCTCTAAAGCGGGAAGATACAAGTCTAGCTTAGTTTGCGGCGGGGAATTTTCAATACATCTTTCCATCGAGACCAGCAGTTCTGGCATCGGGCTGGAATGTATAAGACCATGCTATCCATGCTTTCGAAAATAGGCCATTGCGGCCTGGGCCCAGCTGGGCTCCCTGATCAGCCCCAGTGCCGGGAACTACGCGGATATGGGCGTGAAAACGGCCGCCAAATACTACGATCAGATCAAGGCGGCAACGAATATTTCTCTCGCTGTTCGCGGTTGTCGGCCGGTGCAGTGACTCACGGCCGCATGCAAAACGGGTGAATCAGTTCTGCATACGGATGTCGTCTTTCCACCGAAAGCCCACGCCACCGGCCTGCCACACGCCGTCTTTGTTGAACGGGTGGGGGCCGGCCATGTTGATGTATTGGGGCAGCCCGAAATGGGGCGACAGGTTTCGCGGTGCCTTGATGGTGACCCGGTCCATGATGCGCAGGCCCTGTTGCTCTGCCGGCAGATGCGCTTCTGGTGCGGCGCGGTGGGCGACGGCCCAGTTGTCGATAAACAGCAGATCGCCGGTATCGTATTCGTAACGAATTCCGTAGCCGCCCTCGAAGGAATCGTTCAGCAGATCGTTGTAATCGTTGAACAGTTCCTTCATGGCGGCATCGTCCAGCAGGTGGAAACTGTCGGCGGGTGCGGGCAGGGTCTTCAACTGGTCGAGCGTCAGACCTTCTTCCGGCAGGCGCTCCAGCACGGCGCCGGTCATACCCAGGTGCAGCCAAACACTTTTGCGACCGGAGATCGGGTGGGTGTGAACCACTGGGTGGGTAACACTGGATGCGGAGTTTACCGACACCAGGCGCTCCCAGAAATCCTGCTTTTCTGGTGGCAGTGAATCAAATGCGGCGCCCTGGTGTGCGAAGTGGGTACCGCCGCCGTTTTCAGGAGCGCGGGCCATGTAGTAAGCGCTATGGGAAAAGGTGGCGGCCTCGAAACTGCCATCGTTGTGCCACTGAGGGCCAACGCCGAGAATACCCTGGCGGCCATCGTTGGAGCAGCGGAAAATGTGCCTGTTGCGGCCGGGTGTTGCGGGATGGACGCCGTGGGTGGAATGGATCTCGCGCCCGCCCCACCATTTGCAGGCTTCAATCAGTTCATCGGGGGAAAGGCCGGCCTGGTGCTTGAATACGATGAACCCGCGATTGGCCATTTCCTCTTCCAGGGCTTTAATAGCCGGCTCTGGCAGCTGGGTGCGCACGTCGGCGCCGTAGATCTCAACGCCGATAGGGTCCAGAGGCTTGAGGGTTAAACCTTCCTGTTCGAGCAGTGCCACGTTATCAGGGTTCAGGGGCGCTACGGTGGAGGTGGGTTCGCGGGTCTTCTCCAGGGTCTGTGCCATAACCTTCACTACCATGCTGCTCGTTTTTTAGACAGCCTAACCCGTTGGGTTTCCGGATTTCAAATACGATGTCCCTTCCGCCCGATTTTGGAGCTGGCTTACTGCCGGCCGGCGCCGGCAAGACCAAATCCCGTTTGCCTTCGTAGATGCGGCCTCTAGACTGATAGTGGTAACCAAAAACCGAGAGGAATGGCCGTGACTCCCAAATCCCTTTTGCGCCGCACAGCGGCATTGATAGCGTTCGTGATGTCCGGATCGGTAATGGCTGCTGATCCCGTGGTGGTGTCCTCCAAGATCGACACCGAAGGCTCTGTACTGGGGCAGATGGTGTTGCAGTCCCTGGAGGGGGCCGGTATTCCGGTTGAAAACAGGCTCCAGTTGGGTGGCACCAGCATCGTCCGCAATGCGATCAAGGCCGGCGAAATCGATATCTACCCCGAGTACACCGGCAATGCTGCGTTCTTTCACGATCAGGCGGATCGGGATATCTGGAAAGATGCGGATAAGGCCTACCAGGAGGCTGCTCGCCTGGATAAAGAGGCACATAACATTGTCTGGCTGGAACCCGCCGAAGCAAACAACACGTGGGCTATGAGCGTGCGGGGCGATCTGGCGCGGGAGCATAACCTGGCCACGTTGGAAGACCTTGCCGAGCACATCAATGGCGGCGGTGCTTTCAAGTTTGCGGCCAGTGCCGAGTTTGTTGAGTCCGCCAGTGCGTTGCCGGCCTTTCAGGAGGCTTATGGCTTCAAGCTTGAATCCGACCAGCTGCTCATCCTTTCCGGTGGGAACACGGCGGCGACCCTGCGGGCGGCAGCGTTGAACAATAACGATGTGAATGGCGCGATGACCTATGGGACCGATGGCGGCCTCGATGCGCTGGATCTGAAGGTAATGGAAGATACTGCGGGCGTTCAGCCGGTGTATCAGCCTGCGCCCATCGTGCGTGGAGAGGTGCTGGAGGCTTACCCTCAGATCAGTGACGTGCTTACCCCCATCTTCGAATCGCTGGATCTTGAAACGCTGCAGCGCCTGAACGGCCAGGTGGCGGTGAACGGTGTGCCGGCGGATACCGTCGCCCGGGATTATCTGGATTCCCTGGACCGGGATTGAGGCTTGGCGATTTTACGCTCCGTTTCCCGAAGTTCCATGCCGAATCGTGTCCTGCCGGTGCTGGGTTTGCTGGCGCTGGCACTGGTCTGGTTGCTGAATCTGGGCGTTATCCAGCCCAACCGGATCGTTCCGGGTACCGGGCACGGCCTGGTATCGGCCATTGGCGGAGCAGGGGCTGGCCTCGTATCTCTGATTCTGGCTGGCTGCGTGCTCCTGTCCCTTCTGCCGGTGCGTCGGCGATACCTGCCGCTTTTGGCCCTGGTGGGCCTCTCCCTGGCGCTGCTGCCACTATTGCTTGAGGTCTTTGCAGACCGACATCTTCCGGACGACGCCCCCTATGCGCGATCGTCCATCGGAGCCGGCTTCTGGTGCCTTCTGTTTCTGTTGTCCCTGATGCTGATTGAAATCCTCGGGCGCCTCGGAAGGGGGCGATGGCTGCAGCTGCTGATCATCGCCGTTATTAGCGGAAGCTGGCTGTGGTTCCTGCGGGGCGACGGCCTGGAGAGTCTGTCCCTGGTTCGGGAGTTCAATGCCCGGCCAGACAAGTTTGAGCAGGCGCTCTGGACCCATTTGGCTTTGGCATTCGGGGCGGTCAGCATCAGCGCGTGCCTGGCGTTCTTTCTGGCCCTGAAGATGATTCGCAGCGTTGCCTGGCGCCGGCCCATCCTCGGTGCCGTCAGCTTCCTGCAGACCATTCCCAGCCTGGCGGTGTTTGGTTTGTTGATCGCACCGCTCAGCGCGTTGGCGGCTGCCTTCCCGGCACTTCAGGCGATGGGCATCCGGGGCATTGGCTGGGCGCCTGCTTTGCTGGCACTGGTGGCCTACAGCCTTCTGCCGATGGTGCGCAATACCTTCGTCGCGCTTACCGAGGTGCCCGAAAGCCTCGCCGATGCCGGGCGGGGCATGGGAATGAACGAGCGACAGCTGTTCTTCAAACTCAAATTGCCGCTGGCACTTCCCGTGATTGTGGAAGGCGTGCGCATTACCGCCATCCAGGCCATTGGCCTGACTGCGGTCGCTGCGCTGATTGGCGCCGGCGGTTTCGGCAGCTTCATCTTCCAGGGCCTGGGGCAGGCGGCCATGGATCTGGTATTGCTGGGCGCCCTGCCGACGATTGCACTTGCGCTGCTGGCGGATGCTCTGCTCACCCTGCTGGTAGCCAGTCTCAAACCGACCCCGGCGAAAGCCTGACAGCAAAAGGATAAGCCCGGATGATCGAACTGAAAAACGTAACCCGCCGCTTCGGTGATACTGTGGCCGTGGACCGCATCAACCTCACGGTCGAAACCGGGGAAGTATGCGTGCTGGTGGGCAGCTCGGGCTGTGGCAAGTCCACGACCTTGCGAATGATCAACCAGTTGCTGCCCCACAGCGAGGGCGAGATTCTGGTGGATGGCAAGGATGTGACCGCCATGAACCCTGAGCAACTGCGGTTGAACATGGGGTATGTCATCCAGGGCACAGGGCTGTTTCCGCACTGGACAGTAGCCCGCAATATCGCCATGGTGCCCCAGCTTCTAAGTTGGCCGCGTGAGCAGATCGACGAGCGCGTACATGAGCTGCTGACTCTGTTGGATCTGGACCCGGCCACTCACGCCAAGAAATATCCCCAGCAATTGTCCGGCGGCCAGGCCCAGCGGGTGGGTGTTGCCAGGGCGTTGGCGGCCAACCCCAACATTCTGTTGATGGACGAACCCTTCGGCGCGCTGGATGCCATCACGAGGGAAAACCTCCAGCTTGAGATGTTGCGCATCCAGAGGCAGCTGAAAAAAACCACCGTGTTCGTGACCCACGATATCGACGAAGCCCTGAGGCTGGCGACCCGGATTGCCGTGATGGACCGGGGCCGGATCATCCAGCACGACACGCCGGAGAACATTCTCCGGCGGCCCGCTTCCGATTTTGTAGAGAATCTCGTGGGCAAGCAGGACCGGGGCCTGAAGCTGATGAGCCTGCACACTGTGCGGGATCTGATGGACGCGTACTCCCAGCCAAGGCAGCCCGAACCCGGCGCCGACGGCCTGAAGGAAGACGACAGCCTCAGAGTGGCCCTCTCGATCATGCTCTGGCAGAACTGGAACCAGGTGCCGGTGTTCAATACCGAGGGCCAGGAAACCGGAACCATCACCCGCGAACGCATTATCCAGGAAGGTGCCTGATGCGAAGCTGGCTGCCACCTGTCTTGCTGACTGCGCTTCTGGGCGCTCTGAGCGCGGGCATGCCGACGCTGGAGCCGCTGTTTCAATGGGTTCAGCCGGACAAGCAGAATGTGATTTACGAGCGGGAAAGCTTCCTGTTCCTGCTTCAGAACCATTTGATGCTGGTGGTGATTTCTGCCCTGATTGGAACCGTTGCTGCGGTTGCCGGCGGTATCTATGCCACCCGCCCTTCGGGCCGGGACTTTCTGCCGCTCGTTAGCCAGATTGCGTCTATTGGCCAGACCTTTCCACCCGTCGCCGTTCTGGCCCTGGCGGTGCCGGTTCTTGGATTCGGTGAGGCGCCGATTCTCGTGGCGTTGATTCTGTATGGCTTGCTGCCCATTCTCCGCAACACCCTGGCGGGCCTGGAAGGTGTGGATGCCACCGTGAGGCAGGCAGCGTTGGGGATGGGTATGTCACCGTTTCAGGTGCTGTTGCAGGTGGAGCTGCCGCTGGCGGGCAGGGTGATCCTGGCCGGCATTCGAACCTCGGTGACCATCAATATCGCCACCGCTGCCATCGGCTCAACCATTGGGGCCCGAACCTTGGGTGATCCGGTGATCGCGGGGCTGGTGAACGGCAACACGGCCTATGTGTTGCAGGGCGCAATTCTGATTGGTTTGCTGGCGCTCACGGTAGATAGCCTGTTTGAGGCCGCCGAGCAGGTCTGGGATCGCCGCTTTCTCCCCCAGGCTGCCGGCTGATAGCGGCCGGCCGGTCCGCCAATGGCTTTAAAAACCTTGCGATGGTGTCTAGTCTGACGTGGAGGTACAGCGCAAGGAGCACAGCGGAATGAAGTTTCCTTCGAGCACGTCATTTGCACTCCTCGGCGCCGCTCTGATTGCGATCAGTTACGGCCTTGCGCGCTTTGCATTCGGTCTGTTCGTTCCCCCCATCCGGGAAGACCTGGGGCTAGCGCCGGATGTGATTGGTGTGATCGGTGCGCTGCCGCTGATCAGTTTCGTGTTTGCCACCATGGTTGCGCCGCTCTCCGCCAATCGGCTGGGTGCGAGGAATACTGCCATGGCCTCCGGTATTTTTGGCGTTGTCGGCCTTGCAGTGATCAGTCAGGCCGTCGGTGCTGTCTCCCTCGGTATTGGCGTTGTTTTCTGTGGCATCTGTACAGGCCTGATGATGCCGGCGCTGACAGCGGCCATGCAGGCGCTGGTGAGGCGCTCCCTCCATGGCCGGGTCAGCTCCGTCATGAATGCTGGTACGAGTATTGGTGTTATGGTTGCCGTGCCGACGATTCTTTTCCTGGCCGGGGCCTGGCGCTACGCCTACGCTTCTTTTGCGGTGCTGGCGGTCATCGGTGTTATTGCAACCTGGTTCTTTATTCCCTCGGTTTCCCGTGTCGTGCCCGCTAATGCGGCGCCGGTGCAGCCAATCAGCGTCGATCAGTGGTGGCGTCTGCTCAGACTTTCAATATTCGCCTTCATGATGGGCTTTGTGTCTGCCGCTTTCTGGATCTTCGCCCCGGATCTGGTGGTTAACCTGGGGTCTATGCCCTCCGATGCCACCGCCTGGTTGTGGTTGGGGGTTGGGTTTGCCGGGCTGGGTGGAGCCGTGGTGGCCGATCTGGCCGACCGGAACAATCCGCCGGTTACCCAGGCCCTGATGTTGATTACACTGGCCGCAAGCCTGGCATTGCTGGCCGCAAGTCCGGACAACCTGTTGATTTCGGCGTTTTCCGCGTTGGTCTTTGGTTTGGCCTATATGAGTTTGACCGGTCTGTACCTGATGACCGGCATTCGGCTGTTACCGGGACGATTGTCCATGGGGCCGGTGCTGCCATTCATCGCGGTATCCCTGGGGCAGGCTGCGGGCTCGCCGGTGGTTGGTCTGCTGGTCGGCGGCGTCGGATACGCCGATGCCTTCGCCATGTTCTGTGTCATTGGCATCGTTGTGGCTATGCTCTCTCCGTTTTATCCACGCTATCTGGAATATGAGCCGGAGGAAGAGGCGGAAGAGGATACCGGTCTGCAGGCCGCCTACGACTATCAGCTTCAGGACGAGGAGGGCGAACCTTATTCGCCGGTCACTGGCAAGACCGAGAGCTACTGAATTGCCATTCGGCAGTGTTTACGCCTTCGATTCTTCGACAGGCGCTGCCCAGCTGGTGTAGCCAAGGTCCATCACGCGGGCGACTTCCTCGTCGGGTATCGCGTCCAGATCACCAAGCTCCAGGGTGTCGTAGTGGAAGGCGTAGAGCCTGGAGGTGAATTCGGCCACCGGCAGGGAGGCCTCGCCGCGAAACTCGCCATTGCCATGTGTTGAGCAGGTAATGTCCTGACCCCAGTTCTGGCCGCTGTCGTTGTTGGGGTTGAAAAAGTACACCCGCATTTCATTTTTCGGGCTCAGGGCAACCCTCAATATGTTGATGGCGTGTCGGCCCACGAAGCGGGCGGCGCTGTCTGTTACTGCAATGCCCGCTGGCTGGGCGTGAATGACCGGGATGTTGCCGTTGTAGAAAGGGTGGTAGCTGGCATAGAAATGCCGGACAAAACCCTCGTAGTCTTTCACTTCGCCGGTTTTAACATCGGCGACCGATCGGAAGCCGTGGCTGACCCACCAGCCGTAGAATTCCGGGTTGATCCAGCGGTGGGCGTCGTCGTCCCGGTTTTCACAGCGTCGCCACATCTCGCCATAGATGCGATCGAGGTGGGGAATGAGAATCAGCGAGACCGGGTCCACGTCCACCGGCGTGCCTTTCACCAGGCCGGGTTCCAGATCCCGGGAAGAAACCTCCTGGCCCTCGAAGCGGCTCAGTACCTCGTTGTCCCGAGCGGCCCAGGCCAGAACCTGCAGCAGGTAATCCGCCTCATTGGATGCCCACATGGAAAGGCCAATGGCTGACTGGCAGGTGGGGTTATTGCCCTGGCCAACACCCAGTGGCTGGCCCAGGAGGTTGATTACACCGGCCAGCAGGAAAACCCTGGGCGGTTGGCCGTCACCAAAGGCTTCCCTGAGCGTGTTCTCCGTTTCCTCAGACAGACGAAGCTTGATTTGCCGCCACAGGGCCTGGGCAACAGAGGGTGTAAACAGCGACCCGCGCTCCAGCATCATCGTGAGCCCATACACGGCCTGGCAGGTTTCCGGGTAGATGGCTTCGTCAATCAGGGCGTGAACCAGCTCGGTGTAGCAGTAAAGATCATCCAGGCCGGTCATGGTCAGGCCCAGTGTGTTGGGGATCAGATCCTCCTGTCCGGTGGCGCGCAGGAACCGGAGCATGACCGCGTGATAGGGCGAGGCCAGGCCCGTGTCGAACATGCTGCGGGCAAAATAGGTGGCTTCGGAGGAGAGAGCCACGTCATCCATGTCGTTCAGGCGTTGCTCATACACCGCAAGGCCCGGATCCTCGGCGCTGCTCGGTGTAGGGGCGAAAAGGGCCTTCACCAGCCGGGTTGCGTCAGTATTGCGTCGGGTTCTGATGGTTGGGTCATACAGGCATTTGGCGATCTGCCCGATCATCTCGCAGATGCTGTCTACCTGCACCGGCCCCTGATCCAGCAATCGCCACACTTCGGCCACCAGGCTGTCCAGCAGGCTCTCATAGCCAAGATGGGAGATCAGATAGCGGTAGAGTTCCTGAACGATGACCCCGAGCTGCTTGGGACGCTCCCGGTCTGCTTCCGTGAGTGGGCCAGATAGCAAGTCGAGGTTCAGGGCCATTACCTGGGTCAGAAAATGGCGTGCCTGCTCGGCGGAAATGCCCGGATGGAAATAATCACCACGGGTGACGGCGAGCATACGCAGCTCGCTGATCGCTTCCACAATGGTGGTGACGGCACCGGCCTCTCGCAGGGAGTGCTTTGCCAGCGCCGGTTGCAGGATGGCGGGTTGCGCCCAGTCGCTGGTGCCGAAAATGCCGGCGGATTCCAGCGAGCGAATGCGCCGGTAGATGGCGTCGAAGCCCCCCGGCAGTGTCATCAGCATTCGTGTTCGTTCAAGAAGGCCGATACTGGAAGCTTTTGGGTCTGCTTTTCGGGCGCGGGCGAATTCTGCCAGCGCCATATCGAACTGCATCAGTGCCGGCTTGAGCGCAGGATCTGCGCCTTGGCGATCCATGGCATGGCCTCCCTTCAGCTGTTACCCGCCCTGGCGAAAGCGTTGAATAAAGGCTTCAGACTCCGCGATTGACTGTTCCATATTGCGAATCAGTGAATCCACGTCCTGACGGATACTCACCAGCTCGTTCTCCAGTGAACCGATCGCCTGGGCATTCAGATTGTGCTTGAGATACAGTACCTGATCCTCAAATGCCTGCAACACCGGCTCCATGCGATCCTCGGCATCGTGCATGCGGCTGATAAGCTGGCCGTACTGAACACGGGTCTCCTTCAGCTGCTGTTCGCTGCTGCGGCGCAGTGAAGCGCTTTCATAAAGGCTGAGCTCGTCCTCCCATTCATCGAACAGGTCTTCGGCAACGTCTTCCACCTTGTCGATCCGCTCACGCACATCTTCGGCACTTGCCAGACTGTCCTCGTAGGCGTCGCTGATCTCGGCGTATTGTTCCTTGAGCTCGGTGTCTGGTGTGTCGACCACGCTCTGGAAACGCTCAAGAGCGGAACGGAAGGTTTCCTGGGCGTCGTTCTGGCTGTCCCGGGCATCCTCGACCCGGTCTACCAGGATGTCCCGCTTTTCATACCCGAATTTTTCCATGGTTTTGTAGTAGACCGTGGAACACCCGCCGAGGAGCACAGTACTGAGCAATAGCACCCAGAAACTCTGGATGCTGGTTCGTGTCATCGAGTGGTCGGTGGCGGGTCTGGGCATTGGGGCGTCTCCGGTTGCATGCTAATCAGAGAAGTGAAGCATGGTGCTGGGGCGCTGACAAGCGTGGACTCTGCCCCACGTTACTGGAGTGCTAAAAAGCAAACCCCGGCAAAGGCCGGGGTTTGTCGGTTCAACCAGGGCAGGAACTGCGGTTATTTCTTCAGCCCCATTTCCTCGATCGAGATCTCCCGCATCTTGAACTTCTGGATTTTCCCGGTGACTGTCATCGGGAATTCGTCCACGAACTTGTAGTTCTTCGGGATCTTGAAGTGGGCAATCTTGCCTTTGCAGAAGGCCTGCAGATCCTCGGCTGTGACCGGGGCTGCATCCGGGGCCAGCTTCACCCAGGCAATCAGCTCTTCGCCGTATTTGTCATCGGGAATGCCGGTTACCTGGACTTCTTCGATGGCCGGGTGGGTGTAGAGGAACTCTTCGATTTCTTTCGGGTAGATGTTCTCACCACCGCGGATCACCATGTCCTTGATGCGGCCAACGATCTGGATGTAACCCTCTTCGTCCATGGTGGCCAGGTCGCCGGTGTGCATCCAGCCGGCATCGTCGATGGCTTCGCGGGTTTTCTCTTCGTTGTTCCAGTACTTCAGCATCACGCTGTAGCCCCGGGTGCACAGCTCGCCGATCTCACCGCGTGGGACCACGTTGCCGGTACCTGGATCAACAATCTTGGTTTCCAGATGCGGCTGGGTGCGACCAACCGTGGTGACCTGCTTCTCGAACGGGTCGAGGGAGCTGGTCTGGGTGGAAACCGGGCTGGTTTCAGTCATGCCGTAGGCGATCTGAACCTCTTTCATGTTCATCTTGCCGTTGACCTTTTTCATCACCTCTGCCGGGCAGATGGAGCCGGCCATGATGCCGGTGCGCAGGGTGGAGAGATCGTAGGTCTCGAACTCCGGCTCTGCCAGCTCGGCGATGAACATGGTGGGCACGCCGTACAGGGCGGTGGCCTTCTCCTGGTGTACTGCCTGCAGCACGGACTTGGGCTCAAAGCCTTCGCCCGGGTAAATCATGGTAGAGCCGTGTGTGATGCAGCCCAGGTTGCCCATGACCATGCCGAAGCAGTGGTACAGGGGCACGGGGATGACCAGACGGTCTTTCTCGGTCAGCAACTGGCTCTCGCCCACAAAGTAGCCGTTGTTCAGGATGTTGTGATGAGTCAGTGTGGCGCCTTTCGGGTTACCGGTGGTGCCGGAAGTGAACTGAATGTTGATGGGATCATCGAATTGCAGTTCGCCCTGGCGTTTTGCCAGATCGTCCTGGGACACGTCGTTTGCGAAGCCGAGGAATTCCTTCCAGGTCCACATGCCATCGTGCTTGTCTTCGTGCACGTTGATCACGGCACGCAGCTCGGGCACATGGTCGGCCTTGAGTTTGCCGGGGGCGCTTCGCTTCAGCTCAGGCGCCAGCTCGTAGATCATCTCGCGGTAATTGGAGGCTTTGAAGCTGTCAGCCGTTACCAGGGTGGTGATGCCGGCCAGGTTAAGGGCGTATTGCAGTTCGTGCACGCCGTAGGCCGGGTTGATGTTCACCAGGATGGCGCCGACTTTGGCCGTGGCGAACTGGGTAACTGTCCACTCGTAGCGGTTGGGAGACCAGATGCCTACACGGTCGCCGCGTTTGACGCCAATGGCCATGAAAGCGCGGGCGGCTTCGTCGACCTTCTCAACAAACTCTTTGTAGGTCCAGCGAATATCCTGGTGCAGGCACACCAGGGCTTCGTTGTCCGGGAACTTCTCGGCGGTGCGGTCTAGCATCTCACCGATGGTCATGCCCAGCAGAGGCACTTCCGCGGTTCCGCTGGTATAGCTTGGTAGAGTCTTGCTCATATCTCTGCCTCCATTGTTTTTGTATTCGAGGGCGAGCAGGGTTGTTTGCCTGCTAGCGACTCTGACTGTGATATTCGGGGTTAGGTTGCATATCGCTGGCAATCGCCACGCGGTTGGACATGTTGTAGAAACCGATCAGGTTGCTGAGATCCCAGATGCCGCGGTCGCTGAGACCGGCGTCCCGCAGGGCCTGGATGTCGTCTTCGGTGACGGTGGCCGGTGAGCGGGTGAGGTGGGACGCAAAATCCAGCATGGCCCGCTGGCGCTTGTCGAGTTTGGCGCTGCGGTAGTTCATCACCATGTGCTCACCCAGCTGGGGATCGCCGCTCAGGACCCGTACGGCGGCGCCGTGGGCGACCAGGCAGTAGAAGCACTTGTTCTCGGAGGAGACCACGACGGCAACCATTTCCCGCTCCAGTTTGGAGAGTTCACCTTCGCCGAGCATAAGCTCGTTGTACAGGCGGGTGAAGCCTTCAAGCTGCTTCAGGTTCTGGCTATAGGCGGTGAGCACGTTCGGGATCATGCCCAGTTTTTCCTGGCAGATCTGGAAGTACTTCTGGGTGTCTTCCGGCATGTCCTTGATCTCTGGAATGGGGAGATCGAGGGCTACCACGTTCTTGTTTTGGTTCATTGGTTATTCCCAGCCTTCTTGTCTTGGTGCTTTGGCAGGTGGGGTGCAACCGCCCGGGACACGCTGTGAATACGTCCGTGTACGCTTGACTGCAGCATCCATGCTGCAGACAGTCCCGGGCGGTTACACCCCACCTGCCAGTTCATCATTGGCAGTTACCGCCCAGGGCTTGGCCGACTTTTGAGCCGTTGTGGCGGTTTAGTTGGCTGCATATCCAGTCGCCTGTGGCGACGAGTTTGTCCAGATCGACGCCCGTTTTGATGCCCAGACCGTTCAGCAGGTATAGCACGTCTTCGGTGGCTACGTTGCCCGATGCGCCTTTGGCGTAGGGGCAGCCGCCGAGGCCGGCGACGGAGGCATCGATCACTGATACACCTTCTTCCAGCACCGCGTAGAGGTTGGCCAGGGCCTGGCCGTAGGTGTCGTGGAAGTGTGCGGCCAGTTTTTCCATGGGCACGTGGGCGGCGACGGCTTCGAGCATGCGCTTGGCTTTCAGCGGCGTGCCAACGCCGATGGTGTCGCCCAGGGAGATTTCGTGGCAGCCCATGTCGTAAAGGGCCTTGGCCACGGTGGCTACCTGCTCCGGCGCAATGCCGCCCTCGTACGGGCAGCCCATCACGGTGGAGACATAGCCGCGCACGGGGATGCCGTGTTTGCGGGCTTCTTCCACCACGGGGGCGAAGCGCTCGAGGCTTTCGGCGATGGTGCAGTTGATGTTCTTTTTGGTGAAGGATTCGGACGCAGCGCCGAAGACGGCTACTTCGTCGGCCTTCGCCGCCAGTGCCCCTTCGAACCCTTTCAGGTTCGGGGTGAGGGCGGAGTAGCGAACGCCAGCCTTGCGGTTGATGCCGGCCATTACTTCGGCCGCATCGCCCATTTGTGGCACCCATTTCGGGGACACGAAGCTGGCGGCCTCGATATGGCTCAGGCCGCTGTCTGCCAGGCGGTCGATCAGCCCGGTTTTGATGGCGGTGGCAATCACCGGGCCGGGCTCGTTCTGGAGTCCGTCCCGGGGGCTCATCTCAACCAGGCGAACCTGTTTGGGAAAGGCCATCAGCCTGCCTCCTCTTCATCTACTTCAATGGCAATCAGTTCGGCACCTTCGGACACCTGGTCGCCTTCGGCGAAGAATATTTCGGTAACCACGCCGTCGGCCGGGGCCTTGATGGCGTGCTCCATCTTCATGGCTTCCATGATCACCAGGCTTTGACCGGCGGTGACCTTGTCGCCGACCTTTGCCTGTACCGCAACAATGGCGCCGTTCATCGGTGCGGCCAGGCTGCCTTCGCCGGCCATTTCCTCGAAGCCGTAGCTTTCCTTGTACACGGTGCAGTTGAAGGTGTCGCCTTCGTAGAACAGCACCAGCTGGTCGTTATGCAGGTTGCCATGGATGCTGATGCGGTGGCCGTTGATGACGGCTTGCAGGTAGTCGTCATCCAGACGCGCAGTGAGGTTATAGACGCTGTCGCCAACGAAGACTTGATAGCGGTCGTCGCGCTCCAGCACCTTCAGGTCGTGAATCTCTTCACCCACCTGCAATTGCAGCGGCTGGGCGAATTCGGAGTTCATGCGCCAGCTGTTCTGGCGGCCGAACGGCGACCAGGGGTCGGTGCTGATCACTTCCCGGGATTTGCGCTGTTCCAGAACAAACCCGGCAGCCAGTACCAGGGCCTTGTGGGTATCCAGCTTGGATTTCGGGAACAGCAGTTCCCGGTGATCCTCAATGAAGCCGGTGGTCAGGTCGGCTTCCCGGAACGGCTGGGCGTCGGCCAGGGCGTGCAGGAACCGGATGTTAGTCTTCACGCCGGCAATGCGGTAGTGCTCCAGGGCCTGGACCATACGGTTGATCGCCTGGTCGCGGGTCTCGTCCCACACGATCAGCTTGGCGATCATCGGGTCGTAGTGGATGCTGATGTCGTCGCCTTCAGTCACGCCAGTGTCTACCCGCACGTGCGCGCTTTCATCCGGGGTGCTCAGGTAACGCAGGTTGCCGGTGGCCGGCAGGAAGTCCTGGTCCGGGTCTTCGGCGTAGATTCGCGCTTCCAGGGCGTGGCCGCGGGTTTTCACCTGCGACTGTTCGAGCGGCAGGGGCTCGCCCCAGGCCACTTTCAGCTGCCACTCCACCAGATCCTGGCCAGTGACCATTTCGGTAACCGGGTGCTCCACCTGGAGGCGGGTGTTCATTTCCATGAAGAAGAAGGAACCGTCCACGTCGTACAGGAATTCGACGGTGCCGGCGCCCACATAGTTGATGGCCTGAGCGGCGCGTACGGCGGCTTCACCCATGGCCTTGCGGGTGTCTTCGCTCAGGCCCGGAGCCGGAGCTTCTTCCAGGACTTTCTGGTGGCGGCGCTGCACGGAGCAGTCGCGCTCGGCCAGGTACACGCCCTTGCCGTCCTTGTCGCAGAACACCTGAATCTCCACGTGCCGTGGCTGGGTCAGGTAGCGTTCGATCAGCATGTCCGGGTTGCCGAAGGCGTTCTGGGCTTCCCGCTTGGCGGCCGCCAGGGCGTCGTCGAATTCGCCCATGCTGTTGACCACGCGCATGCCTTTGCCACCGCCGCCGGCGACAGCCTTGAGCAACAACGGGAAGCCGCACTTCTCGGCTTCGGCACGCAGAGTTTCAACGGACTGGTCGTCACCGTGGTAACCGGGCACCAGGGGAACACCGGCCTCTTCCATGATGGCCTTGGCCGCGGACTTCGAGCCCATGGCGGCAATGGCCGAGGAAGGCGGGCCAATGAAGACGATGTTGTTGGCTTCACAGGCTTCGGCGAACCCGGTGTTTTCCGAGAGGAAACCATAGCCCGGGTGAACGGCCTGGGCGCCACTCTGTTTTGCAATCTCAATGATCTTTTCGGCGCGCAGGTAGCTCTCGGAGCTTGGCGCAGGGCCAATGTGGAAGGCTTCGTCGGCCATGGCCACGTGCCGGGCATTGGCGTCGGCTTCTGAATAGACGGCGACGACCCGAATGCCCATGCGGTGGGCGGTTTGTATGATCCGGCAGGCGATTTCGCCCCGGTTGGCGATCAGAATCTTGCTGAACATTGTTATTCTTCCTCCGGAACCCAGTTGGCCTTGCGCTTGTTCAGGAAGGCGCTGAGCCCTTCCTGACCTTCTTCACCCACCCGGATATCCGCGATGCGGTGTGCGGTGTCGTCAATCACGTCGTCGTTGATCGGTTTGTGGCTGACGGCGAATACCAGGTCCTTGGCGGCTTTCATGGCCTCGGGCCCGTTCATGGCCAGTTGCTGGAGCATGTCGTTGCAGCGGGCTTCCATGGCGTCGACATCGTCACAAACGATGTGGACAAGGCCGTATTCCTGAGCCTGCTTGGCGGTGAATACTTCGGCGGAGATGAAATACCGCCGGGCCTGGCGCTCGCCGATGGCGCGCACTACGTAGGGGCTGATCACGGCCGGAATCAGGCCGAGCTTCACTTCGCTGAGGCAGAAGCTGGATTTCTCGGTGGCAATGACGATGTCACAGCAGGCAGCAAGGCCCACCGCGCCGCCGAAGGCCGCGCCCTGTACCAGGCCGATCACAGGCTTGGACAGGTGGTTGAGCACGTTCATCAGCCGCGCCAGTTCCCGGGAATCGTCCAGGTTTTCCTGGCGGGTGTTTTCGGCCATGCGGCGCATCCAGCCAAGGTCGGCCCCGGCGGAAAAGTGCTTGCCTTCGGAGCGCAGGATAACGACCTTGACGCTGTTGTCGGCATTCACCTCGGTGAGGGTGCTGATCAGCTGCTGGATGATCACGTCGTCGAAGGCGTTGCGCTTGTCGGGGCGGTTGAGAACCACCTCGGCAATGCCTTCGTCGCGACGTCTCAGCAGAACTGCGGATTCGTTGTCTGTCATGTCAGTCTCCCCGATTACATCCGGAACACGCCGAAGCGCGTGGGCTTGGCGGGTCGGTTAAGGGTGGCAGACAGGCTCAGGGCAACCACTTCCCGGGTCTGGGCCGGGTCGATAACGCCGTCGTCCCAGAGACGGGCACTGGCGTAGTAGGGGTGGCCCTGTTCTTCGTACTTGTCGATGACCGGTTTCTTGAACTCGGCCTCTTCTTCGGCGCTCCATTCCTGGCCTTTGCGTTCCATGCCCTCGCGTTTTACCTGGGCCAGTACGCCAGCGGCCTGTTCGCCGCCCATGACCGAGATGCGGGCGTTGGGCCACATCCACAGGAAGTCGGGGCTATAGGCCCGGCCGCACATGCCGTAGTTGCCCGCGCCGAAAGAACCACCGATCAGTACGGTAATCTTGGGCACGTTGGCACAGGCCACCGCCATAACCATCTTGGCGCCGTGTTTGGCGATGCCTTCGGATTCGTATTTCTGGCCAACCATGAAGCCGGTAATGTTCTGCAGGAACAGCAGCGGGATGTTGCGCTGGCAGCACAGCTCAACGAAGTGGGCGCCTTTCTGCGCGGCTTCGCTGAACAGGATGCCGTTGTTGGCGATAATGCCCACCGGGTAGCCGTGAATATGGGCAAAGCCGGTGACCAGGGTCTGGCCGTAGTAGCGTTTGAATTCGTCAAACTCGGAGCCGTCGACGGTGCGGGCGATGACGTCGCGCACGTCGAACTGTTTGCGCAGGTCGGTGCCGACGATGCCGTAGATTTCTTCGGCGTCGTAAAGCGGTGCCTTGGGCTTGCGGATTTCCACGTCCGTCGGCTTGCGACGGTTGAGGTTGGAGACGCATCGACGGGCGATTTCCAGGGCGTGGGCGTCGTTCTCGGCGTAGTGGTCGGCAACACCGGAGATTTTACAGTGTACGTCGGCGCCACCGAGGTCTTCGGCGGTCACGACTTCACCGGTGGCGGCTTTTACCAGCGGCGGGCCGGCCAGGAAGATGGTGCCCTGGTTGCGGACGATGATGGATTCGTCGGCCATGGCAGGCACATAGGCGCCGCCGGCGGTGCACAGGCCCATGACGACGGCGATCTGGGGGATGTCGTCGGCACTCATCCGGGCCTGGTTATAGAAGATGCGGCCGAAGTGGTCACGATCCGGGAAGACTTCGTCCTGGCGGGGCAGGTTGGCACCGCCGGAGTCGACCAGGTAGATGCACGGCAGGCGGTTCTGCAGGGCGATTTCCTGGGCGCGCAGGTGTTTCTTGACGGTCAGCGGGTAGTAGCTGCCGCCTTTTACGGTGGCGTCGTTGGCGATGATCATGCATTCGGTGCCGGAGACGCGGCCCACGCCGGCGATCACGCCCGCGGCCGGGACTTCTTCACCGTAGACGTTGTAGGCGGCGAACTGGCCGATTTCCAGGAACGGGGAGCCGTCGTCGAGGAGGCGGTTGATGCGCTCTCTGGGGAGCAACTTGCCACGGGCGATGTGGCGCTCCTGATAGGAGGGGCCGCCGCCTTGCTGGATGGTGGCAACTTTGTCGCGCAGGTCTGCGACGGCCTGGGCCATGGATTCCTGGTTGGCCTGGAACTCTTCGGACCGCGGATTGATCTTGCTTTGGAGTATGGTCATTTTCCCTGCCTTCTTATTCGGGGGCATCCGGGTGTGGCGGGTGTTCCTCCCGGGAACCGCTACGAGCACATCCATGTGCGCTTGACTGCGGCCATCCCTGGCCGCAGACATTCCCGGGAGGAACACCCACCACACCCTCGGCGTACCGAGGGAGTTAGCGTCCGTAAATCGATGTGATCAGCTACTGCTTATTTGTTCAGGTACAGCTCGCGGCCGATCAGCATCCGACGAATCTCGGACGTTCCGGCACCGATCTCATACAGCTTGGCGTCCCGCAGCAGGCGGCCTGTCGGGTACTCGTTGATGTAGCCGTTACCGCCGAGCAGCTGGATGGCGTCCAGGGCGATTTTGGTGGCCATTTCGGCGGAGTAGAGGATCGCGCCGGCAGCGTCTTTCCGGGTGGTTTCCGCGCCGCGGTCGGCGGACATGGCAACCATATAGACGTAGGATTTGGCGGTGTTCATCCAGGTGTACATGTCGGCAACTTTGCCCTGTACCAGTTCGAATTCGCCGATGGCCTGGCCGAACTGTTTGCGCTCGCGGATGTAGGGGACGACAACGTCCATAGCTGCCTGCATGATGCCCAGCGGGCCGCCAGAAAGAACGAGACGCTCGTAATCGAGGCCGCTCATAAGGACTTTGGCGCCGTTGCCAACGCCGCCCAGGACGTTTTCCTTGGGTACTTTGCAGTCTTCGAACACCAGTTCGCAGGTGTTGGAGCCACGCATGCCGAGCTTGTCGAGTTTCTGGTGGCGGCTGAAGCCCGGGTAGTCGCGCTCTACGATGAAGGCGGTCACGCCCTTGGAACCGGCCTGGGTGTCGGTCTTGGCGTAGATAACGTAGGTGTTGGCGTCCGGGCCGTTGGTGATCCACATTTTGTTGCCGTTTAGAACGTAGTGGTCACCGGCGTCTTTGGCGCTCAGTTTCATGGAAATGACGTCGGAGCCGGCGTTGGGCTCGGACATGGCCAGGGCGCCGATGTGTTCGCCGCTTACGAGTTTGGGCAGGTATTTCTGTTTCTGTTCTTCGGTGCCGTTGCGGTGAATCTGGTTCACACACAGGTTGGAGTGGGCACCATAGGACAGGCCAACGGAGGCAGAAGCACGGCTGATTTCTTCCATGGCGATTACGTGGGCCAGGTAGCCCATGTCGGATCCGCCGTATTCTTCTTTCACGGTGATACCCAGCAGGCCCATGTCGCCCATTTTCCGCCACAGGTCCATGGGGAATTCGTTGTTGCGATCGATTTCCTCGGCGCGCGGCGCGATTTCTGCAGCGGCAAAGCCGTTAACCTGCTCGCGGAGCATATCGAGGGTTTCGCCGAGGCCGAAGTTGAGCTCTGAGTACTGTGATTTCATCGTTGGCTACCTTTGATTTCTGTCGATCATTAGTTTTCAGCGGTCTGCCTGGCCTCGTCGTTGGCCGGCGCCTGCTGTTTCTTTTTCTTTTGTAGCTCCGCCAGGGCTTCTCGGCACCGGGCTTCCGCTGTGTCTATTTCCATCTCTGCCTGGGCAATGTCGTTCTTCTGCTGTTCCAGCATGGCTTTGCGACCCTCCAGGATCTCCAGCATTTTCAGGAGCTGTTTTTCGTTACCGGTAAGAGTTTCATCCCACAGGTCAAACAGTTCCCGGGTTTCCGCCAGGGTGAAGCCCATGCGCTTGCCGCGAAGGATCAGTTTCAGGCGCACCCGGTCCTTGGTGCTGAAAATGCGGGTCTGTCCGCGGCGCCGGGGCTTGAGCAGGCCCTGATCCTCATAGAAGCGGATGCTTCGCGTTGTGACATCGAACTCCTGTGAGAGCTCGCTGATGCTGAACGTTCTTTTTTCGACCATTGCGATTTCCTTTTTCGACTTAGGTTAGATAAAGTTTACGTAAACGTAAAGTAGTTTTCTGGTCCGATTTTAAACAAACAGAATTCCGAAAAGGGGAGTGAACGATGGATTTCAAAAATGTACCGGCCATTGTAACAGGCGGCGCTTCCGGGCTGGGCGAGGGTGCGGCCCGTGCGCTGGCGGCATCCGGATGCAAGGTGGCGATCCTGGATCTGCAAAAGGAACAGGGCCGCAAGGTGGCCGAGGACATCGGCGGGATTTTCCTGGAGTGTGATGTGAGCTCCCCCGACAGCGCCGAAGCTGCTATCAGCGCTGCCCGGGAAGCTCATGGCCCCTGCGGTATTGCCGTGAACTGTGCCGGTATAGCCACCGCTTCGAAGATCCTGGGCCGCGAAGGCGTTATGCCTCTTGAGAGCTTCAGCAAGGTTATTCAGGTCAACCTGATTGGCACCTTTAACATCCTGCGTCTGGCGGCAGCGGACATGGCCCAGCGTGAACCCAACGCCGACGGTGAGCGCGGCGTGATCATCAACACCGCTTCAGTGGCTGCCTACGAAGGCCAGATCGGCCAGGCAGCCTACAGTGCTTCCAAGGGCGGTGTGGTATCGCTAACCCTGCAGTCGGCCCGTGAGCTGGCTCGCGAGGGTATCCGGGTAAATACGATTGCACCCGGGCTGTTTATGACCCCCATGATGGCAGGTATGCCTGAGGAAGTGCAGGAAAGCCTGGCAGCCACGCTGCCGTTCCCCAAGCGCCTCGGCAAACCCGAAGAATTCGGCATGATGGTGGACCAGATGGTGCGCAACCCGATTCTTAACGGCGAAGTGATTCGTCTGGACTGCGCGCTTCGCATGGCGCCCAAGTAAGTATTCAACTGCAGGAGACAGTCATGACCGTGTCTGTTGATAAAGAAGAACTGGCGATGTTCCGGGATTCCGTCATCAAGGTCCTGGAAAAAGAAGTAACGCCTCATTACGAAGCCTGGGAAAAGTCCGGACTGGTGCCCCGCGAGCTGTGGAACACCCTGGGCAACGCCGGCATGCTTTGCGTGGATGTACCCGAAGAGTGGGGCGGCATCGGTGCTCCTTTCCAGTTTTCCGTGGTGGTCGGCGAAGAGCTGGCCCGCATGGGATTCGGCGCTCTTTCCACCAACGTAATGGTGCACTCAGACATCGTGGCTCCCTATCTGAGCCACATGGGTAACGAAGAGCAGCGTCAGCAATGGCTGCCCAAACTGGTCTCCGGCGAAGCCGTTGGCGCCATCGCCATGACCGAGCCCGGCGCCGGCAGTGACCTGCAGGCAATCCGCACCAGCGCGGTGAAAGATGGCGATGAGTACATCCTGAACGGCTCCAAGACCTTCATCACCAACGGCCAGCACGCCGACATGGTGATCGTCGCCGCCAAGACTGATCCAAAGGCCGGCGCCCGCGGCATCAGCCTGTTCCTGGTGGATACCTCACTGCCGGGCTTCAGCAAAGGTCGCAACCTCGACAAGATTGGCCAGCACTCCGGGGATACCTCCGAGCTGTTCTTCTCCGATATGAGAATCCCGGCCTCCGCACTCCTCGGTGAAGAGGGGCAGGGTTTCGTGTACCTGATGAAAGAACTGCCCCGGGAACGCCTGGTGATCGGTGCTCTCGGCGTAGCCGCCGCCCGTGGCTCCCTGGACCTGACCATCGCCTACGCCCAGGAGCGGGAACTGTTCGGCCAGAAACTGGCCCAACTGCAAAACACCCGCTTTGAAATCGCGCGCATGGAAACCGACTACCGGGTGAACAAGGCATTCGTGGACCAGTGCATCGACCAGTACGACCTGGGCGAACTGGACGCGCCAACCGCCTCAATGGCCAAGTACAGCGCCACCGAAATGCAGTGCCGCGTGGCGGATGGCTGCCTGCAGCTGTTTGGCGGTTACGGTTACACCACCGAATACCCGATTTCCCGGGCCTTTATCGACGCGCGGGTGCAGCGCATTTATGGCGGCACTTCGGAAGTCATGAAAGAAATCATTGCCCGGTCGGTACTGGGCAAGGCCTGAAAAAGGAAGAGTCTATAGGACTTCCGGAAGGCAACTCGAATGCTCGGGGTCCGAGCAGGGGCGGCCTTTCCGGGACTGACTGCAGCATGGATGCTGCAGTCAAGCGTACATGGACGTATTCACAGCGTGTCCCGGAAAGGCTGCCCCTGATCGGGCCCTGCACAGAATCAGGAGGACAACGAAATGAACAGCAATGATGTGGTAATCGCAGGCTCAGCAAGAACCCCGATGGGCGGCATGATGGGCTCTCTCAGCACCGTGCGCTCCCCGGACCTCGGCGCTATCTCCATCAAAGCGGCCATCGAACGCTCCGGCCTCCAGCCGGCGGATGTTCAGGAAGTCATCATGGGCTGTGTACTGCCCGCCGGCCTGGGCCAGGCCCCCGCGCGCCAGGCCTCCCGCGCCTCCGGCATCCCGGACAGCTCAGGTTGCACCACCATCAACAAGATGTGCGGCTCCGGCATGCAGGCCGTGATCATGGCCCACGACCAGATCAAGGCTGGCACCAACAACATCATGATTGCCGGCGGCATGGAAAACATGAGCCAGGCGCCGTACCTGCTGCCCAAGGCCCGCGGTGGTATGCGCATGGGCCACGGCCAGGTGATGGACAGCATGTTCCTGGACGGCCTGGAAGACGCTTACGAAGGCGGACTGATGGGTGTATTTGCCCAGCGTACCGCGGATAAATACGACATCAGCCGCCAGGCTATGGACGAATTTGCCATCGGTTCCCTGCAGAAATCTCTGGCGGCCATCGAAAACGGCTGGTTCCGTGATGAGATTGTTCAGGTAACCGTATCTGGCCGTGGTGGCGACACCGAGGTCGATACCGACGAGCAGCCGGGTAATGCCAAGCCGGAGAAAATCCCGCACCTGAAACCGGCCTTCGCCAAAGACGGTTCCGTGACCGCGGCCAACTCCAGCTCCATCAGTGACGGTGCCTCCGCACTCGTTCTGGCCTCAGCGGCCGAAGCCGATGCCCGTGGCCTGACACCCCAGGCCCGCATCGTGGCCCACGCCACCCACGCGCGACTGCCGGCAGAGTTCACCCTGGCGCCCATCGGTTCCATCGAGAAGGTGCTGAAGAAAGCCGGCTGGAGCGTGGACGACGTGGACCTTTTCGAAATCAACGAAGCCTTTGCTGTGGTGACCCTGGCGGCCATGAACGAGCTCAAGCTTCCGGCGGAGAAGGTCAACGTTCACGGCGGCGCCTGTGCCCTGGGGCATCCGATCGGTTCTTCCGGTTCGCGGATTATCGTGACCCTGATGAATGCACTGAAGCAGCGTGGGCTGAAGCGTGGTGTGGCTTCGCTGTGTATTGGTGGTGGTGAGGGGACTGCGGTTGCTATTGAGTTGATCTGATAGCTTCTCCTCGTAGCCTGCCTGTTTGGGGGCGGGCTGCGGGGTGGCCGAGATACCCATGAGGAATCGCGAAGTTAATGATCTGTTGATGCGCTTTGTCCCTGTAGGTTGGATTAGCCGAAGGCGTAATCCAACAGATTTTGGCTAATCCAGCCTGCGGATTTTGTCGGATTACGCTTCGCTAATCCGACCTACGAATGAATCCGACCTACGAATGAATCCTTCCTACGACCGCTAATCCGACCTCCTATCTAAACCTTCCCGAATGCCACAGTTGATATCAGTCATGCGACCAACCCCATGATTTGCTAGCCTTCAATGCATTGAAATTCCCCGGCATTGGAGAGAAAACCCCCGTGCGAAAGCGCCACGAATTTATTGAGGAATCCCGAAAACAGTGGAGCTCCGAGCCTGCGTTTGTGGCCTCCATGGCCGCCGCGGCCGTGGGGCTTGGGAACCTGTGGCGGTTTCCGTACATGGTGGGGGAGAACGGCGGTGGCGCTTTTGTGGTGGCGTATCTGCTGGCGCTGATTGTGGTGGTTCTGCCCATCATGATTCTGGAGGTGTCGGCGGG
The DNA here is from genome assembly GCF_913055835.1 of uncultured Marinobacter sp. GTDB lineage: Bacteria > Pseudomonadota > Gammaproteobacteria > Pseudomonadales > Oleiphilaceae > Marinobacter. Next base: position 82,903 of record NZ_CAJXKQ010000011.1, on the reverse strand, counting down.
GCGTCTTTCCAAGGGCAGTACGGTTCAGACCTACCGGCAGGTAAACCGCTTTGGCGTGGTGTATGGCTGGTTTGTGGTGCTGATCACCATGGCCATTACCAGCTATTACCTGGTGATTACCGGCTGGACCCTTGGTTATGCGGTGGATGCCGCAACGGATGATCTCCGGGTGTTCGGGGATTTTACCGCCGGGTATAACTCGCTATGGTACTTCTTTGCCGTCACTTTGCTGGGGGCGATTATCCTGGCCAAGGATGTGACAGCCATTGAGCTGATGTCGAAGATTCTGATGCCGGTGTTGATCATTGTGATGGTCGGCCTGGTGATCTTCGCCAGCCGCACACCGGGCTGGGAGCAGACCAAGGATTTCTTTTTTCAGGTGGACTGGAGCCGGCTGGCGGACGGCAAGCTGTGGGCGTTTGCCTTCGGGCAGGCGTTTTACACGCTGGCGATCGGCCAGGGCTACCTGGTGACCTATGGCAGTTTCATTCCCCGGCAGACCCATGTGCCCCGGGCCTGTCTGATTGTTGCCGGTACTGAGACCAGTGTGGCGTTGCTGGCGGGCTGGATGATCTTTCCTTTTGTGTTCAGTCTGGGAATGGAGCCGACCGAAGGCAGTCAGTTAGCGTTTGTGACCATGCCCCGGGTGTTTGAGGATATGGCTGGCGGCTACTGGGTGGGTACGCTGTTTTTCAGCCTGTTTTTCATGGCTGCGTTCAGTTCCAGCCTGGCCGGGCTGAAGGTGATGATTGCCGCGGTGGCGGAGGAGTTCCGGTTGAGCAATGGCAAGGCCGTCAGTCTGGTTACCCTGGTGATGCTGGTGTTGGGCACGGCATCCGCACTGAGTTTCACACCGCTGGAATGGAACATTGCCGGGGAGCCGGTGCTGGATGTGATTGACCGGGTGGCCGGTGGCAATGTGATTATCTTCTCCGGGGTGTTGGGGGCGGCTATGTTCTGCTGGTTTATCCCGCCAGAGAAAATCAGGACTGTGCTGGGTACGGAAAGCCGTTGGTGGGAATGGCGGATGTACCTTGTGGGCCGCTACCTGCCACTGGTGATGCTGCTGTGGATTGCAGTGACCTACGCCCTGAACCAGGTGGGCATTACTCCGGCCTGACCTGGAACTCCCTCGGTTCGATCTTCAGCTTTTTCAGGCGCGAGGTCAGGGTGGTCGGTTTGATGCCCAGCATGGCCGCAGCGCCGTCATCGCCGAAGACCCGGCCGCTGCTCATGGTAAGGGCCCGGGTCAGGTTCTGTTTCTCCAGTTCCCGCAGCTCCTGTTCCGTCATCAATTCGCCGCTGTAATGTCGGGCGGGGGGTGTTTCTAAATTGGTGGTCCGGGCTGCGGATTCCGGCCCCGGCAGGTCCAGATCCAGCCGGCCGTCTGCAGTGATCACCTGTCGCTCGATCACGTTCTCAAGCTCACGTACGTTACCGGGCCAGTGGTAGGCTTTCAGGGTTTCAACGTCACGTTCTTTCAGGGCCAAATGCGGCCGGTTGAACTTCTGGCAGGCCCGGTTCAGAAATTCCTGGGCGAGGATGGGAATATCCTCAAGGCGCCGGCGCAATGGCACAGACTCGATGGGGAAAACGTTCAGACGGAAATAGAGATCTTCCCGGAAGGTTTTCTCCTGAACTTCCGATTTCAGGTCCCGGTTGGTGGCGGCAATGACGCGCACGTCCACGGCCCGAGTATTGTTTTCGCCCACACGCTCGAACTGCTGATCCTGGAGTACCCGGAGCAGTTTGCCCTGAAGTTCCAGCGGGATTTCACCGACTTCGTCCAGGAACAGGGTGCCGCCGTCGGCCAGTTCGAACCGGCCCACACGGTCGCTGACGGCGCCGGTGAAAGCACCCTTGATGTGGCCGAAGAACTCACTCTCGAACAGATCCTTGGGGATGGCGGCACAGTTCACCCGAATCAGGGGGCGATCCCGACGGCTGCTGGACTGGTGGATGGCACGGGCAATCAGCTCCTTGCCAGTGCCGGATTCACCGGTGATCAGCACGTTGGCATCGGTGGGCGCCACCATACCGATCCGGCGCACGATAGCCTTGATAGCATCGCTCTGGCCGAAGATTTCGTGAAAGTGATATTCGGCGCTGAGCTCTTCCTGTAGATAGGCGTTTTCCATTTCCAGCCGGTGTTTGAGGGTCTCCACTTCCTCCAGCGCTTTCTGCAGCTCTTTCTGGGCTTCCTGGCGGGCCGAGATATCCCGGAACACCACCACGGCACCGACCGGATGCCCGTTATCCAGAATCGGCGTGCTGGTGTATTCCACCGGGAAGCCGCTGCCGTCCTTGCGCCAGAACCAGTCTTCGCCCACGCGCTTCACGCTGGCATCGCGGAAGGCGGCGTATATCGGGCAGTCCTTCAATGGATAAAGGCTGCCATCGGCATGGGAGTGGTGCACCACGCGGTGTAGGACCCGACCCATGAGCTCGTCAATTCGCCAACCCAGCATGCGCTCGGCGGCGGGGTTGGCGAAGGTGCCTCGCCCCTCGGCATCCACCCCGTAAATGCCTTCGCCGACCGCATGCAGGATCAGCTGGTTTTCCCGCTCCATGTCCTTGAACAGCTCTTCCACCCGACGCCACTCAAGCAGGCCACCCCGGTGGTAGTGGTTGGCGTCATGGCGCTCCCGAAGAGTGCGAAGCTGGCGCCGGTCGCGGAGCAACAACAGCACATTCTGGGATTCCGCTTCGCCGACCCGGGAAGAGGAAATTTCCAGCTCCACGGTGTGACCGTCCCGGTGCTGGAGGAAGAAGTCCCGGCTCCAGCCGTGGCTGCGAAACAGGATTTCCTCGGTGAACGCAATCAACTGGGGTCGTTGGTCTGTGAACAGGTGAGTGCAGGGGGTTCCCGTCAATGATTGTCGGTCCGTGCCGATCATTCGGCCCATGGCACTGTTGGCCGACAGGATCAGATCCCGGGCGGCGTCCACCAGCAGGGCCGCTTCTGGCAGGTGGTCGATCCAGTTGGCAGTGATTTCAGGGGCAAGGACGGCTTCGGTCTTCATGGCGATTTCCTGGGTTAGTCCCTGCAGGAAGAAACAAACCCTGTGCCAACTACGAAAAATCGCAGTACTGGCTACGAAAAATCGTTAATTACGAAATATCGTAGCCCTCCGTTTTTCAGGCCCACTGTTTTTAGTTTCTTAAAAACAATGAGTTAAAAAAATATCCGCACTTGGCACAAACCCTGCGATACCCATTCCAGAACGCGTAGCCGACCCGGACCGTTTCAGGCGCTGGGCCCGAGCCGCAACTTTGTTGCACCGCAAGAGTGCAGAAATTACCAGTAACCCAGGAGAGTGCCCAATGACCACGAAAAGCCTTGGAAATCCGTTTGACGGTGACAAGTCCCTGATTCACGCGAAGACCTGTGGCTGCCCCGAGTGCAAACCCGGCGACAGCACCCCGTCCATTTCCCTCGATCTCAAGCCCTCCGCCGGCCAGCAGACAGTTGCTGACGAGCATCTGGATTCCGAGGCGATGATGGATCGCGCCATTGAAGGCGCCGTGGTGCGCTCCGTGTTTGGCCACAACGAGCATAGCCGGCGCGCCTTCATGAAAATGATGGGCGCGGGCACCGCGGCTGCCGTTCTGGGCAGCGTGTTCCCGATGGAGAAGGCCAAGGCCGCAGTGAAGGAGTCGCTGGGCAAGCTCGAGAAGACCAAGCTGAACGTTGGTTTTGTGCCGATCACCTGCGCCACGCCTATCATCATGGCCCATCCGATGGGCTTTTATGAGCGTTACGGACTGGATGTGACCGTCACCAAGACCGCAGGTTGGGCGGTAGCCAGGGACAAGTCCCTGGCCGGCGAGTACGACGCCTCACATATGCTTACTCCCATGCCCCTGGCCATGACCATGGGCGCGGGCTCCACGCCGGAGCCGTTCATCATGCCGGCGGTCGAGAACATCAACGGCCAGGCCATCGTGCTGCACGTGGACCACAAGGACAAGCGGGACCCGAAGCAGTGGAAAGGCTTCAAGTTTGGCGTGCCGTTCGAGTACTCCATGCATAACTTCCTGCTGCGCTACTACCTGGCCGAGAACGGTATTGACCCGGACAAAGACGTGCAGATCCGTGTGGTTCCGCCACCCGAGATGGTTGCCAACCTCCGCGCCGGTAACCTCGATGGCTACCTGTCTCCGGACCCGTTCAACCAGCGTGCCGTGTGGGAGAAAGTCGGCTTCATCCACATGCTCACCAAGGACATCTGGGAAGGTCACCCCTGCTGCGCCTTTGCCTGCAGCCAGCAGTTTGCGACCCAGAACCCGAACACCTACGGCGCACTGTTGCGGGCCATCATCGACGCGACCCAGTACTCCAATAACCCGGATAACCGCAAGGAAATCTCCGAAGCCATTGCGCCGAAGAACTACCTGAACCAACCGGTACCGGTCATCCAGCAGGTGCTGACCGGCTACTACGCCGATGGCCTTGGCGAGGTGAAGGACGTGCCGGACCGCATCGATTTCGACCCGTTCCCCTGGCACTCCATGGGTGTTTGGATCCTCACCCAGATGAAGCGCTGGGGTTATATCGAGGGTGATGTGGACTACAAGGGCATTGCCGAGCAGGTCTACCTGGCGAGCGAGACCGGGAAGATCATGGAGGAACTGGGTTATACCGCTCCGGACAGGACCTACAAGACCCACACCATCATGGGCAAAACGTTCGATTCTGATCGTGCCGAAGAGTACGCCCGCAGCTTCGACATCGGGAGGGTGTAACCATGGCTTCCCTGAACGTTCGGGCGGCACTGCTGTCGGTGTCGTTCCTGATCCTGGCCCTGGGGCTCTGGGAAATGGCAACCCAGCCCCCGGAGGCCCAGACCGGGCTCACCGAATACGAGATGCTGATGGGCGGGGCGGAACAGGAATCCCGGGTGCCGCCACCTTCGGCGGTGATCAAGCTGGCGTGGGCGGAGCTGTCCAATCCGTTCTATGACGCCGGCGCCAATGACAAGGGCATTGGCATCCAGCTGGCCTACTCGGTGTACCGGGTGCTCACCGGCTATCTGGCGGCCATGGCCATCGCATTGCCCATTGGCTTTCTGATCGGTATGTCGCCGCTGATGTACAAGGCCCTGAACCCGTACATCCAGGTGCTGCGGCCCATTTCGCCCCTGGCCTGGATGCCCCTGGCCCTGTTCATCATCCAGGATTCCGACGCCTCGGCGATCTTCGTGATCTTCATCTGCTCGATCTGGCCAATGCTTCTGAATACCGCCTTTGGCGTGGCCAACGTGAGGCAGGACTGGGTCAACGTGGCCCGTACCCACGAGCTGAGCCCGATCAAGACAGCGCTGACGGTCATCCTGCCAGCTGCAGCGCCAACGATCCTGACCGGCATGCGCATCTCGATCGGCATCGCCTGGCTGGTCATCGTGGCCGCGGAAATGCTCGTGGGCGGTACCGGCATTGGCTACTACGTGTGGAACGAATGGAACAATCTGGATCTGGCCAGTGTGATCTTCTCCATCCTGATGATCGGGGTGGTGGGCATGCTGCTGGACCTGGCCCTGGGCAAAGCCCAGAAACTGGTGGAATACAAAGAATGAGCGGTCCGGCACCGGTTTCCGGTGCCGGCCTCAACCCTCCGAACGGAGACCTGTTATGAGTAAATCATTCCTGGAAGTAGATGGCCTGTCCAAAGTCTACCCGGACGGCCAGGGCGGCGATCTGACCGTCTTCGAGGACATCCGCTTTGCCCTGGAGAAAGGTGAGTTCGTCTGCATCATCGGCCACTCCGGCTGTGGCAAGTCCACCATCCTGAACGTGCTGGCAGGCCTGGACGAAGCCAGCGCCGGCAACGTGGTGATGAACGGCAAGGAAATCAAAGGCCCCGGCCTTGAGCGCGGCGTGGTGTTCCAGAACTACAGTCTGCTGCCCTGGAAAACCACTCTGAACAACATCGTGTTCGCGGTGAAAGCCCGCTGGCCCAGCTGGTCGAAGGAGAAGGTGAAGGAGCATAGCGAACGCTACCTGAAAATGGTTGGCCTGGAACATGCCCTGAACCGCAAACCGTCCCAGCTATCCGGCGGCATGCGTCAACGGGTGAGTATCGCCCGGGCCTTCGCCACCCAGCCGGAACTGTTGCTGCTCGACGAACCCTTCGGTGCGTTGGATGCCCTGACACGAGGCGTGATTCAGGACGAACTGGTGAAAATCTGGGAAGAAACCCGCCAGACCGTGTTCATGATCACCCACGATGTGGACGAAGCGATCCTGCTCTCCGACCGCATTTTCCTGATGTCCAACGGCCCCAACGCCCGCATCGCCGAAAGCGTGAAAGTGGATATTCCACACCCGCGGGCCCGGGCCACCATCTTCCAGAACCCGGCCTATCACAAAACCCGTGATTACCTGGTGGACTTCCTGGTGAACCGCAGCGGCTCGGCCCTGCCGGAAAAAGACGGCACCCCGAAAATTGCCGAACCCGCCAAAGGCGTGACGCAGTCCACCCCGACGCCTGCGGAGCCTGAGACCCAATCCGAATCTGACACTGCCGCCCGCGCGGTGAATGCCTGACGTAAAAACCCAAGAGAGGAAACAGCCATGATGAACAAAGAACTGATGACCGCCAAAATCCTGGAAGCCAAAGTGTCCAAGGGCATGACCTGGGAAGCCATTGCTGAAGCCATCGGCATGTCGCCGGTGTTCACCACCTCAGCGGCCCTGGGTATGAACAGCCTCACCGAAGACAAGGCCTTCGCCCTGTGCGAAGTCCTCGACCTCGATAAGCCGGTGGCAGAGGCCCTGCAGGTATGCCCCAAGAAAGCCTGGGACGGCGCCGTTCCGCAGGATCCGCTGATCTATCGTCTGTACGAAGTAGTGGGTGTGTACGGCGATACCATGAAAGAACTGATCCATGAAAAATTCGGCGACGGCATCATGAGTGCCATCGATTTCACCATGGACATCGAGAAGGAAGAGAATCCGAAGGGCGACCGTGTCGTGGTCACCATGAACGGGAAATTCCTGCCTTACAAAGCCTGGTAACCATTTTGCCAGAAACTTCGGAGGGGGCCGCCTTTGTAGCCTGTTGGTTGAGGGGCGGGCCTGCGGGGTGGCAGGTGGAGTTTTTCTTGGAAAAAGAACTCGCTTCGCTCAGACACCTTTTTCCGGCGAAAAATCCACCTACCACCCCGCGCCGACGTGCAACACGGGTTCATCGACTTAAAGACATTTTCTTGTAGGTTGGATTAGCCGCAGGCGTAATCCAACAGATTTTGTCGGATTACGCTTCGCTAATCCGACCTACAAACTCCTCATTCCGCATTAAGGTCTTCATCGTTCATTTGGTCTATCGTTGCTGCCCGTCGGTAGGGGGTGGCGGTATTTTTTCTGACAGGGAAAAGGTGTCTGAGCGAAGCGAGTTCTTTTCCCCGAAGAAAAAATACCGCCACCCGCGTACCTGCCCGCCAAACCTCAGGCTGCAGAGGACCCGACCCGCCAAACCTCAGGCTACAAAAAGACCCAACTCCCAAACCTCAGGCCGAACGAGACCGGGCCACAGATCCGGCCGCGAGGGCAACCTCAGCAACCGTATGAAGTTTCTCCAGTTGCGACTGCAACATGGCAATCGGCCGCGTGCCCTCCAGAGTCAGTGCAATATCCAGGTGCTCGCCGGCGGTTTCTACCGCCATGGTGGCGATCCGGAACCCGCGGATGCGGACCACCTGGCAGAGCCGCTCCAGGGCGGCTGCTTCGTGGGTCATTCGGCAGTTGATGGTGTAGCTGGGCGTTGATGGCTGGCTTTGCGGGTTCATGCAACTTGCTCCTTGCTGGCTTTGGCGGTGCGGGCGGTTTCGTCGATCATTTCGCGGTTGCTGGCGCCGGGTTTGACGATGGGCCAGACGTTTTCTTCCCGGCTGATGGCCACGTGCAGCAGCATCGGGCCCTTGTAGGCCAGGATGGTTTCGATGCCCCGGCGAATCTGGTCGGTGCGTTCGATGTGCAGGGCCGGGATGTCGAAGGCCCGGGCCATGGCCACGAAGTCGGGGTTGTCGTCCAGGTTTATCTGGCTTTCCCGGTTGTTGTAGAACAGCTCCTGCTGCTGGCGGACCATGCCCAGGCACTGGTTGTCCATGACGATCAGTTTTACCGGCAGGTTGTAGCGGCGAATGGTGGCCAGCTCCTGCGCGTTCATCATGAACGAGCCATCACCAGTCACATTGATCACCGTGCTGTTGCGATCCGCAAACTGGGCACCGATGGCGGCGGGCATGCCGAAGCCCATGGTGCCCAGGCCGCCGCTGGTGAGGTGGTGGCGCGGGTGGTCGAATTCGTAGTGCTGGGCCACCCACATCTGGTGCTGGCCTACATCGCAGGCGATTACAGTGTCGTCCGGTGCGATCCGGGACAGCTGGCGGATGAAAGCCGGGCCGGTAATCGGGGCCAGGGGCTCTTCGTTGTCGGCGGCGTGGAAGCCGCCGGTGGTGTGCCAGGTGCGGCACTGTTTCTGCCAGTCGCTGATGGCCAGTGGCTCGGCCTGCAATGCATCCGCGAGTGATTTCAGGATGGCGTTCAGCTCACCCCGGATCGCCAGGTCGGCGCCGCGCAGTTTGTTGATCTCGGCAGCGTCGGCATCGATATGGATCAGCTTGGCGTTGGGGGCGAACCCATCCAGTTTACCAGTGGCCCGATCGTCCAGGCGGGCGCCGATTACCAGCAGCAGGTCGCAGTCGTCGACGGCTTTGTTAGCGGCCCGGGAGCCGTGCATGCCCAGCATGCCCAGGTTGTAGGGGTTATGTTTACCCGGGTTGCCGATGCCTTTCAGAGTAACGACCGCTGGCAGTGTAGAGGATTTTGCAAAGGCCCGGAAACTATCCTCGGCGTGAGCCAGGCTGATACCACCGCCGCTGTAGAGCAGGGGCTTGCGGGCAGCCCTCAGCATTTTCAAGGCTTCCGTCAGATCGGTCATCGCCGTTTCGCGGGGCTCGGGCCGAGGGAAGGGCGCATCGGCCACCTCGGTCAGCAACAGATCCTTGGGAATATCAATCCACACCGGGCCGGGACGACCGCTCTGGGCCAGTTCGATGGCCTCTTCCATGATGGCGGGCAGGCTGTCCGCATCATCGATCAGGTAGCTGTGTTTAACAATGCCCAGAGTCATGCCCAACACGTCGGTTTCCTGGAACGCGTCGGTGCCGATCAGCCCCGAGGGAACCTGGCCGGTGATGACCAGCATGGGAATGGAATCCCGGTGGGCATTGGCAACACCGGTGATCAGGTTGGTAGCACCGGGGCCGGACGTGGCAATGCACACGCCCAGTTCGCCGCTGGCCCGGGCATAGCCGTCGGCCGCCAGGGCGCAGCCCTGTTCATGGCGGCACAGCACGTGCTCCACGCCCACATCATCCACCAGCGCGTCGTATAGCGGCATGATGCAGCCGCCCGGATAGCCGAAAACCGTGCTGATGTGGTGGCGGTGGAACGCTTCAAGAATGTGCTGTGCGCCGTTCATGGTCGTTTTTCCCTTTTCTTTTGCCGTAAAAAAAGAAACCCCCGGGACCTTTCGGTGCCGGGGGTTTCTGGTGTCTTGTCAGGTTTGTCGCTATCTCACCCGCTTGTCCACGCAAAAGCCCCCGGACGGTACCACGACCACCAGGACGAGCTTCACAAGGACAATCACTGCGTTGAGATTCATAAAATCGACAGTCTGCTCTGAATTCGTAAAAAGATTCTGTGTAGAATCTACCCCACGTTTTTAGCCGGATGCAACCGTTAATTGCCGGTTTTTTTGTCACCCTTGAATTCAGGAACAGTGAGCATTCAATGACGAAAGCAAAATGGGGTTCTCTTGGACTGTCGCTTCTGATCGTGATCGCACTGGTGGTCTGGATGGCGACCGGCGAGGTGAAGGTGGCCAGTGACGAGGCTCCGGAGCGCCAGGGCGGCGGCGATGGCAAGCTCACCACCGTGCAGGTGGAAACCCTGACCGCGCGGCTTCATGAACCCGGATTGATGCTGCAGGGGCAGCTGGAGCCCTGGAGTTCGGTGATGCTGAGTGCCCAGGTATCTGGTCGGGTGGAATCCCTGGCTGTGAGCCTCGGTGAGCAGGTCCGGCAGGGGCAGACGCTGCTCACGATATCCGATGAGGGTCGGAGCGCCGCGGTTTCTCGCTGGCAGTCCCGGGTCCGGAAGCTGGAGGCGGATCTTGCTGCCGCCCGCCGGCTTCGTGCCAGCAATCTTGCGGCGGAGTCCGAGGTGCTGACACTGGAAAGCGAACTTGCTGCCGCAAATGCCGAGCTGACCAGCGCCCGGCAGGCCATCAGCCACCTCACACCCGAAGCGCCTTTTGATGGCACTATCAACCGCAAATCGGTGGACACCGGCGATCTGGTTCAGGTGGGTTCTCCCCTGTTTCAGCTAGTAAGAGTGGATCGCCTGAAGGCCAGTGCGCAGATTCCCCAGCAATCGGTGGGCGATGTGGCGCCCGGCCAGGCGGTTCGTGTGGATTTGCTGGATGGCAGTCGTCTTTCCGGGGTCGTAACCTTTGTGGCAAGCGCTGCGTCGCCTGAAACCCGCAGCTTTGAGGTGGAAATCGCGGTTGAGAATCCCGATCGCAAGCGGGTGGCCGGTGGCAGCGCAAGCCTGAGGGTGGCATTGCCGGAGGTGAAGGCCATGTTCATCTCGCCGGCCTACCTGTCCCTCGGGGATGATGGTCGCCCGGGTGTGAAGTATGTGAACGGTGAGAACCGTGTCGAGTTCGGTGAAGTGAAACTGCTGAGTGTCTCCACGGAGGGCGCCTGGGTTGCCGGCTTGCCGGATGAAATCCGCCTGATTACCCGGGGAGGCGGTTTCGTGAGCACCGGTGAGCAGGTTGTGCCGGTCGATGCCGCAGAAGACAGGGGCTAGACCGCATGCGCGCACTGATCTTTGCAGCCATCGATCGAAGCCGGACCACCCTGCTGACCTTGTTGTTCCTGATTCTTGGTGGCATTGCTGCGTTCCAGACCATCCCCAAGGAAGCCAATCCTGACGTCACCATTCCGATGATCTATGTCTCCATGACCCTGGACGGCATCAGCCCGGAGGACGCGGAACGCCTCCTGGTGCGCCCCATGGAGCAGGAGTTGCGTTCCCTTGAAGGTATCAAGGAGATGCGCGGCACCGCTTCAGAGGGCCATGCCTCGGTGATGCTTGAGTTCGATGCCGGGTTCGATCCGGACAAGGCTCTGCAGGACGTGCGCGAGAAGGTGGATACCGCCCGCACCAAGCTGCCCCAGGAAGCGGACGAACCCAGGGTGAACGAGATCAACGTGTCCCTGTTTCCAGTGCTGTCTGTCGGTCTGTCCGGCCCATTGTCCGAGCGTGAGCTGATCACTATCGCCCGGCGATTCCAGGATGCCATCGAGTCCATTCCGGAAGTCCTGGAAGTGGAGATTGGCGGCGACCGCGAAGACCTACTGGAAATCGTGGTGGATCCCCAGGTGCTGGAGAGCTATGGCATTGATTTTGACCAGTTGGCGGCGCTTGTGACCCGCAACAACCAGCTGGTGGCAGCAGGCTCCCTGGATACCGGCAACGGCCGGATGGCCCTGAAGGTACCCGGTGTGATCGAAACCATCGAAGACGTGATGTCGATGCCCGTGAAGGTGGATGGCGACACGGTGGTGACGTTTGGCGATGTGGCCATGCTCCAGCGCACCTTCAAGGACCCAACCGGCTTTGCCCGTATCAACGGCGAGCCGGCGCTGGTACTGGAAGTGTCCAAACGCTCCGGTGCCAACATTATTGAGACCATTGCCCAGGTTCGCGAGTTGATCGAGCAGGCCAGGCCGCAGCTTCCGGATTCCCTGGAGATCCGCTACATCATGGATCAGTCCGAGGAGGTGCGGGACATTCTCAGTGATCTGCTGAACAACGTGCTGACGGCTATCGTGTTGGTTCTCATCGTGGTGATCGCCGCCATGGGGCCACGGTCTGCCGTGATGGTGGGTCTTACCATACCGGGGGCGTTCCTTACCGGCATTCTGGTGATCTGGGGCATGGGTCTCACGCTCAATATCGTGGTGCTGTTCAGCCTTATTCTTGTGGCCGGTATGCTGGTGGATGGCGCTATCGTGGTCTCTGAACTGGCGGACCGGAACCTGTCGGATGGGCAGACGGTCAAGCACGCCTGGGCCGAGGCGGCCAGTCGCATGGCGTGGCCCATTATCGCCTCCACGGCAACCACGCTGGCAGTGTTTGTGCCGTTGTTGTTCTGGCCGGGCGTAGTGGGTGAATTCATGAAGTTCCTGCCGCTGACGGTCATCATCTGCCTGATTGCATCGCTTGCCATGGCGTTGGTGTTTTTGCCTGTATTGGGCAGTACCAGTGGCGGACGCCGGGCCCGGCAGGGCCCTTCGCAGGGACGAATGATGGAGGGCTATCGGCGATTACTTGCACAGCTACTCCGTTCACCGGGGCTTACGCTGATTGGTGTGCTTTGCGTGATCGCCGTGATCTATGCCGCATACGCGCGCTTCAACCACGGCGTGGAGTTCTTCCCCAGTGTGGAGCCGGATTCCGCCCAGGTGCAGGTGAGGGCGCGAGGCGATCTCTCCGTGTGGGAGCGGGATGCCATCGTGCGGGAAGTGGAGCAGCGACTACGTGGCATGCCGGAGGTGAGGGCCCTCTACGCCCGCTCGATGGTCCAGACCAGCTCACAGTTGGCGCCGGATGTCATCGGTGTTCTGCAGTTCCAGTTTACTGACTGGTTTACACGGCGTCCCGCCAGCGCGATTCTCGAGGACTTCCGGAAAATGACCGCCGATATTCCAGGCATTGAACTGGAATTCCGCAAGCAGGAGGGTGGTCCCGCAGAAGGCAAGCCGATAGAGCTGCAGGTGAGCAGCCGGGAGGCGAACAGTCTCAATGGCTACGTGGACGAGATCAAAGATCGAATGCGTGAGCTCGGTGGCTTCGTGGACATCGAAGACGACCGGAGCCTGCCCGGCATCGAGTGGCGACTGCAGGTCGACCGGGAAGCTGCCGCCCGGTTTGGCACCGATGTCCTGGGTATCGGAAGCGCCGTGCGCCTGGTGACCAACGGTTTGAAACTGGCGACCTATCGCCCGGAAGACGTGCGGGACGAAGTAGACATCGTGGTGCGGGTGCCCAACAACTGGCGGGAGCTGGACCATCTGCAGCGCCAGACAATCCACACTTCGAGAGGCCAGATTCCGCTCTCGGAATTTGTCGATCTGCGGCCCGGTGACAAGACCAACAGCATTGTCCGGGTAGACGGCCAGCGCACGGTGACCATTAAATCCGATCTCGCACAGGGGCGCCGTGTGGATGAGCTGTTGCGGGCACTGCAGGCAGAGATGCCAGAACCACCCGAGGGTATTTCGGTGAAGTTTGCCGGCGAAAACGAGGATCAGCAGCAGGCATCCAACTTCCTTGCTACGGCCTTCCTGGTCGCCATCGCTCTAATGCTGTTGATACTGGTGACCCAGTTCAATTCGCTCTACCAGACCTTCCTGATTCTCTCCGCGATCGTTCTGTCCACCGCCGGCGTATTGCTGGGTCTGCTGGTGAATGGTCAGTCGTTCGGCATCGTGATGGTGGGAATGGGCACGATTGCCCTGGCGGGCATTGTGGTAAACAACAACATCATTCTGATTGATACCTACAATCAGATGCGCAAGGACGGCATGGACGCCTACGAGGCTGCGCTGGAAACCGGCTGCCTGCGTCTGAGGCCGGTGCTGCTGACGGCCATAACCACCGTATTGGGTTTGATGCCCATGGTTCTCGGCGTCAATGTTGACCTGTTGACGCCGTCGCTGGGCCTGGGGGCTCCCTCAACCCAATGGTGGACCCAGCTGTCCAGTGCCATCGCCGGCGGGCTGGCGTTTGCCACCGTGCTGACGTTGTTGCTTACACCGTCACTACTGGTTCTGGGCAACCGGGCCGGTCAGGCCTTCGGAAGGCTGACCGGCCGATTCAGAGCCACTTAGTGTTTGATCCGGTTCGCCAGTTCCCGCGCCCGGGAGGCCATGGCCTCCAGTTCGGGAACGGTGTGCAGATTGTTTTCAGCAGCCTGGTGCATGGCCTCTGAGGTTTCGGCCACATCCGTGACATTGCGGTTGATGTCTTCACAGACACTGGTCTGTTCCTCGGCCGCGGTAGCGACCTGGGTTGTTGCATCGTTGATGCTGCCCATGCGCCGGTTGATTTCGCCAAGGGTGGCTCGTACGGCTTCAACCGCCTCACTGCTTTCCTGAGCTACAACGCCCGAGGCTTGCATGAACTCGGTGGCATCCCGCGAGGCGCCACTGATGGCACCGATAATCTGGTCAATTTCCACGGTCGCTTCCTGGGTTTTGGCTGCCAGGTTGCGCACTTCGTCTGCAACCACGGCAAAGCCGCGACCGGCGTCACCTGCCCGGGCTGCCTCGATGGCGGCGTTAAGCGCCAGAAGGTTGGTCTGGTCGGCAATTTCCCGGATAACCTGCATGACGTCGCCGACTTTTTTGCCATCGCTGGCGAGCTGGTTAACAGTTTCCGCTGAACTCCGGATCTGATCGGTCAAACGGCGCATGCTCTCCACAGCCTTGTTGATCTGCGAGTCGGCCGTAGCCGTCTCATCGGAGGTCTGGCTGACTTCGGTAGCGACAGATGCAGCGTGACTGGCTACGTCCTCGGCTGTGGCGGACATCTCGTTCATGGCTGTGGCTATCTGCTCAATGCGCTGATGGGCCAGGTCGGACTGGCTGACAACACTGTCCGCATTCTTGCGGATTAACTCACCGGTATCGTTCAATTGCCTGGCGTTCTCGCTCAGCTGATGCCCGGTATCGCTGAGGAAGCGGTGCAGGCTTCGGGCGGCATCGGCCAGTTGACCCAATTCGTCCGCGCGCTGCATGGTGACCGGGTCCGAAAGGTCACCGTCGCCCAGCCGGGAGATCTGCGAGGTGAGTTTCTGTGCGGGCCGGACCACACCCGACAACAGGATCATGATTAGCGCGATGGTACCCAGAATGATGGCGGCAATCAGAAGACCCGCCACCAGCCAGCTACGCTCGGTGACAACTGTGTTCAGGGTTCCGGCCCGGTCAAGGCTATCTTCCCGGACTGCGGTTGCGGCATCTACAATCAGTCTGGCGGGTTCACGGTCGATCCCCTGTACCGCGGCATCGCCTGCGTTCGGATCAAAGCCTGAGCGTGTGAACGCCTCGAATCCCTCTCGATAGGCCCGTCCCATCGTCCGGTGTGCCTGTTTGAAATCAGACATCAGGGACTTTGCCTGTGGCTCCTGAATGCGAGGAATCAGGTCATCAAGCTGGCTCTGTATCGATGCTTCGCGCTCCTGGAACCGGTTCCAGTATTTGTCCAGTTGTTCCGGGTCGGCTCCCCGGATAAGGACGTTTTTCCACTCCTGAACCTGGGTCTTGAATTCAGACAGCACATCCTGGGCTTCGAGGGCGTTTACCATTCTGGTGCTGACAAGACTGTTGAAGTCATCTTTGACTTTCAGGGAGAAGTTCAGGTAAACCACCGCCACTGCGGCGACGATCAGATTAGCTGTGAGGACAACCAGGAGGACCCGGTTGAGAATGCTTTTGGAATACCAGTTCATTGATACTACCCGGTTAGGTTTAGGGTCCAGATCGCTTGCCGTGGCTTTTTTCTAGTAGTTGCCGGATATTATGTCGGCATGGCAACTAAAATCATTAGACTTTATAACAGTTGGATTATGAACTTTTTATGACAGGGATCTGATGGGTAACCCTCTGACTGTTCTTTACCGGGACGACCATCTTCTGGCCGTCCACAAACCGGCCGGGCTGCTGGTTCACCGGAGCCCTATCGACAAACACGAAACCGAGTTTGCCCTGCAGTATGCCCGGGCACTTAATGGGGGCCAGCATGTTTACCCGGTCCATCGCCTGGACCGGCCTACGTCCGGCATCCTGGTGTTTGCGAGGGATAGCGACACCGCCCGCACGCTGGGTATGGCGATGATGGCTGGGGAAGTGGCAAAAACCTATCTGGCCATGGTGCGTGGCTGGCCGCCGGAGCAGGGGGAGATTGATTATCCCCTGAGAGAAGAGCCAGAGGATCGACGACTGAAAGGCGTGGAGCAGCCGGTGAGAGACGCGCTTACGTATTACCGCACGCTGGCGACCACCGAGATACCGGTAGAAATCGAGAAATATCCGAGCAGTCGTTACGCGGTGGTCGAACTGTTCCCAAAAACAGGCCGGAAGCACCAGTTGCGAAGGCACATGAAGCATATCAACCACCCGATTATTGGCGACGCCAATCACGGCCGGGGCCGACACAACCGGTATTTTGCCGAGCGTTTCGGTCAGGGTCGTCTGATGTTGGCGGCGACAAAGATGGCCTTCCGCCATCCTGTAACGGGTGAGCCCCTGACGGTCAGTGCCGCTCCCGAGGAAAGCTTTCTTGAGGTGTTATCAATATTCCAAGGGTTTGACGCGCGCAATCAGCGGGAACAATAGCGGCTGATGAAGTCAGAGTAAGGAAGCGGTTTGCTGTAACGGTAGCCCTGAAGGTAGTCGCAGCCCTTCTCGAACAACCAGGCTTCATGGGCTTCGTTTTCCACACCTTCGGCGACCACCGACAGGCCCAGCCCCCTGGCCAACCCGATGATCGACAGCGTGATTGCGCAATCGTTGTCGTCATCCGGCAGGTTGTTGATGAACGATCGGTCGATCTTGATGCGGGAGAAGGGCAGGCTTTTTAGTCGTGACAACGATGAGTAGCCGGTGCCGAAATCATCAATGGCAAGCTCGGCGCCCGCTTCTACCAGCTGCTCCAGAACCCGACCTATGCCACTGAAATCCCCCTGGATCGAATCTTCGGTCACCTCAAACTGCAGGGCACTGACCGGCATATCCTGATTTTTGCAGATCTCCTTTACCAACTCCGGTAATTCCGGCACCAGTACCTGCTCGGCTGATAGGTTGACGGATATGGTGGGTAAAGGGGTGTTCTGGTCTTTCGCCTGACGCCAATGGTCGCAGACGTTTCTGAGTACACAGGCTCCCAGTTCGTACATAAGCCCTGCACTGCGTGCCACATCCAGGAACTCAATGGGAGACAGCCAGCCGCGCTGTGGATGCTCCCAGCGGACCAGCGCCTCGGCACTCTCCAGCTGTGTTCCCGTGCGGTCCATGATTGGCTGGTAGAACACATCCAGGCCGTTGCTTTTGAGCGTTTCCCGCAATTCGTTTTCCAGCGCAAACCGGGAGCGTGCTGTCATCTGGATTTCCGAGTCGAACAGCGTGGAACGGTCCCGGCCCTGCCTTTTGGCATGATACATGGCCGCTTCAGCGCCCCGGAGAAGCTCCTCGGGCTCATGACAGTCGCCCGGAAAATGACAGATGCCCATACTGGCACTGACGTTAAGATCCTGGTCGGAAACCCGGATTGGCTGGCGAATCCGGCTCTGGATCTCACGGGTCACTTCATCAAGAAACCCGGGCAGGGTGTAATTACGGATCACCAGCGCAAACTCGTCCCCACCAATACGCGCCAGAAAGTCTTTGCCCGCCAGCTGGATTTCTTTCAGACGCATACCAACGTCAGCGATGACCTGATCCCCCGCCTGGGGACCCAGGCCATCGTTAATGGTTTTAAGGCGGTCGACATCGATCCAGAGTAGCGCCAGGCTGCCGGTGCCCCGACGTTTGATCTTGCGCACCAGATGGCTCAAACGGTCACGCAGCGAATCTATATTGGCGAGGCCGGTGAGAGAGTCGTAGCGGCTGACGTATTCCAGGGCGCGTTTCGACCTCAGCCATGCTTCATGGGTGTTCATGAGGCTTATGGTGTCAGCGATGGCGGCTGCTAATGAGATATCCGGAACCGACCAGGCACGGTGGGTATCCGATTCAAGGCAGACAACACCACTGAGTTGTTCTCCGTCGAAAATCGGTGCGTCCAGCATGGAATGAATGTTCTGAACAGACAGATAGTCCCGGTCGAATGAGCGGGTGCGGATATCATTGCGGGCATCATCCACGGCAATGACCCGTTCTTCTGTAATAGCCTGGAAGTACTCGGGGTGGTCTGAGCGGAACAGGTTGAATTCGGCGCCATTCTGCGCCAGGCAGCAGTTGCTGTCGGGCCGCTCTCGGTCGTGCAGCCATTCGCACCGAATCCGATCCCGTTCCGGTGGAAACAGCCAGACACTTGCCCGTTTTACACCCAGCAGGCGGGTGCATAGCTCCATAAGGGCTGCCAGCTTGCTGGGGCGGGGCATTTCGATAAAGCTGATGTTATGGCTCAGCTCCATCAGTGCCTTGTGATGAGTCACAAGGACTTCACTGTCACGCATGGCCGGGCTCAATGTGTTGTCCCTTTACTTGAAATACGAACGGCCCTGGGTCTCGGTTCGGTGGAAAGTTCAGGCGATCCCTGAGCTTCCTAAAGAATATGGCAGCTGTTGCTATGGGTGTCCAATTTCACAGGGTATCGGCCAGAGAGTCGTTGGCATTAGGGTCGTCACTGGTAAAACGCTGCTGATTGATCTCCCAGAGCTGCGGCCAAGGATGGTTGGCCTCCAGGGCATAGGCAATATCCAGAAGCGTGCGCTCGCCTCCGTGCCGCCCCATGAACTGCACGGATACCGGCAGACGATCCGGGGTTCTCCCCATGGGTATCGAGATTGCTGGTGCGCCCGTGGCATTGGCCAGTGGGGTGAAGCTGACATACTGGCGTAGTCGCTCGAACAGGGTATCGAAAGGCACCTCGGGGCTGAGGTGGCCAAGGGCGGGTGTGGTATGGCCAAGCACCGGCGTGAGCACGGCGTCGAAGCCTGCCATGGCATGGGCGTAATCATGCCAGGAGCGTTTGAGCCGCCAGAGTGCGGTAGGCAGGCGCCAGAACTGTCGTCTGAACATCCTGTCCAGTCCGTTGGTCAGCCCATCTGTTCTGCGTTTGTCGAAGGCCGGGTGAAGCATTTTTTTGCCGTTGGTCCGGACCCCGAAAGCAAGCAGGGCCCAGTAGAGAGCGAAATCCTCCGGGAAAGCGCTGTGCACGGGAACGGGGACAGGCTCAATGTGGTGCCCGAGCCTTTCCAGTCTGAGCGCGGTTTCCTCGACGGTCTGGCGGGTGATGTGATCGGTTTTGTGTCCATTGATAGAGTCCAGCACCATCCCGATCCTCAGGGGCCGACCCGACGGTCCCTCGATGTTACCAATCGCGGGCAGCTTCGGATTCCGGTAATAACTCTCGGCCTGGTCGAGAAAGCTGGCGGTATCCCGAACCGAACGAGTCACCACGCCCTCGCTGATAATGTTGATGGGTAGAGAAGAAGCTGCTTCGTTGTCGATCAACCGTCCGCGTGTGGGTTTCAGGCCGACCAGACCGCAGCATGCGGCCGGGATGCGGATGGAGCCTCCGCCGTCATTGGCATGGGCAATGGGCACCACGCCAGCGGCCACCAGGGCTGCGGAACCGCCTGAGGAAGCGCCGGCTGAATAGGCCAGATTCCAGGGATTCCGTGTAGCCGGCCCATGGGCAGGTTCGGTGGAGGCGTTGAAACCGAATTCGGGCAGCGTGCTTTTACCAAGGCACAGGAAACCCTGGGCAAGCAGTTGTCGGGCAAATGGACTGGTATGGGGGGCAGGTACGTCAGGTACTGCCAGCGAGCCCTGGCGCGTGGCCAGACCTGTCACATTGGTGTTGTCTTTGATAAAGGTCGGAATGCCTCGAAACAAGGGTTCGATAGCCGTCCGCGCCGCCGTATCCAGCCGTGAGGCGGTTTGGACCGCCTCGTCATAGTTCGCCAGGGCCACGCCATGGATCAAGGGCTGGGCCGCCTGTGCCCGGGCGATGGCGGCTCGTGTGAGTTCGGTGATCGATATCTCCCGGCTTCGGATTCTTTCGGCCAGGGCTGTGGCGTCATCGCGCCCCATCGCGTCGTTGCAGTACACATGGCAAGACTGTGGGATTTCAGGGGCGCTCATAACAGGATTCTCCTTAAAATGACTGGATCACTCTAAAGCATTTGAAAACGTGATGGTATGTCATTTTAGGTAGGGTTGGCCCCAGGCTGCCCTGACTCCCACCCCAAACCCTTTTCACAGACGCTTACAGATAATAAGCTGTCGGTCTTAACCCGTTGTAAGCGATCCTGATGGAAGTTATTGAACCCCTCGTACGCCACTTTCTAGGCATTTTCTTTCTGATGATCGGTCTGCAATTTGCTGGCCGGAGCCTCGGTCTGTACCAGCGTATGCATTTTTCGCACATCAACTACGGTGAGCGGGGAACTGCGCCCTGGTGGCATCGACACATTTTTAATGTCTTTCGCGCCCTGATTCTCGGCGTCTGCGTGGTGCGGATTTTCGTGGATATTGATCCTTGGCTGGGTGTTTTCGGTCTGCTCTACGCCTGGCCGGTTTTGCTGGTTGGCATGCTGTTGTTGATCGGCTCATATACGGCCGTGAACTATCTGCAGGCTTACATGCACGAAGACTGGCGCTCCGGTATTGACCCGCGCAAGGACCAGCGCAAGTTACTGACCAGTGGTCCTTTTGGACGCTCCCGGAACCCTCTGTTCCTGGCGGTGATGGCGGGACAGCTCGGTTTTTTCCTGGCGCTGCCCAGTGTGTTTTCCCTGGTGTGCCTGGTGGCCGGTGTGCTGGTGATTACCCGCCAGGCCCGGGAGGAGGAGATGGCTCTGGCGGACAAATTCGGTGAGGACTACGAGCGCTATCGGGTGCGAGTGCCCCGCTGGTTCTGATCCGGTAACCGCAGACGGCGTTACGCGGATTTTTTCCGCGCTTCCTTGATCACGTCGTAGGCATGACTGATTTCGCGAGTGCGTTCCTCCGCCATCTCCCGCATGCTCTCCGGCAATCCCCGGCCTGCAAGTTTATCCGGATGGTTCTCGCTCATCAGCTTCCGGTAGGCTTTCTTGAGCTCTTCATCACTGGCTGACGAGGACACCCCAAGAACCTTGTAGGCATCGCTGAGCTGATCTGCGGAGGAAGGTTGCCCGGCACCGGCCCGGTGGGTGTGAGCACCGCGCAGCATGGCCTCCAGCTGGTCCACCTGGCTCTCTGGCAGGCCCAGCCCACGGGCGATGCGCACCAGCATTTCGTGTTCGGCCGGGTGCACCTTGCCATCCGCAGCCACCGCCGATACCTGAACCTGCAGGAACATCTGGAGAAACGCGGGCTGGCGTCCACTGGCCTGAAGGAAGCGGTTCAGCTCGGCTTCCAGGTCGAATTCTGGTTCCTTACCCCGGTTGAAGGCGGCTTTGGCCTTGGCTTTCTGGTCTTCATTCAGACGGAAGCGCACGAACATGGCTTCGGCCATCTGGATTTCATCCCTGGATACAACACCGTCTGCTTTGCAAAGGGCGCCCATCACCGCAAAGACCGATTCGATGAAGCCCGACTGGATGCTCTGGAGCTTACCAATAAGGCGGCGCTTGAGAAGGTTCAGGAGAAAGGCGCCAATTGCCGCGCCGATCAGAAAGCCCGGGAATTTGCCGAAGGCGTAACCAATCAGGCCGCCAATTATGATTGCAAACAGCATTAATAAGTCCTTAGCAGGAATGAATCAGCCCATAGAATATACGTGTTTTTCAGTGCGGCTTCATGAACAGGCTTTCATCGACGTGATCGATCTGCCCGGGCTGCAGGTGCTGACGGGCATAGCGCTCGTATGTGCCTGAGCGGACGAACAGCTCGAAAACCTCGCGGTCGATGTGCCCGTCTTCGACCATTCGGGCCATGATGGTGAGCGACTCGGTGAGGGTTTTGCCGTCCTTGTAAGGGCGATCCACTGCGGTCAGCGCTTCAAACACATCGGCAACCGCCATGATCCGTTCCGGTATGCCCATTTCCGCGGCCGTCAGGCCGCAGGGATAGCCCCGGCCGTCCATGCGTTCGTGGTGGGTACCTGCCAGCTTCGGGACATTGGCCAGCCGGTCGGGCAATGGCAGGGCATCGAGCATGCAGATGGTCTGCACAATGTGTTCGTTGATCTTGAAGCGCTCCTCATCGGTCAGCGTTCCTTTGGCCACCGTGAGGTTGTGCAGCTCGCCCCGGTTGTAAGCGTGTTCCGGCAACTCCATATCGAAACCCCAGCGGTTCCTTGGGTCGTCTTTTTGCACCGGGGGAATGTGTTCGCCCCAGGGCCTGAGGTGTTCCGGTTTGTCGGCAAGCAGCGGTTCGGCGCAGGGTAGCCGTGGTTCCGGGCGACCTTCCAGGGCATTTTTTTCGTCGGGAGACAGGCCGAGTCGGTCACTGAAATGGCGCTCCCAGGTTTGCTCGCCGATGGCGCGGATCCTCTCAATATCTTCTTCGGCCATGAATTCACCACCCTGGTTGGCCGTCGCAATCAAACGGAATTCCTCCTGCAATCGGGCCCTCGTAGCACGGCGTTCCTCGCCGGCTGCTCTTTCCTCGACACCTGACAGCACACGATTCAGGTACCGGATCTCGGCATCCCGGTGCAGTACTTCAAAACGGGTGCGGATCTCGTGGATACGGTTATGGATGGTTTCCAGCTTGACTGCCTTGTCGACCACATACTCGGGGCTGGTGATCTTGCCGCAGTCATGCAGCCAGGCTGCCAGATGGAATTCCTGGAGCTGCTCTTCGGTCATGGTGAACGAATCAAAGGCCCGGTCTTCACTGGCAATGGCTTCATCCACCAGCATCTGGGCGAGCTTGGGCACTCGCTCGCAGTGGCCACCGGTGTAGGGCGATTTGGCGTCAATGGCATTGGCCACCAGCCGGATAATGCCCTCGAGCAGTGCCTGCTGGCTTTCGATCAGTTCCCGGGTTTCTATGGCCACGGCGGCAGAGCCGGCAATTTCATCCACGAAGACGATCAGGTCGTCACTCAGTTGAGTGTGGTCGCCCACCTCCATCTCGATCGCCAGGACACCGATCAACTGTTTGCGACGGTTACGCAGAACCGCGAACACCGGATGTCCCGGGATGTGCTGTCTCAGCAAACGGATGATGTCGTTGTCGTCGTATTCCGCCTGCACATTCGAGATGGTGTCCGGTAGTTGAAGATCCTGTTCGACGGCCAGCGAGAGTTGGTTTTTCTTGCGTGTAAACAGGTAGATGCCGCCACGCTCCTGGCCAACAATATGGATAATCTGCTCAAGAATCTCGCGAAGCAGATGATTCAGGTCCTGGCCCCGGTTAAGTACGGTGGCGATGCTCTGGAAGCTGCGTATGGTTTTCGCCATGTCATCCAGTGCCACGCCCAGCTGGCGGGCCTCGCGGATGTGGGATTCGGACGCGACCGGGGTGTCGAAACGGAATCGCGATAGCCGGCTGACCTGATCGGTCAGGTGTTCCAGTGGACGGCCTACCTGACGGCCGAGGAACCAGCCGATAACCAGCAGCAGCGAGGCAATGAGTCCGGCAATCACCGTTTGTCTGGCAAGCGCGGCCCAGACCTCGGACAACAGCTCGTCCGCGGGTATCGCGACGGCTATCGTCAGCCCCTCTTGTTCCAATGCGGCGAGAGGCTCAGTCATTCCATACCAGTCTTTGCCGTCGGCACTGAAGCGGGTAACAGTGCTTCCCTCCATCTGATCTCCGATCCGGTTCAGAGCCCCGGAAATCATAGGCCCGGGCTCTTTGGCGTTTCCCGAATCGGCGAGAACTTCCCGATCCCTGTTCACAATGGCAATCCGGGTGTTCGGTGTCTGGCGCAGCTCTGCCAGTTGGCTGCTCAGATCCGTCACGGTGACATCGATACCGAAAATGGTACCCGGCCCGCCGGTCTCGTCCGATGCGCGGCGGGACAGGGTTATCCCGGTTTCCTGGGTGGTAAAGAAGGCGTAGGGGGCGGACAGTTCCGTGGTATCCGATGCCTTGGCGGAATTGAACCACGGGCGGGTTCGTGGATCGTAGTTATATTCGGGTACCGTCCGCTCTTCAAGCATTCGCATGTTGGCATCGAAGAAAAACCATTGCCCCGGTATTCGATTGCCCCCGTGGGTAATTGTCTGCAGCAGAAAGCGGGTTTCGTTTGGGGCATCGGGAAACTGGAGGGTTCCGGAACTGCGAACCTTACGCAGGAGAATGAAGTCTCCGTTCTGGTAACCGGCATAGACGGCGCTGACAATGTCACTGCTGCTGAGTATGTCTGCCAGCACCGGAAGTCGTTCAAGACGTTGCGCCAGCGTCCCGGCGCCTGCGAGACTGTCATGGCTCAAGACCGCAAGGGCGGTAGATGGCGGCGCGGTGATGGCCTGGATACGGTCGTCAACGCTGACGGCCAGTTGTCGGGCAGTGGCGCCTGCCGCCGATACCTTGGCTGTCTCCATGCCCCGGAAGCTCTGGCCGATCAGCACAATGGTGAGAACCAGCATGCCGAGGGTAATGGCCGATGCAATCAGAAGGGCCAGCGAAACCTGGGCCGACTGGCGTTTTCGATGCATGGATGATCCTTACCGGTGAAGATTGGCGTACCAAGGCTTGGGACAGCCCCTCTGGTAAGAGACTAGACGCTGACCGGCACTTTTTCCGTTTTTTCAGGGGGAATCGGTAGTTATGACTCTGGATCTGTTTGGTGATCAGCCACCGGAGCCGACGGTTGAGCCTCTTGTGGAGGGCGCCGTGGTGCTGCGTAATTTCGCGCTGGCTGATGCTGAATTGCTCCTGGAAGCTATTGGCACGGTGGCTTCAGAAGCACCTTTCCGGCATATGCGGACCCCCGGCGGTCATGCCATGTCTGCCGCCATGAGTTGTTGCGGCATGCTGGGCTGGGTCACCGATAGCCGCGGTTACCGGTATCAGGAGCATGACCCGGAATCCGGACGGGCCTGGCCAGACATGCCTGAGGCCTTCCTGAAACTGGCCGGAAGCGCCGCAGAGGCCGCAGGTTTTGAGGGATTCGAGCCAGACGCCTGCCTGATTAACCGATACCAGCCCGGGGCGAAAATGGGGCTGCACCAGGACAAGGACGAGGAAGACTTCAGTCAGCCGATTGTGTCAGTCTCTCTGGGGTTGCCCATTGTGTTCCAGTTCGGGGGGCTGAAACGCAGCGAGCGCCCGGTGCGGGTGCCTCTGGGGCACGGTGATGTGGTGGTGTGGGGTGGCCCCGCCAGAATGCGTTACCACGGTGTGTTGACACTCAAGGCCGGAGAGCATCCGTTGACAGGACCCTACCGTTACAACCTGACGTTCCGGCGGGCCAGGTAAGGATTATTGCAGCCAGGCGACCAGCAGCCCGGCTGCCAGAGAGAGCACCATGGGGATGCCAACGAGCAGCCCGGTCTGACGATTGCCAACAAATCCCGCAAGAGCCGACTTCACCAGATTGTTGGTGGCGGCGGCAATAACAATACCGATCACGGCGGTGCCCATGGCCAGGCTGTCATTGGACATGCGGGTCAGGGAAAGTGTGATCGCGTCCACGTCGGCGATACCAGAGGTGGCCGCGAGGAAATAGATACCAGCATCACCCAGCCAGTTGCCCAGGAACTCCCCCAGCAGGAGGATGCCCGTCAATAACCCGCCAAAAACCAGCGCCGAGGTCAGATCCAGCGGGTTCTGGTTAAGCGTAGGCTGACTGACACGAAGGTGTCGGTCGTTTTTTTTCCAAATAACGAGGGCTGGGCCATAGAGCAGGGCAGTCATGACGACCACCGGCCAGACAAGGTTGGGTAGCAGATCCGGATTGATCACCAGGCAATACACCAGAATGCGCGGGAACATGGTGCCGCAGGCGATCAGGATGCCGGTTGCGAACTGGGCGTTGAGCTGCGGATTTTTCGAGGCCTGACGGGCGAAGTGCAGGGTGAGGGCAGTAGATGAGCTCAAACCTGCGAACAGGCTGGTAAACAGTATTCCTTTGCGAGTTCCGGCCACCCTTATGGCAAAGTAACCGACAAAGGAAATAGAAGCGATCATCACCACCATCCACCAGATTTCCCGGGGGTTCAGCACTCCGCCAGGCCCCATCTTCTCGTTCGGCAGTAACGGCAGCATAACCACGGAAATCAGCAGCAGCTTGAGTGCGGCATCCAGTTCGTGCTCTTTCAGCTTGTTGACCCAGCCGTGGATTTCTTCCTTGTTGTCCAGAATGATTGCGGTCACTACCGCTGCTGCGGTGGCGATGACCGGATCCACCGCTACTGCCACCGCGCCGAAGCAGAAGGTGAGCACCATACCGACCATGCCGGTGATACTGAAGTTGCGGATATGCTCCAGCCGCTCGCTGTAAGCGACGATGGCCATGGCCACGACACTGACCAGAAGCACCGGAAACGCCCATTCCGTAATTTCCTGCGCCAGTACCGCTGAAATACCGCCAAGCAGACCTACCAGGGCAAAGGTGCGGATGCCTGCGATGCGTTCGCCGGATTTCTGCTCCCGGGCATCCCATCCCCGCTCCAGGCCAATGATGGCGCCCAGCAGAAGCGCAACGGCGAGGTTGAGAGTGGTCTGGTTTCCGGCCAGAAACTGGGCAGCAAGATCATCCATGGGAGGGCGTAGGCTCCTGTTAGTAATTGAATATTCTGATGATAGCAGCAGGTGCAACCGGTCGTTAGGCCTCTAAGAAGATACCGCTAGCGACCTTACTTTCCTGTAAGGGGGCTGATAAGCTTCGCGACCTTTGAATTCGTAGCAAGCTGGACCCCCGAAATTATGGTGAATTCCCTAAAAGCCAACTGGCTTTCGAACATTCGTGGCGATGTGCTCGCCGGTATCGTCGTGGCGCTGGCGTTGATCCCGGAAGCCATCGCCTTCTCGATCATTGCCGGTGTCGATCCCAAAGTGGGTCTTTATGCCTCTTTCTGTATCGCAGTGATCATCGCGTTCGTGGGCGGCCGTCCCGGTATGATTTCCGCCGCAACGGCAGCTATGGCGGTACTGATGGTGACTCTGGTAAAAGAGCATGGTCTGCAGTATTTGCTTGCGGCGACTCTGCTTACCGGTGTGCTACAGCTGGTCGCTGGCTACCTCAAGCTCGGCAGCCTGATGCGCTTTGTTTCACGTTCCGTGGTGACGGGGTTTGTGAATGCCCTTGCCATCCTCATTTTCATGGCCCAATTGCCTGAACTCACTAATGTGACCTGGCACGTGTATGCGATGACTGCGGCGGGTCTGGGGATCATCTACCTGTTCCCCGTGCTGCCGGTTGTTGGCAAAGTTCTTCCGTCGCCCCTGGTGTGTATCGTCGTTCTGACGGCCGTTGCCGTAGTTACCGGAATGGATATCCGCACGGTTGGTGATATGGGTGATCTGCCGGATACGCTCCCCGTTTTCCTTTGGCCGGATGTGCCTCTGAACCTGGAAACTCTGATGATTATCCTGCCATATTCGATTCCCCTGGCCATTGTGGGGCTGCTCGAGTCGATGATGACAGCAACCATCGTGGATGATCTGACAGACACCACCAGTGACCGCAACCGCGAGTGCAAGGGCCAGGGCATTGCCAACATCGGCTCCGGCCTGATCGGTGGTATGGCCGGTTGTGCCATGATCGGTCAATCCATCATCAACGTGAAGTCCGGCGGCCGGACACGTCTCTCCACGCTAACCGCTGGTGTCTTCCTGCTGATCATGGTTCTGTTGCTGGACAGCGTGCTGGTCCAGATTCCCATGGCGGCCCTGGTGGCAGTGATGATCATGGTCTCGATTGGCACCTTCTCCTGGGATTCCATCCGCAATCTGCGCGAGCACCCGCTTTCCACCAACATCGTGATGCTGGTGACCGTGATTGTCGTGGTTGCCACCCATAACCTGGCCTTTGGCGTACTGGCCGGCGTGCTGCTGGCAGCGTTGTTCTTTGCCAACAAAGTGGGCCATTACATGCTGGTGACCTCCGAGCTGGATGAAACCACCGATACCCGTACTTACCGGGTTGTGGGCCAGGTATTCTTCAGTTCTTCGGAAAAGTTTATGGAATCCTTTGATTTCAAGGAAGCAGTCGATAATGTGGTGATCGACCTGAGTCGCGCGCATTTCTGGGATATCACCGCCGTGGGCGCCCTGGACAAGGCTGTGATCAAGTTTCGCCGGGAAGGATCGGAGGTTGAGGTAATCGGTCTGAATGAAGCCAGTGCCACGATTGTCGACCGCTTTGGCGTGCACGACAAGCCGGACGCCGTTGACCAGCTGATGGGGCACTGACATGACACAGACCAAGGAATCCAGCAACAATCGCAGTCAGAATAACAATCACAAGGATCATGAAGGCGAGGTTGAGATGTTACGAGTAGTTGCCTGTATTGATGGCTCCCAGGCTGCCCCTGCGGTTTGCGATTATGCCGCCTGGGCCAGCAAGCACATGGAAACGCCCATGATGTTGCTGCACGTGCTTGATGAGGAACGCTACCCGGCGGAGCCGGATCTGGTTGGCAACATTGGTCTGGGCAGCCGTGAGCAGCTGCTCGAAGACCTGGCGGAGCTGGACCGAAAACGCGCCAAGCTTGCCCTGGAACACGGCCATCACATGCTGGATGAGGCGCACAAGCGCGTCACCGAAGCCGGCATCGGTGAGGTGATCCAGCGTCAGCGCCATGGCGACCTTACCGAGTCCCTGCTGGCGCTGGAAAACCAGACCCGCCTGCTGGTCATGGGGCTGCACGGTGAAAGCAGCTCCGAGCGTGATACCCACGTTGGCAGCCAGCTCGAGACCGTGATTCGCAGTATGCATCGGCCGATTCTCCTGGTGCCGGACGAGTACACCCAGCCGCGCAGTGCCATGCTGGCTTTTGATGGCAGCGCCACCGCGTTCAAAGGCGTGGAGTTGCTGGCTGGTAGCCCGGTTCTCAAAGGCATGCCCTTGCATCTGGTGATGGTTGGCCCGGATACCAATGACCGTTGGGAGCAGCTCAAAAAGGCCGAAAAAATGTTGGCAGGGCTGGAATCCGAAATTACCCTGGCAATACGGGCCGGCGACGTGGAACCGGCACTGCACGACTATCAGGAAGAGCAGGATATCGACATCCTGGTGATGGGCGCCTATGGCCATTCCCGTATCCGTCAATTCCTCGTGGGCAGTACTACCACCCGGATGCTTGAAACCGCCAGAAAGCCTCTGGTAGTGCTTCGCTAGGCGACTTCCCGGGCCATGTCGGCCAGGTAGGCCATCGCTGCGCGGTGGCCTTGCTGATAGCCCAGATCCAGCTTGTTCAGATCGGTGGTCAGCCGGCTCACCGGAAAATCTTCCGGCGGCGCGATAATCCGGAGCCGGCAGTCGTCCGGTGGATTTCGAATGAACTCCAATGTCTCGTTATATCGTTCGCCGCGCCGGATCAGGGCCTCGGCGAGTCCCGGCTGCTCCCTGAACATCCGCTTTGTGAGTGCCGGAAAGGCCAGAGGCTTTTTCTGGTAGCCCAGAGGCCGGGACAGAACGACGGTAATATCCCGTGCGCCCCGGCGATAAGCCTCTGCAACCGGAATGGAATCGGCAATTCCACCATCACTCATGGGCTCATTCTCCACGATCGGGTAATCACGATAGGCCAGGGGAATCGAGCAGGAGGCAGTAAGCACATCGTGGATGTTCTGATCGTCGACGGAGAAATACCGGGCTTCACCGGTTACCACTGATGTGGTTGCTACCCAGAGTTTGGTGGTGCCGGACAGGTAGCGTTCCAGATCGAGCGGTACCTCCTCGTAGGACCGGTGCCAGAGCCAGTGAACATCGCACAAATGCCCACCCTGGAAGAAGCGACCCCAGTTAATGAACTCCGGGCGACAGGCGTGGTCGGTTATCACCCGATGGTTTCGGCCGTGATGGCCGCAGAGGTAGCCGATGAGGTTGGTTGAACCCGCGGAGACGCCCCAGGCTTCGGTAAAAGGCTGATACCGCTTTTCCAGGAAAGCATCGAGTACACCAGCGGCGAAGATGCCGCGCATGGCGCCACCTTCGACTACGAGGGCATTGGTGGCTGCGGTGTCACTGGCGGTCTGGAGCATCCTTTCTCCCTGTCTGTCGCGTTCTCTGGTGAGGCCAATTCATGGACTCAGGTTACCAGTTCTACGGCAGGGTTTGGCAATCGGATGATCTGTCAGGCGCTGTTTCCTGCTGCCACACCCGAGGCCCACGCCCACTGGAAATTGTGGCCGCCCAGATGGCCGGTCACATCCACTACCTCGCCAATGAAATACAGGTTTGGTCTTTCCAGTACTGCCATGGTCTTGGAAGACAACTGGCGGGTGTCGACGCCACCGAGAGTGACCTCCGCTGTTTTCCGAACACATCTCAGAAAGTTGTCAAAAATGGTCGGTGTATTCAATCCAACTGATCCCTAGTAGTGTCCGTTATTGACCCTGACCCCGCTCAAAAATATGCACATATGGTCAAATTTTTTCTAAAATCTTTTTATGAGGTCATATGGGGAGTACTTTCGCAATGTCCCAACAGAACAAGAGACAACCCGAAACCTCCAATGACGAGGCTCTGCGCGGGCATGTTGCCCTCAAAGGCTTCTTCAACATCTGCCATGAGTGGCGTTGCTCCCAAGAAGAGATGATGAAAATGCTCGGCGGTATATCCCGGAGCACGCTTTCCAGGTACCAGAAGCTCCCCCACATCAAGCTTTCTCGGGACACGCTGGAGCGCATCAGCTACATCTTGGGAATCTACAGGTCACTGAGAGTGATTTACCCATCGGCGGAGCGTGCCAATCGCCGGGTCCGGCTGCCAACCAGTGAAGTCCCCTTCTCTGGGTCATCCGCCCTGGACTTCATGGCCCGAGGTTCGATGACGAATCTGATACAGGCCAGACGTTACTTCGATGCGAAACAGGGTTGGGCGTGAGGTCTAGCCCGTCACTGGACCTTGTAAAAATCACTGCTTTAATTGCACGTCTAAATAGAGCCCTCCGCTGATGGTCGCAAAGCGAACGTTCAATCGGAGCGCAAAACCATAATCAATTGTTAGAGATTCGCCAACTATTGCTCATTCTCTAACCGGTCCCAAGCATTTAATCAAACTGCTGGCCTGCCCAGAATCGTTGAACCATTAGACCGGTCTGGTTCTAAACAAGTTGAAAATGAGTTCAAGCAGGTGAAGTATCAACAAAATCTGATGCATTCATCGTTTCATATGGTGTCGAATCAACTTGGACTGAAGGGATGCCACCCAATCCATGTTACTAAGACTGTGTGTTTTCACCCTGGTGATTATCGGGGCTGCTTGCAGTGTCCAATCGCAACCCGTGAACGCTCAAGAGAGCGAAGGCCTGACGGTTAATTTAACCAGCGAGGCCATTGAAGCTGCGGTTATCTCTGAGGGGGCTATTTGGCTGAAACTTACACCAAGTGGAAGTAGCCAACTGGCTGCCACAGCAAAGGACAACCTGGGCAGTCACGTAATGATCCACGTGCTCGGCCATGAGGCTCTTTCAATGATGGTCGTGCAAGATATGGCATCGGAACGATTGGTCATTAGGAACCCATCACCAGAGCTTAAAGCCGTGCTCACATCATTTATCCGGCACAGCAGGACAACTGTTTTACATCCTTGGTGAACGTTTGCGCACAGAGCTTGAGTCCTTCAACCATGGTCAAATAAGGGAACAAGTCATCGCCGATTTCCTGAACGGTCAAACCTGCTCGTAACGCCATCACTGCCGTTTGGATAATTTCACCGCCTTCCGCTGCGACAATCTGCACCCCAAGCAAACGGCCTGAGTTGCGCTCTGCCACCATTTTAATAAATCCTTGGGTGTCAAAGTTTACTAGCGCACGCGGCACGTTTTCCAAGTCGAGCAGCCTGGTGTCCACGCTATAACCCCGAGCAATTGCTTCGGCTTCAGAGAGGCCAACGGTGGCGACTTGAGGATCGGTAAACATGACCCCGGGCATGGCACTGAGGTCGAGTTTGGCCTCGCCTTCCGTCATGTTGATGGCGGCCCGGCTGCCCCCGGCAGCGGCGACATAGACAAACTGCGGTTGATTGGTGCAGTCTCCGGCAGCGTATATTCCGGGGACCGTGGTTTGCAGATGCTCATCCACCTGAATTGCGTCGCGTGAGGTTTCCACGCCAATGCTCGCCAGGTTCAGGTCCTCGGTATTGGGAGTTCGACCGGTCGCCACCAGCAGTTGATCGGCTCGCAAGGTGCCGGCAGGCGTCTCGACGATGAACTCGTTGTCGCTATAGTCCACGTTGCTGGGCAGGGTCTGGCTAAGCACCTCAATACCTTCGCGCTTGAACGCTGCATCCATAGCTTCCCCGATTGCGGGGTCCTCACTGGACAACAAACGGCTCCGGGCCAAAACGGTAACCTTGCTGGCCAGTCTGGCGAATGCCTGAGCCAATTCCAGGGCAACGAAACCGGCACCAATCACGATCAGCCGTTTGGGAACGGTATCCAGCGCCAAGGCACTGGTTGATGTCAGGTAAGGAGTGTCTGCCAGCCCCGTTATTGGCGGTTCTGCCGGTCTGGCTCCGGTTCCAATAAAGGCGCGATCAAAATGAACCGGTTTTTCACCACCCTCAGCCAACGTGACTAACAGGCTATTGGTGTCGAGAAACCGGGCCTCACCGTTCAGGACTGTGATGTCCTTGTGTTCTCGAAGTATCTTTTCGTACTTGGTGTCACGCAGCTCCTCCACTCGTGCCAGCTGTTGCTGAAGCAGTTTCGCTCGGTCTACCTCAGGAGCCGCAGCACTGATGCCCGCGTCAAAAGGGCTTTCTTTTCGAAGATGCGCGATATGTGCTGCACGAATCATAATCTTCGAGGGCACGCAGCCAACATTTACGCAGGTGCCGCCGA
This sequence comes from uncultured Marinobacter sp., assembly GCF_913055835.1. Taxonomy (GTDB): domain Bacteria; phylum Pseudomonadota; class Gammaproteobacteria; order Pseudomonadales; family Oleiphilaceae; genus Marinobacter. The sequence goes on along the minus strand of NZ_CAJXKQ010000011.1, from coordinate 50,202 downwards.
CGGTCCCACGTTCGATCAGGGTGACGCGGGCACCGCGCTCTGTTGCCTTCAAGGCAGCCGCCATGGCGGCTCCGCCACTGCCGATTACAGCAATATGCAGTTTTTGGTCATTTTTCACTCGGGAAACTCCTTGGAGCTTTGGAATTGCTCTCGTAGCTTGCGTCATAGTGTTTTTTCCGCCAGAACGCATAGACCGTAAGGCCGATGAATACCGCCAGTGCCGGGAGAAGCACATAGTCGAGATAGCCCGTCAGGGCGGCCAGTCCCACGGTGGACATAAGAATGACCAGAATCGGTGTGAAGCAGCATAGTGCAACCAGAAAAGTCCCTACTATGCCAACTCTGAGCAGGTTCTTCGGATTCTTCATTGCCCCTCCGGGGTCGCCTCTGAGGCCGTGGGAGTGGAGGGGTAACCAGCGTCGCTCGTGGCCTCGGTGAGCGCCTCTATGGAAGTGAGCGCATCGTCAAAGGTGACGACGGCTTCTCGATCAGGGTAGCTCACGGAAACTTGCGACACCCCTTCCACCTTACTTAAGGCCAGCTTGACGGTGATCGGACACGCAGAACAGGTCATGTCAGGCACCGAGAGAGTCACTTTTTGAGACGCAGCCCAGGTGGACATGCTGAGCAAAGTGAGGAACATGGCAAGTACAAGCTGTTTACGCATGAGGAAAATCTCCGTTTAGTAGAATAGGGGCAAAATGTAAGGGAACACTAAAGCGACCAGTACCAGAGCCGTAACTACCCAAAAGATCACCTTATAGGTCTTTCGGACTTGAGGGATCGCACACGTTTCACCGGGTGAGCATTGCTCTACAGGGCGATAGATTCGTCGCCAGGCGAGGTACATGGCGACGATGGCCGCGCCAATGAACAGCGGTCGATAGGGCTCCAAAGATGTCAGATTGCCGATCCAGGCACCGGAAACGCCCAGAGTGATAAGTACCAATGGCCCGAGACAGCAAGCCGAGGCGAGAATTCCAGCAACCCCCCCCCCGACAGCGAGAGAAGCACCTCCGGATTTAGATTTGAATTTCGACATGACGTTTACACCTGTTGCCCATGGACTTGATGAGATAAGGTTACTTCCGTAGTCAACTACGGAGTCAAGCAGCATGTCGGTTAAAGCCAATTCAATGACTATTGGCGGCTTGGCCAGGGCGGCCAACGTAAATGTAGAGACGATCCGCTATTACCAGCGGCGTGGTCTGTTATCGGAACCCAAGCGGCCTCCGGGTGGCATTCGACGCTACGGTTTCGCCGATATTGATCGGTTGACCTTTGTGAAAACGGCGCAGCACCTGGGTTTCAGTCTCGATGAGATAAGCGACCTCCTACGGCTGGAAGATGGCACCCACTGTGAGGAAGCCAGTGCGCTCGCCGAGCACAAGCTGAAGGATGTGCGTGAAAAGATCGAAAGGCTGGTCAAAATTGAGATGGCTCTGAGCGATATGGTCAGTCAATGCCACGCACAGCCGGACAGCATCGCGTGCCCGCTCATTGCTTCGTTACATGAGGGAGGTATTGGGACAAGAGGCCAAAAGGGTTAGCTTCTGAACCAATCAACCTCTTGGGTTCTACCCGGTTTCCAAGGACGGCTTTAAAACGTCCGTGGACTTACCCCGGTGCAGTAATTGAAAACCAGAAAGACCTTTTCAGCGCGCGGCTCAAGATGGGATCACCGGACGTATACCGCTTTTTGGTCAATTCGATCGTTTCTGAATGTCCGCTTTTGTTTACGACTGGAAGAGCCTGATCGTAACCCGAGGGTGATCATCAACCGGAGCTGGCAGCGCCTGCGGCATCCACAGGGACCAAGGACACAAGTTACGCAACTAGATCTCAATACTCTCAGCTATCTCCAGAGCATCCTCGACCTCGACACCAAGGTACCGCACGGTGCTCGACATATTTGTGTGTCCCAACAGCAACTGGACGGCTCGAAGATTCTTGGTCTTCTTGTAGATCAATGTCACTTTGCTGCGTCTCATTGAATGGGTTGCGTAGACTGAAGGATCAAGTCCAATGCTGGTAATCCACTTTTTGACAAGACGGGCATATTGATGAGTAGTGATATGTTCAAACTTTCTCATCCGGCTCGGCCACAAATAATCCATACCTGAGAGTCCGCGCAACTCGATCCATGCTTCGACCGATTCGCGCGTCTTTTTGGTTATCTCAAACTGAACAGGCTGACTGGTCTTCTGTTGGATGACTTGCGCTCGATCCAGAACCTATCCGTTTCTGGAAATATCTCGAACCAAGAGCTTTACCATATCGCAAGATCGGAGTTTGCAATCAATTGCCATGTTGAACATCGCCAGTTCGCGGATATTCTTTGCAATCTCCAACCGAATGCGGATAGCCCATATTTGTTCGAGTTTGAGCGGTAACTTCTGGCCAACGAGCTTCCCCTTGTTCCAGGGAGCTTTGCTGATAGGAAATGTCATGACGCGGCCCTCTTCGGAGGGTAAGGGCCTTTAAGTATGGTTCAGAAAATTGTTGTCTGCTGGCCAACTGGATCGCAAAACGAACGTTCAGGTGGATAGACCAACACTTCCCCCGGGAGAAATTCCGCCTCTTTTTAGAAAGATCCGCAGTAACGGGATAGAACCTGGGTAGTGGCTACGAGTCCTCATTTAAGAGGTAGTGGTACAGTGAGGACGTTGCCTGGGTCGGCTTTGTGCCGATTCTGCGAATCCGGTGCAAAACGGACGACCTTCCCGCCCCGCAGTGATGCTTGTATGCACCCGAAATACCCGGTTGACGAGGGATTCAGTAATAACTTCCGCAGGGCTGCCGATGGTGTCGAGTTGGCCGTTGGCCAGCACCGCAATACGGTTCGCAAACTGCGCCGCCTGGTTGAGATCGTGGAGTGACATCACCACGGTCAACCCGTGCTCGCGATTCAGGGTGGATAATAACTCCAGCACTTCCAACTGGTAGCCCCAGTCCAGAAAGGTGGTCGGCTCGTCCAGCAAGAGGATATCGGTCTCCTGGGCCAGTGCCATGGCGATCCAGACCCGCTGCTGCTGCCCTCCGGAGAGCGCTTCCACCGATCGTTCTGCAAGGTCTGATACCCCGGTCATTGCCATGGCGTCGATGGTGGCGTTGTCGTCGGTGGTGAGGTTCCTTTGCCACCATTTTCGGTGGGGAAAGCGACCCAGTGCAATCAAGTCCCGAACCCGGATACCACCGGGCACAATCGGTTTCTGGGGCAACATGGCGAGTCTGAGCGCCAGCCGGCGCCGGTCCCATTGCGCAACCGGACGGTTGTCCAGGAACACCTGGCCCGACCGGGGTGGCAGCAGGCCGGCAAAACTTTTTAGCAGGGTACTCTTACCGGACCCATTTGGACCCAGCAGGCAGGTGATTCCACCCTCGGGAATGGCCAGCGAGACGTTGTCGACAACCGGTTTGTCGCCGTATGCCAGTGAAAGATGCTCGGTTCGTAACATGGAGAGTCCGGGCCTCAGGGTTGACGCGATAACAGATACAGGAAAAACGGGACGCCGAGGACAGCGGAAACCACGCCTACGGGCACTTCGTACGGAGAAAACATCGTTCGGCCGAGTAAATCCGCCAGTACGGCCAGCACCGCACCCAACAGTACACACAACACCAACTGGACCGGGAGATTAGCCCCGGCCAGCCTCCGACTGATGTGGGGGATCAGCAGGCCAATAAAGCCCACGGGACCCACCACCCCGACGGCACTGGCCGCCAGTAGCGTGGCAATCAGCAGGGCAAAGGCGCGCCAGCGATTCAGGCCCAGCCCCAGGGTGCGAACGTGCTCATCGTCCAGCTGCATGACTTCCAGAGGTCGCACAAGCAGCGCGACACTGGCTAATCCGATGAGCGTCCAGGGTAACAGCGTATGCAGATGTTGCCATTCGGCGCCGTACAACGAGCCGGCCAGCCACTGGGCGACCAGTTCGGTATGGGCGTGGCCCCAGAAGGCCAGCGCGCCGGTGGTTAGAGCGTGCAACATACCGGCAATCACCGCACCGGTCAGGGTCATTTTGACGGGCGACAGGTGGCCGTGTCGCATGCCAAGGAAGTACACCGCCAGTGCGGTTACCAGCCCGCCCGCCATGGCAAACAGCGGCAGATACTGCAAGGCAAACGACGTATTGTCATAGGGGTTGGCACTGGACACCAGCCAGTCACCGATAATAAAGGCGACGACCGCCACCAGACTGGCACCGGCGGAGATGCCGAGAATGCCGGCTTCTGCCAGAGGGTTCCGGCTCAGCAGCTGTAACAGCCAGCCCGACAGGGCAAAGTGAATGCCAATCAGGACACCGGTCAGGGTGCGGGGCAAACGTAATTCGAAGATCACTCGCTGAACGTGTTCCGAACCGTCGCCGGTCAGCCCGGCCCAAACCTGGGCCCAGCTCAGGTCGATTGCTCCCAACTGGACGCCCGCAACCAGAACAATGGCCAGACCGAGCCCGCCGGCCAGAAACAGTCGGGCGACAGGAGTGGCGCCTGAAGGCCGGCTGCCAGGTCTGCTTGCCCGGTTTGGTGTCGTCGCCGGATGGGTCACGTTATGCGCTCCGAGGTGAGGTTCGCGAATTGAGCAGGTAAATCAGCCAGGGGGCCCCGATCAGGGCGGTCAGCATGCCGACGGGTAACTCCTGGGGAAAGGCCAGCTGTCGGGCCAGGATGTCGGCGGCCAGCAATAACAGCCCGCCAAGAAGAGCGCTCAGGGGCAGCCAGTGCTGGATCTGGTTGCCGATAATCCGCCTGGCAATGTGCGGTGCCACCAGGCCGATAAAGACGATCGGGCCGGTTAAGGCGACCAGCGCCGCTGCCAGCAACAGCGCCAGCAGCAGAAAAACCAGGCGCCACCGGGCGACGGCCAGCCCCATGGCCTGGGCCAGATCATCGTCCAGTTGCAGCAACCGGAACGGGCGCTGCATAACCAGCAGAGCGAAAAGCGGCAGCAGCAGCCAGGGCAGCACCATCTGTAGCTGCAACCAGCCCCGGCCCATCAGGCTGCCGGCCAGCCAGTAGTAGAGCTCGGCCGCCTCCGCCCCGGACACCAGCAGAAGCCCAGTGGTCAGTGCGGTGGCGAGCGAGGTGACCGCTATGCCGGCGAGCACCACGCGCTCGGGCTGTAACTGCCGGCGACCAGCAATGGCAAAGGTCAGCGCGCCACCCAGCAGCCCTCCGCCGAGGGCCATCAAGGGCAGCCACATGGCGGCTGGTGAGCTCAGGGTTCGAAGCGACACCACCGCCAGGGCGGCGGATGCGATCACGCCGGTCAGTCCGGGGGACGCCAGGGAATTCCGGGTGACACCCTGCATGACGGCGCCGGCAACGCCTAGGGCTGCCCCACCGAGAAGGCCAAGTAAATTGCGCGGCAGGCGCAGTTCCAGCACGGTGATGCGTGTCAGCAAATCGCTGCTGCCATCCAGGGCGGCCAGTAACTGGCTCGGCGAAATCCAGCGAGAGCCCATTATGAGGCCTACGACGAACAGCAACGCCAGGAAGGCGACCGTTGCGCCGTAAAGGGCCGCCGGGCGCAGAGTGGCATCGTTAGCCATGGTTATTCCGGTTCCGATGTCAGCAACAGACGCTGAATGTCGTCCAGGATTCGCGCCCGCGCAATCGGGCCTGCGCCCTCTTTCCAATACTGCGGCACTTCGTAGACCTGGTCGGTGCGGACCGCCTTGAGATAGGGCCATATCGGATTCATCGTGAAGGCGCGCTGACGACTCGTCGGCATCAGCAGAATGGTGTCCGGGTTGAGCTCCAGCAGGGCTTCAAGACTGATCCGGTACCCCAGCGGGATACCACTGTCGGGATTCGGCGGCTCGCCACCGACATTGTCGAAGCCCAGGCGTTCCAATAGCGCCGTCGGCAGGAAGTGGTCGTAATAGATGAAGGGGGTTTCACTGCCGCTGGTCAGCAGCGCCACGGTCTTCGTTGAGTCGTGCTTGTTGCGCTCCGCAAGTGATAGGACACGGTCCAGAAAACGAGCGTTGAGTTCTGCGGCTTTCCCGGGTTTTCCCAGCGCATGTCCCGCCAAATCCACCGCTCTCAGGCTGTCCTGAATGGTGATCAGGTCCAGGGCCAGCATCGGGGCAATGGCTTCGATCTGGTCACCGTCTTTCTCGGTGTAGCGGCGGATGGCAATGACAAGATCAGGCCGCACCGACGACAGTACTTCCAGGTTGGGTTGATGTCGGGGGCCGAGCCCCGAAACCCCGTCTAACCGTGAAGCCAGGTAGTCGGGAACACCTTGAAGTCCGTAGTCGGTGACCGCGACCGGCGCTGTACCCAGCGCCAGTCCGACATCCGCCCCGAAGGTCGAAATCGCCGCGGGCCGGGTTGCCGCAGCGGGCAACCGCAGGGTTTCCCCGCGGTCATCCGTCAGCCGGATACCCTGGTTGTCCGCCCACCCTGAGACAGGGGAAAGCAGGACAATCAGCAGGATCTTTGCAAACTGATTCTGTAAAAAGGCCATCAGAAATCGAGCTGCGCCTCGAGGATAAAGCTACGGCCGGGCTGGGGCACACGACCGACCGGGCTGACGTCCACGCCCCGGAAGTAGTAATCCTCATCCAGCAGGTTGTTGACCGCCAGGCCAAGATTCAGGACACGATCCCCGCCCACCGCGAAATCGCGACCGACCCGGGCAGTAACCAGGTGGTAATCCGGCAACTCGCCGGCACTGCCATTGCTGGTTTCTTCTTCGGTGTTGTCGGCATCGCTGTAGCTTTCGCTGACGTACACCCAGTTCAGGCTGGCATCCCACGCCTGGTAGCTGTAGACAGCATCGGCACTGACCTTATGGGTGGGTGCGTTGGGCAGCTCGTTGCCTTCGTTGGCGCCGCTCAGCTGTTCTGTATCCAGGAAGGTGTAGCCCAGGCCCAGTTCCCAATGGCTGTTGAGGTTCCAGCGGTTTGCCAGTTCGATGCCCTGGTGGCGGGTTTCGCCCAGGTTCTCGAAGCGGCTGGTTGAGCGATTGAACTGGATCTGGTCTTCATAATCGATACGGAACAGGGTGGCAGATGAGAACAGGTCCGGGGTCACCTGCAGGCGCGCGCCCAGTTCGTGGTTCCAGGCGGTTTCATTGGCAACCGCACCCTCCCGGGTGGTCTGGGCAATCTGCACGGGCACCAGCGAGCGCTGGCTGTTGGCGAAGACAAACAGGTCGTCGGAAGCCTGGTAACCCACGGTCAGGCCCGGCAACAACTCCTCGGCGCTGTTTTCCTCGGTGTTGCCACTGAGGTTGTCGCGGAAGTCCATATCAACGTCTTCGTAACGCAGACCCGGCGTGACGGTCAGCCGGTCGTCCAGGAAGGACATGGTATCACTGACGTAGAACGCCATAGCCCGGGTGTCCAGATGCCAGTCACGCGCCACCGAGCGGTCACCGGAGGAAAGCTCCAGGCGGTTGACGTCGAACTCGACATCCTCGCTGACAAATCGGGCGCCCAGGGTAATGTCGTGGCGACCTTGGCGGATGGCGAGCCGGGGCTCCGTGCCTAACACGGTGAACAGCCGGGGCGAATCCGCAACGTGGGTGGAGTCCAGCCCCGGGTCTGCCCAATGGCCATTGCCGCTGAGGTTCTGCCCGAAGAAGAAAGTGCGGTCGGCGTCGTGCACGAAATTGCGCCACTGGAATTCCACGTTGTCGACTGGGGTGTACGTCCAGGTGAAGGTGGCGCGGCTCATGTCTGCCTCGTAGCCATCGTACGGGCGCTGGCTCTGGGTGCGATCCTGCTCATAGGCTTCTGGCGTCAGGGCGCCGGGAAGCTCGGCATCGACACGGTAGTATTGCAGCTGAGAAGCCAGTTCATTCCGGTCATTCAGGTAATAGCGGGCATCCAGGATGAGGTTGTCCACTTCGGTGTCGGAGTGGTCACGAAAACCGTCGCCGCGCTGAACGTTGGCCTGGAACTGCAGGTCGAGCTTGTCAGTAGCCCGGCCTCCGACACGGTAATAAGTGTCGGTAAAGACGTTGCCGGTCTCTTCCGCGATGGTCACGCGCTCGCGCAGAGTCTGGGAGGTTTCGGCCGGAATCGGCTTGGTCACGAAGTTCACCACGCCACCCACGTTGTTGGGCCCGTAATGAACCGAGGCTCCACCCCGAACAATATCCACAGCCTCAAGACTCGGAAGGGTAACGGGAAAAAGGGATACGCCCACGTTGCTGTAGGGGCCAATGGCAATTGGGTAACCGTCTACCAGAATCTGAAGCCGTTCACTACGCAGCGGGTTCAGACCACGGACGCCGATATTGGGGAGGATGCCCGTTCCCGTTTCATCAAGCACCGTAACACCGGGTACCGGGCGCAGGGCGTCCTCCAAATTGAGCGCACCAGCATCCTGGAGCTCTTCTTCTTCGACCACAGTGCGGGCGCCCGTGTAGGTTCTTTCGGATTCTTCTGTCGGTGGCCCCAGCCAGTCGGCAGTAACCTGAATGCCGGGGAGCAGAGCTGGCTCTTGCTCTTGCGCGTGCACAATCGTAGGCGAGGCAACCGTGGCGAGAAAAGACACCGATAGAAACGTTGAACCGGCGGAAAGGCTCAGGCGAGGACGTCGATTTGGCGATGATGATTGACCGGGTGTTGGCATTGGGATCTCCAGCAGTGGGTATAATTATGTATGCGCATAATACTGATAATAATTCGCATTACAACCACAAGAGAAATCGCGACCACCAATGAGCACTTTCCCCGCCTTCCAACGAAACTAGTTGTCTTGCAGTGGGCGACACGTTGATCGCCTTTAGTTGAGGGACGTAAATGTTCGCTTCTGTTTAGCTGAGTTCAGAGGATGCCCTGGTCGCAAAGCGAACATTCAGATCGACCACAAAGCGGACCTTTTCTCTGCCCCGTCTGACGTCTTTACCTCCCCTCAGAATAGCTGGAAGACCCAATGTAGTGGTTCAATGATTCCGGACACCAACGTAGGTGGTAATATCGCCACCATAAGCGAGGTGTCTGATGACCAGGAAACGACGATCTTTTACGCCGGAGTTCAAACAGGAAGCTGCCTGTCTGGTGCTTGACCAGGGCTACAGCGTTGCCGAAGCCAGCCGCTCTTTGAATGTCAGCGAGAACGCCCTCAGGCGATGGGTAAAACAGCTTTCTGAAGAACGTGGTGGGGTTACACCCAAGTCCAAAGCGATGACCCCGGAGCAGCAGCGGATCCAGGAATTGGAAGCCCGTTGTGAGAGGCTGGAACGGGAAAAATCGATACTAAAAAAGGCTACCGCTCTCTTGATGTCGGACGACATGAATCGTACGCGCTGATAGACCAGTTGAGTGAGCAGGAGCCTGTTGAGATGGTCTGTAAAGCGTTTGAAGTATCGCGGTCCAGCTATTACGACTATCGCCGCAGGCGGTCCGTGGTGGACGCCGAACGATTAGTTCTACGAGCCGATGTGAACCGGATCTTTCGCAAGAGCCGAAGCTCAGCGGGAAGCCGTATGATCACCACCATGCTTAATGAAGAAGGCGTTGTGATCGGACGCTTCAAGGTTCGCCGCCTAATTAGTGAGCTGGGACTGATCTGCAAACAACCCGGTCCCCACGCTTACAAGCAGGCCACTGTGGAAAGGCCAGACATTCCAAACCGGCTGAATCGTGAGTTCAGCGTCAGCCACCCAGACCAGGCGTGGTGCGGTGACATCACCTATGTGTGGGCTGGTCAGCGATGGAGCTATCTTGCGGTTGTTCTGGATCTCTATGCCCGCCGGGTAGTTGGCTGGGCGCTATCAGACCGGCCTGATGCTGAGTTGGTAGCGAAGGCACTGGGTCATGCGTATGAGCAACGAGGAAAGCCCACCGGGGTTCTGTTCCACTCCGACCAGGGTAGTCAGTATGCCAGTCGATTATTCCGTCAGAGGCTCTGGCGTTACCGCATGGAGCAAAGCATGAGTCGCCGGGGAAATTGCTGGGACAATGCCCCAATGGAACGGGTCTTCAGAAGCTTGAAGAGCGAATGGATACCTTCACTCGGCTACCGGTCGATTCCTGACGCAAGAAAGGATATTGGTGACTACCTGATGGACTACTACAACCGGCAGCGCCCTCACACATTCAATGACGGCATGCCACCGGTGGTTGCGGAAGAGAAACTTAAAATACTGTCCGGGATTAGTTGACCACTACACCAGAAAGGTGTTTAAAATCGAGTAGAAGTTATCGTCTCAGAAACCAAGCAATCCTTGCCTTCACCATCTCCAGTCAAATTATCAGTGGCAGCTTACTGGCGGCACCAATCATCATCAATCAAACCCAGGAAGCCATCCTTGGTGTGGGTAGAATGGCAAAGTGCGCAAAGGTATAGAGATAAATGGTGAGAAGGTGACCAAGATTATTACTTTGCGGCATTGGCCATTGATCACAGAAACGTTAATGCATTCCAAACCAACCGATTTCTTTCAAAATTTGTGGGAAGGCAAAAATAGCTGGGGGAATCTCTTTTCCAGCTTAATGAGGAGCTGGAAGTGGAAAAGCTTGATCGTTATGATGTAAGGATACTTTGCGAGCTGCAAAGGGATAGCAGCCTTACCAATACAGAACTGGCGGAGAGGGTAGGACTGTCCCCTCCTCCTTGCTGGAGGCGGGTCAGGAAACTAGAAGAGCAAGGAGTTGTTCAAAACTATGTTGCCCTTTTAGACGCAGCCATGGTTGGCTATCCGGAAAGCGTCTTTGTCGAAGTGAAGTTTTCCGATCATAACCCAGTTTCGACGGCCCGCTTCGAGAAGGTAATCCAGGATCAACCGGAAATACTTGAGTGTTATGCCACTTCTGGCTCGTCTGATTACCTGCTTAAAATTGCTATAACGGGGATATCGTCTTATCACGAATTTCTTAGTAGTCGATTGATGGCTCTTGAGGGAGTATCACATTTCGATACTCGGTTCGTACTGAAAACGATTAAATATACGACTGCTCTTCCCGTCTCTCAATCTCCTGGAAATGCTCCTAGTTTATGAGGAATTTCCCGACGCTGGCTTCAACAAGGCCACAGCGATACCTCTGGCATCATTAAAATCGTTCTTTTGCCTTTGATAAATGGCTTCACGTACTGCGGACTAATAACTTTTACGGTAGGGCCAAACTCTTCAAACTGACTTTGCCAATAGAACGCTCCAGTGCATGCCTCGACGCCAAGTGTGCAAGGCTCAATTCTGGCAAATACTCCTAAAGCAATCTCCCCGATCGGGATAGGGGGAACCATAAGGCTACGCCCCTTCCACACCAACCGGCAGGCGCGTCCGCACCGGGCGGTTCGAGAAGTTGACGTCATGAGAGACGTGGCACCTTCAATTTTAATACTGCGCCATTGCGGCGGGTCAGATTCCTGATCCTCCGCTTGAACAACTGCAACGCCTTGCTGGACAATCCACTCATCATCTCCCCGTCTCGCATACGCGCCGAACGACCACGCCGTTATCCATGATGCCCTAGCTCAAATACGACCGAATCAGCCGGATAACGCCAGCATCGTTCACGCACTTTCTCAGACGATCGGTCTGGTGGAAATACCCAGTTCCCGTTCACTGCCGTTCGGTTTTCGGGATGCCCACCCCACGGACGGGCTGTGGCCGATAGGAGCTGCTTAGCAGTTGATAGCGAAGCTCCTGCTCCAGCAGGCCTCGCCCTGCCCCCTCCGATTCTCGTCGCAGTAGTCCTGTTTCATCGCTGGCTACTTCCGACAAGGCGCTTGACGCTCCTTCTCGTTCGGCCCTTCACCCTGAGTCAGACTACTATAGCCTCTGCTGACTTCTCGCTCCGTGTTGCCACGTCGGCCTTCCGCAGTTGTGCTTCTCTTCGTTCGCTGTGGCCAGCTCTCGGCAGGACTTTCACCTCCAGGGGCCCGTGCCGGGCGCACAAAAAAGCCCCCCGAATGGGGGGCGCAAAAGAGGGGTACAGTGATGTAAAACCCCTAATGATCCACAACGCTTTATGGAGCTCTTTAAGACTCTGGCAAGCCAGATGGCTACCCAGCCCAAGGGGAACATTTAGCTCCCCCAGTCATTTATGCATTCCACAAATTTTGATAGAAACCGGTTGGTTTGGTGGGCATCGACAGCCCTATGATCGATCGTTAATGTCACATAGCACATTGGCCTGATCTTGAGCACATCCTCACCGTTGACCTCTTCCACCTGCACGCGTTTTTCCATCTTACCCACCCCAAGGATGGCTACCTGGGGTTGATTGATGATGATTGGTGCCGCCAGTAAGCTGCCACTGACACCATGATTGGAGATGGTGAACGTACCCCCTGACATGTCATTGCGCGTCAGCTTACCTTTGCGGGCCTTATCGGTCATTTCATCGAGAGAACGTGCGATATCAAACAACCGCATGTTCTCTACATTCCTGATGACAGGGACTACCAAACCCTCATCACCCAGAGCTGCACCTACACCGATGTTGACTTCATCGAAAATTTCGAGACGATCCTCATAGAAGCGAGCATTCATCTGTGGAACTAACTTGAAGCAATCCACCAGGGCCGCAAGGAAATATGCGGTAAAGGTCAGGTTGACACCTTCGTCCGAGTATTCCTTCTTATGCCAGCGTCGATGGTCGATCAGGTTCGTCATGTCCATCTCAAAAACACTGGTCACATGCGGAGCCGTCTGCAGACTTTCCTGCATATGGGAGGCAATTGACTTGCGCATGGCAGAGTGCGGGACACTGTGAGCGCGAGGAGTGTTGGACGATGAAGCGCCGGTTTCCGGCCTGGTCGCTGGTTGCCCTTCGCCACGCTTGACGCCTTCTCTTTCAGAGTCTCTACCCTTACGACCCTCTGTCTTGAGGTAGACAACAACATCGCCTCGGGTCACCCGACCGCCACGTCCGGTACCCGGTATTGATGACAGATCCAGATCGTGTTCGGCTACCATCCGGCGTACCGCTGGCCCCACCAGATGGCGGGCCTCGTTTGAGCCCACCCCTTGGGGGGCGTTCTCTTTTACATTTTCATGAGCTGCCTGTACGGGCTCATCACCCTGATCATCAGTTCCCAAATTGGCCCGTGATTGCTGGTCCTCAGACAGCGCTCTAAACCTCGCCAACACTTCTCCTGGAACAACATCGGCTCCAGGCTCCGCAATGATCTCGGACAGGCTACCAACAGCCGGCGCACCGATCTCCATAGTTACCTTGTCCGTTTCCAGCTCGGCAATCGGTGCTCCTTTATCCACCTGTTCGTTGAGCTGCACCAACCAGGAAGCCAGAACCGCAGTTGTGCCCTCCTGCTTCCCCTCTTCCAGCGTGATATCAATGAGGGGCGCTTCCTCCTTCAGAACCTCAGACTGAGACGAGGTGTCGACCTTCTCTTCCGTCCCATTCCTCGACGCTGGCGCGTCCTCCGACTCTATATAACCCAGAATGGAATTAGTCGTAACCTCATCGCCAGCGCTGACTTCAGTGCTCTTCAGATAACCGGAGGCTGGGGCTGCCAATTCCATGGTGACTTTATCCGTCTCCAACTCCGCTATCGGATCGCCTTCTTGTACCACAGTATTTACTTCGACCAACCAGTGCGAAAACGTAGCGACCGTGCCTTCCAGCTGATCTTCGGATAACCTTATTACCGTCATGTCATTTCTCTCCGTCCGATCAGATTTCCAGCAGATCTTGCATATTTTCACGAATGCGCTGCTCACTCGGCAGAGCAGCCTCCAAAAGGTGGAGGTTGTGCGGACTCGGCATATCTGGTGTTGCCATCCGGCGGATGGGCGCATCCAGACTGAAGAAGCAGTCGTCTGCCAATATTGCGGCAACCTCGGCTCCAAAGCCCGCGGTCAGGTTGTCCTCGTGCACTATCAGGCAGCGTCCCGTCCGTGTCACAGATTCTACGACAGTTGCCTTATCCCACGGCTGCAAAGTGCGTAGGTCAATGACCTCAACCCCGTCCAATCCCTCAGCTGCCTTGTCGCAGCGCTCAACCATGGCCCCCCAACACACCACGGTCAGGTTGTCACCTTGACGCAGGATCTTGGCCTTGCCGAAGGGAATGATAAAGTCATCACCTGGATAGGGACGACGGGCCCACGCGGCGTCGAGCAGGTGGCGATGTTCGAAGTAGATCGTCGGATTATTATCGCGCAAGGCATATCTCAACAGACCTACTGCGTCCTCGGCATTGGAAGGCATGGCCACTTGCCAACCGGTTTTATGAACCCACTCCACCTCATCGCTCATCGAGTGCCAGGGGTCACCACGTTTTGCAAATCCACCGGGAATTCGCACGACCATTGGAGCCGCGAACTGATTGTTAGTGCGCCAGCGCATGATCCCGGTATCCGAAAGTTGTTCTGCGGCTGGCTCTGCATACTTGCGAAACTGTATTTCCGGCACCGGCATCAGTCCCGCCAAGGCCATGCCAACCGATCGACCTATAATTCCGTCCTCGGAAAGACTTGTGTCGAAGACGCGATTCTGACCATATCTCTCGTGCAGGCCCAGAGTGGCAGCATGCACGCCACCCTTGGGGCCCACGTCTTCGCCGAATACCAGCACCTTGGAGTTAATCTCCAGTTCGTGATACAAGGTCTTACGAATCGCCGTCAGCATGTTGAGCCGGCTCCCCTCGGGGTGCGCCACCTCAGTGCTTTGTGGGAAACGGTGACCGCTCGGCAGAAGCCCTCCTCGTAATTGAAGGTCTGGCGCTCCGTCTTCCCCGGTTTCCGCGAAGACATAACGAGTTAGTGACGAGATATCCGGTTCCGGACGTTGCTCAGCACTGGCAATAGCTTGGCGTACCCGTTCCTCTGCGCGCCGCTCGAGATCTGCCCAGCCCTGTTCGCTAAGTTCGCCAGCCTCGATCAGCCATTGTTTTAGCCTGGGCAATGGGTCTCGGGACTGCTCAGACTCGATCAGCTCCTTTGACTTGTAGGTCTGGGTGTCTTGACAGGTGTGGCCGCTCAGACGGGGCACTTTCAAGCGCAAAAGACACGGTCCCTCGCCACTACGAACATGCTCGACTGCTTCGCGGATAAGTTCTGGCGTAACCTCCGGATCTGTGCCGTCGCCATCGACGAATTTCAGGCTCTTATAGGCCCTGAGGTTTGCGACCTGGTCGCCTCCAGGAGTCTGTACCTCCTGAGGCACCGATATGCCATAGCCGTTATCTTCGATATAAAACAGATGGGGCAACTTATAAGTTGTGGAAATATTCAACGCAGCCCAGAATCCACTGGTGGACATCGACGAGTCGCCGCCCATGGACACTCCTATGGCACCATGATATTCGGAGTTCTTCAGCTCATCACGGTGATAGGTGATTGATTGCGCCCATCCGGAAATGGGTGAATATTGTGAGCCCACTCCACCACAGGTCGGAAACATCATTCCTCCAACCTTGGCTTCAGTTCCTCCGCTAACGCCAGGATAGTTGCTTACCACACCTATATCGCGGCCGTTACTATACCCCCCAGAGCGAGCGAGAGGGCTTGCCACAGCATCTTCCAAATCGACACCTACAGCCAGCGCGAAGGGGCGTGAGCGGTAATATCCTGCGGCAGCGTCATGCTGGTGCTTCATCATTCGCCCAAGTAAAACCTGCGCAAAATCATGACCACGGGCAGAAAATTGGTTGAATACCTTTTTGCCGGGAACCAATTCCTTCTCTTCAATAGAATCAATCGCCCTTGATAATAAAACTATCCATGCCACCTCTTTCATCACCGGCAAAGAGAGCGAGCTATTTCGTTTGTTGGCTTCAACAGCTAGCGCCATAACATCACCTTCTTGTTGTTTCTAAAAAAAGTCTAAGACCTTAATTAGAGCAACAATACCACCGATAACGAGTAATTAATGTTCAAAAATAATCCCGAAATATTAAATATAGAATTAATGTTGCATTTTTAACTTAGTTATTGAAATATTATTACCCTTCTTGGTTAATCGCATTGAAAATGTAGACTTTCTGCCCCCTAAAATCGGTGCATGCGCAATCAGAGTTCTCCAGCCTACAATGAGGCAAACGGAGAACGACATGAGGAAGTCAAGGTACAGCGAGTCACAGATCGTCAAGATCCTAAAGGAGGTCGAGGGCGATCGCCTGGCCAAGGAAGTCTGCCGGGAGTGCGGCATCTCCGACGCGCCCCAATAATTGGAAATCCAAATACGGCGGCATGGAGGCTTCTGACGTGAAGCGGCTGAAGGAGCTGGAAGAGGAAAACCGCCGGTTGGTCAGGTGAGAACTACCCACGCGATTCGAGCCAATTTATTGGCCGGAGCGGCAACAACCTTGTTGAACGGCATTCGTCTTTCGAAGTCGTTGATCCACGCCCCGAAACGATCCCTTTCTCTGTTCAGATGCAGAGTGCAACTACGAGCACCATGTACTAGCAAGTGTCTTAAAGGGATTGCCAGATTTGCTGATCCCACCTAGGGTGGTTTTACCTCCCGTCGAATGCTGCTTTGGAGCTAACCCCAGCCAAGCCGAGAAATCATGGTGTAAACATCCCTGTTTCAGGTTTAAACAAAGCTAAGCTGCGAGTTAGGGCCAAAACTAGTGGATCATCATTCGGATGATTTCAGTTCATTGGCATAAATTCGGCCCTCAGCAATACAAGCGAGGATCCGTGGGTCTCTCTCGCGGCTTGCCAGACATATCATTGATATCTCTTGTCGAATCTCCCCTAGCTCCTTTACCGGATAGAGTTTGATTTTGTTTTTGAAGGCAGCCTCTACTCGTTTCGGAAGGATGGCATAACCCAGCCCGGCGCTTACCATGCTGATCAGCGAAAAAATGTCCCCCACTTCCATCACGACGTTTGGCTCGAATCCCGCCCGCTTGAACGCTTTATAACTGTCACTGTGAGTCGCAAAGTCCTGAGTTAAAGCGACGAATGTATTGTCCCGATAGTCCGTAAGCTCGAGTGCCTCACCATTTCCTAAGTCAGAGTCGGCTGGGGCAGCAAGGAGCATCTCGTCATCAAACAACGGCAGATGGACGTAATCGTCGTTGCGTGCTCCAGGCTCTAGGGATACAAGTGCGACGTCCAGATCCAGTGACCGCAGTTTATCGAAAAGAATCCCATTTGAATCAAGAGTGAGTTCGATGTTGAGCTCACTTCTGCGCATTTTCAAACCCGTGATAAGCCTCGGGACTGTGCTCAAAGTGAGAGAGTAAAGTGAGCCAATTTTAAACTGATTTGAAAACAGGCCTGCCGTTTCTCTTGTCGATTTCACCGTCTCATCTAGCAAAGACAGAATCTGCTCTGATCGCTCAGCGAGCACTTCAGCGCTTGGTAACGGTTTCAATACACGACCTTCTTGTTGGAACAGCGGGCACTTCAACCCTTCCTCCAATGAGTGAATAGCCCGATGTACACTAACGGCACTTATATCGAGCCTTTCTGCCGTTGCCGACAAAGTGCCTGTCTCCATGAAGGCGAGGAAAATCTCCAGTTTTCTCAGTGTCAGTGACTCATCAATCACGCCAGAGCTCTCCACTATCATCTTTCCTGTTTGCCTATCATTACTCTCAAGTTAACCGTTGGTCAATCTGCTTGATTGATGCGCAGGTACGGAGCTTTTAACGTTTAAAACACGATAACGGGCTACATAGGATCGTCCATGACCAGATCTGCGAAAACCTCAATCAACTGGCAGAGCCGCCGTCAGGATAAAAACGAGCGAATGGCTGGAATTGAAAACCTGACCGATGGAGTCGTGATTCCCACCGATGAAATCACAACAGTACTGGAGTCCCTGTTGAGATCGGGTGATAAAGTCACGCTTGAGGGCAACAATCAGAAACAGGCCGACTTTCTCTCCAGATCGCTAGGAAAGGTAGACCCTGGCATTGTAAACAATCTGCACATGATCATGCCCAGCGTCGGTCGTCCCGAGCATCTGGATCTATTCGAGAGGGGCGTCGCTCGCAAGCTCGACTTTTCATTCTCGGGACCTCAAAGCTTACGGATTGGCCAGCTGATGGAGGACGGGTTGCTCGAGGTAGGTTCAATCCACACGTATATTGAGCTGTACGCGCGAATGTTCGTCGACCTGAACCCAAGAGTTGCATTGCTGGCGGGCTTCAAAGCAGACCGTGCGGGCAACGTATACACTGGCCCCAGCACCGAAGACACCCCGGCTCTAGCCGAGGCTACTGCATTCAGAGATGGCATCGTTATTTTTCAGGTTAATGAAATCGTCGACGATGTATCTGATCTACCGCGTGTTGATATCCCTGCTTCCTGGGTGGATTACGTCGTAAAAGCTGACCAGCCGTTTTTTATTGAACCTCTGTTTACTCGTGATCCCAGGCTTATCACTGACCTGCACGTCCTCATGGGCATGATGGCAATCAAGGGTATCTACGAACGCCATCAGGTCCAGTCACTCAACCACGGCATCGGCTTCAATACGGCGGCAATTGAGTTGCTTCTGCCCACCTATGGAGAATCACTGGGGCTCAAGGGCAAGATTTGTCGTAATTGGACTCTTAATCCCCATCCCACTCTTATTCCTGCCATTGAGAGCGGTTGGGTCGAAAGCGTCCATTGCTTTGGCACAGAGCTAGGCATGGAAGACTACGTAGCAGCTCGGCCAGATGTGTTCTTTACCGGTAAGGACGGTTCTCTGCGCTCAAATCGCGCGTTTTGTCAGTTGGCCGGTCAATATGCGGTCGACATGTTTATTGGTTCCACGCTGCAAGTAGATGGCGATGGAAACTCCTCTACCGTGACCCGCGGGCGGCTCGCAGGTTTTGGTGGCGCGCCTAACATGGGGCACGATCCGGGTGGCCGGCGTCATGCATCCAAGGCGTGGTTGGATATGAAGCCAGATGATTCGCTTTTGAGCAAAGGGCGAAAACTGGTTGTGCAGATGGTGGAAACATTTCAGGACAGTTCCCAACCGACCCTTGTTGAGGAGCTGGATGCTTTGGCAATGGCTCGGGACTACCAGATGCAGCTTGCCCCAATAATGATCTACGCGAGCGATGTCACCCATGTACTGACTGAGGAAGGCATCGCGTATCTCTATAAAGCTAAATCGCCAGAGCAGCGTAGGGCGATGGTTGCTGCAGTTGCAGGTGTGACTCCAATTGGACTCAGCCGGGATCCTTCAGAGACTGCGCAATTGAGAGCAGAGGGTCTAGTCGCTTACCCGGAAGACCTCGGTATCCGTCGCAGTGATGCGACTCGGGATCTGCTAGCTGCCAAGAGTATCGGAGAGCTGGAAAGATGGTCTGACGGTTTGTACAAGCCGCCGGCAAAATTCAGGAGTTGGTGATGACGCACACGGTCTTTGCCAATCCACCTTCGCAGTCGCGCAATCGTCAACTTGGTGGCCTAGCCCTTTGGTCTCTGGAACAAGAAGCAAGACTGAGCCCAAAGCCTGGCCTCGTCGACAGCAGGGGCACCGGGGCGCATAGCGACATGACGTTATCTCTGTTGCTTAAATCTGCAGAATGCCTCGAGCCATGGTTCGTTCAAATGTCGCAGGCAGCCTTTTGTTCAAAGACTGATGGTGAGTTGCGCAGCCAAATCGGCTGGCTCGGCCGCAAAGCTGAGCAAAAAATGTTGGCAGTGACTGAGGGTGTTAATACTCATCGAGGCGCGATTTGGGCGTTGGGATTACTCGTAACCGCAGCGGCAACTCATTCAGACAGTGAGCAAGGTTTACTTGCGCGTGCGGCTGAGTTGGCCTGCCTGGCGGATCCGAACGCTTCTGAATCGGCATCGCCGACTAATGGTCAAAGGGTTTTCGAAAACTACCGTCTTCCGGGTGCCAAAGAGCAGGCCCAATTGGGCTTTCCTCACCTTCGTGATCTCGGATTGCCATTTCTAAGGCAGAGCCGAAAAAACGGCGATCCAGAATCAGTAGCACGGCTAAATGCTTTGCTAGCCATCATGACAGAGATCACCGATACCTGTGTTCTCTCTCGAGCAGGTCTGACTGGCCTCGAAACGATGCAGAAAGGAGCGATGGCGGTGCTTGCGTCTGGTGGCAGTGGGTCATTTGGTGGGCGAAAAGCGTTGGCTCAGCTCGAGTTAAAAATGCTCGAACTGAATGCCTCTGCAGGCGGAGCTGCCGATTTGTTGGCGGCCACTCTTTTCGTCGATCGTTTGTTTTCGATTCAACTAACAACTTAAACAGGAATTGTTATGCAAACAATAGATTTAACTCGGCCGGGGCGGACAGAGTTCTTGAGTCCTGTGTTGGTTGGTTGCGTCGGATCGGGAGATCTCGAAGTACTGATTGAGTCTGCACCCGAGCCCGTCGCATCTATATCCATTAAGACATCCGTCGTCGGCAGTGAGGTTCGCTGGCAGCAGATTGTTGATGCAGTGGATACCGACCTAGAGCTTCCGGCGATGAAAATGAGCATCCACGATTTTGGTGCAACCCCAGGAGTCATTCGACTGCGAATGGAACAGGCCCTTGAATTGGCTCGGAAGCAGGAGGTGCCGGCGTGAGTTCAAGTCAATCGAAAGGTTTTGTGGATTTAAGTGCCCGTAAACGAGTCGAGATACTTTTAGACCGGGGAAGCATGCACGAGCTGTTATCTCCTTTCGACAAAGTTACGTCCCCGTGGTTAGAGAAACAGGGAATCGTGCCCCAGTTTGACGATGGTGTCGTTGTGGCAAAAGGCACTATTGGCGCCAAAAGCACTGTAATCGCTGCGATTGAAGGTAGTTTCCAAGGGGGGAGCCTAGGCGAAGTTGGAGGTGCAAAGATTGCCGGATTGTTGGAACTTGCTCTTGAGGAGAACAAAAAAGGCAATCCGACAGCTGCCGTTCTGCTTTTGGAATCCGGTGGTGTGCGCTTGCAGGAGGCTAATCTTGGTCTGGGAGCCATTGCAGAAATCCAGGCGGGAATTGTCGAACTTCGAACCTATCAACCTGTTGTTGGGGTGATCACAGGGCCGGTTGGCTGCTTTGGTGGAATGTCGATTGCGGCAGGGTTATGTAGCTATCTGATCATGACGCGTGAGGGTCGGTTGGGATTGAACGGCCCACAAGTTATCGAACAGGAAGCGGGCATCGATGAGTATGATTCAAGAAACCGGGATTTGATATGGGGGCTTACTGGGGGAACGCAGAGGTTTGCCACGGGACTTGCGGACGTCTTAGTTGATGACGATGTTGATGCCATGTGTAAAGCAGTCCAAGGCTGCTTGGCCAAGGGAGTTCCGGCCCACCATCGGAGTGATGAGATTTTGGGGTCGCTTGAAAACCTTCTGAAGGTCGACACCAGTAAGCAAATCACCGCTGATGTTGCCTATCAAATTTTGACTGGAGTAGCCAAGAATGACGATAAGTGAGAATAGCGGTAGTTTGCGTGGGCGCCGTTGGTTTGACGCTCTGACTCATTCAGCTGGCAGAGAGGGGCCAGCCCCATCACTACAGGTGGCTGAGGTCAATATCGCCGGGCAACACTGTTACGTTTTGCTAGTCAAGCCTGAGCCAGAGAATGTGTTCCCGAGAGCGCGGGCCGGAGAGGTCGGTTTGCTTGAGGGGTGGGGAATTGCGCAAGCCATCGATTCGATAATTGAGGCTAACACCCAAGCGATGGCAAAACCTGCAGTTATAGCAGTAGTCGATGTGCCGAGCCAGGCTTATGGGCGCCGAGAAGAAGCTCTGGGCATTCATCAGTCATTGGCGGCTGCTGTCAGTGCTTATGCGCGAGCTCGTCTTGCGGGCCACCCAATTGTTTCTTTGTTGGTTGGCAAGGCGATGTCAGGTGGTTTTTTAGCCCACGGTTACCAAGCTAACCGGATTCTCGCTCTCGGCGACGAGGGCGTTCAAGTTCATGCAATGGGCAAGGCCGCTGCGGCAAGGATCACTTTGCGGACAGAGGAGGAATTGGATCAATTGGCATCAGAAATTCCGCCAATGGCCTATGACCTCGAAAACTATGCTTCGCTCGGAATGTTGGACGCGCTCATCGAGGTGAGTTCGGCTGATTCACCAGACGATCAGGATGTGGAGCGGGTAAAGGGCGAGATCGCCCACGCAGTGTCGGATATCAAGCCCGGCGATGTAAGCCTTCGCCGGCGCCTGGCTGGAACCAATCGCAAAGCATCGCGGCTTGTTCGGGAGATGATGCGTGCTCAATGGGATGCCTAGTATCTTCAGGCCACACGACCTCCTGTGGATATGTCGCAGTGCGCTGAAGAAGCCAGAACTTGATGCCGGTTCAATTCCAGCTTGGGTGTCGAGGGGGAAAGGGCCAGTCGTGGTACGGAGAGCAGAGACTCAACCAGGGTTGGTACCTGTGGGCATTCGAGGGTCGAAAAGAGAGGAGCGTTTCGCCGCTCTCGCCCCCGAGCAAGCCGTGGAAAAAAGCGTGAGTCCTTTCGCGCTGCGAGCCGCCAAGCTCTGGTTGCAACACCCTGAGCGAGATCATCACCCCGTGCTCCGGACGCTTGGTAGCGTCGCTTGCATTTTGAACGAGGAGGAACTGGATTGGGGGATAACCGGAAGTCTGGGGTATGAGCTCGCAACTGGTGATCCCCAACTGCGTCCTGGAAGTGATCTGGATTTGGTGATAGAGCGGCCGACGCCGATGTCGAGACACCAGGCTGAGAAGTTGATGACAAAGCTAACTGGGCACCTATGCCGAATTGACGTGCAGGTTGAAACACCAGAGGGCGCGATTGGTTTGTCAGAGTGGGCCCGGCCTTCTGGAAAAGTTTTAATTAAAACATCTATGGGGCCGAGATTGACCGAATCACCCTGGTCGGCGCCGCACGAAGGGGGAGGCACGCATTGTTAACTGCATATACGTTCCCGGGTCAAGGAGCTCAGCGTGCCGGAATGCTCGGCAGATTACCACAAGATGCAGAGACACGTGCCCGGGTTTTTGAAGCTGAAGCCATACTTAGACAGCCGTTATGGTCGCTCGATAGCAGTGAAGCCCTTCAGGATACCCGAAATGTTCAACTTGCCCTTCTGCTTAGTGGTGTCACCTGGGGGGAATACATGGTGCGTCGCACAGGGGCGCCGGATTATGTGCTTGGTCTCTCGATCGGGGCCTATTCGGCTGCTGTCCTGGCGGGGAGTCTGCAATTCAGCGATGCTGTCCGGCTGGTTGATTTTCGAGGAAGGCTGATGCAACAAGCATATCCCTCTGGCTATGGGATGATGGCGTTAACCGGCCCACCGCAATCTGAAGTGGAAAAAGCTGTTCTTGGGCAAAGGGAAAGGGGGGCGCTAGTTTATCTCGCTAATCTCAACAGCGACACTCGATTTGTTCTCGCGGGAGAAATAGCTGCGCTTCAAGATACGGCTCGGGTGGTCCGCTCCAGAATTCCTTGCTCTGAAAAGCTTCTGGATGTTGCGGTGCCCTCACACTGTGAATTGCTTACAGCGCAGGCTGATGAATTAGAAGCCGCCTTCCGGTCCGTGGATATCAACCGACCCCACTCGAAGTATGTCAGCGCTAGCTCTGCAAGAGTATTGTTCACACCTGAAGCTATTCGCCAGGATCTGGCTCGGAATATGTGTTCACAGATGCGTTGGCATGAGAGTTCGTTAATGCTTGTTGAGAGAGGGGTCCAACAGGTTATCGAGACGCCTCCTGGAGTAACACTTACCTCTCTTTTTAGGCGTGTTTTGCCTGACGGTATTTGTCGGTCCGCGAATTAAACATGAGCGCCGTTGGAACCTGTTAGAGTTTTGGGCGGGGTTTAAAGGGCAGTCCTGAAGCATTGATACTCAAGAGTCGACGGTTAAGCCCTAGAAGCTCGCTTTTCGAATCCACGCAAGCCTCAACCTCTGTATACGAGAGTTTCCGTCCAGTAGTCGATAATCGAATAATAGATGCTATTTCCGATAGCTATGAGTAGGCCACAGAGAATGCTTACTCTCCATGCCACCGAGCACTTCTGTAAATTCTTCAGGTCATTCAGTTGGAAGTTCCAATTTTGTTTTTCGTTGGTAACCGCCACATTTATGACGACCGCTCCCAACAAAGTTGTGCAATGCCGGACTGTTAGTCGCTGGAGGCGCCGCTGGCTGTGAACCGTTAATCAGTCTTTCTCGCATTACTAAAGGGTTATGTGAACCAGGAGTTTTGTGATTTGCTAGCTGTCAAGACGGCACGTACGCTTTTGACAAAGATCAACAAAATACTTGCTACTCCCATGCGGAGTCAGATTCGGAGTCTGATATGGCATATGCTATCGCGGCTTTTTTTGCGTTTCTATTCGCTGGAACGGCGTTTGCCTACCTCGTGGGGGGAGCAGCGGTGGTGGCATTCGTCGCCGCAGGTTATCAAGATTACATCGCAATTTTCCCACAGCGAATTTTTTCTCAATTAAACGTCTTCGTTTTCATGGCGATGCCTTTGTTCATCCTCACCGGAGAGATCATGAACCGGGCGGGTGTTATGAGTGCAATGATCGACTTTGCCATGGCGTTAGTCGGTCGACTTAAAGGCGGATTAGGTCATGTGAACATCATGACAAGCCTCTTCTTTTCCGGTATTTCGGGTTCGGCGGTGGCGGATTCGGCCGCTGTTTCCAATTCTCTGATACCCGCCATGCGAGAGCGTGGTTATTCCCCCTACTATGCGGGTGCCATCACTGCAGCATCTTCAATGATTGGGCCAATCATCCCGCCCAGCATCATTATGATTGTCTATGGTGGCCTAACAAGTACCTCGGTGGCAGCTCTCTTTGTTGCCGGCATCCTTCCGGGCTTGTTGTTGGCGGTTCTGTTGTTCGGGTTGAATGGCTGGATGGCTCGTCGCAACAATCATCCGGGCGGCAGTGGCGTTGAGGTTCCCCCTCTGCTTGCCAGCTTCAAGAGAGCCGCCCCGGCCTTGTCCATACCCCTAATCATACTGGGAAGTATCGCATTCGGCGTGGCGACTCCCACCGAAGGTGCTGCCATAGCGGTTGTCGCTGCAACCATTGTGGGTTGCCTGACGGGGGGGATGAGCCTAAAGGTCTTTTATCAGGCCATGGAAGCGACCGCGCGTATGACGGGCTCCATTTTCATCATTATCTGCTCTATTGCCGTACTCAGCTTTTTGGCCGGGCTTCTGGGTTGGCCGCAACTTTTGGCGGGCTGGATCGAGGATATCGGGCTTACCGGGCCTTACTACCTCCTACTGTTGGTTGCAGTGCTTCTCGTATCCGGCATGTTCATGGATACGCCGGTCGCCCTGACGCTCTTAGTTCCCTTGCTTGTGCCTACTGCATTTATGCAAGGCATCAATCCGGTGCACCTGGGCATAATGATTTGTTTCAACCTGTGCATCGGCCTAATAACGCCACCACTTGGTAAATGTCTAATTGTCGTTGCGGGGGTCGCAAACATTAATTACTGGAGGCTTGCCATGGCGACCTTACCCTTCCTTGGTGTTCAAGTTGTAACTTTGCTCTTCATCTCATTTGTTCCAGAAATTAGTTTGATTTTGCCACGATTCTTCGGGTTCAAAGTCGACTAACGAAAACCACATAACGGAGGCACGGTATGAAATTACTAAAACCAATCGCGTTGGCGGGAGCCCTACTTTCATTCTCGATGGGCACTATGGCTAAAGACGTCGGTATTGCGCTGGACACAGCGGCTGACCTTGAGATGTCTGGTTCTTACGTATGGGCTCACAACTTTGTTAAAGAGCTTGAAGCCCGGGGAATGGGTGCTAAAGAGATCCCTCGCGGAGCAATCGGAGGGGAATCAGAGAAGCTCGACCAATTAGGAATGGGTCTTTTGGAAGTGTCCCTCTCGGACGTGAAATCGGTTGCACGAATTGATCCTTTTATTTTGGGTGTTCGCTTGCCGTATCTGTTCGACAGTGTTGCCCACTTGGATCGCGCCCTAACTGAAGGTGATGTCCTGTCCAAGGTCAACGACAGTATTGAGAGTGCTAACGTCCGTTTGCTTGCGCTCGTTTCGCTCGGCCCTCCCTCTGGAATCATTACCACGGACCAAGCCGTAACGAAGCCGGAAGATTTGGCGGATTTGCGCATGCGTGCGATCGATGATGTTCAGGTGTCAATGTACGAAGCTTGGGGCTCCAACGGCACTATCGTGTCGTGGGGGGAAGTTCCGGCAGCGCTGCAAACGGGCGTTGTAGACGGTTACATCAATACCGCACTTGTCCCCCTTATGTTTGGGCAGACTGACATCATTGGTTATTTCAGCGATGCCAAAGTCATGAACGGCTTGCGAGCAGTCCTTGTTTCAGATGACTGGTATCAGCGGCTCAGTGCTGACGAGAGAAAGATTGTCGACGAAGCTGTTCAAAGCGCCAATCAGGCCAACCGCGAGTGGCTGGAACAGGCAGGTTCAAAGGCTTTGCAGAGCTTGCAGGAAAGTGGCGTTGAGGTTACCGCTTTGTCCGAAGACGGTCGTGAACGTTTCCGCGAATTATCGCAGTCTATTTATGATCAAACAGAGTTAGGCAGTGACGATCTAGACTTCTGGATAGGTCTTTCTGAGCAGACACGCTGAGTTTCTAAAAAAACATCTGGGCCAGCATCTGAATCAAGTTCCGTTATCTGATGTTGGTCCAGTCAGACATTATCCTCAATAGGCGTAAAGACGATGGTCCGCTCAATACTTGCATTTAGTCACGCTTTAGATTGGCTCGCCCGACGAGGCGCGGGATTTTGCCTGGCATTGATGCTTTTCTTTATGGCTGTTCAAGTGGTAGCCCGATATGCCTTCAATGAGCCGCCTTCCTGGACGGAAGAAATGGCCCGCTTCATGATGGTCTGGGTCGGACTTCTCGGTGCAACGCTTTCCTTTAAATCCAAAGCGGATCCGATCCTTTTCCACGACCCCGCCGAGCACAAGGCGTTCCCATGGAGATTGCTGACAGGCATAGTCAGGGGCGTTGCCGTCGTACTCTTTGTCGTCCCCGTCATCTACTTCAGCATCTACGGTCCGGGGATGGACATGTCTCGTGGCTTTATTGCACGTCAGGCGGGACTTAGCGCAGACAGCCTTGGGTTTCCAATGTCCTGGGTTGTAATATCCGTGCCAATTTGGGGATCCATAATCCTCGTTCATTTGGCCGCACGAGCCTGCGAGATTAAGTTAAATAAATAAATAAACTGTGTGGCTGACTGAAATGTTTTCTTGTCGTCGTAACCAATCGGACCACGCCTAAAGCAATGCTCCGTTATCAGTCAACAAGGAAGAATTTACGGCTTGGCTCGACAATTGCGCAAATAATACAATTATAGAAATAAAGAAATTATCTATTGGCTGGTCTTTTTGACATTCCTAATTTCTCGTGTTTCCGATAAAAAAATTCGAAACATGAGGATATTTAAACTAAAAGTCACTCTTTTTTTAACTGGTTATCAGCGAGATTTCATAAATGATGCCCTGTGATTTGGGGGCTGCTCAAGCCCGACGTCTGCTTTCCTCTAAACAGCTCTCAGTGGTAGAGCTTGTCAAAAGCTGTATTGCCCGTGCCGAATCAGTAAATCCTGCTGTAAATGCACTGGTAAGTTATAATTTTGATTCTTTGATTTCAGATGCCCGCGACGCACAGCGAAAGATCGATCAAGGTGACGATCTTGGGGTTTTGCACGGCCTTCCAATCTGCATCAAAGATATGGTCGATGTTGCAGGGCTTCCTACTACCTACGGTAGTGAGCTGTATAGCGGAAACGTTGCACAAACCGACGACCCAATGGTCAGCCAGCTTCGCCAAGTTGGTGGATTGATCATGGGTAAGACAAATAACCCGGAGTGGAGCGCCGGTGGTAATACTCGCAATTCCGTGTATGGCGTTACCGCCAACCCCTTTGATCTGACCCGCTCAGCCGCCGGGTCATCGGGAGGTTCGGCTGTTGCTGTAGCCTGCGGGATGTCGCCTCTAGCCACGGGCTCCGACACCGGGGGCAGCCTCAGAAGTCCAGCGGCATACAGCGGCGTTGTCGGTTTTCGGCCTTCGCCAGGTGTGGTGCCTGGATCGGGTCGCCCAATGGCCCTTCTTCCACTGTCGACCAATGGGCCCATGGCACGCACCGTGGAGGATGCCGCATTAATGCTGGCGGCTATGATAAGACCGGATCGTGCTGATCCCTGGGTATCTGTCGTACAGGAACGCAGCCATCACAGACCTGAGCTGTATGCCAACTTGCCATCCTATGACATCAGTGAAGCCAAAGTTGCCTTTACACATGATTTTGGCTTCTCGCTCACCGAGGCACTCATTGCCGACAGTTTTTACGAAAAAACCAAGAAGTTTGGCCACTTATTCGGGCGTTTCGAGAGTGACCATCCAGATTGCCAGGGGGCTGACCGGGCTTTTTCGGTGTTACGAGCCGTACTCTTTTCCGGCAAAGTCCGTGAATTAGCGAAGAGTTACCCTGATAAGGTCGGGCCGAACATCCAGGATAATGTCAAAGAGGGAGAGCTTTACTCCGCGCTTGATGTCGCTGATGCAATGCATTTGCAGACGCAGCTATATCGTCGGTGGCAGAACTTTTTTGGAAAATATGACTTTATTGTGTGCCCGACGACAACCATTAGTCCTCGGGATTGGCACGAGCTTTATCCGCAGGAGATCGATGGCAAGAAGACCAATAGTTATTACCATTGGCTTTCAATGGCTTACGCATCGACCTTGGCCGGGCATCCGTCCATTACTCTGCCTGCCGGCTTGGATCGCAACGGGCTGCCATTTGGTTTGCAGGTGATTGGCCGTCGGGGTGAAGACCTAGCTACGCTTTCCTTTGCCCGCGAATTGGAAACGGTATTCAGCGGTATTCCGGAGATGGCTCCTCCCAAGCCCGATATTGAGCGACTCAAAAATGCCAAGCCTTTACGTCTTTCCGAGGGGTTTTTAGGGTTTGCTTGATTTGACTTGCTCACTTCAAACTTACCTAGTTTGGTAAAGCTTGCAAGACATTCATAGAGCGTTGTGGATCCACGAGAGGTTTTGCGTCGCTGTCCTCTCTTTCGCCCCCAATATGGGGGCTTTTTTTGTGAGCTCTGAATTTCTTTTATTTGAGGCCTGAAGTAGTACAGACGCTTCTGGACACGGTTTTCCCTTCTTCCTTGGTCGATATAAATTAGGGGCTAAATACTGACCTGTTGCAAGCATTCTCGAAAGAGATTGCAAGTTTCATTGGTAGAGTCCGCCCTCCAATAACAGCGTACCTCAGTACGCAGCCCCTCAACGTGTAATGGAAGAATGCTCAGTTCTCCCTTTCTGACGTGGGCTTCTGCAAGCCTCTCAGGCATTAGACTGATGAAGGGGGCGATTCTCATAAGTTCAATGTTGAGCATTATAGAGGTGGACTCGATATAACCGGCAGGTAATTCCAGTCCTTCGGAGGCTAGTTGGGAGTCAACCGCTCGTCTTGCTAATGAACCTTCCGCAGGGGCAATCCAGGGCCATGCAACGAGATCCTGCCAGCTTCCATCTGCTCTTGCGGCAAGCGGGTGTGAGGTACCAACTACCAAATGAATCTGCTCATTTAGCAAAGAAAGTTGCTCAATACCCTCCCGAAAGAAAGGTTCCCATGTTCTGACAATCAATATATCCAAACCGCCGCTTTCCAAAAGTGGCAATAACTCGTTGAAATGACCTTCTATGATAGATACAACTGCGGATGGCGCAGTATCTTTTAGCCGTTTAATTGCTTCAGGTAACAGAGTTGGCGAGAGTGAAGATGCAATACCAACCACGACCCTTCCACCTAACCCTCTGTGGAGCGAATCAATATCAAATTCGGCCTTTTCAATTAATTGCATGACCTCACATGCATAGTTGGCGAGTCGCAAACCTATCGAAGTAAAAACAATCCGGTTTCCTTTACGTTGAGTAATAGGCGTTTTCAAAGATCGTTCAATTTCGCCTAGTTGCTTTGAGATTGCTGGTTGAGTTACGTTCATTTCTTCTGCAACTCGGCTCACTTGCTTAACCCTCGCTAACACAGCAATTGTACGGAGGTGCCTGAGCTTCAATTCTGATCTGAAAAATCGTCTAATATCTCTTTCATTGTTTTCCATGAACTCACCCCGTTACTGCACTGCTATGTGAAAAACTTCTTTTATATGTGAGCAAGATAGGGCCTGAACCTAATAGTCATAAATAATAATTAGAGATTTATTTTGGAATTTTTTTTTGGAAACTGTAAGTAATTGTACCTAGTTATTCCGATACTGTGTAATATTTTCTTCCAAGGGGCCGGTAGCGATTGGCCAAACTGGCTAATCATGGAAAAAAGGATGCATGTTTGTGGGGCGCCCCGTCCCAAAGGGGGTCAAAGCCGGGACTTTAACTCTGAACCTTGGGACAGTTGTCATTCTCTGAATTTAGTGCATAGGTCACAAGAGCTCCCGAATTGAATGGTGCAATCGGAAAATCATGTAAATCACTATGTAGCCATTCAAAGATCGTCAATATTTGGCTGGAGGCCGACGGCGGTCAGCGGATCAGTTACCCTATTTGCATTCAGGTCTTGTATTCATCCGGGTGACTCGGAGGTTGTCTTCGCCTAGGTGCTAGCGACGAATTGGAAAGCTGGAAGAGCGAGGATTGTCGGAAAATGGCGCGGGGTCGTGAATCCCGGCCCCTGTAGTTCAGTGCGAAAAGCCCTTTCGTAGCCGCTTGAGGGCCCCCATAAAGGATGAAATCACCTCTGACTTTCGCCTTGGATTGGTGATTCCATCCTTCATGGGGGCTTGTGATTCGTGAGTCAAGCTGAAATGCGGCCATTGGGAGACAGCGCTTCATGGAGCGCTGAGGTTTGACCATCCATTGCTTGCTTCAGCAATATCGCTGTGGTCGGGCCAAGCGTGAACCCTTGGTGGCCATGCCCAAAGTTGAACCAAAGCCCCTTGTGATTAGGCGCTTCCCCGACCAACGGCAGCATGTCGGGAAGGCAAGGACGGGTTCCAAACCACTGCGGCTCATCCAGTCTTTGCCCAATCTGCAGTATGCTTTTCAGAGCTTTGGTTCCACGCTCAAGTTGCCGCGGTTCGGCGGGCGAGTCTCTGTTTACCAGGGCTGCTCCGGAAGATACTCGTAACCCTTGGGTCATGGAGGCTGCTACAACGCCATTGGAAGCGTCCAAAAGCGGCCGTTTTAGTACCAAGGGTGATTCAAAATGGGCGTGATAACCGCGCTTATAGATCATTGGAATTCTATAACCTAAGGTTTTTAGTAGGTCGGGCGCCCAAGGGCCCAGTGCTACGACGGCGGATTCAGCCTCAACCGGCCCATCGTTGCATTCCACACACCAGCCCAAGCTGGTTTGTACTAGGGTTTCGGCGCGGCCGTATTTAAGTGTGCCGCCCCTGTGGTTGAAAAGCTTTGCGTATCGCGCGGTAAGCTCGCCGGGATCTGAGCAGCTCCAGCTTTGTTCCCAATGAACGACACCTGCAGGACATTTTTTCAGAGCAGCTTCCTCCGCGCAGTAGGCGTCGCCACTGAGTATTCTGGAGGTCACGCCATACTCCCTGCGATAGCGCTCCGCTGTTTCCGCCGCGGCAGCGAAGTCTTTGGAGTTACGATATATCATCGCCAGTCCTTCGCGAGAAACAAGTTCCTCGGCATCGGCGTCTGCAATCAGAGGCGTATGATCTGATGTCGAGCGCGACGTCAGTTGGGCATAAATCTCTGATATTTGTTTATGGCGGGAAGGGGCCGAGTGTTTATAGTATGCGAGAAGCGACGGCAGCATTTGTATAATGGCAGATGGATGCCAGAGAACATCATTGCTCAGCCCCAAGCCGTATTTCAGAATGGTCTGTAATTGTCTTGGTAACGCATAAGGTTCAGCTGCCTCGGCCTGAATGATCCCGGCATTACCATAGCTGGTCTCGCTGCCTGGTGCGGAGCGATCAACGAGGATCACGTTATGACCATTTGACTGTAACGCCAAGGCCGAGGAAACCCCGACCATGCCCGCACCAAGCACCATTATTTCAGCCATTCTCCACCGCTCCTTATGTAACTGGATTTCGTCGGATTGATGGCTGCGCCTGGAACGACGCAGCCATCAACAATCAAATCTCCGCGATCACGGTGATCTCGACCCTTGCATCAATCATTAGGCCGCTTTGCACCGTTGTGCGGACAGGCAAAGGAGCGCTGAAATGTTGGGCATATGCGGAGTTAAAGGCTGCAAAATCTTCGGTGTTGGTCAGGTAGCAGGTGCAAGAAACGACATTCTGCATTCCAAGCCCTTCACTTTCGAGGGTGGCCTTGATTCGTTTGAAGCAGTTATGTGTCTGTTCCTCTACACCCTCGGGCACCGTGCCATCTTCTGAAAAGCCTAATTCTCCAGAGAGATAGAGAGTGTTTCCGATTCGACGGGTTTTCGAGAATGGCAGTGATGGTGCTGAATTCATAGTTAATGCCTCCGTTACGAGTTATGTAGGCGCTGAGCACGCCTTTCGAGTCCATCGAGTAGCAAATCGAGCAGAAACTCAAAGCTACCCGCGTATGAAATGTCTTCACCATTCTGCCAACGCAGAACAAATATCTGGTTTGTGATCGTTGGCAGTGCTGCATGAGTACATGGATAGTTTTCGGGGCTGATGTCTTTGACACGATCGGCGAACACTTCCTGCCAGCCGCTGGAATCGCCTGCAGGGGGCGGTGCAAGCTCCATAGTGACAAAGCCTGCCAGGCCGCCGATCAGGGAATTGAATGCATCGCGCAGTAAGCCATCCTTGAAGCCCATGTCTGACAGCGCCGACAATACCGTTTCGACCCAGATAAGGTTTGCAACGCCATTTGATTTCATCTGCGCCCCCAGCAGCGGGGCCACCTTGGGATGCTTAAGAACCAATTCGCGGTAACGGAGGAAAACCTCCCGTAAACGCAGTTTCGGATCCTGGTATTCCGTAAGCCCTTCGGCCAGAGAGGCCGTTATCACTGCGGAGATTTCTGCGAACAGGTCCTCTTGACGTCCACCCACGTGCCAATAAATGACGGTAGGCGAAACCCCAAGGCTGCGGGCAAGCTCTCGGAGTGAAAAGCCAGACAGCCCTTTGTTGTCAATTTGCTCAATTGCCGCCGCCACGACTTGAGCCTTTGTAAGACCAATGGCGGCAGCGCGACCACGACGACGTTTGGGGCGATCAATGGCATCCGACACAGCAGTGTTCCTCGTCCGATGGTTGAAAATTCTTGCTTCACATCAGCTTTTGCTTGTAGCCTTTATAGCACATCGTTCTATTAGAGGGCAATGGAATCCACGGCAGTAACTCCCATGGAGCGAATCGGCTTCCAAGGCCTAGTTGTTGCGAAATTAAGAGATTGATGCAGTTGCGGAAGAGGGCAGGCAACACCTGACGACGAAATAGAAGTAGTTATGACGAGGAGTGCGAAATTCAGGTTCGGTCGTATTCGAGTTAACAGTTATGGCAAACAAAATTGATAAGAAAGCTATTCAGCACACGTATGCTGAGGATGCTCTAGCAATACTGATTGGAGCCTCTATGGTCTCATTGGGTATTGTTTTATTACGGGATGTAGGTGCGCTCACTGGAAGCACTGCAGGGTTGGCCTTCCTGCTGCACTACACATTCGATATTTCTTTTGGTTTGATTTTCTTTTTGATAAACCTCCCTTTTTACTTCTTGGCTATTCGGCGAATGGGATGGGAGTTTACCATTAAGACGTTTATTACGGTCGCGCTTGTCTCCGTTTTGATTGATGTGCATCTGAATTTCATCGGATTTAGTAAGTTGCAGCCATTTTATGCGGCCCTACTGGGAAATGCCATTATGGGAGTCGGGTTTATTGTGCTCTTTAGGCATCAAACCAGCTTGGGGGGTATCAACATACTCTCTTTACACCTTCAGGATCACCATGGCATTCGAGCCGGAAAAGTCCAAATGGCTGTTGATGTATCTGTGGTACTGGCTTCTCTATATGTTGTGAGCTTTCCATTGCTTATTGCTTCTGTGTTTGGGGCTATTTTGCTTAATTTGGTTATTGCCATAAATCATCGTCCCAATCGTTATAGGGCATAAAAATTTCGTTGGGCCATTGAGGCTTGTTAGAGCCTGTAAAGTTGGCGACATAGAGCCATAGCCGTGCTCGGACCGAAGTGTAGTGACAGAGCAAAAGTACGTTCGGGCAACTTGCGTTTTAGTGTTGGACCTCGTTTGAATCTGATTTCTGCCAACCAATGTCGCGTTATCGCTCAACGCGCTAGCGCAGTATTTGCTTCCCAGTTTGTGTGCCAGGGCTGTATTAGCGTCGCAACCCTTCATGGATTCTTCCCTTTAGCGTTCGCATTAGCAAGCTCTGCACCGAGCCACACGTAACCTATATTACCATTTGGTTATTTTGGGTTCGGTTTTTTTGATTTGCCGTCCTGAGATGGTCAACGTAGCCTTTTGAGTGAATAAATTATTATAAATAATAGCTTTTTTTATAAAAAATTATTTTGGCATTTCTTAGGTTTTTTGATATTTAACTTTATCCTTTTTTATAAGTTTTTTAAATTTTCAGTGTTTTGAATAAGGAGGGATATATGAGGGAGATGTAATTCTTTCTAATCTCGCCAAAAAGTATTTGGCTTGGGTTAGTGGTCCGTCTATTCCTATTTTCTCAATATTATAATTTGCATTTACAATAATTTAATTTTTTGTGGAGAGAAAAGATAATGAAAATAGTGCAAAGAAAATCATTACTTTCAACCATAAGCGCTGGCGTTTTAGTTTCGACTTTTTCCTCTGGAGCGATGGGGCAGTCACTGAGAGACTATGACCTTAGAATAAAGGATCTGGAAAATGAGATTAAGGAAATTAAAGAGTATCGAGGGGACCTGTCAAGGGATCAAGAATCGGAGCCGAAGAAATACGTCCGGGCCGGACAAAGCCCGAGAAGCTTCATTGTTCCGGGTACAGAAACTGAGCTTGCGTTTCATGGATTGATTCAACTAAACGTCGCCGTCGGCGAGAATGGAAGCGGCCTTCCCAGCCAGAGCTTATTTGCGCCTACACTTGCCAACACACCATCCGGTGACGTTGAAGGTAAAGATACAGCCACTGAATTTTCAGTGCGTAGAAGTAGATTTTGGGTTACAAGTTCAACTCCTGCAGGGGGGGCAGACCTTAAGACTCATATTGAGATAGATTTTGCCGGGGGCACGGGATCCGAGAGCTTTACTAATAATCATGATCTTAGGCTCCGAAGAGCATTTGCTGACTACAAAAACTGGAGGGTGGGTCAGGACTATTCCACGTTTCTAGATTTCGCCTCTCTCGGGGAACTTCTTAACTATGGGTCGCACGGAAATGCGATTTTCATCCGCCAGCCGCAAATTAGGTACACATCCCCCTTCGATTGGGGCGCTGTAATGTTATCTGCAGAAAATTCGTATGAGAATGATGTGATTACTGTGAGCGGTAACGTGACAGATACTGATCAGGATGACCAAACGGTTCCGGACCTAGTTGCAAGGTTGGATTATAATGTCGGGAAAGTCCATACCTCTACTAAAGTCATGGCTCGCCAACTCAAGCTAGACACTGTCAACCAAGGGGATGATTCGGCTTGGGCCGGTGCGCTAAGCTTAACAACTCGTTTTCCAGTTTTCAGCGATAGTGTTGGGTTGCAGTACAACTATGGGGCACTCGGAAGGTACATGGGGCTTGGTGTCCACCCTGATGCCTTCGTAGCCGATGGACAAATAGAGGGGTTTGATTCCTGGGGTGCCTCTGCAGTCTACACTCACCGGTGGGGTGGTAAATGGAAATGGCGTTCAACGCTGGCATATGCCTACACGAAGGCTGATGAAGATCTTGATGATTTCGGGCCGGAGATTATCGATAGCTCTTCCTCTGCCCACGTGAATTTGGTTTGGAGTCCTATGAAAAACTCGTCACTTGGGGTTGAGCTTGGGCGTTACAGTGTAAAAACACGTTCAGGCGAAGAGCCAAATGTGTTTAGGATAAACGCTAACGCTAAATACGCATTTTAAGCCAAAAAGGCTCGGACACACCTTTGTGTGTCCGAGCCTTTTCGATAAAGCCGGTCTGGGTTGGCTTTTGAGGCCGGATCAGTTTCAGCTCCACCTGGTTGTCATGAGCCCAATGGCCCCCAGGGCCCTGCTGGTAAACTCCGGCCCCCTGAACTGTCCTGACAGCCTGAGTGGTGGGAAGGCCTGACTCGAATGTCCGCTTTTGTTTAAAAGCCGGCTTGGATGACCAGCGCTTCGTTCTCACTGGCGCCGTTCGTGCGCTCCCACATCCTGATCCTAGGTCCCACCTTTGCCGAGCTATGTTTTTATCAGAAAACGGTCGTTTGTTGGACGCTCGGATGGCGCCACGAAAAAACCGCAATTTCCTATTGTTTTATGTCCAACAATCACGTACAAAAAACTATGACTAGAAAAGGTGCGTTTAATGATCATAGGCTATGCGCGGGTCAGTACCCAGGATCAGAATCCTGAGTTTCAGGTAGATGCTTTGGAAAAAGCTGGGTGCGAGCAGATTTTCCAGGAAAAGTTTACCGGCAAAATTCGCGAGCGACCCGATCTGTCGCAGTGCCTTCGTACCCTCCGGAAAGGAGACGTCCTCGTAGTTTGGAAGCTGGATCGGCTGGCACGTTCACTGAAAGACCTGGTTGAGATCGTCCAGGATCTGAATGATCGAGAAGTTGGCTTCAAATCACTCACCGAGGCAATCGACACAACCAGCTCAGGCGGACGTCTGGTATTCCATATCTTCGGCGCACTGGCAGAGTTTGAGCATGACCTAATTCGAGAGCGCACAAAGGCTGGTCTTCAAGCAGCCAGGGCGAGGGGGCGAAAAGGCGGCCGGAAACCATCCATGTCTGATTCGGACGTCCGTAAAGCAGCGGCCATGCTCTCCGACCCTCAAATCACGAAAACAGAAGTTGCGGCTCACTTTGGTGTGACTCGAACGACGTTAAACGCATCACTTAAAAGAATTGGATTGGCTGCCTGAGATAGTCGCAGTCCGACAACATGCTGTATTGGAGCTCCACGGATGACTGACAACAAAACCAACCACTCTCAAACCGCCGCTTTTATCTGGTCGGTTGCCGATCTTCTGCGCGGTGATTTCAAGCAGAGCCAGTATGGGCGGGTCATCCTGCCGTTTACCCTGTTGCGTCGTCTGGAGTGTGTTCTTGAGCCAACGAAGGCTCAGGTGCTCTCCGCGGCCCAGGAACACCAGACCAAACCGGATGCAGTTCGCGAGAAACTGTTGCTCCGGGCTGCCGATCAGCAATTCTTCAATGCCTCCCCGTTGAGCCTGGCTACCCTATCTGACAGCCAGACGGCTGATGATCTGATGAGCTATGTTCAGTCGTTCAGCCAGGACGCCCGGGAGATCTTCGAGCACTTCCATTTCGAAGACTTTGTTCAGCAGCTCAGCGCCAACAACTTGCTATATCAGGTGGTGCAGCGGTTTGCCAGCATTAACCTGAGCCCGGAAACCATCAGCAATTTTGGTATGGGGATCATCTTTGAGGAGTTGATCCGGAAATTCGCAGAGAGCTCCAACGAAACGGCCGGGGAGCACTTCACGCCTCGTGACATCGTGCACTTGACCACTTCCCTTGTCCTAACCGGACAGGAGAGCCGGCTGACGCCCAACAGCATTGTTACCATCTATGATCCTACGGCGGGTACCGGTGGGTTCTTATCCGAGGGCGACGAGTACATTCAACAGATCAGCGAGAGTGTCACTGTCTCACTGCACGGTCAGGAACTGAACCCGGAGTCCTACGCCATTTGTAAGGCTGACATGCTGATCAAAGGCCAGGAAGTCAGCAACATCAAGCTCGGGAATACGCTGTCAGATGACCAGCTGGCTGCCAACAAGTTTGACCTGATGCTCAGTAACCCACCTTTTGGGGTGGAGTGGAAAAAAGTTCAGAAGCAGGTCACCGATGAGCACAAACACCGGGGCTTCGATGGCCGCTTTGGACCTGGGCTACCCCGTGTGTCCGATGGTTCGCTTCTGTTCCTGATGCATCTGGTCAGCAAGATGCGGGATGCCCGTGAAGGTGGCTCCCGGATCGGCATCATTCTCAATGGTAGCCCGTTGTTTACGGGTGGTGCTGGCAGTGGCGAATCCGAAATCCGGCGCTATCTGCTGCAGAACGATATGGTCGAAGCCATCGTGGCCCTGCCCACGGATATGTTCTACAACACCGGCATCTCCACCTATGTGTGGGTGCTCTCCAACAATAAGCCGGCTGAGCGCAAAGGCAAAGTCCAACTGATCGATGCTACAGATCGGTCGACTAAGATGCGTAAGTCCCTCGGCAGTAAGCGCCAGTTTGTCAGCGAGTCCGACCAGGACGAAATCGTGCGGATGTACGGGGACTTCCAGGAAACCAAGAAGAGCAAGATCTTCCCCATCGAAGCCTTTGGTTATCGCCGGATCACGGTCGAGCGTCCGCTGAAGTTGAACTTCCAGGCTTCGGAAAATCGGATTGAGCGAATCGCGGATGAGAAAGCCATCCAGAAAATGGATCACGAAGACCGGGACAAAATCCTCGCTGCCTGTCGTGCTATGGATACGGAGACGGTCTATCGGAATCGCAAACAGTTCCAGAAAGCCTTGAAAGCGTCACTCACTGACCATCAGGTGTACCTGAGTGCGCCGCAACTAAAAGCTTTGCTCAATGCCCTGAGTGAGCGTGATCCAGAAGCGGATATCTGCACGGACAGCAAGGGCAATCCAGAAGCTGACACCGGCCTGCGGGATTATGAAAACGTGCCTCTCACAGAGTCCGTGTTCGACTACTTTGACCGGGAAGTGAACCCCCATTTGCCAGACGCCTGGATAGACGAGTCCAAGCGGGACGAAAAGGATGGCGAAGTCGGCATCGTGGGCTTCGAAATTCCGTTCAACCGGCACTTCTATGAGTTCACGCCGCCCCGGCCGCTGGAAGAGATTGATGCTGATTTGAAAAAGTGCACCGATCGGATCAAGCAGATGATCGAGGAGTTGTCTGCATGAGCTTTCATAAATACCCAGAATACAAAAGCATCGATTTCGATTGGCTTGACGAGTTACCTGAGTCTTGGAGTGTGAAAAAACTAAAGTACGTTGCCGGCGTGCGTGCAAGCGGTGTTGATAAACACAAGCGAGAAGGCGAGCAGGAAGTTAAATTTCTGGGGACGGATACAGTCTACTCTACACCAGAGATTTCGAAAGCGGTTCAGTTTCAGTTAAACGTATCAACGGCATCAACCAATGATATCAAACAGTTTCAAATCGAAGCTGGAGACCTCCTAGTCACAAAGGATTCAGTAGTTCCAACACGAATAGCAGATGTCTCAATTATAGTTGAACCAATGGAGCACACTATTTGTGGCTATCACCTGGTACTCATCCGTCCGAAGCCTAGATTAATAAACCCTCGGTTTTTGTTTTACTGCATCAAGAGTAAAGGGGCGAATAAATACCTTTTATCTATAGCCCGCGGCACAACCATTATTGGCATATCAGCCCAAACGATCTCAGGTCTGAGGTTACCTGAGCCCTCTTTACTTGAGCAAAGCCAAATCGCCCAATTCTTGGATCACGAAACCACCAAAATCGACGCACTTATTCGCGAGCAAGAGCGCCTGATAGAGCTGCTTCAGGAAAAACGCCAGGCCGTGATTTCCCATGCGGTGACCAAGGGGCTGGATCCGGATGTGCCAACCAAGGATTCTGGAGTGGAGTGGCTTGGGGAAGTGCCAGCGCATTGGAAAGTAATGCCGGTGAAGTTTCTTGTCAGTTTCGTTACCAGTGGATCACGTGGATGGGCGGATTTTTACTCTGATTCTGGTGAGCTATTTTTCCGAATCACTAATCTGACACGAGACTCTATCCGACCGAAGCTTGAGTCAATCCAGTATGTTACACCACCCGAAGGAAGCGAAGGCTCCAGGGCGAAAATCAAAGTTGGTGACATCCTGGTTTCCATTACAGCAGATCTTGGTTCTGTCTGTGCAGCGGACAAATCGATAGAAGGTGGTTATGTGAGTCAGCATGTTGCCCTTGCGAGGCCTATTGCCACTCTCTGCAGTTCAAACTGGCTTGCCTATTTTATTCTGGGTAATGCTGCGAAGGAGCAGTT
Organism: uncultured Marinobacter sp.; assembly: GCF_913055835.1. GTDB lineage: Bacteria > Pseudomonadota > Gammaproteobacteria > Pseudomonadales > Oleiphilaceae > Marinobacter. Next base: position 10,207 of record NZ_CAJXKQ010000011.1, on the reverse strand, counting down.
ACTTGGCTCTGGTTATGGAGGTACGAAGGTTCAGCTTAGTCTGGAAGATATTCGTGAACTCGTCGTCGCGGTGCCTCCAACCGACGAACAAATCTCGATCGCACAGATGCTGGATAAGCGACTACAGGAAATGGAAGCGTTGATAAGTGAGGCCAAGGCGGCGATGGCGCTGCTGTCGGAACGCCGGTCCGCACTCATATCTGCTGCTGTTACCGGCAAGATTGATGTCCGCAACTGGCAACCACCAACAGATGAAAACGCCTTCAATGAGGAAGTGCGTCAGACTGGAATAGAGGCTACCGTATGAACCATGGACGCGGCATCCGCTTATTCCTTGTTGATGGCACACCGAACGGTCTTCTGACTGCCGAAATCATGAACTGGACCGGCCATGCTCTGACTGGGCCTCGTACGAAACTCACCGAGTTGGTGCAACGACCAGAATGCGGTCGTACCGGTGTGTATTTCCTGGTGGGCCCAGATCCGGATAACGCCATGCGTCCCTTGGTCTACATCGGTGAATCCGATGATGTGGCCAAACGCCTGAAGCAACACAACCGACCAGAACCCCAAGGCGGCAAAGACTTCTGGGAGCGGGTGTGCTTGATCACCAGCAAAGACCAGAATCTCACCAAAGCCCATGTGAAGTACCTGGAAAGCCAACTCATCGCCATTGCTAAGCAATCCGGACGTTGTGGCCTGGTAAACGGCACCGCTCACGATTACACGGTGCTCCCAGAGTCCGATCAATCCGATATGGCGTTCTTCATTGAGCAAGTCCGCATCATTCTGCCTGTTCTGGGCTTCGATTTTCTCCGTGATCGTCAAAAAATAGCGGCTCAAATTCAGGGTAAAGCTGGCGCGGAGGGTGATGATCCCACCTTTTTCATGGAGCTACCCAAGTACGGGATTCGTGCCAAAGCCCGGGAAGTTGACGGCGAGTTTGTGGTGCTTGAGGGCAGTCAGGCGCGAGACAAATGGGTGAGCGGAAGTAGCTACACCAGCTATCGCCCGCTCTATGATCAATTAACAGCAGACGGCGTACTCGTGCCAGATGCCTCCGGCGCGGTGCGTTTCACTCAAGATCAATCATTCTCAAGCCCCAGCGCAGCCGCTGCAGTGGTATCCGGCCGCTCGGCGAATGGCCGGATTGTCTGGACTGAAGAGTCCAGCAGGAAGTCCTACGGTGACTGGCAAAGTTCGCTTGTCGAGGCTCAAAGTACCGCAGAAGAGCTCAAGGATTGATCCAGAGCATTTAAGCACTGGCCAGTGGTCAAAAGGTTCGAAGGATACGAGGAGTAGTCATGGCTGACAGCCGCGAGAGAGTGTTCCAGAACGACATCATTGCCGCCATGAGTGATCAGGGCTGGCTAGTCGGCAAGGCGTCTGAGTACGACAAGGCGCATGCCTTGTATCCGGAAGACCTGGTAGGTTATTTCCAAAAGGCTTGGCCGGACCGTTGGGAAAAGTTCTGCAAGGGTAATCCGCAGAACCCAGAAAAGGTACTCATCCAGAAAACGGTTCGGGAACTTGAGAAAAAGGGCACTCTCGATGTGCTGCGCCATGGTTTCAAAGTACCGGGTGTGAAGGTCGATCTGTGCAGCTTCAAACCGGATCACGGCATGAACCCGGATACAGAACGTCGATATAACGCCAACCGGTTGCGCGTGGTGGAGGAAGTGTCTTACTCACCCCACGCACGGACCGGGGACTACAACCCCCGTCTGGATCTGGTGCTCTTCGTCAATGGGATTCCTACCGCGACGCTGGAGCTCAAAAGCGAGTTCAAGCAGACCGTCGAGCATGCTAAGCGCCAGTACAAAAAGGATCGACCGGTCAAAGACTCGCTGACACGAAAGCCCGAACCGCTGCTGACCTTTAAGCGGGGGGCTCTGGTCCACTTTGCCGTGAGCCAGGACGAGGTGGCGATGACCACCAAACTGAATGGCAAAGACACGTTCTTCCTGCCGTTCAACCGAGGGACTGCTGATGGTGGCGCTGGTAACCCCAGGGCAGAGGATGAGGACACCTACGCGACGGCGTATCTGTGGCAACAGCTGTTCCAGAAGGACAATTGGCTAAAAGTGATTGGCCGGTTCTTACACCTGGAGAAGAAGACGGTAGAGGACTTCTACGGCAACCGGAAGACCAAAGAAACCCTGATCTTCCCCCGCTACCACCAGTGGGATGTGGTCAATCAATTGGTTCAAACCACACAAGCCGAAGGGGCCGGTAAGCGTTATCTGATTCAACACAGTGCCGGTTCGGGGAAGTCGAACTCGATTGCCTGGTCAGCACATCAACTGGCTCAACTCTACAACGAGGACGGCCAGAAGCTGTTCAGTTCGATCATCGTGGTAACTGACCGTACGGTGCTGGATAGCCAGCTTCAGAATACGATCTACCAGTTTGAACACGCCCAGGGCGTTGTACGGCCTATATCCCGGGATCTCGGTAATCAGAGTAAGTCGGAACAGTTGGCCGAAGCATTAGCGGAACAGACCCGGATCATCATCGTTACGATCCAGACATTCCCAGCCTTGTTCGATGCCTTGGATAAGCACCCCAGGTTGGCTGCGGGCCGATATGCTGTCATAGCTGACGAGGCGCACTCATCGCAGACAGGATCCTCTGCAACCAAGCTGAAGGCGATTCTTGGCGGTGATTTGCCGGAGGGTGAGGAAGTCAGCGCCGAGGAGTTGTTAGACGCTGCGGTGGCTGCCCGAAAACCGAGCCAGAAGATCAGCTACTACGCATTCACAGCGACCCCCAAGGCCAAGACCCTGGAGTTGTTTGGCCGTGAGCCAGACCCGACACAACCGCGTAGCGAAACCAACAAACCTCAGCCCTTTCATGTTTACTCCATGCGCCAGGCCATTGAGGAAGGCTTCATCCTCGACGTGCTGAAGCGGTACACCACCTACGCAGTGGCTTGGAAGCTCGCGCATCCAGATGCAGAAGACGAAGAGGTCGATTCGAAGAAAGCCCGGACCACACTGGCTCGATGGGTGCGACTGCATCCTTACAACATAAGCCAGAAGGTCGAAATTATTGTTGGGCACTTCCGGGAAAACGTCCGGCACCTGCTGGATGGCCAGGCAAAGGCCATGGTGGTCACCAGCAGTCGACAGGAAGCCGTCCGGTACCAGCTGGCGATGCAACAGTACATCAAAGGTCAGGGCTACCAGGACGTTCACCCCCTGGTTGCCTTTTCAGGAAGCCTACCACCCGATGACGTAATCCCGGAAGAAGTCACCGAAACCAGCAGTCTTTTGAACCCGGGCCTGAATGGCCGGGATCACGCCAGGGCGTTCGACACCGACGAATACAACGTGATGCTGGTCGCCAACAAGTATCAGACTGGCTTCGACCAGCCGAAGCTCTGCGCCATGTACGTCGACAAGAAACTCAAGGGTGTGGAATGCGTACAGACGCTCTCGCGCCTGAATCGGCTGTTTCCTGGCAAGGAGACCTTCATCCTGGACTTCATCAACGATGCCCAGGATATCCTCGATTCGTTCCTGCCGTACTACAACAAGGCGGAGCTGACCGGCGTCTCCGACGCTCAGGTGGTTTATGACCTCCAGGAAGCTCTGGATGTCGAGCAGGTGTACCACTGGGACGAAGTGGAGGCCTTTGCGCGGGCGTTCTTCGATCCCAAGGCCGCATCTTCCAAGCTTAGCTATTACTGCCAGCCGGCCCGGGAGCGATTCAACAAGCGATACAAGCTGCTCCGTGACGAACGAGCACAGGTCCGAGCTGTCAGGCAGCAGGCTGAGGCTGATGGGAATGCAATTGGCTTAAAGCAGGCCGACGCTTCTCTCAAAGAGATTGGCGAAGGCCTCGATCAATTGGACCTGTTCAAGAAAAACCTGGGCAGCTTTGTTCGGGCTTATGAGTTCTTGTCACAGATTGTGTTCTTTGAGGATCCGGAGCTGGAACAGCTATGCGTTTTTGCCAAGCACTTACTACCGTTGCTGCGCCAGGAAATTTTAGATGAGGACGAAATCGATATTTCAGAGCTGGAGCTAAGCCATTACCGGATCACCAAGCGAAAGGAGCATGAGCTTCGGTTAGAAGGTGAGGACGATTCGGACGGACTGGATCCGATTACGGGTGTCGGCACCGGAAAGCCCCACGATCCGGAAAAAGAACGTCTGTCCAAAATCATCGAAAAGCTGAATGACATCTTCGGCGCTGAAGTCAGCGATGAGGATCAGCTTCATTTTGCGAACGGGATTGCTGATCGGGTTCGCCGAGATGAAGCGGTGATGGCTCAGGTAGACGGCCACTCACCGGATCAAGTGATGCACGGATTGCTTCCAAAGCGGCTAACTGACCTGGTGCTGGACTCCATGACGGACCATGAAAAATTATCGATGGAAATATTGGAGAGTGAACCAAAACAGAGAGCGTTCGCACTGCTGATTCTAAGCCTTCTCAAGAATCCGTCTCACAAAGGGACGTTTAACGACGCCTCGTCACAATCGTAGCCTTGTGGCGGGGACAGGTATAGCAATGCAAGAAATCGTGTTTGATGCAGGGATACTCGTAACCGCGGGGCTAGCCGTCATTGGTTACTATTGGAAGCTGAGCCTGGAGCGCCGGGAGGGCTCTCGTGTCTTGCTTTTTCACTTGATGGAAATACGGCACGAACTACTGATCGAACGCCCAAAATTGAATGCGGCGGTGGATGAATTCCAGGACGAGTTCAAGAAAATACTTGGAGACAGACCAAATTTGAAAAGCATTATGGTCAATGAGTTTCCAAAGGAATACGTCGCCACTATTCTTACAACGCTGATGGATGGCTTGGTCAGGGCAGACCCAAAGTTGCTCGACAGCTATGAGACGGCTCTATACAACTACTCAAGATTCAATCCTCTGTTGGCTCACCGCGTTCGCGGAATGAAGCTTCTCCCTAAGTTATCGGAAAACCTGACGAACATAGTCGCTGCAATGACTGAGGCACTGCCCGATAGCGAAGAGGCAACGCTGGTAAGCGCGATCGGACAACAAGAACTCGAATCATCGAACGAGAGAACACTCCAAGAACTCATTGTTGATCTTGAGAAAATAATACGCCGTGTCAGTTGGAGTGCAGGGGTGTGGTTCTGGCTTTACAGTCTGTTTTTGGGCGCAAAACGCAAAAAAATGGCTAATCGAGACAAAGGGGACGCTTTCGATCTGCATGCGTTCATGGAGTCTTTTTTCCGCTCAATCGCACTGGCTACCAACCCTTCAGAAGAGCTCAGAGAGCAAATAAAGCACGCAAAGCTGGACGATATCTTGGATCAATGGGAAGCCTCTTTGGGCGAGGCGAAAGAATAAAAAATCTGTCTCAACATGGCAGAACGGCCTGTTCGCCATCATTTGCTCACCGCCAAGAACTCTCAAACACAACATGTTGATAACATTTTGTTATGCACATAAGTGTGGGTAAATCATTAAGCATTTGTTTTAACTGAAAATCGATATCCACAGGCATGCTTCTTTCATAATGACCTTATTGTTTCCGTCACCATATCTTGTATCATCGAGGCGTTGCTTGATTTTCAGGCAATAAAAAAACCCCAGGGGTTGAGTCCTGAGGTTTTTAGCAACCGAGGGGTAAGGGATCAATCTTGGCGGAAAGGCCCTTACCGAAATCCACCAGCCAGTGAGGCTGATAGGAAGAGCATAGTACAAAACTGAGGATTTTCCTGCCAAGACCAATTGGTTATAAGGTCCCAGTCTGTGACGAAGCGCCCATCACCTCACTGGCTATCTCGTACAGGAGATCAGCCATGGTCATCAGACCCGCTGTCTACGTTCGAGCTTACTTCCGAATGGTCAATGGCACGCTCCAGCGCGTTTGCGCCCATTTCCGGAGTTGGCCAAACCACTAAATGAGGACGATGCCGAGGGCATCCCTCGGCATCACTAGAATCTTTTCATTCATGTGAGGTGACGCATGTCCAAAAAATACCGAAGCGCTGTAACGGGCCGTTATGTAACCGAGACCTTTGCCAAGAAACACCCGCGGGAAACCGTGGGCGAAAAGAGCAAATCGTCTCGGAAGAAAAAATAGCGATACGGGCACACGGACGTGCCTTTGACCTCTCTGCCGGCTCTGGTGGCGTGCTTGTGTTTGGCGCAGACCCACTGCGCATAATCTGAGGTTATGGCGAAACGTCTCTGGGGACAGGAGCCAGGTCTCTCCCTGGCGCGTCACACCACTGGGCAGGTGTCGCGTTTGCCTGGCATCCTTGCCGGCGTTGAGCCCCGATCCCCCTGATCAATTGACTCCGAGCTAGTGTCTGCGACTTGGGCCCCCGGCGAAAGCCGATATCACTGCAAAGCGATTGGGATATCTCCTACGGCGAGACAAGCGAGGCCGTGCCCGATACGATGGCAGCCAAATTACGCTTGTTGTATTTAAGGAGAAGTAGTTGCGGTATCTCCCGTCCTCATTACTGGTGCTCATACTCGTCATTGGGTTTGCACCCGTTACAGCTGAGACAATCAAAAAGACGTCTTCGGGCATTTGTCATCCACCTGAAAGCTCATATTACGATCGCATCGAAAAATTCCACGGCTTTGACTCACTGGAGACATGCCTGGCTAGTGGCGGTCGCCTACCCAAGCAGTTGGCCTCTAATAACGCGCCCAAACTGAACAAACATCGGGCCGATTCGTACAGACGATCGGCCTTCGGACACGGCTGGGACGATGCCGATGGCGACTGCCAGAACAGCCGTGCTGAGGCATTGATTGCAAGTTCCAGTACGCCAGTGCGTTTCGCGACCGATAAGAGTTGCCGCGTGGTAACCGGTCGCTGGATCAGCCCTTTTACCGGAAACTTGATACAGAACAGCAGCGAAATCGACATTGATCACGTGGTGCCGCTCGCCTGGGCTTGGGAGAGGGGCGCAAGCAACTGGTCCGATGCGCGTCGAGAGAGGTTTGCAAACGACGAACGCAATCTATGGCCCGTTGAGGCCTCTTTGAACCGTAGTAAAGGTGCGAGAGGACCGAATGAATGGTTACCACCTAGTGGGGCCTGTAGCTACGTGGCTCGCTTTCATCGATTGACCAAGATATACAAACTTAAAGTGCGCCCCAAAGAGGCTACTTGGATCGGCGCATTTATAGATGAATGCCGGTCATAAATCGGACACTTAGTACCAATTAGTAATCCGCGTTACTAATTAATACTAAGTCAGTAAGTCTCTAAAATTTTGATAAACAATTCAGATCGGGCAGCGTAGGGATTACGCAGACGGCTCGATCGTCACAGCTCCTGCCAAATCCTTACCGTTATTGATTAGCAAAGTGAAACTGTCTTCGGGGTCAATGCGCTGCTCGTACGCCTGTACTCGTTTCAACCAGCCCTCGGAGCAAAGACCGCTGAAATAGGGAGGCAACCCCTCTGTCTCATAAGGCTCAGAACGAAGAGGTAAGCTCATGCTGAGGGCACTACCGAATTTTAGGTATTGAGCGTCGTACTGAAACCGAACGCGGCTTCCAATACGTTCCATATGCCCTGCAAGTCTGCCATGCATAAATACGGTCGCCTTGGTGCTGAAGCGGCTCATTGATTGCACCTTTTGATGTTTGTAGTGGTCAACTAATCCCAGACAGTATTTTAAGGTTTTTCTCAGCGGCAACGGGCGAAATGCCATCGTTGAATGCATGAGGTCGTTGCCGGTTGTAGTAATCCATCAAGTAGCCACCGACATCTTTTTTGGCCTCGGGTAGGTTCCGATATCCCAGGGCCGGTATCCATTCAGATTTGAGGCTCCGGAACAGCCTCTCCATCGGGGCGTTGTCCCAGCAGTTGCCGCGCCGGCTCATGCTTTGTGTCATTCATATGAAAATTTCCGACCAAGCTACAATACCTTCTCCCCGAATAGGGACAAAACTTCACTCCAGTATTGATTGCTCACACATAGATCAATAGTTTCCCTAGCGCCGTTATGTTCCGGTGCAGCATCCCATGTGCCCGTATTATCGATATCGAGTTCCCACTCCGTTGTGTAATTCTCTTTCTGCAGCACTTCAGACCTTTTAGTTTCGTCCGTGCTTTGCTTTGATGATTTTGGTGAAAATGAAACCACATGATGCCCTGGTAGGTCCTCACCAATTCTGCGTGCGAACTCTGTCAAACTGGGTTCAGCAAGGACGTAAAGCCAGCCACCAATGTCATAGGGCTCCCCTGTTTGACGCCGGAGTATTCTGCCGAGAACTTGCCGAAAATGGAGCTCTGTTCGAATCCTGCTGAGATGACAACACACCTGCAATCTCGGGATGTCAGTTCCTTCACTGATCATCCCCACAGAAATGATCCATCGATCAGATGATGTTTTGAAGTTTGAAATAATTTGATGGGCTCCGGGCGTGTTGTAAGTGACAACAACAGGCCTTTCTCCGAGCGCCGCAAGCCGAACTGCAATCTGCTTTGCATGTGCCGCTGTCGCAGCTACGATGAGGCCAGCAGCGGATGGAACCTGCTTCCGGATCTCTAATAATTTTTTGGATGCTTCCGAGAGTGTATGGTCGATCACTTCGTCCCGAAACAGAAAGTCAGGATATGTAATATGACCCTGACTGATTGTTTCCCGGATGCTGGAGTAGGTTTTGAGGCCGAGTTCCGATGACCTCAGGCTGATTTCCCGATTATCAGTGAGCACGATTTTTGGGGCTCGGCAAACGCCGTCGATAACCGCCCGCTCTAAACCGTATTCGTAATCGCAATGGAGCTCTCCGTCAGGCTGCGTGTAGCGAGAAAGTACGATTGGGTTGTCGTCACTCCTCCAAGGTGTTCCTGATAGCGCCATTGTGAGGGAGGCCTTTCCTTGAATCCTATCGAGAATTGTTCGCCCCCAACTGTTGCCAATTGTGAGTTCGTCCCAACTGCTACCGGAGCAGTGATGGATCTCGTCCAAAACCACGAAGACTCTGTGCTCACCCAGTACTTGCCATAGCTCTCTGGGAAGCGTGTTCATCGACTGATAGGTGTAAGAACCACCCGCGGCCCCAATCTGGCCATTGAAGCTTCGCCCAAGGATTTGGCTAAATGTCGAGGCGACGCTTTGCGACACTGTCCGTGAAGGGGAGAAGCATAGGACGAAATCGATTTTATTGCGTTCCAGAAGGGCCTTAGCCACTGACGCTACCATGACGGTTTTGCCCGCCGCAGGTGTTGCGTGGCATAGAAAGTGGGTTTGGTACTCAAAAGCTTGAAGAGCTTGATCGACGCACTCGCGCTGCCAAACGCGCAATTGGATCATGCGGGAAACCCAATTTTAGTGATGACCGACTCTACAGCACGAAGTTGACCTAGTAGCTTTGTGCTTCTCTCCCGAGACTCCAGGTACTGCGCCTTCACGGCGCTCCGAAGTGCCGGGTACTTGTGATATAGGCGCTGGTATTCCTCCGCTTCACCAATACTGGCAATCAGTTCGACCTTTCTTTTAGAAAGCTCCTCCTGCAACGCCCGCTGTGTATCACTATCCATCGACGATTCAACGTGCCCATATGCAGCCTTAAATGGAGAAGGCTTGGATTCCAGGGAAATGTCTTGTTTGTTTGAACGGTAGATAAACTTGCATCCGCGACCAGTCGATCCCTCGTAGCGATCGATAACTTTTGCCTTTTCAAGGCGTAGAAGTTCTCTGTATATGTGCTTGCGAACTTGGTTGCGGCTTGGCCGCTGAACTTCGGGTATTTGAAGAAGATACATATCCCGAATGCTGGTATTGGAAAAAGGAGTATCTGGCTGCTGTCTCAGGAGTTCGATCAGGATCTTGTCGACGCTCAGTGGTTGCGATTTTTTCATAAGGCGGTCCGATTGGTCTCTAGGTCGATCTGGTCGACCCCCGAAAAATGGGTAGTATATGCCGTGGTCTCCCATGCCTCAAGAAACCATAGTCTTGTCTTTTGTGAGGGCAAGAAATGGGCTCACCGATTTGTGAGGCGTTTGGCCGGAATTTGCGTGCGATTCGAAAATCGAAAGGGTTTTCTCAGGAACGACTCGCTCATGAAACGGGAATTGATCGAAGTTATTTGGGGAAGATTGAGAGAGGAGAAGTGAATATCACTATCGAAAAAATCTACCTGCTAGCAGATCATCTACAGTGCTCACCTAAGGAAGGTCTGAATAACCGGTGATTTTTGCCGATATTGTTTCAATGCAGCGAAAATCGGGAATTTCAGACGTTGTTTT